>NZ_JBVVOY010000011.1:0-212665 GCF_055807535.1 Bradyrhizobium sp. Kon37
CCACATCACCGCAGGACTTGACGCACAGACCCCGGGCGTCAGGACCACACGACTTGTTCGTCCGCGCACGTCCTCGCTGGGCCTTCGGGAGCTGGCGTGTGCTCACACCCGAAGCCATGCGAAGACGCTTTCGGCATCGTGTCGTAGGCACGAAAGCCATTGCTCACAGCCGAAGCCGCCCTGCAATGCCGCTCGCGCCCGACGCCGTCGCGTCCATCGCTGCCCAACCCGCGGTTCGTGACGATCGCGATCCGCCCCTTGTCCCGGGTCAGGGTATCGCGTACGTACGACAAATCCGAATTTCGGTAAAGTGGAATATTTTGGCGAACTGGGATTGACAGGCGGGTGGGAAATTTGTGCGGGTGTTTTGCCCGACGGGCACTCCGCCAATCCATCGTGCCCAATTGCTTCGGCATCGTCATTGCGAGCGCAGCGAAGCAATCCAGACTTTACCCGTGGAGGGACTCTGGATTGCTTCGCTGCGCTCGCAATGACGGCGTCGCGTGGTGCGCCCTGGCGGGCTCTACTCCGCCGACAGCCGCACCATCTGGCGGCCGCCGTTCATTTCCTTGAGGCTGTTGACGAAGTTTTCCGGCCGCTGCCAGCGGTAGGGGACCTTCAATCCCATGTACTCGGCGATGTCGCCGATGAAGCCGGTGCAATTGGTGGTCTCGGCATTCCAGACCGGCGAGCTTGCCTGCAATTTCTTGATATAGGCAAACACGCGCTTGGCGTCGGCTTCGTTCAGATAGACGCGGTAGTTTGCGGTCAGGTAGTCCGGGTCGAGATCGCCGTAGCTTGCGCCGGTCTCCGCCGGCACCCAGGTCAGGTGGCCGAGCACGTAAGCCCAGGTGTCGCCGGACGGCGTCAGGCCCGCGACCTCGACGGCGCGCTCGCTGGTCTTGCCGTACCAGACGAAGGCGTGGCCCCAGCTCGCGGCCGTGCGGGCGCGGAAATCGACGTAGTACGGACCTTTCTCCGCGCGCGCGACCGCGCGCCTAGTCGCTTGCGGCGCCGGCCGTGATACGGCGTCGGTCGTGGCAAGCGCGTTTGCCTCAGCAACGCGCTTGTTCGCTTCGTGGGCCGAGGCGGAGGGTGTCGTGCACGCGAGCATGGCCGCGAGCGCGAATCCCGCAAGGATGCAGGGTCCCGATCGATCAGGTTTGTTCGTCACGCTATGCCCCTCGACTGTCAGCCACTCACGCAGAGTCTACGCTTGCTTCTGCCCGTATTTCGCTGCGCGTCAGTAGCGCGCCGCGACGGGGCCGGGCGCCTTGCCGATCGGGGCCTTTCCAACCGGGCTCTTGCCAATCGGCATCTTGCCGATCGGCGCCTGCTCGGAATAGACGGGAACGGGCTGGCGGCGCGGCAGATCCGCAGCATTCGCAGCCGTCACCAGAGTAAGCGTAGCACCCACGACAAATACAATCTTCTTCACAGTCATACCCCTAGAAGGTTTGGTCCAAACACGGCACCGCCGTGCCCCCAGACACGCCCCACAGAAGGGCGGCCGAATGCGTCCACAGTGCGGCATCCGCGCGACATGTTGGCGGCATCTGCCGGGCGCGCGGAGACGTGATGTGTCTGAATGTTTGGCCTTCGCGCCCCTCGTTGGTCAGTGATCGGCGCTGAGGCGGAAATGCATCTCGATCTTCGCCGGTGACGCATCGCCCGCCACGCGCCAGGGCGAAAAGCCAGGGGTGGGATCAGGATCGGAGGGGAGATCGATCGGCCAGCTCTGCGTCGGCGAACCCGGAAGCGTCAGGCTGACGGCGCGGTGACGCGTTTTGTACGTCAACGACGTGGAGGCAATGATCGCTTTGTGCTCGCCTTCATGCGCGCGCCAGTTCGGAGGCAAATCGGCATTGGCATACCCTGTCGCTTCCTCGACCTCGATGTGCACATCCTCCGCCTTGTCCGGCAGCGTCATACCGGCGGGAAGGCGAAACTCGATGTGGAGCGTCATGTAGCCGTGACTGAGATAGGGCGAGCGGATGAGTTCGTACCAGCCCCAATAGCCAAGGATTGCCGCGATGAGCAGTACGGTGAGAGCAAAGGGCGCAGAGAGCCGCGTGGTGTGATGAGGCGTAGTGTCGGAGGTTTCCGTGGGCGGCTGTGGCGTTGCATTCCGGACCAGGCCGAAGCGCACGAACAGCCAGATGCCGGCGATCAGGCCAACCACACCGCCGATCGGACCGATGTCGAAGAAGGCGCCCATGGCTATGCCGCCATCGCGGTCTGGCCCGGCCAGCGCGATCACCAGTGCGGCAAGGGCGGACCAGCCGGCGAGCGCGCCGAGCAGGGCGGAGAGGAGGCCGAGGATCAAGCGCATGTCCGGATTGGTCGCGCGGATCGGGATCGCGGTTCGAACCATCCCGAAGGATCGGGTGCCTTCACCCGATCTTGTTCAGGCTGTTCCGGATCGTCGAGAAGATGCCGCCGATGTCTTTTCGCAAGCCGTCGAGCGCGTTGAAATTGTCGAAGATGCGGGCGAGGCGGTCTTCGACCTCGCGCTTGCTCTTGGTCAGCGCGTCGACGCGCGAGGCGAGGCTGACGTCGCCGCTCGCCTCGATCTCGCCGACGGTTTTGGCGAGGAGGTCGCGCGTGGTGCCGACGTCCGCGATCAGGGCCTCGATGCCGAACACGGGAGCCTTCAGCGGGACGAGGTCGGCCTGGGACTTCGACAGCTCCGTCTTGAAGGCGTTCAGCGTCGCCAGCGTCTCCTGTAACGCGCCGAGGCGCTGGCGCGACTGGAGAACAAAATCGTTCAGCGCATTCTGGCGGTCGGCAAGCGTCTTTCCGTCGGCGTCGGTCTCGACACCGGCGAGTGAGCGTTCGAGCTGGGCCTGGCGCTGGCCGAGCTCTTCGAAGTCGAGCCCGATGCCTTTCAGGATGTGGAAGCTGTCGTCGATGCGGGCCAGGCGCTGCTCGATCTCCATCTTGTTCTTCGACAGCGTCTCGACCCGGATGCCGAGTGGCGCTTCGCCGCCGGTTTCGAGCTCGTCGACGCTCTTGGCGAGGCGCTCATGACTGAGGCCCAGCTCGCCAATCAAGGCATTGAGGCCGGCGTCCGACGCGCGCAGCGGCACCAGCTCGGCGTGGGACTTCGCCAGATCTTCCTTGTACTGGTTCAGGGTCGCAAAGGTGCCCTGGACGGTGCCGACCCGCGACAGCAGCGTCGCTACGTCGCGCGCGATGTCCTTGAGCCGGTCGGCGAGATTGTTCTTGCGGTCGTCGGTCTCGAGGTCGTGCAGCGAGCGTTCGAGCTGGTTCTGGCGGTCGCGGATCTCGGTGAAAACCGGCTCGACCGCGCGGCGCTGCTCGGCGACCTTGCCGACCATGTCGCGCAGCTCCTGCTGGCGGCGGCGGATTTCGGCGAGCTGGTCGTGCATGTCGGTGGATTCGTTGCGGCCCCGCTGCAGCAGGGCGCGCTGCTCGGTCTCGCCCAGCTTGTCGTGGAGGGCGGAGACGGCCTCCCGGGGATCGCTCTCGATCAGGTGCTGGACGGTGGCGTCGAGGTGGTTCTGCAGGGCGTGGGCGACGACGACGTCCTCGCGGGTCTTCTTGAGGCGGTCGCGCAATGTGTCGAGGCGCCGGTCCTGGCGCGAGAGCCGCCAGGCGGAGGCGCCGATCAGTGCCAGCGCCAGGGCCAGGATCGCGCCGGTCGCAAACCGCTGCGGGACAGGCAGGCCTCCGAACCAGGCAGGCAGGTGGCCGACATCGTAACCGAGCGCCTGCTGGGCGAAGATCCCGATGGCGGTGAGGAGAACAAACCAGGCAACCAGGAAAAACAGCCACATCGTGACTTCCTCACGCCGGCACACATTATCGCCATAATTGCTATTGGAGAGCGGAACCGAGATCAAGGGCGGCGGGGGCTTGCTGGATAGGTCCGGTCGCACGATCCACGGCTGAATGCGTCAGCCGATCGGCGGACGGGCGGTGGGTGCCGGGGGTCCAAGGTTGGACGGAGTGTTCCGTAGCTTGGATGGAGCGAAGCGCAAGCCGAGTTCTGCAAGCCTTGAGGGCCGGCCCCGGATTTCGCTTCGCTCCATCCGGGCTACCGCACCGCTTTGGTGGCTACAGCCGAAACTCGTTGGTCAGCTCGCCGATGCCGTCGATCGCGACGGTCACAATGTTCACCGGCTCTTTCATTACGCCGACGCCGACCGAGGTGCCGACGGCAATGAGGTCGCCGGGGAGCAGGGTCATGTCGTGGGAGATCCTGCTGACCAGCTCCTGCACGGAGAAGATCATGTCCGATAGCGGATAGTTCTGCCGCTCCGCGCCGTTGAGGATGGTGCGGACCACCAGCTTTGCCGGATCGAGACCGGTGGCGATGACGGGGCCGAACGGGCCGTAATCGTCGATGCCCTTGGCCCGCGCCCATTGCGGGAACGTGGGATCGCTGGTCAGGATGTCGTTGGCAGTGATGTCGTTGACGCAGGTGTACCCGAAGATGAAGCTGTCCGCCTCCGCCGGAGACACCCGGGCGCAGGTCTTGCCGATGACGATGCCGAGCTCGCCTTCATACGTGGTCTTACCGTCGTAATAAGAGGGACGGCGGATCACCGCGCCTGGCGTCGTAATGCTGGTGGTGGCCTTCAGGAGGTAGAGCGGCTCCGGCGGCTCGGGCTGGCTGAGCTTGGCCGCGAGCGCGTGAAAATTGTTCCAGAGCGCGACGATCTTGCTGGGCGCGCAGGGCGCGAGCAGCTCGACCTCGGACAGCGCCAGCGTCTTGCCGGTTGCGGCATGACGGCCGAACATCTCGCCCTCATGCACGCTGATGCCTGACGAATTCAGCGTGCCGAAGCCGGTCGCACCGCTATTGCGGAAGCGGAGCCATTGTTTGATCTCGCCAGCCATCACGCCACCGCCAGTGCGCGCGGATCCGATCGTGTCGAGATGCCGTCGTAGAGACCGGCGATGCGGGCGCGCTGGGTCACCATCGCCAGCACTGAATCGAGCGCGGGAGTGGCGATGCCGGTGAGGCGGCCCATCTCCTGCACGACGGTGACGAGCGGGTCGATCTCCATCGGGCGGCCGCGCTCGAGATCCTGGAGCATCGAGGTCTTGTGCGCGCCGACCTTGCGGGCGCCTTCGATCCGGCGCTCGACGTCGACGCGGAATTTGACGCCGAACGTCTCGGCGATGCCTTGCGTCTCCATCATGATCGCGCGCGACAGCGCGCGGGTGGCCGGATCGGTGCAGATCACGTCGAGTGTTGCATGGGTGAGTGCGCTGATCGGGTTGAAGCAGACATTGCCCCACAGCTTGAGCCAGATCTCGTCGCGGATGCGGTCGAGCACCGGCGCTTTCAGCCCGGCTGCGACGAAGAGATCGGCGAGGCGTTGCACGTCCGGGGTGGTCTCGCCGGAGGGCTCGCCGAGCGGAAAATTGTTGCCGTAGACGTGACGGATCACGCCGGGCGCCTCGATCTCGGTGGCGGGATAGACGATGCAGCCGATGGCGCGCTCGGCGCCGATTTCGCGCCACTGCCGTCCGCCGGGGTCGATGCTCTCCAGCGTCGAATTCTCGTATTGGCCGCCATGCTTGTAGAAGTACCAATAGGGGATGCCGTTGACGGCGGTGACGATGCGGGTGTGGGGTCCGAGCAGCGGTTGCATTGTCTCGATCACGCCGGTGATCGAGTGCGCCTTCAGCGTGATGATGATGTAGTCCTGCACGCCGAGCTCGGCCGGATTGTCTGTGCAGCGCGGATGCACGGTGTGCTTCTCCTCGCCCGCGAGCAGCGTCAGGCCGCGCTCGCGCATCGCGGCAAGGTGCGCGCCGCGTGCGACCAGGCTGACGTCGGCGCCCGCGCGCGCGAGCTGAACCCCGAGATATCCGCCGATTGCGCCGGCGCCGTAGATGCAGATCTTCATGGAATCCTCGCGGAGCAGCGGAAGCCGGATTTCGGGACGAAAGATCCGGTCCGGCTCGGAAGGGTCCGAGCCGGGGCCGGTAGTCGCAGGGGAAGTGAGGCGCTTTAAGCTGCTTGCGGCGTGCCGTTGAGTGCTTCGTCGATGACGGCCGCGATGTCGCGCATGCTGATGACCGAGACGAGGCTGTAATCGTCGATGACAGGCAGGTGCCGGATGTGATTCCGGTTCATCAGATGGCGGACGTGCTCGATCGTGTCGCTCGAGGTGCAGGACACGAGTTGCTGCACCGAGACGAGCTGCGAGACCTTGACGTTGACGGCATTGGCGCCGTGCTCGGCAACCGCGCGCACGACGTCGCGTTCGGTGAACATGCCGACCGCGGTATTGCCCTCGGAGCGGACCACGTCCTTCACGACCAGTGCGCTGATATTGTTGGCGCGCATCAGCTTGGCGGCGATACCCACCGTTTCGTTCATTCGCACCGTGACAACGCGCGGTGTCTTCTTGCGCAGAATGTCTCCGACCAGCATTGCAACCTCCCTGGGTGAATGATGAGGCGAGTGTGGTATACATAATGCCAATCGTCAAGCATTCGGTTTGGCTGATCCGAAAATTCTTGCGGCAGCAATGCTGACATTTGTCGTGAGCCAAAAAGAAAGGGGCGCATCGCTGCGCCCCTGTCTCACCCGTGCAAGGTGCGGGTTCGTTATGCCGTCTCGGTCTTGGCGTTCCCCGTCGCGGCGTTGGCGCTCTCGGCTTCCTTG
This sequence comes from Bradyrhizobium sp. Kon37, assembly GCF_055807535.1. Classification (NCBI taxonomy): domain Bacteria; kingdom Pseudomonadati; phylum Pseudomonadota; class Alphaproteobacteria; order Hyphomicrobiales; family Nitrobacteraceae; genus Bradyrhizobium; species Bradyrhizobium sp. Kon37. Next base: position 6,650 of record NZ_JBVVOY010000011.1, read on the forward strand.
CCGAGAATGAAGGAGCGGCGCATCGGCTTGATCACGAACAGTGCCATCAGGGCCGCCGTCGCGTTCAGCGCCACCGCGACCACGAACACGGCCTTCCAGCCATAGGTGGCCGAGATCACGCTCGCGAGCGGAACGAGCAGGGACGCCGTCCCCTTCGCCGTGTAGAGCATGCCGTTGTTGGTGGTTGCGAACTTCGAGCCGAAGGTATCGCCGCAGGTCGCGGGGAACAGCGAGTAGATCTCGCCGAACACGCCGAAATAGACCGCGGTGGCGAGCACGAAGACGACGGGCACGTGGCCATAGGCCGACAGCGTCAGCAGCATCAGCGCGGCGGTGCCGAAGGCGATGAACATGGTGTGTTCGCGGCCGATCGTGTCGGAGACGAAGCCGAAGAAGGGCCGTCCGAAACCGTCGAAGATGCGGTCGAGCGAGATCGCGAACGTCAATGCCGCCATCTGGAAGCCGGCAAGCGTGACCGGCGTGTCGGCGATCTTGAAGTCGTGCGCGATCGGAGCGATCTGCGCCGCGGTCATCAGGCCCCCGGAGGCGACCATGACGAAAACGAGATACATGACCCAGAAAATAGGGGCGCGCAGCACCTGGGGCGGGGTGAAGTCGATCTTGGTCTGCGGCAGATTGAGCTGCTTCTTCTTCGGCGGGATCGAGATCCGCGGCGGCTGGATGAAGAAGGCGAGCACGAAGACGATCACGCCCTGGCCGATGCCGAAGGTGAGAAACGCGTGCTGATAGCCGCTCGTCGCGATCATGGTCGCGATCGGCACGACGGTGAGTGCAGCGCCTGCGCCGAAGCCGGCGGCGGTCGCACCGGCGGCAAGGCCCCGGCGATCGGGAAACCATTTCAGCGCGTTGCCGACGCAGGTGCCGTACACCGCGCCCGCGCCCATGCCGCCGATGATCGCGGCCGCGTAGAGCAAGGTGAGGCTATCGGCGTAGGAATTGAGAATCCAGGACAGCGCGATCATGACGCCGCCGAACATGATGACGATGCGCGGGCCGTATTTGTCGACGAACCAGGCCTCGATCGGCACCAGCCAGGTTTCGGTGACGACGAAGATGGTGAAAGCGAGCTGGATCGCGGCGCGTCCCCAATGGTGCGCGTGATCGATCGGATCGACGAACAACGTCCAGCCATATTGCAGGTTGGCGATCATCGCCATGCAGACGATGCCCATGACCAGCTGGAGCCAACGGAAACCTGTGCGGAGAGGCGCGGCCGTGACAGCGCCATCGGTGCTGGAAATCATCAAGAACCTCCCAAGCGCCTGTCTGTTTCGACACCGGTCGCAAGATGACCTGATGTCGCAATATTGTGGCGTATCGTCGCAAGCGCGGTGGCGAGCTTGGTATACCATATTCCAGATTGCAAGCCCTATCTTGGCGCGCCACTGACAAAATATGCGGGGTTCCGCTTGGGAACGGCGGACTCGTGAAAACTTCGCGCACAACGAAAACGCCCGGCCGCGAGGCCGGGCGTTTTGCACGAGAAGGCGCTTTTGGAGTGCGTCAGACGGTCGATTGCGCGACCACCACCTTGCGCCAGGGCTTGAGCACCGCGATCGCCAGCGCCGAGGCCAGGATGTTGGCGCCGGCCGCGATGATGAACACGTTGTCCCAACTGCCCGACGATTGCTGCATGTAGTTGCCGATCGGGACCAGCAGCGCGGCCGTACCCTTCGCGGTGTAGAGCAGGCCGGCATTGGTGGTCGCGAACTTGGCGCCGAACGTGTCGGTGCAGGTCGAGGGGAACAGCGAGTAGATCTCACCCCAGGCGAAGAACACGAAGCCCGAGAGCAGCACGAACCAGAGCGGATCGTGGCCCCAGAGGTAGAGCATCCAGATGCCAATACCTTCCATGCCGAAGGCGATGAACATCGTGTTCTCGCGGCCGATCATGTCGGAGATCCAGCCGAAGAACGGACGCGTCAGGCCGTTGAGCACGCGGTCGATCGTGGCCGCGAAGGTCACCGCGGTCATTGTCACCGCCATCAGCGTGACCGGCACGTTGTCGATCTTCCAGTCGGCCGCGATCGGCTTCAGATTGGCCGTCACCATCAGGCCGCCGGCACCGACGATCACGAACATGAAGTACATCAGCCAGAAGATCGGCTGACGCAGCACTTCGGTCGGCTGATAGTTGCGGCGGGTCTGCTGCAGATTGGCGTTCACGACCGCGTTCGGCACCTGACCTGCTTTCGGCGCGAGCAGGAAGAAGGCGAGAATGCAGATGATGATGCCTTGTCCGAGGCCGAAATAGAGGAAGGTGGTCTGGAAACCGCTGTCCTTGATCATGGCCTGGATCGGCGCGACGGTCAGCGCGGAGCCTGCACCGAAGCCCGCGGCCGTGATGCCCGCGGCAAGACCGCGCTTATCCGGAAACCACTTCAGCGCGTTGCCGACGCAGGTGCCGTAGACGCCGCCGGCGCCGATGCCCGCGATGATCATGCCGAGATAGTAGCCGTTGAGCGTGGTCGCCTGCGCGTTGATCGCCCAGCCGGCGGCGCAGAGCACGCCGCCGACCAGGACGACGAGGCGCGGACCGTATTTGTCGACGAACCATCCTTCGATCGGCACGAGCCAGGTCTCGAACAGCACGAACAGCGTAAAGGCCCATTGGATCGACGCACGATCCCAGCCGAACTTCTTCTGAATGTCGGGGACGAAGAACGTCCAGCCGTATTGATAGTTGGCGATCATCACCATCGCCGCGACACCGACTGCCAATTGCGCCCAGCGATACGTGTCGCTAACGCGCGCGGCTGTCGGGGCGGTTGCTTGCACCATGTCCGTCATAAAGCCTCCCGTGGCGCCTCTCATTTTTCTGCGAGCGCTGGAACGGCATTCTTGTATGCATTATGCCAAGCTTCAAGCGCTGGTCCGGTCACCGTGCGCAAATGCCGCAGGACCTTGCCCGGTTGCGGCTGTGACTCAGGACAGCACAAGTAGAAATGGCCCCGTCATCCGGGGCCATTCATCAAAAGTCGTATGCGGACTGATCTAAAACCGTCTCCCGCTGCGCGCGCAGGCGCGGGAGGCTGCCCGGCCTACAGGCCGAAGCGCGGCAGGTCGCCGTTGTGATTCGAGATCTTGGCGCTCGCCATCAGGAGGCGGTCGATCGTGGCCATCAGGCGGGCGAACAGCGAGGAGGAGGGCGCGAGAGCGACGGAAGCGGTCTTGGACATCGGAAATCCCTTTCTTGAGACGGTCAGTAGTGCTGTCTCATTTCGAAAGGGAATTTATGTATACCAGATGCCAATGTCTATGCATGCCATTGCATAGCAGCATTTAGCTCTTCGCATTGCAGCATAATGATCCGTTAAATGGGCCGATTTGAGCGGGATATGCCCAAAACCGGCCGAAACTGAACCATTTGACCGTCGATGTCCACAAACGGAGCCTTGGCAGCGGGGCACGAAGCCGTTAGTGGTCTGCCCCTTCCAATCATCTGTCAGAGTGGTTCATGTCGAGCGCCTCGCCCGCCGTCTCGATCGGCATCGATTTTGGGACCAGCAACACGGTCGTGGCCCTTGCGGCGGACGACCGCCGGGTTGAGGCCATCCGCTTCGACCATGGCGGACAGCGCCACAGCGTCTTCGTGTCGGCGCTGTGCTTCTGGGAGGACCGGCCGGGCGCCGGCGCCCAGGCCGAAGGCGGCCCGTGGGCGATCGAGCAGTTCCTCGAAGGCCGCCATGTCTACCGCTTCCTCCAATCGTTCAAGACCTTCGCCGCGAGCTCCAGCTTCAACACCACCCAGGTGTTCCGGCAGCGCTACAAGTTCGAGGATATTTTGGCGGCGTTCCTGCGGACGCTGGCGCGCCATGGCGGCGATAAATTCGGCTTCGAGACGTCCACCGTCACGGTCGGTCGCCCCGTCCGCTTCGCCGGCGGCAATCCCGACGAAGCGCTGGCGATGCAGCGCTACCGCGCCGCGTTCGAGCGCCTTGGGGCCGGCCACGCCCGCTACGTCTACGAGCCTGTCGGAGCCGCGTTCTCCTTCGCCCGCCGGCTGGAGCGCGATGCGACCGTACTGGTCGCGGATTTCGGCGGCGGCACCAGCGATTTCTCGGTGATGCGGTTCTCGCGTGCCGGCGGCGCCTTGCGCGCCGAGCCGCTCGGCCATGCCGGCATCGGGATTGCGGGCGACACGTTCGATTACCGCATCGTCGATCACGTCGTCTCGCCGCGGCTGGGCAAGGGCTCGAGCTTCCGCTCGTTCGACAAGGTGCTGCCGATCCCCACGGGCCACTACACCAACCTCGCGCGCTGGCATCAGCTCGCGATGATGAAGAGCAACGGCGACCTGCGCGAACTCAGGGAGCTTGCGCGCACCGCGGTGAAGCCGGCTCTGCTCGAGGATTTCATCACCATCGTCGATCTCGACCTCGGCTTTTCGTTGTACCGCGCGGTGTCCGACGCCAAGGTCGCACTGTCGGCGCAGGATCAGGTGGAGTTCCGCTTCAAAGGCGGCGGCGTCGACATCGGCTCGACCATCACGCGGAAGAATTTCGAAGCCTGGATTGCCGACGACATCGCGAGGCTCGGGGCTACCGTCGACAAGGTGCTTGGCGAAGCCGGCATTACCGCGCGCGAGATCGAGAAGGTGTTCTTGACCGGCGGCACGTCCTTCGTGCCCGCCGTTCGAAAGCTGTTCGCCGAGCGGTTCGGCAACGAACGGCTGATGTCAGGCGACCAGTTCGAGTCGATCGCCTATGGCCTTGCGTTGATCGGACATAGCCCGGATCCCGACCGCTGGACCGCAAGCGGCGGGATTGCGCCGAAGGCAGGACCGTAGCCTACGGTCACGCGGCCGCCCCTAAATCCCGTCCGGTCGCTATTGCTTGATCTCAGGCTCGACGAGCTTCGCCAGATTGCGCAGCGATTCCTGCCAGCCGAGATAGCAAGCCTCCGGCGGGATGACGTCGGGGATGCCGGCCTGCGTGATATCCAGCTCGGTGCCGACGGATACTTTCTTCAGGATCACGGTGACCTGGATCTCGCCCGGCAGATTGGGGTCGTCGAACCTGTCGGTGTAGCGGAGACGTTCGCCGGGGACGAGCTCGAGATATTCGCCGCCGAAGGCGTGGTTGTTGCCCGTCGTGAAGTTGCGGAACGACATCTTGAACGTGCCCCCGACCTTCGGCTCGAAATGATGGACGGTGCAGGTGAAGCCGTTCGGCGGAAGCCATTTCGCCAGCGCATCCGCCTCCAGGAAGGCGCGATAGACTTTCTCCGGGCTGGTCGTGAGAACGCGGTGCAGGCGGACAGTGCTGGGCATGATCATTTTCCTCATGAATCGCCGGGCTCGACGTCAGCGTCTATTGCCCGTTCATGTCTAGATGACGGACGAGATACCCCCGATCCGACAGGGCGTTTCGAATTTTTTGATGGATGAGGGGCAGACTGCCGCCACGTCCTGCGGCGTCATGGTGAATGCCAGCTTTGTAACAGCGGATCGTCGGATTGTTCCGTCGGCCTGCGGCGTGAGGCGCGACGGCGAAAGCTGGCGGGCGATCACGCGCTCGACTGCATCGGTTGCACTTATTGATCGAGCCGAATCTGCGCGGCTTTGACAATGTCCTGCCAGCGCGCGATCTCTTCGGTCATCCGCCGCTTGAGCGGTTCGGGGCCTCGCTGGTCCGGCGGTGGCAGGATCAAGCCTACCAGTTCGAGCCGTCTCCGCACGCCGTCATCGTCGAGCGCTGCGCGAAGCGCATCCGAGAAGCGGTCGCGAATGGCGTCGGGAGCGCCTTTCGGCAGGTAGAACGCGAACCAGCTCGATGCGACAAACTGTGGAAGTCCTGCTTCCCTCGCCGTCGGCGTGTCCGGCAGTTGCGGAACCCGTGCGGGCGCCGAAACGGTCAGAAAACGCAGATTGTTGTCACCCAGGAAGGGAAGAACGTCGCCCAATAGTCCACAGCTGAAGTCGCTGCGGCCCGCGATCAGGTCGGTCATCGCCAGCGCTGATCCGCGATATGGCACCTCCACCGGCTTGAATCCGATCACGGAGGTGAACAGCAGACAGCTGATGTGGCTGATCGAACCGACACCCGCATGGCCCAAGGTGAGGTCCGGGCCACGCGCCTTGGCGATCGCGATGAACGACGCCATGCTTTCGGCGCCGAGGTCGCGGCGAGCGACGACCAGGATCGGCGTTTCCGCGACCAGACCGATCGGCGTGAAATCAACCAGCGGATCGTAACGGAGATTCGGATACAGCGCGACCGATGCAGCATGCGTCCCGACGTGACCGCTGACGAGCGTATAACCGTCGGGCGCGCTTTTCGCGACGCGCGTTGAGCCGGTCGTGCCGCCCGCCCCGGCGACGTTCTCGACAATGATCGGCTGCCCAAGTTTTCGCGCCATGTGTTCGGACACGATCCGGCTCATCACGTCGTTGGGGCCGCCAGCCGCGAACGGGACGATCAACGTGATTGGCCGTGACGGGAACGGCGACTCGGCCTGTGCCGCATTCAACATTGTCAGCACCGCAGCTGCGACGAGGCCCATGCGCTTGCGCTTCAAAATCATATGGCCTCACTCCGCATCAATGGCGTCGCCTTGCACCGCCGCGAGAACACGATCGACCTCACGGCCGGACAGGCCGATGTATCGGGCCGGATCCGCAGCCGCCTCGATCTCATGGGGCGCGATGTGGGCCGTCACGGCCGGATCGCGCGAAAGGCTCTGGGCTAGTGTCAGCCCCGAGGCGATGGCGTGCGTGCATGCCGCACTCACCATTTCGTGCGCATGATGGCGCCCGACGTGCGGAGCCAGCGCCATCATGACGGCCTCGGCGGCGATGAGACCCTGCGTCCGCCCGAGATTGGCCTGCATCACATCGGGCCTGACGACCAGTCCGCTGCAGAGGCGAACAGCGTTATCCATGGCCCGGGAGACCAACGCGAACGCTTCCGGCAGCAGCAACCATTCGGCTTGCCACGGTCCCGTCGCCCGCTCGTGGTCGTGGACCGAAGCGTCGAGCATGGCGCTTGCGAGCCGGCGCAGCGACGGTCCGGTGCTGAGAATTTGCTCGCAGATGATCGGGTTACGCTTGTGCGGCATGGTGCTGGACGCGCCATGGCCCTGACCGCCTGGCTCCAGCAGTTCGCCGACCTCAGTCTGCGCCATCAAGACGACATCGGTCGCGATCTTGCTCAGGGTCGCCGAGATCAGCCCAAGCAGGCAAACCGTCTCGGCCAAACCATCGCGCGCGGCGTGCCATGCCACCAGGGGCTCGCCGAGTCCGAGCTCGCTGGCCAGCGCAGCGCGGACGCTGTCGCCATCATCGCCGAGTGATGCGAAAGTGCCGACCGCACCGCCGAACTGGACCTGGAGGACTCTTGGTTTGAGTTCGGCGAGACGTTGCCTGTGGCGCAGTAGGCCCGACAGCCAGACGGAAACCTTGAACCCGAAGGTGATCGGGATCGCGTGTTGAAGCTTGGTCCTGCCGACCATGGGCGTATCGCGGTGGGTCCGCGCCAGATCCGCAAGCGTCGATATCAGCCGCTCCAGATCGCGGTGGATGAGCTCGAGCGCGTCGCGCATCTGCATCACGAGCGCGGTGTCCATGATGTCCTGACTCGTGGCACCCCAATGGACGAATTCGCCATGGGGTTTGCCGGTGAGCCGGATCAGCTGCTCGACCAGATTCACGACAGGCAAACCAGCGCGCAAAGTGCCCGCGGCCAATTCGTCGAGATCGAGTAGTTCAGCGCGTGCAGCGGAGGCGATCGCAGCAGCAGCCTCGGCAGGAATCACGCCAAGCTGCCCTTGAACCTTGGCCAGCGCGACCTCGACCAGAAGCATGGACTCAAGCGAATTGCGCTCACCGAAAATAGTGCGCATGGGGGCGGTGCTGAAAATATCGGCGAGGTGACGGCTGCTGAGGACCGTTCCGGGCTCGAAACTCAGCATGGCCGTGTCGCGATCATGGATGAGCGAACGCGCGCGCGTTCAAACCAGTCGGCAAGCCTCAATCCGAGCTCATGAATGGCGACTCTTACCTTGCGGGCGTATGGCGACGTCTGAGTAAAAAATAGCCGCATCGGTCGGTATCGGTCCCTCCGTCGTCGCGCTCCATTGCGCGCCGTACGGCTTGGCATCGATCAAGCCTAGGTTACCCCCTCGTTTTGTAAAAATGCATTATTGCGATACATGCGTTCTGAATTGGAGAACGCCGTCGAGCGCGCCGGAATTCGGATATGGCCAAGCGCGCTCATGTCGGGTTGCAGATCGTCGCCGAGAAGATCAGAGCCGCTAACGCGAGCTTCTCCGACGGAAGCGTCCTGTACCTACCGCCGAGCTCCTGAGACGTCGAATCGGGCAAATGCCAAGCCTTGCAAATAGCGAGGATGTGGTATACGTTGAGGCTGTTCGTTCAGCCGCTGTGCCTTGTTGAATGCGCCCGCGGGCTCCTTTTCCATAGACATCGACGAATAGAATTTGTTCTGCGTGACGAGCACGCGGAACCTGCGCGTATGCGCTTTGGAGAAGAAAATGACGACAGGTACTGTGAAGTGGTTTAACGGCCAGAAGGGCTTTGGATTCATTCAGCCGAACGACGGCGGCAACGATGTGTTCGTTCACATCAGCGCGGTCGAGCGGGCTGGTCTTGCAGGTCTCGCTGAAGGCCAAAAGGTCAACTTCGAGCTCAAGACCGACAAGATGCGGGGCAAGGTCAGCGCTGAGAATCTCTCGCTGGCCTAAAGCCTTGGTGCCGTTTCACGGATGTGCTGAAACGGCCATGCCACCCGCTCGATCCCAGGATTGAGCGGGTTTTTGTCCGTTGCAGAGCAGGGTGAATAATGAGCGCCAAGAGACCGGCCGAACCGTCACCCGAAAGCATCGCGCGTACTAACCGTCAGCGTTTGGCCGCAGAGGAAGGCGCTCGGGCGATGGTGGATGTTGGAAAGCAAGCCGTCGATGTTCGCAAGAACATGGCGCGGCTTCGAGAGCTGCGCGAAGCCAAGGAAGCGGCAGACGCCGCCCTTCAGGCATCATTGCCCGCCGCCACCCCGACGAAGCGCAAGAAGAAGGTGACGCCATAGCTGGCTTCCATTGCACCGACGACAATTGGGAGAGGGCCGATCACATGCCAAAGAGTGCGGGTCGTGCCTAGAATCAAGTCGGATGGCGGTGGCACCATCACCTTCTTTCTCGCGCTTGGCGCGGGACGACAGATGTGCCGTCTTGCGACGACGTTCCTGACGCAGAAGCAGGCTTTTAGTTATCTTCGCAAGAACCGAACCGAGTTCGAGCGCATGGCGCGGGCGCAGCTCGCTTCTGGTGCAGTCGAAGACGGAATCGTCGTGCTATCGATGCTGTAGGGCAGGCGCAGATTTCAGTGCCGCGCCTTCAGCGCAATCCGCGATCGGAGTCTGGGACCGACGCTCTTATTCGGAGCCGCTTCCCGGCTTCGCCTCCCGGGCCAATCGCTCCGCTTTCAGCCGTTCGCGATTCTCGTTGAAGGAGTTCTGGTCCTTCGCATAGTCATTGATCGGCTTCTGCGTTGTCGCAGGCTTGAACGCCTTGTTGGCTTCACGCTTGGCGCGATCAGAGGATTGATCTTTCGACATTTAAGCCCTCAATTTGATCAATGAGCGTGGTCCTGGCGAGTGCCGGACGCGACGCCACCTGTGCCCGAACTGAAAGGCCGACTTGCCATCCTCGGAAGCGAAGGCGACCAGTTCTTCAGCGTGGGGCAGGGTCTTTGCGAGGCGTGCTGCACTCGCCGTGGAGATTGCATGCTGGCATTTCCGGGCATGCTCGCATTTCCGGGAGCACGCCGGTCGAGGGAGTAACGGCCGGCCACCGCGTCTGTTCCTCGCGAACCAATCTTTAATCCAGCCTTGGCGGCGCGGCAAGCGCGCCGATCGTGCGATGCAGCCTTTGCGCGCCAACAAAAAGGCCGCCGAAGCCGGCGGCCTTTCGCGTCGTGAGATGAGCCCGCTTACTCGGCGGCCTGCTTTTGCGGCGGATCGAGCGCGCCGGACTTGTGGATATCGGCGACCTGATGGTCCGAGAAGCCAAGCACGGTGCGCAGGATCTCGTCGGTGTGCTCGCCGAGCAGCGGGGAGCGCTCCACCTCGCTCGGGGAGTCCGACAGCTTGATCGGGTTGCCGACCGAGATGTACTTGCCGCGGGTGGGGTGGTCGACCTCGACCACGGTGCCGGTCGCGCGCAGCGACTGGTCCTCGGCGATCTCCTTCATCGACAGGATCGGGCCGCAGGGGATGTCGTCCTTGTTGAGGATTTCCATCGCCTCGAACTTCGTCTTCGTCATCGTCCACTGTTCGATGCGGCCGAAGATCTCGTTGAGGCGCGGCAGGCGAACGGCGGGCTTGGCGTAGTTCGGATCGGTCTTCCAGGAGGGCTCGCCGATCACGTCGCAAATCTTCTCCCAGACCGGGGCCTGCGTGATGAAGTAGATGTAGGCGTTGGGATCGGTCTCCCAGCCCTTGCACTTCAGGATGCGGCCGGGCTGGCCGCCGCCTGAATCGTTGCCGGCGCGCGGCACGGCATCGCCGAACGGAATGCCTTCGCCGAACTGGCTGTATTCCTTGAGTGGACCATGGGCGAGGCGCTGCTGGTCGCGCAGCTTGACGCGCGCGAGGTTGAGCACGCCGTCCTGCATCGCTGCCGTGACCTTCTGGCCCTTGCCGGAATGGGTGCGCTGATAGAGTGCAGTGACGATGCCGAGCGCCAGATGCAGGCCGGTGCCGCTGTCGCCGATCTGCGCGCCGGTGACGAGCGGCAGGCCGTCGCGGAAGCCAGTAGTGGAGGCGGCGCCGCCGGTGCACTGCGCGACGTTCTCATAGACCTTGCAGTCTTCGTACGGTCCGGGACCGAAGCCCTTGATCGAGGCGACGATCATCTTCGGGTTGATCGCCTGGATCTTCTCCCAGGGGAAGCCCATGCGGTCGAGCACGCCGGGACCGAAATTCTCGACCAGTACGTCGCACTTCTTGATCAGCTCGGTGAGGACTTCCTTGCCCTTGGGGTTCTTGGTGTCGAGCGTGATCGAGCGCTTGTTGTGGTTGAGCATGGTGAAATACAGGCTGTCCACGTTCGGGATGTCCTGCAGCTGGCCGCGGGTGATGTCACCCACGCCCGGACGTTCCACCTTGATCACGTCGGCGCCGAACCATGCGAGCAACTGCGTGCAGGTCGGCCCGGACTGGACGTGGGTGAAGTCGAGAATGCGAACGCCCTCGAGCGCTTTTGTCATCGTGTTGCTCCGTACTCTGATCTACCCCTGCACCCGCAGGGACCTAATGGGTTGAAGGGGAGTGCTTACTTCTTCTTCTGCAGAACGCTTTGCGGATTGAGGTTGCCGATGCGGCCGCTTTCGGAACCGGCGGCGGGATCGATCACGGCGTTGATGAGCGTCGGCTTGCCCGAAGCCATGGCTTCGTTGACGGCGCGCTTGAGCTCGTCCGGCGAGGTCGCGTTCACGCCGACGCCGCCGAAGGCCTCCATCATCTTGTCGTAGCGGGCGCCCTTGACGAACACCGTCGTTGCCGGATCGGCGTTGGCGCCGTTGACGTCGGTGCCGCGATAGATGCCGTCATTGTTGAAGATGACGACGCAGATCGGCAAATTGTAGCGGCAGATGGTCTCGACCTCCATGCCGGAGAAGCCGAAGGCCGAGTCGCCCTCCACCGCGAGCACGGGATGGCCGGTCTCGAGCGTAGCCGCGATCGCCTGGCCCATGCCGATGCCCATCACGCCCCAGGTGCCGACGTCGAGACGCTTGCGCGGCTTGTACATGTCGATGACGCCGCGGGCGAGGTCGAGCGTGTTGGCGCCCTCGTTGACGAGGATCGCCTCGGGATGATCCTTGATGACGTTCTTCAGCACGCCGAGCGCGCCGTGATAGTCCATCGGCGATTTGTTGTTCATGAGCTTCGGCGCCATCTTGGCGACGTTCTCTTCGCGCTTGGTCGAAATCGCCTTGGTCCACTCGGCCGGCGGGGCGGTCCAGCCCGAAGCCATCGCCTGGTTGAAGGCGGAGACGACCGAGCCGATGTCGCCGACGACGGGCGCGACGATCTCGACGTTGGAGTCCATTTCCCTGGGTTCGATGTCGACCTGAATGAACTTCTTGGGCGCTTCGCCCCAATTCTTGCCCTTGCCGTGCGAGAGCAGCCAATTCAGCCGGGCGCCGATCAGCAGCACGACGTCAGATTCTTTCAGCACCGTGGAGCGGGCAGCGCCCGCGCATTGCGGATGCGTGTCGGAGAGCAGGCCCTTGGCCATGCTCATCGGCAGGAAGGGGATGCCGCTCTTCTCGACGAAGGTTTTGATCTCCTCGTCGGCCTGCGCGTAGGCCGCGCCCTTGCCGAGGATGATGAGCGGGCGCTTTGCGCTCTTCAAAACATCAAGCGCGCGCTTGATCGACGCGGGCGAGGGGATCTGCGCGGGAGCCGCGTCGATCACCTTGACCAGCGACTTCCGGCCGGCATCGGCGTTCATCACCTGGCCGAACAGTTTTGCCGGCAAGTCGAGATAGACGCCGCCCGGACGGCCGGAGACGGCGGCACGGATGGCACGGGCGAGCCCGATGCCGATGTCCTGGGCGTGCAGCACGCGATAGGCCGCCTTGCACAGCGGCTTGGCGATCGCGAGCTGGTCCATCTCTTCGTAGTCGCCCTGCTGGAGGTCGACGATCTCGCGCTCGGAGGAACCCGAGATCAGGATCATTGGGTAGCAGTTGGTGGTGGCGTGCGCGAGCGCGGTGAGACCGTTGAGGAAGCCGGGCGCGGAGACGGTGAGACAGATGCCGGGCTTCTTGGTGAGGTAGCCGGCGATGCCCGCCGCATAACCGGCGTTCTGCTCGTGGCGGAACGAGATCATGCGAATACCGGCCGCCTGCGCCATGCGGCCCAAATCCGTGATCGGGATGCCCGGCACATTATAGATGGTGTTGATGCCGTTCAGCTTGAGCGCGTCGATGACGAGATGAAAACCATCCGTCAATTCCTGCTCGGTGCCCGGTGCTTCGGACTTGGTCGCGGTATTCAGCATGGGCCTTGTCTCCCTGGTCTCAAGATGCCGTTTCAGGCTTTAGGGGCGATGCCTCGCCCTTCTGGTGAACGTTGCTGGCTAGAAGAGTTCCTGACCATGCGCTTCGACGTAAGCGGCAAGGCCAAGGGTGTGATCGCGGGCGCGCTTCTCGGCGAGTTCGGTATCGCGCGCCTCCAGGGCTTCGATCATGCCGAGATGCTCGGGGAGCGACGTCGCGGTGCGGTCCTTGCGTCCAATGGTCAATTGCCGATAGCCGCGCACGTGCAGCAGCAGGTCGTTGGTGAGATCGACCAGCACCGGTGATTCCGACAGCGAGATCAGCGCCTGGTGGAAGGCGATGTTGGCGCGCGAATATTCCTCGACATGATCCTCGGGGAGGCGGTCTTTGCCAAAATCCTTGAAGTAGTCGCGCAGCGCCGTGATGTCTTTCTTGCGCGCGGTGGCGGTGATGAGGCGGGCCGCCATGCTCTCCAGCGCCGCCCAGGCGCGGATCATGTCGACGATCTCGCTCTTGGTCCTTCGCACCACCATGATGCCGCGGCGCGGAACCGTCTTCACGAAACCGTCCTGCTCGAGCATCGCTATGGCTTCGCGGATCGGCGTGCGGCTCACACCCAGGCGCTCGGACAACGCGCGCTCGTCGAGCATCACCGGCTCGGGCGTCGAGTAGATGTCCATCTTGAGGATGGCTTCCTTCAAGGCGTCATACGCCTTGTTCTTGAAGCTACTCTCCGGGGCAATACGAACGATTGCGATATCTGCCTCGGCCATGTTCGGCAACGCCTTGGTTGGTTTCCGCAGTGACACGACGAATCTCCTCCAGTGGGAGTCGTCTTTTACAGGATTATTAACGGGAAAGTTTTTGGCATACCAAATACCAGAATGTCAAGCTGCCTATTTTTTGCAGCGTTCTAAGGTGCGCTGCAGCTTGACAAGTTGGCTTCTGGCATACCAAATGCCATCGCCAGCCATTTTTGATCCAAGCCGGCGGAGCAATCTCGGCTTTATGCCACTCCGTTCCGCGACATGGAACAGAGCGCGGCGAATGGAAAAGCATCACGGGCAGCCGCAACACGCGCGCGCTTTGAGAACGCAAGAACCAAGGTCAAGGGAGAAGCCACATGTCCAATTCCAAAGATGCCGTCCGCAAGGTGCTTGACCAGGTCAAGGCGGACAAGCGCACCAGCCTGACCGCGCCGGAAGGCAAGCTGGTCTGCGACGCCTATGGCATTGCGGTGCCGAAGGAGGGGGTGGCGAAGTCGGCCGGTGAGGCCGGCAAGATGGCCGCCTCGATGGGCTTCCCGGTGGTGATGAAGATCGTCTCGCCGGACATTCTCCACAAGACCGAAGCCGGCGGCGTCATCGTTGGCCTCAAGACGGCCGAAGACGCCGAGAAGGCCTACGAGACCATTCTCGGCAACGCCAGGAAGTACAAGTCCGACGCCAAGATCGAGGGTGTCCAGGTGCAGCAGATGCTGGCCGGCGGCACCGAAGTGATCGTCGGGTCGATCACCGACGCCTCGTTCGGCAAGCTGGTGGCCTTCGGTCTCGGCGGCGTGCTGGTCGAAGTCCTGAAGGACATCACCTTCCGCCTCGCGCCCGCGACCAAGCAAGACGCACTGTCGATGCTCGACGGCATCCAGGCGCATGAAATTTTGAAGGGCGTTCGCGGCGGCGAGCCGGTGAACCGCACGGCGCTGGCCGATGTCATCGTCAAGGTGTCGCAGCTCGTCACCGATTTCCCCGAGATCGTCGAGCTCGATCTCAACCCGGTGTTCGCGACGGCCAAGGACGCGATCGCGGCCGACGTCCGCATCGTCGTCGACTTCGCTTACGTGCCCAAGCCGAAGCCGCGCCCGACCGAAGAGATCGTCGCGGCCATGAGCCGCATCATGCAGCCGAAGGCGGTTGCCGTGGTCGGTGCTTCGGCCGAAGACGGCAAGATCGGCAATTCCGTGATGAAGAACCTCATCAACGGCGGCTACAAGGGCGACATCTACCCGATCCATCCCAAGGCCGCCGAGATCCTCGGCTACAAGGCCTATAAGAGCGTCAAGGACGTGCCCGGTGTGATCGACACCGCGGTGTTCGCAATTCCCGCGAAGTTCGTGGCCGCGGCGCTCACCGAATGCGGCGAGAAGAAAATTCCCGGCGCGGTTCTGATCCCGTCGGGCTTCGCGGAAGCCGGCGCGCCGGAACTCCAGGCCGAGATCGTCGAAGTTGGCAAGAAGTACGACATCCGCCTGATGGGACCGAACATCTACGGCTTCTATTATACGCCTGCCAATCTCTGCGCGACCTTCTGCACCGCCTATGACGTCAAGGGCCACGCGGCACTGTCTTCGCAATCGGGCGGCATCGGCATGGCCATCATCGGCTTCTCCCGTTCGGCCAAGATGGGCGTTTCCGCCATCGTCGGCCTCGGCAACAAGTCCGACATCGACGAGGACGATCTGCTCGCCTTCTTCGAGCAGGATCCGAACACCAACCTGATCGCGCAGCACTGCGAAGACCTTAAGGACGGCCGCGCCTTCGCGGAAGCGGCAAAGCGCGTTTCCAAGAAAAAGCCGGTCATCGTGCTCAAGGCCGGTCGCACCTCGGCCGGTGCGAAGGCGGCCTCGTCGCACACCGGCGCGCTCGCCGGCAACGACAAGATCTACGAGGATGTCCTGGCGCAGTCCGGCGTGATCCGCGCCCGTAGCTTGCGGCAGCTGCTCGAGTTCGCGCGCGGCGTGCCGGTGCTGCCGACGCCGAAGGGCGAGAACGTGCTGATCATCACCGGTGCCGGCGGCTCGGGCGTGCTGCTGTCGGACTCCTGCGTCGACAACGGCCTGTCGCTGATGGCGATGCCGGCGGATCTGGATGCAGCCTTCCGCAAGTTCATCCCCCCGTTTGGCGCGGCCGGAAATCCCGTGGACATCACCGGTGGCGAGCCGCCGATCACCTACGTCAACACGGTGAAGCTCGGCCTGACGGACGAGCGCATCCATTCGCTGATCCTCGGCTACTGGCACACCATCGTCACGCCGCCGATGGTGTTCGCCCGCAACATGGTCGAGGTGAAGAAGGAGATGGAGGCCAAGGGCTTCGTGAAGCCGATCGTCGCCTCGCTCGCCGGCGACGTCGAGGTCGAGGAGGCCGCCGAATATCTCTACCAGAATGGCATCCCGGCCTATGCATACTCGACCGAGCTGCCGGTCGAGGTCCTGGGCGCCAAGTACAAATGGGCGCGCGGGGCAGGGCTGCTCTGAGTCGACGATGCCGCTTCGCCTCTCCTCGCGCGCGGGGAGAGGCGAGAACAGTCAGGTCGCGATGAGCAGGAACGTGATCCGGCGTAAACCGCTCGAGCCCCGCTCGCCGTCGGAGGCCGACAACGAGGTGCGCGACGGCGGCGTGCAATCCGTCGATCGCGCGCTGTCGATTCTCGAGACTTTGTCCGAGGACGACGAAGGCTATCGCCTCAGCGATCTCGCTGTTCGCACCGGGCTCTCCGCCTCGACCGTGCATCGCCTGCTGGCGACGCTGGAAAGCCGCCGCTTCGTGCAATTCGACCGCGCCGAATCCAAATGGCATGTCGGCGTGCGCAGCTTCACGGTCGGCGCGAGCTTTGCGCGGCGGCGCAATTTCAGCGCCCAGGCCATCCCCTATTTGCGCAAGCTGCGTGATCTTACCCGCGAGACCGCCAATCTTGCCATGGTCGACGACGAGTTCATCATCGTGCTGACCCGCATGGAGAGCCGCGAGATCATGCGCTCGCTGACCCAGGTCGGCGGCCGCGTCCCCATGGTGACTTCCGGCGTCGGCAAGGCGGTGCTCGCGACCTATTCCGACGAGGACGTCGGTGCCGTCATCCGCCATCACGGCATGCCACGCCTGACCGAGAAATCCATCGTGCGGCCGAGCGACCTGTTCAAGGAGCTCGAAAAGATCCGCAAGCAAGGCTACGCGCTGGATGATGAAGAGGCCTGCATGGGCCTGCGCTGCGTTGCCGCGGTGGTCTACAACGATTGCGCCGAGCCGCTCGCGGCGATTTCGGTCTCCGGCATGACCAGCCGGCTGACCGATCAGCGGTTACCGGAAATCGGGCAGATCGTCCGCGATGTTGCTGCCGAACTGACGGCCGCGCTCGGCGGGGCAGTTCCGACACCCCGCTAATCGGAAACCCGGGGTATGTCACTGGACAGTGTCGGCCGTTTTGGCTGATATGCGACCAAACGACACGATGCGGCAAACGTCCGCATGAGCCCGGAGACGTCCCATGTTTCAACTTCCCGCGCGCCTCGTCGGCGCAGCCGTCGCGCTGACCCTTGCGGCAGCCACGCCGGCTTTTGCCCAGCAGCTCGAGCTCAAGCTGATGGCACCGGCGGCGCCGGGCGGTGGCTGGGACCAGACCGCGCGCTCGATGCAGCAGGCGCTGGTCGCCGCCGGCGTTGCGCGCAGCGTGCAGGTCACAAACGTTCCCGGCGCAGGCGGCAGTGTCGGCATCGCGCAGTTCGTCAACGGCGCCAAGGGTGACGGCAACCAGCTGATGGTCAACGGCTTCGTCATGGTGGGCGCGCTCGCCATGAACAAATCACCCGTCACGCTCGAGCAGGTGACGCCGATCGCCCGCCTCACCGAGGAAATCCAGGTGATCGTGGTGCCGGCAAATTCGCCGATCAAGACCGCGCAGGATCTGGCCGCAGCCGTGAAGGCGGACATCGCCAAAGTGACCTTCGCCGGCGGCTCGGCCGGTGGCGTCGATCATGTGATGGCGGCATTGTTCGCCGGCGCCGTTGGCGCCGACGCGAAGAAGATCAACTACATTCCGTTCTCGGGCGGCGGCGAGTCGCTCGCCGCCATTCTCGGCGCGAAGGTCACTGCCGGCATTTCCGGCCTCAGCGAATATGATGGGCAGATCAAGTCCGGCAAGCTGCGCGCGATCGGCGTGACCTCGGAGAAGCGCATTCCAGGGAGCGACATCCCGACCTTCAAGGAGCAGGGCATCGACCTCGTGATCGCCAATTGGCGCTCGGTGGTCGCGCCTCCCGGAATCACGCCGGAGCAGCGCAAGATGCTAAGCGACGCGGTCGAGAAGATGGTGAAGTCGGACGCCTGGAAAGACATCCTCAAGCAGAAGGGCTGGGAGGATGCCTATCTCGGCGGCGACGCCTTCGCCGACTTCCTGAAAAAGGAAACCGTGCGCGTCACCGACGTGCTGAGATCAGTTGGCCTGGTCAAGTCATGACCACAGGCGATCCAGCCCAGCCACCGCGGCGCGTCGATCGCGCCGGCATCGTCATCGCCGCGTCGCTCGCGCTACTTGCCGCGGTGCTGGTCTGGGACGCGCGCGGCCTGCAATCGACCACGATGTACGGGATGGGGCCGGAGGCGATGCCGGTCGTGATCGCCACCGGTCTCGCGCTGCTCGCGATCGGCAATCTCGTTGACGCGCTGCGCGGTCATTTGCCGGCGCGCGAGAGCGCCGATCCCGTACCGGTGGTCTTGATCCTCGCGGGCCTTGCGCTGCTGATCGGCATCATCGGCTTCGGCGGCGGGTTCATTCTGGCGACGTCGGCGCTGTTCGTCACGACCTCGGCAGCATTTGGGCGTCGCGCCGTCCTCGTCGATTCCGCCATCGCCCTCGTGATGTCGATCCTCATTTACCTCGCGTTCGACCGGTTGTTGACGTTGAGCCTTCCGGCCGGCCCCCTGGAGCGACTGCTGTGATGGACACCTTCGCCGCGCTGGCGCATGGCATGGCGGTCGCCGTGCAGCCGATGAATCTCCTCTACGCCCTGATCGGCGTGTTCCTCGGCACCGCCGTGGGCGTGCTGCCCGGCATCGGTCCGGCGCTCACGGTCGCGCTGCTGCTGCCGGTGACGTACAAGCTCGATCCCGGCGGTTCGCTGATCATGTTTGCCGGCATCTACTACGGCGGCATGTATGGCGGATCGACCACCGCCATCCTGATCAACACGCCCGGCGAGAGCGCCTCGATGGCGACGGCGCTCGAAGGCAACAAGATGGCCAAGGCCGGCCGCGGCGGGCCGGCGCTCGCGACCTCCGCGATCGGCTCCTTCGTCGCGGGCACGATCGCCACTATCGGGCTTGCCTTTCTCGCGCCGTGGCTGGTCGATTTCGCCGTGCGCTTTGGCCCGGAGGATTATTTCGCGCTGATGTGCGTCGCCTTCGTCACGGTGTCGGCGACCTTCGGCGATTCCCCGATCCGCGGCCTGACCAGCCTGTTCATTGGTCTGACGTTGGGCCTCGTCGGCATCGACAAGCTGACCGGTCAGGCGCGGCTTGCGTTCGGCGTGCCCGAGCTGCTCGACGGCGTCGAGGTGACGACGCTCGCGGTCGGCCTGTTCGCGGTGGGCGAGGCGCTCTACGTCGCATCGCGCCGCCACCACACTGAGGAGAAGCTCGAGCCGGTGCGCGGCTCGCTGTGGATGACCAAGGAAGACTGGAAGCGATCGTGGAAGCCATGGCTGCGCGGCACCATGTTCGGCTTCCCGATCGGTGCGCTGCCCGCCGGCGGCGCGGAAATCCCCACCTTCCTGTCCTATTCCTGCGAGAAGCGGCTGACCAAACACCCCGAAGAATTCGGCAAGGGCGCGATCGAAGGCGTTGCAGGACCGGAGGCCGCCAACAACGCTTCGGCTGCGGGCACGCTGGTGCCGCTCCTGACGCTGGGATTGCCGACCTCGGCGACGGCCGCGATGATGCTGGCGGGCTTCCAGCAATACGGCCTCAACCCGGGGCCGCTGCTGTTCGCCGAGCGGCCTGACCTCGTGTGGGGCCTGATCGCGAGCCTGTTCATCGCCAATTGCATGCTGCTGGTGCTCAATCTGCCGCTGGTCGGTCTGTGGGTGCGGCTGCTGGCGATCCCGCAGCCGTGGCTCTATGCCGGCATCCTCGTGTTCGCGACCATGGGCACCATCGCCGCAAAGCCGTCGGTGGTCGAACTGTCGATGCTGGCCGGCTTCGGCGTGCTCGGCTTTCTGATGCGGCGGTTCGATTTTCCGATCGCACCCGTCGTGGTTGGCCTGATCCTCGGCCCGATCGCCGAGAGCCAGCTGCGTCGCGCGCTCGCGATCAGCCTCGGCGATCCCATGACGCTGCTCCAGAGCCCGATCTCGGCGACGCTGCTTGCGCTGGCGTTGATCGCGCTGCTGGCACCCTTCGTGCTGAAAGGGATGGGACGCTTCAAGGCGAACGAGGACTAGCCATCCCGAGGCGAGCGTCTTCTAATGTTACCTCCATCTCGTGGGAAAAGTCATGCCGTCAGAGCTCCGTTCGCCCCGTCTCGCTGTCCTGATTGATGCCGACAATGCTTCGGCAAAGATCGCCGATGGACTGTTCGAGGAGATTGCCAAGATCGGTGAGGCCAGCGTTCGCCGCATCTACGGCGACTTCTCCAATGCCAGGTCGAGGGGTTGGGCCGACATCCTGTCGAAACACGCCATCATCCCGCAGCAGCAGTTCGCCTATACGACCGGAAAGAATGCGTCGGACATCACCCTGGTCATCGACGCGATGGACCTGCTTCACAGCGGCCGCTTCGACGGCTTTTGCCTGGTGTCGTCGGACAGCGATTTTACACGTCTCGCCGCCCGGATCCGGGAGCAGGGCATCGATGTCTTTGGATTCGGCGAACAGAAGACGCCCGAGAGCTTCCGGCAGGCCTGTCGAAGGTTCGTCTACACGGAGAACCTGCTTCCCGCGTCGGCGAACACCCAGGACGCCGCCTCGCGATCGACGTCGCTTCAGCCGCTTGATGCCGCAACCCCCATCATCAAGAAGGTCATCACCCAGATGGAGAGCGAGGACGGCTGGGTGACGCTCGGGGAGGTCGGTCGCCAACTTGCCAATCTCGCGTCCGATTTCGATCCGAGAACGTTCGGCTTCCGCAAACTGAGCGACCTCGTGCGCAAGACGAATTCCTTCGAGATCGACGAGCAGAACGGGAGGTCGATGCGGATTCGGGTCAAGGCCGCTGCCGCAGCGGCCCCGAGACGACGGAACTCGCGCAGACCCGCGAGGCCGGCGGCGGCAGGCGGTTCGCCGCCTAAGGCGTAAGCAGGGCGTGCCGTTATATTTGCGCTTGCCCGGTCCGGCGCGGAGCGTAACCATCGCAGGGCCATAACGCCACGCGAGGGTCCTGATGACCAGACTTACCCGCTTCGCCGTCGCACCGCTGCATTCGATGACCCGCCGTCTCGCCGATGTGGCCTCGGCGCGTGTCGCGCCGGATCTCGTCGTCACCGGCGCGCGGGTGCTCTCGACCTATTCGGAGCGTATCCACGCGAGCCGCGAGGTCTGGATCACCGGCGGCCGCGTTGCTGTGGTGAAGCCGGCCGGTGCTGCGAAGAAAGTCTTCGGCCACGTGCCGGTTTACGATGCCGCCGGCGGCATTATCGCGCCGGGCCTGGTTGATCCGCACATCCACATCGAATCCTCGATGGTGACGGCCTGCGCCTACGCCGAGGCCGCATTGCTCAACGGCACCACTACGATCTTCTGCGACAGCCACGAGATCGGCAACGTCATGGACGTCGCCGGCGTCGAGGCGATGCTGGAGGACGCGCGCGAGGCGCCGTTGTCGATCTTTTTGACTGTGCCAAGCACGGTGCCGGCCACCTCAGCCGCACTCGAGACCGCGGGCGGCGACCTCACGCCGGACAAGATCGCCGGCCTGTTCGACCGTTGGCCGGAGGCTGTCGGGCTCGGCGAGAAGATGGATTTTGTGCCCGTCACCATGGGGGACGAGCGCAGCCATGCGATCCTCGCCGCCGCCCTGAAGCGCGGGCGGCCTGTATCCGGCCATGTCTATGGCCGCGAGTTCGTTGCGGCCTATGCGGCGAGCGGCGTCACCGATACGCACGAGGCGATCGACCGCGACATCGCTGACGATTTGCTCGATGCCGGCGTCTGGGTGTTCCTGCGCGGGGGACCGCCGACCACACCGTGGCACTCGCTGCCGCAGGCGATCCGCACTATCACCGAGCTCGGCGCTTCGCACAAGCGCACCGCCGTGTGCACCGACGATCGCGACGCCGATGATCTCCTGCTGTTCGGTCTCGACTGGGTGGTGCGGGAGGCGGTGAAGGCGGGAATGTCGCCCGAGCAGGCCTGGTCAATGGGCTCGCTGCATGGCGCCACGCGCTTCAACATGGACAGCGATATCGGCGGGCTCGGGGGCGGGCGCCGGGCCGATCTGGTGCTGATGGACGACAATTTGAAGCCGCAATGCACCTGGTATGGCGGCGAACTCGTGGTCGAAAACCGCAAGATCACGCCGAAGCTCGATCAGGCGCTGTCGCAGCGCTATCAATACCCGCAGGCGGCCTACGCGACTGTGAAGCTGCCGGAGAAGCTGAAGCTGACGCCGGAGCTGCCGCTGAAGGCCTGCACCGTCAACGCCATCAAGACCGCGTTGCCCGGCATCACGCTGATCCATGAGAAGATCGAGATCGAGCCGGCCAAGGATTGGCCGGAATTGTTCGCGCGCTACAGCCTGTGCTTTGTCACGGTGGTCGAGCGCCATGGCAAATCGGCCGGCAATGTCGCCTATGGCCTGTTGAAGGACTTTGGCCTGAAGCGCGGCGCGGTCGCGTCCAGCGTCGGCCATGACAGCCACAACATCATTGTTGCCGGAACCAACGAGGCCGAGATGCAGGTTGCGGTGGCCGCCATCAAGGAGCAACAGGGCGCCGTCTGCCTCGTCGCCGAGGGCAAGGTGAGGGCGCTGGTGCCGCTGCCGATCGCCGGCCTCCTCTCCGACAAGCGCGTCACCGAGGTGGCCGAAGAGGTCAAGGTGCTGAAGAAGGAATGGGCGGAAGCCGGCTGCACCATCCCCTACATGGGCTTCAATTTGATTCCGCTATCGGTCATTCCGGAAATTCGTATCACCGACAAGGGTCTCGTGCTGGTGCCGCAGATGGAGCTGGCGCCGCTGTTCGAGTGATCGCTTTCACGCGTGTCTCGATCTAACTGACTGAAGCTGCCGCGATTTTTCCGCGGCTGCCGCATCGTGGAAAATAAAATCGATCTCGTTGAGTGCAGCCCTCGCGGGCCTGATGATCTCGCTCGAGCCAATGCAACTCAAGCGAGGTCCGATATGGCGAAGATGCGAGCCATCGATGCTGCCGTGCGAATTCTGGAGAAGGAAGGCATCTCGACTGCCTTCGGCGTTCCCGGGGCCGCGATCAATCCGCTCTACTCGGCGCTGAAGAAGCGCGGCTCGATCCGCCACATCCTGGCGCGCCATGTCGAGGGCGCCTCGCACATGGCCGAGGGCTACACGCGGGCCAAGGCCGGCAATATCGGCGTCTGCATCGGAACTTCGGGGCCGGCGGGCACCGACATGATCACCGGGCTCTATTCGGCGATCGCCGACTCGATCCCGATCCTCTGCATCACCGGGCAGGCGCCTCGGGCGCGGCTCTACAAGGAGGATTTCCAGGCCGTTGACATCGAATCGATCGCAAAGCCCGTGACCAAATGGGCGGTGATCGTGCGCGAGCCCGGGCTGGTGCCTCGCGTGTTCAGCCAGGCCTTTCACATCATGCGCTCGGGAAGGCCCGGCCCGGTGCTGATCGACATGCCGCTCGACGTGCAGCTTGCGGAGATCGAGTTCGACGACGAGACCTATGAGCCGTTGCCCATCTACAAGCCCACCGCGACCCGCAAGCAGGTCGAGAAGGCGCTGGAGATGCTCAATGCCGCCGAACGGCCGCTGATCGTCGCGGGCGGCGGTGTGATCAATGCCGACGCGTCCGACCTTCTGGTCGAGTTCGCCGAGATCGCCAACGTGCCGGTCGTGCCAACGCTGATGGGCTGGGGCGCCATCCCCGACGACCACGTGCTGATGGCCGGCATGGTCGGTCTTCAGACCAGCCATCGTTACGGCAATGCCACCATGCTCGAATCCGATTTCGTACTCGGCATTGGCAACCGCTGGGCAAACCGCCACACCGGCTCGGTCGAGACCTACACCAAGGGGCGCACCTTCGTGCATGTCGACATCGAGCCGACGCAAATCGGGCGCGTGTTCAATCCCGATCTCGGCGTCGTCTCGGACGCGAAGGCGGCGCTCGAACTGTTCGTCGCCGTCGCCAGAGAGTGGCGCCGGTCAGGCAGGTTGCGCGAGCGCCAGGCATGGCCCGCTTCCTGCCGCGACCGCAAGAAAACGATGTTGCGCAAGAGCCATTTCGATAACGTCCCGATCAAGCCACAGCGCGTCTACGAGGAGATGACTAAGGCCTTTGGCCGTGACACCTGCTACGTCTCCGTGATCGGCCTTTCGCAAATCGCCGGCGCGCAGTTTTTGGGTGTCTACAAGCCGCGCAACTGGATCAATGCCGGGCAGGCGGGACCGCTCGGCTGGACGCTGCCCGCGGCGCTCGGCGTGCGCGCGGCGTGCCCGGATCGCGATATCGTCGCGCTCTCGGGCGACTACGACTTCCAGTTCCTGATCGAGGAGCTCGCGGTCGGAGCGCAATTCAACCTGCCCTACATCCACGTCGTCGTGAACAATTCCTATCTCGGCCTGATCCGCCAGGCCCAGCGCGGCTTCGACATGGATTATCACGTCCAGCTCTCCTTTGAGAACATCAACGCGCCCGAGCTCGGCGGCTACGGCGTCGATCACGTCGCCGTCGCCGAAGGGCTCGGCTGCAAGGCGATCCGCGTCACCAATCCCAAGGACGCGCAGGCCGCGTTCGCCACCGCACGCGAATGGATGGCGAAGTACCGCGTGCCTGTGATGGTCGAGTTCATCCTCGAACGCGTCACCAACATCGCGATGGGCACGGAGATCGACAACATCGTCGAGTTCGAGGAGGTGCTGGATCTGCCGCTCGACGAGGTCGCGACCGCGCGGCCCGGCGTGCTGCAGCCGGCGGAATAGGGAACAGCAACATGCCGAAATTCGCTGCGAACCTCACCATGCTCTTCAACGAGATGCCGTTCGTGGACCGCTTCGGCGCGGCCAAAGCGGCGGGCTTTTCCGGGGTCGAGTACCTCTTCCCCTATGAATTCGACAAGGCGCAGCTGCGCGAGCAGCTCGACAGCCACGGGCTGACGCAGGTGCTGCACAATCTGCCGGCCGGCAATTGGGCGGCAGGCGAGCGCGGCATCGCGGTCCTGCCTGATCGTGTCAGCGAGTTCAGGGACGGCGTGTTTCGCGCCATCGACTATGCCAAGGCGCTCGATTGCGAGCAGCTCAACTGTCTCGTCGGCATCGCGCCTGTCGATGCCGATCCGCGTGATCTCAACGAAACGCTGGTCGGGAATCTGCGCTTTGCGGCGTCGACCCTGGCGCGCGAGAACATCAAGCTTCTGGTCGAGCCGATCAACACGCTCGACATTCCCGGCTTCTTCCTCAACGGCACCGAGCAGGCCGTGCAGCTGATCTCGGAGGTGCGCTCGAACAATCTGTTCATCCAGTACGACATCTATCACATGCAGATCATGGAGGGCGATCTCGCCCGCACCATGCAGGAATATCTGCCGCAGATCGCGCACATCCAGCTCGCCGACAATCCCGGTCGCAACGAGCCCGGCACCGGCGAGATCAACTATCCCTTCCTGTTCCGCCATCTCGACGCGATCGGCTATCGCGGCTGGATCGGTTGCGAATACAAGCCGCGCACCACGACGCTGGACGGCCTGTCCTGGCACGCGGCGCAGACTTTCGAGACCTGAGGAAACTTTGACATGATCGACATCGGCTTTATCGGACTTGGCACCATGGGACGGCCGATGGCCGGTCATCTTTTGGCTGCAGGCCATCGCGTTCTCCTGCACGATGTCGGGCCGGTCGCACCCGAGCTGATCGCCGGCGGCGGCGTTGCCTGCAAGTCAAGCAAGGAGGTTGCGGAGGAGGCGGATGCGGTCATCATCATGGTGCCGGATACCCCGCATGTGGAGGCCGTGCTGTTCGGCAAGGACGGCGTCGCGGGCGGCATTTCCAAGGGCAAGATCGTGGTCGACATGAGCTCGATCTCGCCGCTGGCAACCAAGGAGTTTGCGAAGAAGATCGAGGCGCTCGGCGCGGATTATCTCGACGCACCGGTGTCAGGCGGGGAGGTCGGTGCCAAGGCGGCAAGCCTGACCATCATGGTCGGTGGCCCCGAGCGCGCCTTCAACACCATGAAGCCGATCTTCGACCGGATGGGAAAGAACGTCACCCGGGTCGGCGCCAATGGCGACGGCCAGACGACGAAGGTAGCTAACCAGATCATCGTCGCGTTGACGATCGAGGCGGTCAGCGAAGCGCTGCTGTTCGCGTCGAAAGCCGGTGCGGATCCGGCACTGGTGCGGCAGGCCTTGATGGGCGGCTTTGCGTCGTCGCGGATTCTCGAAGTGCATGGCGAACGCATGGTGAAGCGCAATTTCGATCCCGGCTTCCGCATCGAGCTGCACCAGAAGGATCTCAACCTCGCGCTTGAAGGCGCCCGCGCGCTCGGCCTGTCGCTGCCGAGCACGGCAGTGGCGCAGCAACTGTTCTCGTCCTGCGCCGCGCATGGCGGCAAGGGCTGGGACCACTCGGCGATGGTGCGCGCGCTGGAACTGATGGCGGGCCACGAGATCGCTGCGGCCTGAACTGTTACCGGGTAACAGTCTCCGGTTTTGGTGCGGTCTAGATCGGGCGGGGAACCGGAACAATGATCCGGCCCCGCGGTTGAAGGCGCACAACAATCACTGGAGACATAAGCACATGAAAACCCGTCTTGCGATTTCGTTGGCTGCCGCGTCGCTGCTGGCGTCGAGTGCGGCCTTTGCTCAGTCGACGACCGAAGAGGGCGCCAGGAACGGCGCACGCGCGGGCGGCGACATCGGCGGCCCGGTCGGAGCAATGGTCGGTGGTACCGTCGGTGCAGCCGTGGGCGCCGGCCTTGAAATTCCGAACGCGATCCTGGGCGGAATTCCGCGCGATGATTCCGTCGTGGTTCACGAGCGCGTCGTGGTCGGCGAGCCACTGCCGCCGACCGTGGTGCTGCGGCCCGTGCCGAACTACACCGAATACCGTTATGCGGTCGTGAACGATCGCCGCGTGATCGTGGAGCCGCGCACGCGCCGCGTCGTCAAGATCATCGACTGACCGATCGGAGCGAGAGCTTTGAAGAGACGGGCCCTGCGGAGCATCACTCCGCGGGGCCTTGGCTCGTCAGGGCCGAATTTGCGCGAAACCGCGTCATGGCCCGATCGGCGACGGCCGCCAGCGCAAAGCCGATGCAGGTAGTGCCGGCATCGACCAGAAAGTCCTCCAGCCGCGCATGCCGTCCCGGTGCCCAGAATTGCATCAGTTCGAGCAGGCCGATCAGCACCACCGCGATGGCTGTGGCCGACAGGCGGCGGCGCGGATAGGCGAGGCCGAAGGCTAGTCCCACCAGGACGAAGGCAAGGGCATGTTCGCCGTCCTGGCCGAGGTCGGAATGGGGCCGCAGGCCGGGCGGGCCAAGGGTTGCAAAGGCGACGGCGGCGGCAAGCAGCCAGGCAGAGGAGCGAACGAAAATGGACATCCGCACCGCTTAGCACGGATTGCAGCAGGCTGCCGAGCCGCCAGGATCAGATCGCCGTGTAGTTAATGACGAAACGTTAAAGTGGCTCGCGCACGCCAAGGCCGTGCATGAAGCGTTCCCGGATTTGTACGGGATCGCGTCGGGTGGCGCCGGCGCCCGGCTTGTCATCGATACGAACGGCGATCAGGCTCGGCTCGCCAGCGGACATGGCTTTCTCAATCAGACGCTCGAAATCCTCCTCGTCCGCGGCCCAGGCGCTGTTGGCAAGCCCGGAGCCGGTCGCGATGGCAACGATGTCAGCCACGTTCGCGGCCGGTGTCGGCTGCGCGCCGGTGATCTGATAGATGCCGTTGTCCATTACGATCATGGTGAGGTTCTTCGGCTTCAACGCCGCGATCGTCGAGAGCGCGCCGAGCTGCATCAGCAGCGAGCCGTCGCCTTCGAGCGCGAAGACGCGCCGGTCCGGCTGCGCCAGCGCCACGCCCAGCGCGATCGGGAAGGCGAGCCCCATGCTGCCGAGCATGTAGAAATTCTGCGGACGGTGGCCGGCGGCCCAGAGGTCGAAATTGGTATTGCCGATGCCACCGATCACGGCTTCCTCGTGCTCGAGTTTCGCGATCAGGCGCGAGGTGACGTCGAAGCGGTTCATCACTTTGGTGTTGCGCGCGTCTGTATTCATATGCGCCGGCCTCACTTGTCGAACACCTTGCCGCCCGTGAGCAGCGGGTTGAGGATCAGGGCCACCGGGGCCTGCGTCGTGACGGCCTGCTTGATCGAACGGTCGGCAATGAATTCGAGCTCGTCGAGCCGAGTGATGGTGTGATGCTCCAGCGCCAGCGAATCCAGCACCGGACGCATGGTGCGGCAGACCAGTGACTGGCCGTAGTTGAATTCGCCGAGCGTGCCGCGCTCGGACACGAACATGATCAGTGGAATCTGGTAGGGCACCGCGAGCGAGGCCAGCACGTTGGCGAGCGTCGCAAAGCCCGAGGTCTGCATCAGCACCGCGCCCCGCCGTCCGCCCATCCAGGCGCCCGAGATGATGCCGACGGCCTCCTCCTCGCGGGCGGTGGCAAAGGTGGTGAAGAAGGGATCGGCGTGCAGGTTCTTGATCAGCGGCGTCAGCACGCGGTCGGGCACGTAAGGGACGAGGCTGATCTCGTTCCGCTTCAGGGTTTGCAGGACGATGCCGTGCCAGCTGTTGTCACTGGAGGTCTGCGCCGCCTCGGACGAGGCTTGTTGCTCCGCAATCGCCATTGCGTTCTCCCTTCGGCCGCGCAGCTTCTTGATGTTTTGCCTTTGTCGTGGCCATCGTCTTGGCCGTCGCGGCGGTCTGCCGAACTTGACGCAGGCAGCGGGATTGTCAACATGTCCGGGCTGCACCGTGATCTGCGCCAGACGACCTGCCGCGGCCGGTGCCGCCGTGTCATAAGCGGCAAAACAAGAGAACGGAGGAACGCATGACAGGAGCGCGCGAAGCGCTGGCCCTGCGGATCTCCTGGAGAGAGCCGGAAGGGTCCTGATGTCCGTCAACAGCAAGCGCGTCTTCTACGTCAAATATCTGGCCAACCCGATCTACATCGACATCCTGAAGGCGCGGCCCGACGTCCGGCTCGATCGCATCGAGAACGAGAGCCCCGCGGAATATTTCGCGCCGATCATCGAAGCGGCTCATGTCTACCAGATCGGCGCCGCCCGTGACGAACTGGCCCCGCACTTCCATGTCGATGCTGCCTTCCTGAAGCGCGCGCCGAACCTGCTGCTGGTCTCCAGCAACGGCGCGGGATTCGATCCTGTCGACGTTGAGGCCTGCACCGATGCCGGCGTGCTGGTCGTCAACCAGTCCGGCGGCAACGCCCATTCCGTCGCCGAGCATGCGCTGGCGATGATGCTGACGCTGTCCAAGCGCATCATCCAGTCCGATCGCAAGCTCCGCAGGGAGTCCAACGTCAACCGCAACGAACTCGTCGGCAACGAGATCGAGCACAAGACCGTCGGCATCATCGGCCTCGGCAATGTCGGTCGCCGCATCGCCGCGCTGTGCAAGGGCCTGTTCGGCATGAAGGTGCTGGCCTACGATCCTTACCTGACGGCCGAGGTGATGGCCGAGCGGGGCGGCGAGAAGGTCGAGCTCGACGAGCTCTTGCGCCGCGCCGATTTCGTCTCGATCTCCTGTCCGCTCGACAAGGGCAGCCGCAACATGATCAGCGTGCGCGAGTTTGGATTGATGCAGCCGCATGCGTACTTTATCACCACGGCGCGCGGATTCATTCACGATGAAGATGCGCTGCTCCAGGCCTTGCGTGACAAGCGCATTGCGGGTGCCGGTCTCGACGTCTGGTCCAAGGAGCCGCCGCCGCCGGAGCATCCGCTGCTCCAGCTCGACAATGTGCTGGCGAGCCCGCATACCGCCGGCGTCACGATCGAGGCGCGGCAGAACATGGGCCGCATCGCGGCCGAGCAGGTGCTGGATACGCTGGACGGCAAGCGCCCGCCGCGCATCATCAATCCGGAGGTCTGGCCACGCTATGCCGAGCGTTTCAAGCAGGCGTTTGGTGTGACGCCGGCGTAGTCGGCAGTCGCTTTGTCCTTCCGTGGGCGGCGCTCCTGCTGCCTAATGATCGGCGGACGGGAACCGCGCCCGACTTTGATCCGCGTCAAAATCTCCCTCCCGGATTCCGCCTAAATGGGATTAGAGTGAGCGCCGCCGGGGCAGGCAGGAGGTCCCATGTCAACTTATGTGGTCAGGTTCATGAAGGACGTGCTCGGCCAGTACGGCCGGCAGATCGAGGTGTGCCAGGGCACGCTCGAGATCGACGCTTCCGACGAGGACGAAGCCAGAGAGCGGGCGAAGGCAAGGTTTTGCGAGGACCAGGCGTTGCACCACTGGTCGTTGCATGCCGACCGCATCCAGGTCAGACCGGCTGACTTTCCGTCGTGAGCGCCTAGCGCCGGGGCGCCGTGACAGGTGGCGCAGTGACGCCAGCGCCGAGCGAGCGCTGTACCATGACGGTGTCGGACCAGTGACCGTGGCGATAGGCGACACCACACAGAAGGCCGGCGCGCGCGAAACCGAACTTCTCGTGCAACGCCAGCGAGGGCGCATTGTCGGCATCGATATAGCCAATCATCTGGCGGAAGCCGGCGGCTGCACAAGCATCGATCAATTCCTGGAGCAACAGCCGTCCGACCCCGCGGCCAAGATGCTCGTGGTGGACGTAGATCGAATGCTTGGCGGTGTAGCGATAGGCTGGACGCTTGCGGAACAGCACGGCGTAGGCATAGCCCACGACTTCGCCGCGGTAGGCCGCGACCAGATGCGGCAGGCGGGTCTGCTTCAGGTTCTTGCGCCGGTCGCGCAGATCGTCCGGCTCGGGCGCACCGGTTCCCTCGACGTCGCGCGGCACGCCGTTGCGGACGTGATGGCGGTAGATCGCCAGCATCGCCTCGACATCGCTCTCGCGTGAGGGCCGTACCAGGACCGGCCCGTCATCCGGGCGCGCAATCGCAGTTTCGTTCATCGGCACCTACTCGGTAACGACGTAAGTATAGAGCCCGATGCGCCCCTGCGCATCGATCTCCTTGTAGACGCCCTGGATTTCCACGTCGAAGCCCGGGAACGTGTTGAAGCAGGTCTCGAACATCTTGAGATAATCCAGCATGGGCTTGGCCCGTTCCGTCAGCCGCTCGCCGGGCACGATGGTGGCGATGCCGGGGG
This sequence comes from Bradyrhizobium sp. Kon37, assembly GCF_055807535.1. Taxonomy (NCBI): domain Bacteria; kingdom Pseudomonadati; phylum Pseudomonadota; class Alphaproteobacteria; order Hyphomicrobiales; family Nitrobacteraceae; genus Bradyrhizobium; species Bradyrhizobium sp. Kon37. The sequence continues at coordinate 37,922 of NZ_JBVVOY010000011.1, forward strand.
GATAGACCACGAAGGGTGTGGTGGCGATACGGCCCGTGATCGCCTCGATCGGCAGATAGTCGACATCGTTGCGGAACAGGTAGCGCGCGGCATCGCGGGGCGACATCACGATGTCAGGCATATGCTCGGGCATGAACTGTCGCGCCTGAAGCGCGCTGACGTCGGCGGCGCGAAAGAAGCGGTGCATCTCGCCGCAGAGGTCGCGCAGCCGCACGCCGGCATAGCGCGCCTGCCGCCGCTGGGAGAACTCCGGGATAACGTCCGCAAGCAGCGCATTGTCGTCGTGCAGCCTCTTGAAGGCGACGAGACCAGAGATCAGCGTGCCCGCCTTGCTTGCCTCGACGCCCGGGGTAAGCAGGAAGAGCAAGGAGTTGAGGTCGTTCTTCTCGGGGACGATGCGGTTCTCGCGCAGATATTGCGCGACGACCGGGGCGGGGATGCCGTGATCGACATAGCCGCCGGTGATGCGATCGAAGCCGGGCGTGAGCAGCGTCAGCTTGTTCGGATCGGTCATGGCGAAGCCCTCGCTGAGGCCAGGGAAGCCATGCCAGGCGCTGTCGGGGGAGAGCTGCCACAGCGCAGGATTGGTGGCGAGCTCGTCGGTGGAGAGTGTTTCCCAGGCGACGTTGTGCGAAGCGCCGGCGTGGCTGACATCGGGAATGGCGACGCGATCGGGGACGAAGGGTTCGAAGAACCAGCGCCTGTCCGGATTCTGCTCCTTCTCCTCGAACTCCCTGCGCATCGCGCGGATCTTCTTGCGCAGCTCGACGCCGAGCCGGATGGTGTCGTCCCACAGCACTTCGCCGGAGCGGCCCTTCATCATCTGCGCGCCGACGTCGAGCGAGGCGAACAGCGGGTAGAATGGCGACGTGGAAGCGTGCTGCATGAAACTTTCATTGAAGCGGCGGTGCTCGACGCGTCGCTTCTGGCCGCGGATGTGACGATCCTTGATGTGGATTTGGGATGCCTGCGAGAAGCTCGCGAGCTGCTTGTGGGTCGACTGCGTCGCGATGATCCCGGGTGCCTCGGGGGGAAGGTTCGCCAGCCCCATGGCGAAGCGGCCTGCATAGAGCGGGTGGAACTTCATGAAGCCTGCCCAGGCCTCGTCGAACAGGATATACTCGCAGAGATGGCCGATGCGCTTCAAGATCATCTCGGCGCTGTGGATGGTGCCGTCATAGGTGCACTGCTCGACCACGGCGACGCGGAACGGCCGCTCCTTGCGCCAGGCGTCCTTGTCCGTGACCAGGGGATGATTGCGGATTGCCTCGCGCAAGGCTTTTTCGTCGAGCATATCCCAGCGCATCGGGCCGATCAGGCCCCAGGCATTGCGGATGGTCGGCACGTAGACCGGGACGCCGCCATTGATCATCAGCGCGCCGTGATGGGCAGCCTTGTGGTTGTTGCGGTCGAACAGTACGAGATCGCCGTCGGTGACGAGGGCGCCGAGCGCAACCTTGTTCGAGGTCGAGGTCCCGTTGAGCACGAAATAGGTCTTTTCGGCGCCAAAGATCTGGGCGGCTTCCTTCTGTGCCTTCAACGCCGGTCCTTCATGGGTGAGGAGGTCACCGAGGTCGAGCACGGAATTGTCGAGATCGTCGCGAAATACGGACTCGCCGAGATGTTCGACGAAGACCCGTCCGATCGGGCTGCGGTTGTAGAACACGCCGCCATTGTGGCCCGGACAGGTCCATAGCTGGTTGCCCTCCTCGGCATAGTCGACCAGCGCGCCGAAGAACGGCGTCTTCAGCGTCTCTGCATATTGCTTCAGACGGCTGATCAGGTTCTTGGCGATGAAGGTCGGTGTCTCCTCGGACAGGAAGACATAACCGTCGATGAAGTCGAGCACCTCGACCGGGAGATCCTCGAACCGCTTGCGCCGGATCAGGAGGATGATCGGGAAATCGAGGCCGCGCCGCCGCATCAAGTTGATCAGCGCCGAGGTCTTGCCCTCCAGGCCCTTCTTGCCCCAATCCACCACCATGCAGCCGATCGCGGCATCGGTCTGCACCGCCATCTCCGCGTCCTCCAGCTTGCGGGCGCGAACGACCTCGAAGCCGGAACGCTGGATCTCCTCGATGATCTGGTTGAAGCGCACGCCTTCGAGGTCGTCGGCGTCGAACACAGGTGCGGCAAACAGGAAGTTGAAGCGCTTGAAATAATCCATTGTCCATCCCGAATGTGCGAGACCGACAGGTCTCGACACATTTGATGACAGCTGGATGACAGCGGGCGCGATCCCGAGCGGGCCGGTCGGATGACCGGCGTCTCAGTCGAGAAGCTTGTCCAATGTGATGGGGAAGCGGCGGATGCGCTTGCCGGTGGCGTGATAGACGGCGTTTGCGATCGCCGCGGGGACGCCGACAATGCCGATTTCGCCAATGCCCTTGATGCCGAGCGCGTTGATGTGCGCGTCCGGCTCGTCGACGAAGATCACGTCGATGTCGCGAACATCTGCATTCACCGGGATGTGGTACTCGGCGATGTTCGCGTTCATGATCCGTCCGAAGCGGTGATCCATCACCGTCTCCTCGTGCAGGGCCATCCCGATCCCCCAGACCACGCCGCCCATGATCTGGCTGCGGCCGGTCTTGGTGTTGAGAATCCGTCCGGCCGCGACGGCGCTCACGACCCGCGTCACGCGAATGACGTTTAGCTCCTCGTCCACCTTGACCTCGGCAAAGACGGCCGAATGGGTATTGCGCGCGTGCTTCTTGTCCTCATCGAACTGGTTGAGCTTCTCCTTCTCGATACGTTCGACGCCGCCATGGCGCATCGCGTCGGCGATCGAGACTGCGCGGCTGTTGTCGCTGGCGCTGGCAATGCTGCCGTCGATCAGGACCGTATCGGCCAACGCGGTGCCGGCGAGCGGCGAGCCAGGGATTTTCCCGGCCAGACCTAACACCTCCTTGCGCACCTCCTCGGCGGCTGCGAGCACCGCATGTGCGCTCGAGGCAGCCATCCAGGAGCCGCCCTCGACAGGCGCCTGCGGCAGGGTGGAATCTGCGAGCCGGACGCTGATGTTCTCGATCGGCAGGCCGAGTGCGTCGGCCGCGACCTGCGCCACAATGGTGTAGGTGCCGGTGCCGATGTCGGATGCGGCACATGACACCTCGGCATGTCCGTTCGACGTCAGCACGATACGGACGGCAACCGGCATCTGCAGTGCTTCCCACACGCCTGTCGCCATGCCCCAGCCGACCAGATCCTTGCCGTCGCGCATCGAGCGCGGCGCAGGATTGCGGCCGCTCCAGCCGAAGGCGTCCGCGCCGCGCGCGTAGCATTCGCGCAATTGCTTGCTGGTGTAAGGGAGGTTTTCGCTCTGATCGCGGTCCGAGTAGCACTTCAGCCGCAGTTCGACCGGATCGAGCTTGAGAGCAACGGCAAGCTCGTCCATGGCACATTCGAGCGCGCAGACGCCCGACGCCGCGCCCGGTGCGCGCATGTCGCAGGGCGTGGAGACGTCAAGGTGAACCAGCTTGTGGGAGAAGCGGCTGTTCGGGCTCTTGTAGAGCTGTTCGGCCCAGCCGGTATCGTTGCGGGCAAAATCCTCGTAGCGCGAGGTGACGGCAATGGCCTCGTGCGTGACCGCGTCGAGCGTACCGTCCGATTTTGCGCCGAGCCCGACGCGCTCGATGGTCATCGGCCGGTAGCCGAGCCCGTACATCTGCTGGCGCGTCAGCACGACGCGAACGTTTCGCTTCAGCGCGAGCGCGCCGAGCGTTGCCAGCACCACCTGATATTGCGGCCGCAAGCCGGAGCCGAAGGCGCCGCCGACGTATGGCGAGACCACGCGAATGTCATCCGGCTTCTTGTCGAACACGCCGCATAGAAACTTGTGGACGTTCTGGACGCCTTGGGTCTTGTCGTAGATCGTGAGCTTGCCATTGCTGTCCCAGACCGCCGTGGTCGCGTAGAGCTCCATCGGGTTGTGATGCTCGGTCGGTATCACGTAGTCCGCCTCGTGGCGCACATCAGCTTCCGCAAGGGCGGCTACGGCGTCGCCCCGCGGCTTGTGCGGCTTGTCTTTTTCGGCCGCGTTGCTGCGCTCGCCTTCGAGGTCGGTCGCAAAACCATGCTGCTCATATTCGACCCGCACGAGCGTCGCTGCAAATTTCGCGGTTTCCCAGTCCTCCGCGACGACCAGTGCGATCGGCTGGCCGTTGAACTTGATCTTGTCATCATAAAGCGGACGGAAAGGCGAGCCTTCCTCGGGCGCAACCTCGTCCTTCCACGCCTCGTCCTTGTCGGCCAGCGGCGGACGGTTCGCATGCGTGAGCACCTCGAGCACGCCCTCGACCTGCTGTGCCGCGCCGGTGTCGAGGCGGACAATGCGCCCGCATGGAATGGTGGCCTCGACAACGAAGCCATGGAGGAGCCTGTCGGCCGGAAATTCGCCGGCGTATTTAGCGGCCCCGGTGACCTTGGCCCGGCCGTCGACACGCGACGTCGGCGTTCCCACATAAGCGTTCATAGGGTCCTCACGCGATCTTCTTGTGGGCCTGGGATTGCGGCGTGGCGTTCGCCGCCTGTGTCAGCGTCCGCACGATGGCGCGGCGTGCGAGCTCGATCTTGAAGCCGTTATGTGAGCGGGCCGTTGCTCCCTGGAGCAAGAGATCCGCGGCATGCGAGAAGTGATCGGGCGTCGCGGCCTGGCCGCGCAGGCCCGCTTCGGCCTCGAGGCTGCGCCATGGCTTGTGAGCCACGCCGCCGAGCGCCACGCGCGCCCCGCTGATCGCGTTGCCTTCCAATTCGAGCGCGGCCGCAACCGAGACCAGAGCAAAGGCATAGGACATGCGGTCGCGAACTTTGAGATAGCTGTAGTTCTGGGCAAAGCCCCGCGGCGGCAGCTCGATCGCCGTGATGATCTCGCCGGTGCCGAGGTTGGTATCGACATGAGGCTTGTCGCCGGGCAGCCGGTGGAAATCGGTCAGCGCGATGGTGCGTTCGCCGGAGGGACCCGCGATGTGCACGAGCGCATCCAGCGCGGCCAGCGCCACGCTCATATCGGATGGATTGGTCGCGATGCAGACGGCGCTCGTGCCCAGGATCGCATGATTGCGGTTCAGCCCGTCCATCGCCGAGCAGCCGCTGCCGGGATGCCGCTTGTTGCAAGGCGTAGCCGTGTCATAGAAATAGGCGCAACGCGTTCGTTGCATCAGATTGCCGCCAACGGAGGCCATGTTGCGCAATTGCGCCGAGGCGCCGGCCAGAATGGCGCTGGCGAGCAGGGGGTAGCGCTGCTCGATCAATGGATGGTAGGCGAGGTCCGAGTTCGGCACCAGGGCGCCGATGCGCAAGGACCCGTCGGTCGTCTCCTCGACCTTGCGCAGCGGCAGGCGAGAAATGTCGATCAGCCGGGAGGGGCGTTCGACATTCTCTTTCATCAGGTCGATCAGATTGGTGCCCCCGGCGATCAGCTTGGCGCCGGGATCGGCGGCGAGCAGGCGGATCGCGTCGGCGACATCAGTGGCTCGGGCATACTGGAAATTGTTCATGGCTGGCCCATTGCCTGCTGGATGGCGGCGACGATGTTCGGATAGGCGCCGCAGCGGCAGAGATTTCCGCTCATGAGCTCCCGGATCTCGTCGGCCTCCCGGGCACGGCCTTCGACGAGCAGTCCGGCTGCCGAACATATCTGTCCCGGCGTGCAATAGCCGCACTGGAAGGCGTCATGGTCGATGAAAGCCTGTTGCACGGGATGCAGCGCGCCGTCCTTGCCAAGGCCTTCGATGGTCGTGATCTCCGCGCCGTCCTTCATGACGGCGAGCGTGAGGCACGAATTGACGCGCCGGCCATCCACCAGCACCGTGCAGGCGCCGCACTGACCATGATCGCACCCCTTCTTGGTGCCGCTCAGCGCGAGATGGTCCCGCAAGGCGTCGAGCAGCGTGGTCCATGGCACGAGATCGAGCGTGTGACTGACGCCGTTGACGACAAGATGGATCGGAATGCGTTCGGAAATCTGATGCGTGACATCGCCCATGTCCTGCTCCCTGCGACGGCGACCGTGCCGGACGTCAGCCGTGTTGACGCGGGGCACGCCTCCGCCGGCCAATAGCGCCCAACGGACCACCGACCGGTTGGTTCCTTTTGATTCCCTTGCCGGCAGTTCGCCTTTCCGAGAGGTCGCGGTCAGCGTTTTGCTTCGCCGAACACCACATTCGGCACCGCGCGGTTGACGACCTCGCGCAGCGCGAAGCTCGATTGTACCCGCGCCACGCGCGGCAGGCGCGACAGCTCCATGCGGTGGATGCGCTCGAAATCCTGGATGTCGCGGGCGAGCACGATCAGGATGTAGTCGTCGGTCCCCGACATCAGGAAGCAGCGCACGACGGACGGGCATTTCACCACTTCCGCCTCGAACGCCTTCAACGCCTCGTCGCTTTGGCTCTCCAGCGCGATGCGGACCAGCACCGTGGTGGTGAGGCCGAATTGGGCGAGGTCGAGCGCGGCTTGATAGCCCTGGATGTAGCCGTCGTCCTCGAGCGCCTTCTGGCGCCGCGCGAGCGCGGTGCTTGATAGCCCAACCTTGTTGGCGAGCTCGGTGTGGCTGGCCCGCGCATTGGTCGTGAGTTCCGCGAGGATGGCGAGATCTTTCCGGTCCAGGGCCAAAGTTTCGTTTCCAGCGTGAAAGGGCGTTTGGGCGCCGGAAACCGGCGCAGGGAGGCCAAAGCTAGCGGATATTTGCACGAAACCAAACCGGGCAGGTCGCTACGATCATGAGGTGAATCAAAAGGAGGCCAGGGATGCGCGTCGGTGTGCCCAAGGAAATCAAAGTGCAGGAATATCGCGTCGGGCTCACCCCGGGTGCGGTCCGCGAATATGTCGCCGCGGGGCACGAGGTGACGGTCGAGACCGGTGCGGGCGGCGGCATCGGCGCGTCCGACGAAGTCTATAGGCGGGCAGGGGCCGCCATTGCCGACGGCGCGCGCGACATATTCGCGAACTCCGACATGATCGTGAAGGTGAAGGAGCCGCAGAAAAGCGAGTGGGCGCAGCTCCGCGAAAGCCAGATCCTGTTCACTTATCTCCATCTCGCGCCGGATCCCGAACAGGCCAGGGGTTTGCTCGCCTCCGGCTGTACTGCGATCGCCTATGAAACCGTCACCGACGCGGCCGGTCACCTCCCCCTGCTCGCGCCGATGAGCGAAGTCGCCGGCCGCCTCGCCATCGAGGCTGCCGGCGCCGCGCTTAAGCGTTCGGCCGGCGGCCGCGGGCTGCTGCTGGGCGGCGTTCCTGGTGTGCAGCCGGCGCGGGTCGTCGTGCTCGGCGGCGGCGTAGTGGGAACGCAAGCCGCGCGCATGGCCGCGGGCCTTGGCGCCGAAGTCACCGTGATCGACCGCTCTATTCCTCGGTTGCGGGAGCTCGATGATCTCTTCGCCGGGCGTGTACGCACCCGCTTCTCCACCATCGAATCAGTTGAGGAGGAGGTGTTCGCTGCCGACGTCGTGATCGGTGCGGTGCTGGTGCCGGGCGCAAGCGCGCCCAAGCTCGTCACCCGTGCGATGCTGACATCGATGCGACCGGGCGCGGTGCTGGTCGACGTCGCGATCGATCAGGGCGGCTGCTTCGAGACCTCGCACCCGACCACGCATGCCGATCCGACCTATCTGGTCGACGGCATCGTGCATTATTGCGTGGCTAATATGCCCGGCGCGGTGCCGGTGACGTCGAGCCAGGCGCTGAACAACGCGACGTTGCCGTTCGGCTTGATGCTCGCGAACAAGGGTTTTGCTGCGGTGCTGGAAAATCCACATCTCCGCAACGGACTGAATGTGCATCGCGGCCGCATCACCAACATGGCGGTAGCGGAGAGCCTCGGGCTGGAGTTTGCTCCGGTGGGGAGCGGGCTGGCGGAGTAGCGTTGCTGCTCATACCGGCTTGCGATGACGGCTGCCGAGCGCGGCCTCGATCGTCTCAGGCTTCTCGATGCGTTCGATCAACGTGTCGATGCGGTCGCCGCCCCAGAACAGCTCGTCGTTGAATACCATGGTCGGCACGCCGAACACGCCGAGCGCTTCGGCCTCGTCGATGATGCGGTCGTGTTCGGCGCGGGCAGGGCCGTGGACGTAAGCTTCGAACTCACTGGCTGAGCCACCGCAGGACGTGATGACGTCGGTGACTGCGGCGAGATCGTCGATCTCGAGCTCATGGCTCCAGAACCGACGAAACACCGTGTCGTGATAAGGCCGGAAGAAGCCGTGCTGTTGGGCGAACAGCATGCCGACGCTGGAATAGAACGCGTCGTAGATCCGCCGGGGCCCTTTCATGACGAGCCCCTGCGCATTGGCATAGCGCCGAGCGTCCATATAGGCGTAGCGCACCTTGCGCCAGAAATGAGGCGTGCGCTCTTCCACGGTCCCCATGAATTCGGCAACGCGCAGCGTATAGGGCAGCCATTCGAGCTCGACGCCGTGCGTCTCCTGCAGTTCGAATAGGCGCTTGTTGGCCACGAACGCGTAGGGGCTCTTGTAGTCGGTGTAGACGCGCACGCGGGGGTTTGGCATTGGCAGATTCCTTTCATACCCGCGGCGCTACCTGCTCGCCGTGGCGCCGGTGCTAAAATAGGCCGGAAGAAGAAAACTATTGCCCCGGGTCCGTCCGGCGGAAGGAGTTTCCCCTCCGGGAGTTAAAAAAGCCAATCGCTTCCATTGCTGTTTGGGGCCGAAACGACGACATTTCCATCAGAAATTGATGGATTGACTGCTATGGAACGCACCAGGTTTGAGCCTTTCGGCGAGCAATTGGTGTCCGCAACGGACACCCAGCCGCGCTCGCGCGGGTCAAAGCTGCTGCTGCGGGTCGGCACTGGCCTGTTCTGGTCGCTGGTCGCTGGCATCGTGCTCGCGCGTGCGGCCTTTTTCGAGCCCGGCGTCTATGACGGCTTCAGCCGCGTCGCCTCGCTGGCCAAGAGCCTTATCTTCTAAGGGCGCCTGATCTTCTAAGGCGCGCCTGACCTTCTAAAGGGCGCCTGGCCTTCCGAGCCGGATTATTCGGGCGAAGGATAGAACTTCCCTCGGCCCTGATATGTCGAAAACTTATTTCCCAATCGGATGGCGCTGCGTATAAATCCTTCTCCTTGGGGAGAGATTTGTGTCGCAGAATCAAGCATCCAGCCCGGCCGACGCCAAGCCGACCACGGCCACTGGCCGCATCGTCGCGCTGATTCCCGGGATCCTCCTCTGCATCGCCGTGGCCGGTGTTTCGGCCCTGCTCGAACGGGCGGAATTGGGCGTCTTCGAGCATCCCTACGTCGAGGCGCTGGTGATGGCGATCTTGCTCGGCATGGCCGTGCGCAGCTTCTGGAAGCCCGCGCCGCGCTGGCAGTCCGGCATCGCCTTCAGCGCCAAGCAGCTGCTCGAAGTCGCCGTCATGCTGCTGGGGGCCTCGATCAGCTTTGCTGCTATCGCGGCGTCCGGCGTCGCGCTGTTGGCATCGATCGCGGCCGTCGTCGTGGTCGCGCTCTGCGTTTCCTTCGGCATCAGCCGCCTGCTTGGTCTCTCGACGCGGCTCTCGATCCTGATCGCCTGCGGCAACTCGATCTGCGGCAACTCGGCGATTGCGGCGGTGGCGCCGATCATCGGCGCCAACAATGACGAGATCGCATCCTCGATCTCCTTCACCGCCATCCTCGGCGTGATGATGGTGCTCGGCCTGCCGCTGCTGATCCCGCTGCTGCAGCTATCGGCCACGCAATACGGCATCCTCGCAGGCCTCACCGTCTATGCCGTGCCGCAGGTGCTTGCGGCGACTGTGCCGGCGGGGCTCGTCTCGACGCAGATCGGCACGCTCGTCAAGCTGATGCGCGTCCTGATGCTCGGGCCGGTCGTCGTCGGCCTCTCGCTGACGGCTTCGCGCTGGCACAACGAGGCCAAGAAGACCAATGTCGGCTTTTTCCGCCTGGTCCCGTGGTTCATCCTCGGCTTCCTTGCGCTGGCGACCCTGCGCTCGCTCGAGATCGTGCCGTCCACGGTGGTTGCGCCGATCACGCGGATCACGGGTTTTCTCACGGTGGTGTCGATGGCCGCGCTTGGCCTGGGTGTCGATGTGAAGGTGCTTGCCAATGTCGGGGGGCGGGTGACGGCGGCCGTAACGTTGTCGCTGCTGCTCCTGCTCGGCATCAGCATCGCACTGGTGCACTGGTTCAAGTGAGGGAAGCAAGGTGCCGCACACTCCGCTTCCTTCTCCCGCAAGGGGAGAAGGGAAGTAAGAGGGTAAGCGTCGAGAAATCGCTAAATCACATCGGCGAGTGAATGCCCGTGCAGCTCGATGTTCAGCCCCTGCATGCCCATGTCGTTGAGCTCGCCGCCCATCGCCTTGATGCTCTCCTCGCGGATCAGCGACATCAGTCCGCGGCGCAACGCCAAAAACTCCGATGACATCATCATCGACTGCTGCCGCGGCCGCTCCAGCGGGATCGGAATCTCCGCCTTGATCGAGCCGGGCCGTGCGGTCATGCAGTAGACGCGGTCGGATAGGAAGATCGCCTCGTCGATGTCGTGGGTGACGAACAGCACCGATATCTTCAGCCGCTGCCACATGTTGGTAAGTATCTGCTGCATGATGACCCGGGTCTGCGCATCGAGCGCGCCAAAGGGTTCGTCCAGCAGCAACACTTTGGGTCCCGTCGCGAGCGCGCGGACGATGCCGACGCGCTGCTTCATGCCACCCGAGAGTTTCTCGGGGTAATGCTTTTCGAAGGCTTCGAGGCCCGCGAGTCCCAGCAGGGTGCGGGCGGCGCGCTCGCGCTGCGAGCGCGGCATGCCGCGCATCTTCAGGCCGAACTCGACGTTCTCCCGCACGGTCTTCCAGGGAAACAGCGAATATTGCTGAAACACCATGCCGCGCTCCGCGCTGGGGCCGTTCACCTTCTCGCCGTCGACGGTGACGATGCCCGTCGTCGGCTTGAGGAAGCCGGCGACCGCGTTGAGCAGCGTCGACTTTCCGCACCCGGAGGGACCGACGATCGAGACGAACTCGCCAGGCTTTACATGAATCTGCGTATCGGTGACGGCTTCGACCGGCCCCTCGATGCTGTCGTAGCTGAGGGAGAAGTTCTTGACCTCGATATGGCCCTGCGGTGCCTTGACAACGATCTCGCTCATTTCAGCCTCCACGGCATCACCAATTGTCCAGCCCCCCGGATCAGCATGCTCGATCCGAGGCCGAGCACGCCGATCGCGATCATGCCGAGCGCGATGTCGGCATACTGGACCAGCGAATAGGCCTCCCAGGTGAAATAGCCGATGCCGTACTGCCCCGAGATCATCTCGGCGGCGATCAGCGACACCCAGGCCACGCCCATGCCGACGGTGAGGCCGGTGAAGATGTGCGGGAGCGAGGCCGGAAAATACACATCGCGGAAGATCGAGCGCTCCCGCGCGCCGAGACATTGCGCGGCGCGCACCAGCACGGGATCGACCAGGGACATGCCGTGCAGCGTATTGACCAAGATCGGGAAGAACGAGCCGAGGAACGTGATGTAGACGATGCTCTGCTCGTTGGTCGGCCACAGCATGATCGCCATCGGCACCCAGGCGATCGCCGGGATCGGCCGCAGCACCTCCGCCACGGGGAAGATGATCTCGTGGACAAGCTTGAAGCGGCCCATGATCAGGCCGAGCGGCACGGCGACGATTGCCGCGAGCGAGAAGCCGAAGAAGATGCGCCGGCAGCTCAAGAGTACGTGCAGCAGGAATTTCGGATCGTGGATCGCCTTGGTGAAGCTCGCATAGACCGCGAGCGGCGAGGGCACGTTGGTGAAGCGCACGAAGAACACGACGCGATAGGTCGTCAGCAGATGCCAGACCAGCAGAAAGGCGAGCAGTGAGATGATGCCGATCGCGGTTGCGCGCAGCCCGCCCCGGTTGAGCCGGTACCAGCGCAGTGCGAGCGTGCCGAAGGAGGGTGGGGAGGCGGGTGGCGTGGAGGCGGGCATGGCGCTTGCCTCCACGATTGCACTTGCCGGCATGCTGTCCTCGGGATGTCTGAGGAGGGCGGGACTGCTCACGTCTTGCCCCCGCTGACCGCCGCCTTTACCGCGTCGTCGAAGCCGAGCACCTTGCCGCTGATCTTGATGGCATAGGCTTCGGCATCCTTCTTCAACAGGAACGGCGCAACCTCGCCATTGCCGACCGCGAAGAAGGCCTGGTCGGCGAACAGCTTGATGCCGCGGGTGGTATCGAAGACGTAGGCGACGTTGATCTTCTTGCCCTTGGCCTTGTAGTCGGCATAGGCACCGAGCGTGCAGCTGGCTGACGAGAAGGGCATGATGCCGGAATCGTCGACCCAGACCTCGCCGGCCTTGCGCGGATCTGCGATCGGTTTCTTGCAGAAGGAATCGTCGCCGGAGATCTCGTAGTTCTTGGTGCTCGCAAGCTGCCCGTCATAGTCGAGCTTCATCTCGGCATAGGCTTTGCGGATGTAGCTGTCGTCGACCCATTTCTTCGGGTCGAACTCCTTCATGCGGCCGAGGTTCTGCAGAACCTTGACGTCGGCGGTAGCGGCGTCGATCAGAGCCGGCTTGACCGAGGGATCGGTGGTCATGTTGCCGCTGGGGCCGAGGAAGATGTAGACGACCTCCTTGTTGATGCCGGTCCATTCCTGGATCTTCTCGGCGGCGAGCTTGGGATCATCGCGCAGCCATTGATTGGCGGCGATCAGCGCCTTGAAGTAGGCAACAACAACTTCGGGGTATTTCTCGGCGAAATCGGTGCGCACGACGATGCCGTGGAAGGTCGGCAGATTGGTCTCGACGCCGTCAAAGATCTTTCGCGCAAAACCGCGGAACGGCAGCAACTCGGCGAACGGAACGAAGTCGGCATGCGCGTCGATCTTCTTCTCCTGGAGATTGGTCGAGCCGACCTCCGGGCTCTGGCTGACCAGCTGGAAGAAATCCGATGCATAACCGCGGTCCTGCATCGCCTTCAACACCATGCCGTGCGCAGCAGAGCCGAACGGCACGCTGACGAGCTTGCCCTTGAGATCGGCGAGATCGTAGTAGGGCGAATCCTTGTGAACGACGATGCCGTTGCCGGAGCCCGACAGGCTGTAGGCGGCGATGCCGATCAGCCGGCTCTTGCTCTCCGGATTGCTGTCGAAAGTGAAGCCGTTCACGATCAGCGGATAGTCGCCCATCATGCCGATCTGCAGCTTGTTGGCCATCATCGCGTTGGTGACTGGCGGACCGGAGGTGAAGTTCTGCCACTCCAGCTCGAATTTGATGTTGGCGTATTTGCCGTCCTTCGGCAGATATTTCTCGAGGAGATGGAGCTGGCGGATGACGACGCCGGCGGTCACCGTGTTGGTCGTGGTGTCCTGCGTTCCAATGCCGAGCGTAACGGTTTCCGCCGCGGCCGGCTGCGCGAGGAGAAGCGCCAGCGACGTCACCGACATCGCGATCGAGAGCGTGGGAAGATGGCGGACCATTCTCATCCTCATTCGGTTGGATGTGCTGTGGTTGCCATGATTGGGTGAGGGCGTGGGCAGGGCAAATCCGGAATGAGCGCCACAGTCGATTAGTTGCCGGGAAAAGTCGATTGCATACTCCTTGGGCAGTCCTGCACTATAAAGCCGCTTGCATGGGCACCGGCCCTAGTCAGACCCTTGCCCTCGCATCTCTTCCAGCACGTCGGGCCGGCAGACCACGATCTGCGAACGCTTGGTCAGCACGATTCCCTTCTCCTGCATGCGCTTCAGGCTGATCGTGACCCATTGCCTGGTGGCGCCGACCATGTGGGCGATATCCGCATGGGTGAAAGCTGCGGCGATCACACGGCCGTCGGCGTCCTCGACGCCGTAGAGATCGACGAGATGCAGCAACAGATGCGCAAGGCGCTGTGTGATCGAGCGCGTTCCCAGCATCTGGGCCAGCGCCGAATAGCACTTCCCCTTGAAGGTCAGGCCTTCGATCAGGCCGATCGCGAGGTTCGGGATCTCGACCGCAAGGGATCGCAGCTCCTTTCCGGGCAGATGCACCACGCTGCAATTGCTGGATGCAACGCCGGACCATTGATGCACGGTACCTTCGAACACTTCGGGGCCGCCGACGAAATTGCCGACATGCCAATAGGCCAGCGTGATCTCGCGGCCGAGCGGAGAGGTGTAGAACACCCGGATACGGCCGCTCTCGATCAGCCAGATACCGTCATGCTTGCCACCCTGGCTGAACAGCGTCTGGCCACGGTTGAGGACTTTTCGGCGGCCCTGCTTCAGCACCAGCTCCCGCTCGCGCTGGCTGAGCTTGTCCATCAACGCCGGCGGTCCGCCGATCCATTGCTGGTTCTCGGTGAGCAGCAGCGAGGAACCGCCGGCAGGCCGGATCGTGGCGGGAACCGTCCCGCGAACCACATTGGCCGCCGCCTGCAACATCATCTGCCTCCAGAACGTTCAAACCGTTCTAAAGAGGAGCAATGTCCGTGCCAGATTCACTCCGCTGTCATCGCCCGGCTTGACCGGGCGATGACAGCGGAGTTTGGACGACGACCTGTCGCGTCTACCGCCCCGCCAGGCTCAACAAATACGGCTTCGGGTAAATCCCCCGATTGTGCCCATCCGAAAAAGAGATGTTCAGCCCGTAACCGAGATCGCCGATCTCGGTGATCGCGATGCCTGGAAACCGCTCGGGGAAGCGGCCTTCGAAGCGGGCGCGGGTGCAGTGGGCGCATTTGCAGGAGAGGCGGAGCGTCTCCGCCGGCAAGTCCAGCGTGTCGTCCTCAGCGGTGCGGACGCGGAGCGTCGCGAGGTCGGCGCTTGCTTCGTAATCTGCCACGGTCGGTGCCACCAAGGTCATGACGTGTCTCCGACCCTTCTCTACGTTGCCGCAGCGCTGCCGCGCTAGCAACTAATTGCCAGGCGCAGGTGCGCGACGCTGATCTTCGCTGCCTGCTGTTCGATCATCGCCCACGAAATGTGAAACTAATCGACCGGGAATTTCAGTTCGGCGTTGCCGGATTCCAGTCTCTCCGAAACCTTGTGCGCAATCGAGGTCAGGAGAGACAATGAGCGCATTTCAGAAGGAAACGGTCCTGTCGGTCAGGCACTGGACCGATAGCCTGTTCAGCTTCACCGCGACGCGCGATCCGGGCTTCCGCTTCCAGAACGGCCAGTTCGCGATGATCGGGCTGGAAGTCGAGGGCAAACCGTTGCTGCGGGCCTACAGCATGGCGAGCGCCAATCACGAGGAGGCGCTCGAGTTCTTCTCGATCAAGGTGCAGGACGGTCCGCTGACCTCACGCCTTCAGAAGATCAGGGAGGGTGACGTCATCCTGGTTGGCCGCAAGGCCACCGGCACGCTGATCACCGGCAATCTCATTCCCGGCAAGCGCCTGCTGCTGCTCTCGACCGGAACGGGGCTCGCGCCGTTCGCCAGCCTGATCAAGGACCCCGACGTCTACGAGAATTACGAGACCATCGTGCTCGCCCATGGTTGCCGCCAGGTCTCCGAGCTCTCCTATGGCGAGCACCTCGTCGAAGGGCTGCGCAATCACGAGTTCTTCGGGCCGCTGATTCGTGACAAGCTCGTCTACTACCCGACCGTCACCCGCGAGCCGTTCAGGAATCGCGGCCGCATCTCCGACCTGATCGCGTCGAACCAGCTGTTCGACGACATCGGTCTGTCAGGCCTCGATATCGAGACCGACCGCATCATGCTGTGCGGCAGCCCGGCGATGCTGGAGGAACTTCCCGCGATGTTGTCCGCACGTGGCTTTGTCGAGGGCAATCACAGCCGGCCCGGCCATTTCGTGATCGAAAAGGCCTTTGTCGAGCGCTGAGGCGCAAATCGCACCCCGGCGACAACTAATTGCTATCGCCGGGACGCCTGCTGAACAAATCTGATGCAAAGGCGCCGGATCTGCCGGCGGACCAGGAGCAAGCGATGTCACTAGATCAGATCGTCGACGGACTTTCGGAGGTTTCCTGCGACGTGCTCGTTATCGGCGGCGGTACTGCCGGCCCGATGGCGGCGTTGAAGGCGAAGCTGAAGAATCCGAAGGCCAACGTCGTCCTGCTCGAAAAGGCGAACGTCAAGCGCTCCGGAGCGATCTCAATGGGCATGGACGGCTTGAACAATGCCGTCATTCCCGGCTACGCGACGCCGGAGCAGTACACCAAGGAAATCACCATCGCCAATGACGGCATCGTCGATCAGAAGGCGGTCTACAAATACGCGCAGAAGTGCTACTCGATCATCGAGGAACTCGACAGTTTCGGCATCCGCTTCCTGAAGAACGAGAACGGCGACTACGCCGTCAAGAAGGTGCACCACATCGGCACCTACGTGCTGCCGATGCCGAACGGCGAGACCGTGAAGAAGGCGCTGTATCGCCAGCTCCGGCGTGCCCGCATCCTGATCTCCAACCGCTATATGGCGACGCGGCTGCTCAAATCCACCGATGGCCGCATCGCCGGCGCGATCAGCGTCAACACCCGCACCGCCGAGATGCTGGTGATCAAGGCCAAGGCCGTTATCCTGTGCATGGGCGCCGCCGGCCGTCTTGGTCTGCCGACCTCCGGCTACATGTTCGGCACCTACGAGAACGCGGCCAATTCCGGTGACGGCTATTCCATGGCCTATCACGCCGGTGCGGCACTGGCGAATCTCGAATGCTATCAGATCAATCCGCTGATCAAGGACTATAACGGGCCGGCCTGCGCCTACGTCGCCGGTCCCTTCGGCGCCTTCACCGCCAACAACGAGGGATCGCGCTTCATCGAATGCGACTACTGGTCCGGCCAGATGATGCTGGAGTTCTACAACGAGCTGCTGTCCGGCAAGGGCCCGGTGTTTCTCCAGCTCAAGCATCTCCATCCCGACACCATCTCGGAGATCGAATCCACGCTGCACAAGGTCGAGCGTCCCACGCGCGGCCTGTTCCAGCAGGGGCGCGGGGTCGACTACCGCAGCGAGTCGATCGAGATGCATATCTCCGAGATCGGATTCTGCTCCGGTCACAGTGCGTCGGGCGTGTTCGTCGACGACAACGCGCGCACCACCGTGCCGGGCCTTTATGCCGCCGGCGACATGGCGAGCGTGCCACACAATTACATGCTCGGCGCCTTCACCAACGGTTCGGTCGCCGGCATCGACGCGATGGAATTCGCTGACAATCACGACTTCGCGGAATTCGACGCGGCCGAGGTTGCCAGCGAACGTGACCGCGTCATGGCGCCGACCAAACGCGAGGACGGCATTCCGCCGAACCAGATCGAGTACAAGACCCGGCGTCTCGTCAATGACTATCTCCAGCCGCCGAAAGTCACGCGCAAATACGAACTCGGTATGCGCCGGCTCGCCGAAGCGAGGGAAGACATGCAGGAGCGCATGATCGCGCGCAATGCGCACGAACTGCTGCGCGCGCTCGAAGTCCAGTCGATCATGGACTGCGCGGACATGGCAGTGCATGCCTCGCTCTACCGCGAGGAAAGCCGCTGGGGCCTCTATCACTGGCGGACGGATTTCCCCGAGAAGGACAACGAGAACTGGTTCTGCCACACGCTGCTGAGCAAGCAGGACGGCAAGATGACCAGCGAGAAGCGTGCCGTGGAGCCCTATATCGTGCCGATCGCTGACGATGAGAAGGATCTCTACGACAAGCAGCGCATCCGCGCGACCGCCTGACCCGCCGCACAAATAACAGGAGACATACGATGCCTCTCGCTTCTTATCAGACATCGGTTCCGGTGGTCGTCGACGACGCCAAATGCATCGCGGACAAGGGCTGCACCGTTTGCGTCGACGTCTGCCCGCTGGACGTACTGCGGATCAGCGATATGACCAACAAGGCCTACATGGCCTATGACGAATGCTGGTACTGCATGCCCTGCGAGGCGGATTGCCCGACCGGCGCCGTCACCGTCAACATTCCCTATCTGCTGAGGTAGTCATGTCGAGCCCGTTCGAATCCTACGACGATCTCGAAGATGCCGACGAGCGGCTCCAGGCCGCCGATCCAGGGGAGCGCCGCGTCGCCATCATCGCGCTCGGCCATTCCGGCGATCCCGCAGCGGTTGGCCATCTCGCCAAAATGGTCGCCGATCCCGATGCCGGCGTCCGCCAGCAGGTCGCGATGGCGCTCGGCGAGTTCGACGGGCCGGAGGCCGCGAGCGCGCTGGTGAAGCTGCTGGTCGATCCTGAGAGAATCGTCGCGTCCGCCGCGGCCGACAGCATGGCGGAGTTCAAGGATCCCGCCTGCGCCGAGATCATCCTGCCGCTGGTCAAGCATGCCCACGCCTTCGTCCGCATGGGCGCGCTGCGTGCGCTGAAGGAGCTGCGCTGCAAGGATACGCTGAAACCGGCGCTGGAAGCGCTCCAGGATTCCGATGCTGCGGTGCGGGTGCAGGCGATCGGCGTGATCGGGTTCCTCAAGCTGGAGGAATCAATTCCGGCGCTGACCGCGCTGATCAACGATCCCGACGCGCATGTGCGCCGTGCCGCCGTCAGCGCGCTCGCCTTCTCGCAGATGAAGCCTGCGGCCGAGATGATCACGCGCGCTCTGAAGGATTCGGACTGGATGGTGCGGGAGATGGCCGCGGAAACGCTGGGCCTCAACGTCAACGGTTCGATCGCCGCCGAACAGCTCATCGCTTCGCTCAGTGACGAGTTCTGGCAGGTGCGCCTGAAGGCAATCCGCAGCCTTGGCCGGATGAAGATCGAGCGCGCGGTTCGCCCGATCGGCAATTGCGTCAACCACGACCAAGCTAATTTGCGGAAAGAGGCGGCTGCCGCGCTCGGCGAGATCGCCCACCACGACGGCGAAGCCTTCCTTGCCGTCATCGCCGACGATCCCGATCCCGAGGTGCGCAAGAACGCGCGCTGGGCGCTTCAGCAGATTGCGGCCCGAAAAGCGCGGGCGGGGGCATAGAAGCGCGGCGGGCTGCCGCGCTGGACTTCCCGTCCCAGACGTTTATTGGTCTTCGCCAATGTGATAGGCCTCCGCCAGCGAGGCCGATCCGAAAAGAGCGAGGATGCGCCCATGACTACATTGACGGTTAAGGACCTTCTCCCCGAGGACGGCACGCGGGGAACGCTCGTCGGCCGCGTCTGGCTGCCGCAGGCGAATGGCCCGGCCGTGGTCGCCGTGCGCGGCGATGGTGTGTTCGACGTCACCGCAAAATTCCCGACCGTCAGCGCACTCTGCGAGGAAGACAATCCGGCGAAGGCGCTTGCCGCGATCAAGGGCGAGCGCATCGGCGATCTCGAGGTTATCGTCGCCAACACGCCACCTGATCAGCGCGATACGAAAAAGCCGTGGCTGCTCGCGCCGGTCGATCTCCAGACGCTGAAGGCAGCCGGCGTCACCTTTGCCATCTCGATGCTGGAGCGCGTGATCGAGGAGCGGGCGAAAGGCAATCCGGCCTCGGCCGAAGCGATCCGGACAGAAGTGACGCGGCTGATCGGCGATGATCTGTCGAAGCTCAAGCCGGGCTCGGACCAGGCGATGCATCTGAAGCAGGTGCTGATCGATCAGAATGCCTGGAGCCAGTATCTCGAGGTCGGCATCGGCCCCGATGCCGAGGTCTTCACCAAGGCGCCGACCTTGTCGTCGGTTGGCACCGGCATGGATGCGGGGTTGCATCCGAAGTCGACCTGGAACAATCCCGAGCCGGAGCTGGTGCTCTTCGTCTCGAGCCGCGGCAAGATCGTCGGGGGCGCGCTCGGCAACGACGTCAATCTGCGCGACTTCGAAGGCCGTTCGGCGCTGCTGTTGTCGAAGGCCAAAGACAACAACGCCTCGTGCTCCATCGGGCCGCTGCTCCGTCTGTTCGACGACAGCTTTACCCTCGACGACGCTCGCAAGCTCGACATCAGCCTGAACGTGAAGGGGCAGGATGGTTTCGTCCTCGACGGCCATTCATCGATCAGCATGATCAGCCGCGATCCGACCGATCTGGTTGGGCAGACCATCGGCAAGGTGCACCAATATCCTGATGGCTTCGTGCTATTCCTCGGGACCATGTTCGCGCCGGTCAAGGATCGCGACGCGCCGGGACAGGGGTTCACCCACAAACGCGACGACATCGTCACGATCTCGGCGCCCCAACTCGGCAAACTCGTCAACCGCATGCGGACCAGCGACGAGTGCGAGCCCTGGACATTCGGCATCGGCGCGCTGATGAAGAATCTGGCGCAGCGGAAGCTGATCTAGCGCCGACCTTCTTCACCTTGCCCCGCTTGCGGGGAGAGGTCGAGTTTGCGCAAAGCGTAAATTCGGGTGAGGGGGACTCTCCACGAGTCCGTCTGTCACCGGTTGAGCGGAGAGAGCCCCTCACCCCAACCCTCTCCCCGTAAGATCGGGGCGAGGGAGCGCACCGTCGCTCTCGCAACAGCCCGTATCATTTTCTTCATCTCCGCGTTGCATCGCTGGAACAAAATCGCGCTAGGCGTGTCATACCCGGGCCCTGCTGCCAGCCCGTCGCGTCCGACCCAAATAGTCAGATAATATGACTAGTCGGAACCAAACTTCCGTGAAATAGTCCCTCCCGCCGCCTCAAAGGTCGGCCTGTGGGTGCGATGCTACCGATCGGCGCCCCGGATAACATTTTGGGAGATACGCCTGATGATCCTCAAAGCCCTCTTTGCGGCCAGCGCCACTGCTGCGTTGCTGCTCGCGCTGCCGGCGAATGCCGCCGAGCTCACCATCGGCTTCTCGCAGATCGGATCGGAATCCGGCTGGCGCGCGGCCGAGACCTCGGTCTCCAAGCAGGAGGCCACCAAGCGCAAGGTCAATCTCAAGATCGCCGACGCGCAGCAGAAGCAGGAGAACCAGATCAAGGCGATCCGCTCCTTCATCGCGCAGAACGTCGATGCGATCTTCCTCGCGCCCGTCGTCTCGACCGGCTGGGACTCGGTGCTGAAGGAAGCCAAGGAGGCCAAGATTCCGGTCGTGCTGCTCGACCGCGACATCGATCCCTCCGGCAAGGAACTCTATCTCACCGCCGTGACCTCAGACAGCGTGCATGAAGGCGAGGTCGCCGGCGACTGGCTGGCCAAGACCGTCGGCGCCAAGGCCTGCAACATCGTCGAATTGCAGGGCACGGTCGGCGCCAGCGTCGCCGCCAACCGCAAGAAGGGTTTTGACACCGCCATCGCCAAGCATGCGAACCTGAAGGTGGTGCGCAGCCAGACCGGCGACTTCACCCGCGCCAAGGGCAAGGAAGTGATGGAAAGCTTCATCAAGGCCGAAGGCGGCGGCAAGTCGATCTGCGCGGTTTATGCGCACAACGACGACATGATGGTCGGTGCGATCCAGGCGATGAAGGAAGCCGGCCTCAAGCCGGGCAAGGAGATCCTCACCGTCTCGATCGATGCGGTCCCCGACATCTTCAAGGCGATGGTCGCCGGCGAAGCCAATGCCACGGTCGAGCTGACGCCGAACATGGCAGGCCCCGCGCTCGATGCCATCGCGGCCTTCAAGGACAAGGGCACCGTTCCGCCGAAATGGATCCAGACCGAGTCGAAGCTCTACACGCCCACCGATGATCCGCAGAAGATCTACGACAGCAAGAAGGGCCTCGGTTACTGAGCCGAGAGTGTCGCCGGACGGTCGTATTTCGGCAGTCCGGCGATCCCGCTCGCAACCGCCGCGCGAACGAACAGGCTCCGCGTCCGCATCGTCAGCGGGCGCCGCTGGGAGTGAATTTGTCATGGAGAACAGCCCGGATTCCGCTGCTTCCCTGCTGGAGGTGCGCGGGATCAGCAAGAGCTTTGGCGCCGTGCATGCGTTGCAGGAGGTCGACTTCACGCTGCGCGCCGGCGAGATTCATGCGTTGCTTGGTGAGAACGGCGCCGGCAAATCCACGCTGATCAAGGTGATCACGGGCGTGTTCCCGCGCGATGCCGGCATCGTCAGGATCAGCGGCGAAGAGGTCGCGCCGCGCTCGGCCAAGGCGGCGGTTCAGGCCGGCATTGCCACGGTCTACCAGGAGGTCAATTTGCTGCCGAACCTCTCGGTGGCGCAGAATTTGTTTCTCGACCGGCAGCCGATGCGCTTCGGCATCGTGCGTGAAGGCGAGATGCGGCGTCGCGCGAAGTCGCTGCTCGCGGATTTCGGTCTCGACATCGACGTATCAGCGCCGCTTGGCAATTATTCGGTGGCGATCCAGCATGTCACCGCGATCGCGCGCGCCGTCGATCTCTCGGCTCGCGTGCTGATCCTGGACGAGCCGACCGCGAGCCTCGATCGCCATGAGGTCGAGATCCTCTTTCGCATCATGCGTCAGCTTGCCAAGCGCGGCATTGGCATCGTCTTCGTCAGCCATTTCCTCGACCAGGTCTATGAGGTCTCCGATCGTATCACCGTTTTGCGAAATGGTCGCCTGGTCGGCGAGCGCGAGACCGCGTCGCTGTCGCGGCTCGAGCTGATCCGGATGATGCTCGGCCGCGAGCTGGCCGAGACCACCAGCGCGCGGGCCGCGACGCGCGAGCATCAGGCCCGCGAAGTCTGCGCGAGCTTCGAGAACTATGGCAAATCAGGCTATGTCGCGCCGTTCAATCTCGAGCTGCGCCATGGCGAGGTCGTCGGTCTCGCCGGCTTGCTCGGCTCGGGCCGGACCGAGACGGCCCGGCTGGTGTTCGGCGCCGAGCGCGCCGATCGCGGGCAGGCGAGGGTGGAAGGCGCGCCTGTCGGGCTTCACTCGCCGCGCGACGGGGTGCGTCACGGCTTTGGCTATTGCCCTGAGGAGCGCAAGACCGACGGTATCGTCGCCGAGCTCACCGTCCGCGAGAACATCGTGCTCGCGCTTCAGGCCAAGCGCGGTCTGCATCGGCCGCTGTCGCGGCGCGAGCAGGACGAGATCGCGAGCCGTTACGTCAAGGTGCTCGACATTCGTCCGCCCGATCCGGAGCGTCCCGTCGGCCTGCTGTCTGGCGGCAATCAGCAGAAGGTGCTGCTGGCACGGTGGCTCGCGACCTCGCCGCGGCTCCTAGTGCTGGACGAGCCGACGCGCGGCATCGACGTCGGCGCGCATGCCGAGATCATCCGCCTGATCCGCGAGCTCTGCGACGACGGGCTTGCGCTGCTCGTGATTTCCTCCGAGCTCGACGAGATCGTGACCTATTCCGATCGCGTGGTGGTGCTGCGCGACCGCGCCCATGTCGAGGAGCTCGCGGGCGAGGCGATCGACGTCGGCAACATTCTCGCCGCCATTGCCGCCGATAGCGTCGCCGTTGCGCTTGAGGCTCACACATGACAGCGCTGCTGCCGCGCCGCGGCCTTGCCCAGATCCTCGCATTGATCGTCATCCTCGCGGTCGATCGCGTGGTGTCGCCGCAATTCTTCGATTTGCGCCTCCAGGACGGCCGGCTGTTCGGCAGCATGATCGACGTGCTCAACCGCGGTACGCCGGTGGCGCTGCTCTCGCTCGGCATGGTGCTGGTGATCGCCACGCGCGGCATCGATCTGTCGGTCGGTGCTGTCATGGCGATCTCCGGCGCGATCGCGGCGAGCCTCGCCGACAGCCACAGTCTGGCCGTGGTGCTGGCGGCTGCGCTCGGTGCGGGCCTGATCTGCGGATTGTGGAACGGATTTCTCGTCGCGGTGCTCGGCATGCAGCCGATCGTGGCGACCTTGATCCTGATGGTGGCGGGACGCGGCATCGCCCAGCTCATCACCGAAGGCCGCATCGTGACCTTCTCCTCGCCCGATCTGGTCTGGCTCGGCAATGGGTCCATCCTCGGCCTGCCGGTGCCGGTCGCGATCGCGCTGGGGATGCTGATCCTCACCGGCGCGGTGGTGCGCGGCTCCGCACTCGGATTGCTGATCGAGGCGACCGGCGGCAATGCGCGGGCGAGCGAGCTTGCCGGCGTCGGCACGCGCGCGATGATTTTGGCGGTCTATGTCTGGTGCGGCGTTTGCGCTGCGCTTGCCGGCGTGATCGCAGCGGCCGACATCATGGGCGCGGATGCCAACAATGCCGGCCTCTGGCTCGAGCTCGACGCCATCCTTGCGGTGGTGATCGGCGGCACCTCGCTGTTCGGCGGCCGCTTCAGCCTCGTGCTGGCCGTACTCGGCGCGCTGATCATCCAGACGATGAACACGGGCATTCTGCTGTCGGGCTATCCGCCGGAGTTCAATTTGCTGGTCAAGGCGGTGGTGGTGCTCGCCGTGCTGCTGCTGCAATCGCCGAAGCTGTCCGGCTTTGCCGGAATCGTGATGCGGCTGCGGGGGACCAAGGCATGAAAGGCCTGCCGCCCGTCCTCATCACGGCGATCGTGCTCGTCGCGGGATTCGCACTCTGCGCGATGCAGTTTCCCAACATCGCCTCCACCCGCGTGGTCGGCAATCTGCTGACCGACAACGCCTTCCTCGGCATTGTCGCGACCGGCATGACCTTCGTCATCATTTCCGGCGGCATCGATCTCTCGGTCGGTTCGGTGATTGGCTTCACCACGGTGTTCGTCGCGCTGGCGATTGAGCGCTGGGGAATGCCGCCTCTGGTCGCCTTCGTCGCCATTCTCGCACTCTCGGCGGCCTTCGGCGCGGCGATGGGCGCGGTGATCCATGTCTTCGATTTGCCGCCTTTCATCGTGACGCTCGCCGGGATGTTTTTGGCCCGAGGTGCCAGCTTCCTGCTCTCGACGGAATCGGTGCCAATCACGGCACCGGTCTATTCGATCGTGTCGGACTTCGCACTGCGACTACCCGGCGGTGGACGGCTGACGGCGGTCGCGATCATCATGCTTGCGATCGTGATCGGCGGCGCATTGCTGCTGCAGCTCACCCGGTTCGGCGCCAATGTCTATGCGCTCGGTGGCAGCCGGGCGACCGCGAGCCTGATGGGCGTTGCCGTCGGCAGCATGACGGTGAAGATCTACATGCTGTCGAGCCTGCTCGCTGGCATCGCCGGCATCGTCTTCTCCTTCTACACCAGCGCCGGCTACTCGCTCTCCGCCGTCGGCGTCGAACTCGATACCATCGCGGCCGTCGTGATCGGCGGCACGCTGCTCACGGGCGGGCAGGGCTCGGTGATCGGCACCTTCCTCGGCGTGCTGATCCAGGGCATGATTCAGACCTACATCAATTTCGACGGGACGCTGTCGAGCTGGTGGACCAAGATCGCGACCGGGGTGCTGCTGTTCGCCTTCATCGCCTTGCAACAGGGTTTGGTCGCGCTCGCGCGCCGGCCCGTGGCAAAGCGCGCGGGAGCAGTCTCATGACCACCTCGCGCATCCTCGTCATTCCGACGCGCCGGGCGCACTCAAATCACGCGGAAGTGGCCCGCTCGATCGGCGTTGACATCATCGCCGGCCGATATGCAGAAGGGACGCGGCTGCCGGGCGATGCCGAGATGATCGCGATGTTTGGCGTGTCGCGACCGGTGCTGCGCGAGAGCGTGAAGACGCTGGTGGCCAAGGGCCTGCTTACTACCAAGGCGCGCGTCGGCACCGTCGTGCGCGAGCGCGTCGCCTGGAACATGTTCGACGCCGACGTGCTGGCCTGGCACCTGGATGCCGGGATCGACAAGCGTTTCCTCAACGACCTCGCCGAGATCCGCCTCGCGGTCGAGCCGCGCGCGGCGATGCTGGCGGCGGCGCAGCGGTCGGAGCAGGATCTGTCCGAGCTCCGGCGCTGCATGGAGCGGATGCGGCTTGAAGCCTCCGACTCCGTTGGCTTCGCCGATGCCGACCTCGCGCTCCATGTCGGTGTGGCGCGCGCCTCCGGAAATCTGTTCATGCGCTCGATCGGGCACGTCATCGAGGCTGCGCTGCGCGCCTCATTCCTGCTCAGCGCACCGGTCGAACCGGAGGACCGCGACACCGTTCTGCTCTGGCATCAGAAGATCGTCGATGCCATCGCGGCCGGTGATGCCACGACTGCTTCGGAGGCGATGGTCTACGTCATTCACAACGGCATGCGCCGCCACGAGGGTACAGTGATCGAGACTGTATCGGCCGAAGCGCTGCCGTCCGCGGAAGCTGGAGAAAGATCGTGACTGAACTTCGAATCGCCATCGTCGGCTTCGGCAAGATCGCGCGGGATCAGCATGTCGGCGCCATCGCAGCGGTTCCCGGCGCGACGCTGGCCGCCGTCGCCAGCCGCAATGCCTCGTTGCCGGATCTGCCGCATTTCGCGACTATCG
Source organism: Bradyrhizobium sp. Kon37 (assembly GCF_055807535.1). NCBI lineage: Bacteria > Pseudomonadati > Pseudomonadota > Alphaproteobacteria > Hyphomicrobiales > Nitrobacteraceae > Bradyrhizobium > Bradyrhizobium sp. Kon37. Next base: position 64,004 of record NZ_JBVVOY010000011.1, read on the forward strand.
AGGAGCTGCTGGAAAAAGGTCCGCCGATCGACGCGGTGTCGCTCTGCACGCCGCCTCAAGTGCGCCGCGCCCAGGCGGTCGCAGCGCTCAAAGCCGGCAAGCATGTCATGCTGGAGAAGCCGCCCGGCGCCGGAGTTGCCGAGCTCGATCCGTTGATCGCGATGGCGGGTGAGGCCAAGCGAACGCTGTTTGCGACCTGGCATTCGCGCCATGCGCCGGCAGTCGAGCCGGCGCGCGAGTGGCTCGCCGCGCGCCGCATCCGTTCCGTGCACATCAACTGGAAAGAGGACGTCCGCGTCTGGCATCCCGGGCAGGCGTGGATCTGGGAGCCGGGCGGGCTCGGGGTGTTCGATCCCGGCATCAATGCGCTGTCGATCCTGACCAGGATCCTGCCGCAGCCCGTGTTCGTCACCGCAGCCGAGCTCGCCTTCCCCGCCAATTGCCAGGCGCCGATCGCCGCGAAGCTGACGCTGACCGACATCGAAGGCCTGCCTGTGACCGCCGAGTTCGATTTCCGCCAGACCGGGCCGCAGAGCTGGGATATCCTGGTCGAAACCGACCAGGGCCGGATGACGCTATCCCGCGGCGGCCGGATCATGGCGATCGACGGCAAGACCGTTGCCGAAGCGCCCGATGAGGAATATCGGGAGCTTTACCGGCGCTTCGTCACGCTCGCCGCGACAGGGGCGAGCGATGTCGATCTGGCGCCGCTTCGTCTCGTTGCCGACGCCTTCCTGCTCGGCAGGCGCACGATCGTCGAACCGTTTGTGGATTGATCATGGCTGGATCGAAAATAGAAAAAGATGTCTTCGGAACGCTGCCGGACGGCCGCAAGGTGGACCGCATCGTGCTGCGCGGCGAGGGCGGGTTCGAGGCGCGCATCATCACCCATGGCGCGGTGATCCAGGCGCTGATCGCGCCGGACGCCAAAGGCTGCTACGACGACGTCGTGCTCGGCCATGATGGGTTCGCCGGCTATCTCGCTGAACGAAAGTTCTTCGGCGCCACCGTCGGCCGCTACGCCAATCGCATCGCCAACGGACAATTTTCGCTGGACGGCGAGACGGTGCAGCTTCCCGTCAACAACGGTCCGAATGCGCTGCATGGCGGCCTCGACGGCTTCGACCGCAAGCTCTGGGACATTGCGGAGATCGACGACGGCGCCGAGCCCGCGGTCACACTGACCTACACGAGCCCGCATGGCGAGGAAAACTATCCCGGTCGGCTCGATGTGCGCCTGACCTATCGCGTCACCGGCTCGGCCGAGCTATCCCTGATCATGGAGGCGCGGACCGACCGGCCGACCATCGTCAACCTGACCAACCACAGCTTCTTCAATCTGGAGGGCGCGACATCAGGCACGCCCATTCTCGATCACAAGCTAACGGTCGCGGCCGCGCATTTCCTCGCGATCGACCCCACGGCCATTCCGTTGCCCGAGCCGCCGCGCAGCGTTGCCGGCACGCCGTTCGACTTCCGCGAGCCGCGGGCGATCGGCGAGCGCATCCGCGAGAGCGACCAGCAATTGCGCAACGGCAAGGGCTACGATCACACCTACTGTCTCGCGCGTGACGGCAAGCTTGCGCTCGCGGCGCGGCTGGAGGCGCCGCGCTCGGGGCGCATCATGGAGCTGTTCACCGATCAGCCCGGTCTGCAGGTCTATTCGGGTAATTATCTCGACGGCACGATTTCGGGCAAGGGCGGCAAGCTGTACCGGCAGTCGGACGCCATGTGCCTGGAGCCGCATATCTGGCCGGACGCACCGAACCGGCCGGATTTCCCGAGCCCGCGCCTAGCGCCCGGCGAGGTCTATCGCCATCACACGGTCTATCGCTTTGCGGTGAGGAGGTCCTGATGGAACAGGTGCCGACCTCGGTTCTTTCGAACGATCCTTGCCATCTCGGCGAGGGACCGACCTATGACGTGACCACCGACACCGCCTGGTGGTTCGATATCCGCGAGGGACGACTGTTCGAGGCGCAGCTCGGCAGCGGCGGCATTCGCGTTCATGCGCTGGGCCGGATGGCGAGCGCACTTGGGCGGATCGATGCCGAGCGGCAGTTGATCGTCGCGGAAGACGGCCTCTATGTCCGCAAAATTGCCGACGGTGCGATGACGCTGCTCTGTCCGCTCGAAGCCGACAATCCCGCGACCCGCTCCAACGATGCCCGCGTGCATTCCTCCGGCACGTTCTGGATCGGCACCATGGGCCGCAAGGCGGAAGCAGGGGCAGGCGCGATCTACGCGTTTCATCGCGGCGAGATCTCGATGCTGTTTCCGCGCATCAGCATTCCCAACTCAATCTGCTTCTCGCCCGATGGCGCCACCGGCTACTTCGCCGACACTGCGCGCGCGGTGCTCTACGCGGTGCCGCTCAATCCCACGACCGGCCTGCCGCGCGGCGAGCCGGAAGTGCTGCTGCGCCACACCGGCATCGGCGGTCTTGACGGTTCGGTGTGCGACGCCGACGGAAACATCTGGAACGCCTGCTGGGGCGCTGGCCGTATCGACGTCTACTCTCCGCAAGGCGAGCGCCTGCGCTCGCTCAGCGTGCCGGCAAAGCAGGCGAGCTGCCCCGCTTTTGTCGGCCCTGATCTGTCGCGTCTCCTCGTCACCTCGGCCTGGCAGGACATGGATGCGGCGGCGCGTGCCGCCGATCCGCAAGCCGGCTACACCTTCCTGTTGGAGGCCTCCGCGCGCGGTCGCGCGGAGCCTGACGTCAAGCTCGCATAGGAGGCTCGAAGCCGCACACGACCAAATTTCTCGACGACACCAAAAAACAGTCTGACATCCAAGGGAGAGAAACATGTTGAAACTGAAGACGACCTTCCTCGCGCTGGCGCTGGCCGGCGCTGCGACGATGGCCGCGGGCGTCACCGCCTCGGCCCAGGACAAAGCAACAGTCGGCATCGCCATGCCGACCAAATCGTCGGCGCGCTGGATCGACGATGGCAACAACATGGTCAAGGTGCTGAAGGAGCGCGGCTACAACACCGACCTGCAATATGCCGAGGACGACATTCCGAACCAGCTCTCGCAGGTCGAGAACATGGTGACCAAGGGCGCGAAAGCGCTGGTGATCGCCGCGATCGACGGCACCACGCTGTCCGACGTGCTCAAGCAGGCGAAAGCAAAAGGCATCACCGTGATCGCCTATGACCGCCTGATCCGCGGCACGCCGAACGTCGACTATTACGCGACCTTCGACAATTTCCAGGTCGGCGTGCTCCAGGCCGAGTCGATCGTGCAGGGCCTCGGCCTCAAGGATGGCAAGGGTCCGTTCAACATCGAGCTGTTCGGCGGCTCGCCCGACGACAACAACGCCTACTTCTTCTACAACGGCGCGATGAGCGTGCTGAAGCCGTACATCGACAGCGGCAAGCTCGTCGTCGTCTCCGGCCAGATGGGGATGGACAAGGTCGCGACCTTGCGCTGGGACGGCGCCACCGCGCAGGCCCGCATGGACAATCTGCTCAGCGCCTACTACGGCAACAAGAAGGTCAACGCGGTGCTGTCGCCGTATGACGGCCTGTCGATCGGTATCATCTCCTCGCTGAAGGGCGTCGGGTATGGCAGCGCCGGCCAGCCGATGCCTGTCATCTCGGGCCAGGATGCCGAGGTGCCCTCGATCAAGGCGATGCTGCGCGGCGATCAGTATTCGACGATCTTCAAGGACACCCGCGATCTCGCCAAGGTGACCGCCGACATGGTCGACGCTGCGCTTGCCGGCAAGCAGGTCACCGTCAACGACACCAAGACCTACGAGAACGGCGCCAAGACCGTGCCGTCCTATCTGCTCAAGCCGGTCGTGGTCTACAAGGACAATTGGGAGAAGGTCCTGGTGGAGAGCGGCTACTACAAGAAGTCGCAGTTCCAGTAAGAGGTCTACTCCCTCTCCCGACCTGCGGAGAGGGAGTTCTTTAGGGTTAGAGCGAAGCGCATGTTTATCAACTCGTCATGCCCGGGCTTGTCCCGGGCATCCACGTCCCTCTTCGCAAGCGGCTGCACGTGGATGGCCGGGACAAGCCCGGCCATGACGATTGTGGAAGCCCCGGGGAGAATGAATCGATGACCGCAATGCTGGAGATGCGTAACGTCAGCAAGAGCTTTTCCGGCGTGCAGGCGCTGCGCGATGTCAACTTCATGGTTGAAGCCGGGCAAATCCACGCCCTCGTCGGCGAGAACGGTGCCGGCAAGTCCACGCTGATGAAGGTGCTCAGCGGCGTCTACCCGGCCGGCAGCTACGAGGGCACCATCATCTTCGATGGCGAGGAGCGCCGCTTCCGCGACATCAACGATTCCGAGGCGCTCGGTATCATCATCATCCATCAGGAGCTGGCGCTGATCCCGCTGATGTCGATTGCCGAAAACATCTTCCTGTCGCATCCGCCGTCCAAGCTCGGCGTGATCGATCGCGACGAGGTGTATCGGCGCACGCGCGACCTGCTCGCGCAGGTCGGCCTCAAGGAATCGCCGGATACGCTGATCACCGATCTCGGCGTCGGCAAGCAGCAGCTCGTCGAGATCGCCAAGGCGCTGTCCAAGCGGGTGCGGATGCTGATCCTGGACGAGCCGACCGCGAGTCTCAATGAGGCCGACAGCGCCGCGCTGCTCGAACGTCTCATGGCCTTCCGCGAGCAGGGCATCGGCTCGATCCTGATCTCGCACAAGCTGAACGAGGTCGCCCGCGTCGCGGACCACATCACCGTCCTACGCGACGGCCGCACCGTCGACGGCATCGACTGCCGCGCCGAGCCGATCCAGGAGGACCGCATCATCCGCAGCATGGTCAACCGCGATCTCGCCCATCGCTTTCCCGAGCGCAGCGTGAAGATCGGCGAGCCGGTCCTGACCGTCGAGAACTGGTCGGTCTATCACCCCATCCATCCCGAGCGGCAGGTGATCAAGAACGTCAATTTCGGCGTCAAGCGCGGCGAGGTGGTCGGCATTGCCGGATTGATGGGCGCTGGCCGCACCGAATTCGCCATGAGCCTGTTCGGCCGTTCCTGGGGCACCACGATCAGCGGTCGCATCCGGCTCGAGAGCCATGAGATCGTGCTGCCGAACGTCGCGGCCGCGATCGACGCCGGCCTTGCCTATGTCACCGAGGACCGCAAGCAGCTCGGGCTGATCCTCGCCGACGACGTCCGCAAGAACATCACGCTGGCAAGCCTGGACCAGGTCGCCCCCAATCGGGTGATCGACGACATCGCCGAGCTGAAGGTCGCCAGCGATTACCGCAACCGGATGCGCATCCGCTGCTCCGACGTCTATCAGGAGACCAGCCAGCTCTCGGGCGGCAACCAGCAGAAGGTCGTGCTGTCGAAATGGCTGATGACCGACCCCAAGGTCTTGATCCTGGACGAGCCGACCCGGGGCATCGACGTCGGTGCCAAGTACGAGATCTACTGTATCATCAACGAGCTCGCAGAGGCCGGCCGTGGCGTGGTGGTGATCTCCTCGGAGATGCCCGAGCTGCTCGGCATCTGCGACCGCATCTGCGTCATGAATGACGGCGCCTTCGTCGGCGAGTTCAAGGGCGCCGACGCAACGCAGGAAAAGATCATGCGCGCCATCATGCGCAACGACAGAAATTATGGAAGCCGCGCCCTGGCGGGTGCCGAGATGGGAGGATCGCAGCCATGACCGACAAGACGGTTTCGCTGCCCGAGGAGCGCCGGAACGGCAGCTTCATCAAGAACAATTTGCGCAACTACGGCATGCTGATGTCGCTGATTGCGATCATGCTGTTCTTCCAGGTCATGACCGGCGGCACGCTGCTGCAGCCGCTCAACCTGACCAATCTGGTGCTCCAGAACAGCTACATCGTCATCATGGCGCTGGGTATGCTGCTCGTCATCGTTACCGGCCATATCGACCTCTCGGTCGGTTCGGTCGCGGGTTTCGTCGGCGCGGTGGCCGCCGTGCTGATGGTGACATACAAGGTCGACTACACGCTCGCCTTCATCGCCTGCCTGCTGCTGGGCGCGGCGATCGGCGCCGCGCAGGGCTATTGGGTGGCCTATTTCAAGATCCCGTCCTTCATCGTGACGCTAGCGGGCATGTTGGTGTTCAAGGGGCTTGCGCTCGCGGTGTTGCAGGGCCAGTCGCTCGGACCGTTCCCGGCGACCTTCCAGAAACTGTCCTCCGGCTTCATTCCGGAGCTCTTGCCGGAGGCCGGCACCCTGCATCCGACGTCCATGCTGATCGGTGCGGTGCTCGCGCTCGGCCTCGTCTACGCCAGCGCCAGGGGAAGGTCGCGCGAGCAGTTGCACGGCATCGAAGTCGAACCCTACGCGTTCTTCCTCGGTAAGAGCATTCTTCTGGCCTGTGCCGTGCTCTATTTCACCTATCTGATTGCCTCGCATCGCGGCCTGCCCAACGTGCTGGTGATCATGGGTGCGTTGATCGCGCTCTACGGCTTCGTCACCCGCCGCACCGTGATCGGCCGGCAAATCTATGCTGTCGGCGGCAACGCCAAGGCCGCAAGTCTGTCGGGCATCAAGACGGAACGGTTGACCTTCCTCACCTTCGTCAATATGGGCGTGCTCGCCGCGCTCGCCGGCCTCGTCTTCGCCGCGCGCCTCAATACCGCAACGCCGAAGGCGGGTCTCGGCTTCGAGCTCGACGTCATCGCGGCCTGCTTCATCGGCGGCGCCTCGGCCTATGGCGGGGTCGGCCGCGTCGGCGGTGCCGTGGTCGGCGCCATGATCATGGGTGTGATGAACAACGGCATGTCCATCCTCGGCATCGGCATCGACTATCAGCAGGTCATCAAGGGCCTGGTCCTGCTCGGGGCAGTGTGCATCGACGTTTATAATCAGCGGCGGTAACCACGTCGGCAGTGCAGTAGGGTGGGCAAAGGCGCAGCGCGCCGTGCCCACCATCCTTCCGCAATTGCGCGAGCAGTGTGGTGGGCACGCTTCGCTTCGCCCACCCTACGGGAGCGGTTACTGCGTCGTGAACAGCACCGCCGCGATCGCGACGGAGATGCTCACCGCCGACACGGTGGCTACGGTCGATAGCACGCCGATTCGCCGGAGCGCGATGGCGAAGACGATGATGATGGGCGTCGCGGTCATCAGCCCGATTTGTGCATCGCTCATGTTATCGCTCGCAGCTCCACGGAACCCTGGGGCGTTTGGTACCGCGACCCGGCCGGCCGGACGTTGCGACGGCGCAAACAAATTGATCGGCATCCCCCAAGTTTGTCCGGCAACAAACTCGGATCGGCACGGCTGAGCTAAGTCTGGCTGGTGTCCTGATCCGGAAGAGCAGATGTCGGCAGCCGATTGCGAACCACAGGGAGCCGGCTGGGGAATTCTGGACGATCTTCCCGGCGATCCCATGATCTGGGTGCTGATCTTCAGCGAGCTCGCCGCCTTCGGTCTGTTTCTCGGTACCTTCACGGTCGCCCGCGCGATCCATCCCGCCGTGTTCGCCGCGGGGCAGGCGGCACTTGATCCGGGTCTCGCCGGATTGAACACTGTCGTGCTGGTGACGAGCGGTTGGGCCGCAGCCCGGGCTACGAAGTCCGCGCGGGCCAGCGAGAGGCGGGCGACACGATACTGGCTCCTCACAGCCATGGGGCTTGGCAGCCTGTTCGTGGCGATCAAGCTCGGCGAATATGCCGAAGAGATCGGACGCGGCATCGGACTCGAGACCAGTCCATTCTTCACACTCTACTTCCTCCTGACCGGCTTCCATCTCCTGCACGTCTGCCTCGGCATCATCATCCTAGCCGTGGTCTGCCGCCGCGCCCAGGCGTTCGGCGTCGAGACGGGAACGGCCTTCTGGCACATGGTCGATCTGGTCTGGATCGTGATGTTCCCGATTCTTTATCTGGTGCGGTGACGATGCCGGATCGCCTGGACTTCACCTGGCTCGCGCTGATCGGCCTCGCACTCGCGACCGTCCTGGTGCCGCCGTTGATGCCGCGGCCGCTGCTCGGCAACGCCCTGCTACTGGCCTTGGCCGGCGTCAAGGGCCGCCGGATTGTACTCGACTTCCTCGATCTTCGCGCGGCGCCTGCGCTCTGGCGCGGCCTCGTCAGCGCCTGGATCCTCATCGTGGTGCTGTTCGCCTGGCTCACATCCGCCGTTGCCGCCCTGATCTGACCCACTCCTTGCGCCCTGACAAAGAACGGGACGTGCCAATCGGCAATAAATCGCATCACCGATTTACGCGACGGGACTCAATTGAAAGGATTGGCAATGGCTGAACGCCTGACCAAGTCGGCCGCTCGAAACGTCTTCTACGGCGGCTCGGCTTTTTTCTTCGCCATCTTCATCGGGCTGACGGCGCACAGCCACTACTACATGGCCACGACCTCGACGGACGCGGCGACGCTGACGTCGTCGGTCGCCCGCGGCAAGCATGTCTGGGAGAAGAACTCCTGCATCAACTGCCACACGTTGCTCGGGGAAGGCGCCTATTTCGCGCCCGAAGTCGGCAACGTCTGGGATCGATGGGGCGGCAAGGAAGATCCGGCCGGCGCGCGAGAGACGCTGAAGGCCTGGATGCAGTCGCAGCCCTCGGGCGCGGAGGGCCGGCGGCAGATGCCGCAATTCAACCTCACCGACCAGGAGCTCAACGATCTCGCCGATTTCCTGCAATGGGTGAGCACGATCAAGCGCCAGGATTGGCCCCCGAACAAGGCCGGCTGAGCCCGCCGCTTTCCTCTTTCAAGACAGAGAGAATCCGAGATGAAATATCAGACCCAGAAAGTCGCGATGCTGTATTTCTACGGCGCGCTGACCCTGTTCCTGGCCCAGGTCCTGTTCGGCCTCCTCGCCGGGACCATCTACGTCCTGCCCAACACGCTGTCGGTGCTGCTGCCGTTCAACATCGTCAGGATGATCCACACCAACGCGCTGATCGTGTGGTCGTTGATCGGCTTCATGGGCGCAACCTACTTCCTGCTGCCTGAGGAAACCGAGACCGAGCTGTACAGCCCGCTGCTCGCAAAAATCCAGTTCTGGATGTTCTTTGGCGCGGCGGGCGTGGCGGTGGTGGGCTATCTCTTCCACTACCACGAGGGCCGCGAGTTCCTCGAACAGCCCTTCATCATCAAGGTCGGCATTGTCGTCGTCTGCCTGATGTTCCTGTTCAATGTGACCATGACTGCGCTCAAGGGACGCAAGACCACTGTCACCAACATCCTGCTGTTTGGCCTGTGGGGCGTTGCGATCTTCTTCCTGTTCGCCTTCTACAATCCGGCGAACCTCGCCGTCGACAAGATGTACTGGTGGTACGTCGTCCATCTCTGGGTCGAGGGCGTCTGGGAGCTGATCATGGCCTCCGTGCTCGCCTATCTCATGATCAAGCTCAATGGCATCGATCGCGAGGTGGTCGAGAAGTGGCTCTACGTCATCATCGGCCTCGCGCTGTTCTCGGGGATTCTCGGCACCGGCCACCATTTCTACTGGATCGGTGCGCCCGGCTACTGGCAGTGGATCGGCTCGCTGTTCTCGACGCTCGAGGTCGCGCCGTTCTTCACGATGGTGATCTTCACGGTGCAGATGACCTGGAAGGCCGGCCGCAAGCACCCGAACCGCGCCGCGCTGCTGTGGTCGGTCGGCTGTTCGGTGATGGCGTTCCTGGGCGCCGGCGTCTGGGGTTTCCTGCACACGCTGTCCTCGGTGAACTACTACACCCACGGCACCCAGGTCACCACCGCGCACGGCCATCTCGCCTTCTTCGGCGCCTATGTGATGCTCAATCTTGCCGTGATGGCTTACGCGATCCCGCAGATCAAGGGACGCGCGCCCTATAACCAGTGGCTCAGCATGACGAGCTTCTGGATCATGTGCACGGCCATGATGACCATGACGTTCGCGCTGACCTTTGCCGGCGTGGTCCAGGTCCATCTCCAGCGCGTGCTCGGCCAGGGCTACATGGACGTGCAGGACCAGCTCGCCTTCTTCTACTGGGTGCGGCTCGGCTCCGGCGTGTTCGTCGCGATCTCCGCGCTGATGTTCGTCTGGGCCGTGCTGGTGCCCGGCCGCGAAAGGCAGGCGACCATTCCCGCCGCGCTGCAGCCGGCCGAGTAAGCATGAAGGCGGCCGCGTTTCATCGCGGCCGCCGCTTCAGACATTTTCGGAGAGAGATCATGAAAGCAGCTCTTCACGCCTTGGCCGCGCCGGCACCTGCGCTACCGGCCTATGTCGCAAGCGGCAACGAATGCGCGCTGTTCGAGCATGCCTGGCGGCACCGGCTTCCGGTCCTGCTGAAGGGGCCGACCGGTTGCGGCAAGACGCGTTTCGTCGCGCATATGGCGGCACGGCTGGGCTTGCCGCTCCATACCGTCGCCTGCCACGACGATCTCACCGCCGCCGATCTCACGGGGCGCCATCTGCTGAGCGGCGGCGACACCGTGTGGACCGACGGTCCGTTGACGCGCGCGGTCCGCGAGGGCGGCATCTGCTATCTCGACGAGGTGGTGGAAGCCCGCAAGGACGTCACCGTCGTGCTGCATCCGCTCACCGACGACCGCCGTATCCTGCCGCTGGAGCGAACCGGCGAGGAGCTCGTTGCTCCCGCGAGCTTCATGCTCGTCGTCTCCTACAATCCCGGTTACCAGACCCTGCTCAAGGCGTTGAAGCCGTCGACGCGGCAGCGCTTCGTCGCCATCGAGTTCGGCTTCCTGCCCGCCGAGCAGGAGATTGCGGTGGTGTCGGCCGAGAGCGGGCTGCCGCCGGATCGCGTACGGCCGCTGGTTGCGCTTGCCGGACGTCTGCGGGCGCTGAAGGGGCATGATCTGGAGGAGGGCGTCTCGACCCGGCTCGTGGTGTATTGCGCGACCTTGATTGCGGCGGGAGTCTCGATCGCCGACGCCGTGCTCGCCGGCATGATTGAGCCGCTGACCGACGATTCCGACGTCAAGGCGGCGCTGCTGGATGTCACGCGCGCTGTGATTGGGTGAGGCAGATTCCATGCTCGACTTCCTCGAATTGGAGGAGACGGTCGGCCGTGCCTGGCACCGGATGGTCGGCGGCACCGCGAGCTATCCGGTTCACGATGATCACGCGGTCGCGCTCGCGGAGGTAAGAGGCCGGCTCGCGGTGATGTTCCGTGCGCTTGGGGGCGAGACGGGTGTTCAGATCGCAAGCGCAGGCGCACGCAGAGCGGGCCATCGGCTCGGCTGGCGGCAGCGCATCGGCCTTGGAGACGAACGTCTCGAACAGCCGGGCCGCGACGCCGCGACCGTCTTCCTCCCCGATCGCATCGCGATATTTGCCGACCGCGGCCTCAACGCAAACCTCTATCGCTGGCTTGCGGCGTGGTTCGCGGTCGCACCGATCGAGACGATCACGGAGGATGATCCGCTGCGGCGGGACCTTCTGGTCCTGCGCCGGGCGAGCGAGACGGCGGTCTTCGTGCTCACGCAGTTTCCCGGGCTCGCCGCCGATTACGCGCAGCTCGCCGCAGCAATGGCCGAGGCCCGGCCGCGACGAAGGTTGCCGCGTCTCGAGCAGGAGATCGAGCAGATCGCTCTCGCCTTGCTCGGGGCCGGAAAGGCGCCTTCGGGCCGGCTATGGCCGGCGGTGATGGGAACAGGTCCGCTGCCGGACAAGGCGCCGCCGGGCTATCGCTCGGTCCTGCCGTGTCCGCTCTGGGGCGATTGCTGGATGCGCGAGCTTTCGCCCGCGCATGCGGGCGACGACGCGTGCGCACCGGGCGCGGGGGCCGCGGCCCAGGACAATCGCAAGCGCTTTGCCGTGCGCGAGCGCGACGACAACGCCAACCGCCGCGATCCCTTCGTGCTCAACCGCTTCGAAAAAATTCTCGCAATGGCCGAGATGGTCAATGTCGACCGTCCGGCTGACGACAGCGAGGACGAGGACGCGCAGAAGGCCGCCGACGATCTCGAGGAGATCACGCTCAGCCGCCGCAGCGGCAAGCCGGCGAGCCGGCTCAAATTCGATCTCGACCTTCCGCCGGAAGCCCTCGATGCCTCGCCGTTGAGCGCAGATCTCACCTATCCCGAATGGGACTACCGCAGCAACTCCTACCTGCCCGATCACTGCCACGTGCTCGCGGGCGCCGCGTCCGAGACCGGCGAGACCTGGTCGCCCGACGAAACCATGCGCCGGCATATCCATCAGGTGCGGCGACGCTTCGAGATCTTGCGGCCACGCCGCGAATTGATGCGCGCCCAGGCCGATGGGCACGACCTCGACCTTGACGCGCTCGTGCGCGCGCGGTGCGATCTTCGCGCCGGCAGCAGCGGCGGTCTCGAACGTATCCATGTCGCGATGCGCCCGCAGGGGCACGATCTCGCCGTCACGCTGCTCGTCGACGTCTCGCTCTCGACGGACGCTTGGGTCGAAGGCCATCGCGTGCTCGACGTCGAGAAGGAGGCGCTGCTCGTGCTCGCGCACGGCCTGTCGGCCTGCGGCGACCACCACAGCATCCTGACCTTTACGTCCCGCCGGCGGTCCTGGGTGCGGCTCGAAACCGTCAAGGCCTTCGGCGAGCCGATGAGCGGAACAGTGGAGCGTCGTATCGGCGCGCTGAAGCCCGGCTATTACACGCGGATCGGCGCGGCGGTGCGCCACGCCTCGGCCGAGCTCGCCCGTCAGCCGCAGCGCAAGAAGCTGCTGCTCGTCCTCACCGACGGCAAGCCGAACGATGTCGATCATTACGAAGGCCGCTTCGCGGTCGAGGACACCCGCAAATCTGTGCAGGAGGCGCGCCGGCTCGGCATCGCCGCCTTCGGCATCACGGTGGACGCAACCGCGCAATCCTATTTCCCGACGCTGTTCGGGCGTGGCGGCTACGCCATCGTCGGTAATATCCGCCGACTGCCCGCGGCGCTGCCGGCGATCTACCGGCAGGTGGCGCACTGATCTGGAAAGGGTGTGGCGTTCCGGCCCTGGGTGAGCTATTGCCCACCAATTGGGTATATGATCGAATGCTGGGATGGACCAGGGCCGGCCGAAACTCGATCTGATCATCTTCGACTGCGACGGCGTGCTGGTCGACAGTGAGCTGTTGAGCTGTCGGTGCCTGTCCGACGTGCTGGCCGAATGCGGCATCGCGCTGACCCCGGAGCAGGCGCTCGAGCTCTTTCTCGGACGCAGCACTAAAGCGGTCGAGCGGCATTATCGGGATCTCGGGCAGGTCGTGCCGGACGGCTTTCTGCCGCGCTTGAAGTCGCATGTGTTGAGCACGTTCGCCGGATCACTCCAGCCGATCGCGGGTGTTGCCGCCGTGATATCGGAATTGCGGACACCATTCTGCGTGGCCTCGTCCAGCGACATCGACCGTGTCGCGCTCTCCCTTGACGTCACCGGCTTGCGGGCGCATTTCGGCGACCGGATCTACACCGCGCAGATGGTCAGGCACGGCAAGCCGGCGCCCGATCTCTTTCTCCACGCGGCCGAGCAGATGGGCGCGCAACCTGCGCGCACGCTGGTGATCGAGGACAGTGCGAGCGGCGTGCAGGCGGGTAAGGCGGCCGGCATGATGGTCTGGGGATTTGCCGGCGGCAGCCATTATCGCGGACGCGACGGGCACGCTATACTCTCGGATGCGGGGGCCGACCGGGTCTTCGCGCGCATGATCGATTTCTGGAAGGACGCCTGACGCCTGCCATGGCTGCCGAGAACGAAAAGACCAGGCTCGATGACGCCGCGCGTGCCGGCTGGCTGTATTTCATTGCCGGTCACACCCAGGACGAGATCGCGAAGATGCTTCAGGTGTCGCGCGCCTCGGCGCAGCGGCTGGTGTCGCTATGTCTTGCGGAACGGCTCATCACCTTCCGGCTCGAACATCCCATCGCCGCGTGCATGGAATTGGCGGCGCGTCTGAAGGAGCGTTTTGAGCTTACCCATTGCGAGGTGGTTCCGGCGGATTCCGCCGCGCCCCAGGCCACCGCGGGCATTGCCGAACGCTGCGCCAACCTGCTCGATTCCACCCTGCGTTCGGAGACCCCCGTCATCGTCGCGCTCGGGACGGGACGGGCGGTACGCGCCGCGGTCGAGCGCGTCACGCCGATCGACCGGCCCAATCACCAGATCGTCTCGCTCGTTGGCAACATCTCCGCCGACGGTTCGGCGAGCTTCTACGACACCGTCGGCCGGCTCGCCGACCGCACCGGCGCACGGCACTATCCGATGCCGCTGCCGTTCCTGATGTCGTCCGAGGACGAGCGCAACAAGATGGTCCGGATCGAGCCGATCGCGAAGGTGAAGGCGGTCGCGGCCAAGGCGGATTTGCGCCTCGTCGGCATCGGCCAGATGGACCAGAAGGCGCAGGTCCATGTCGACGGCTTCGTCACCCGCGACGAATTGTTCGAGATGATGCGGCAAGGGGCAATCGGCGAGATCACCGGCTGGGCGTACGACGCCAAGGGCCGCCTGCTGAAGGCCGGCACCAACAAGCGCCTGACCAGCATCCCGCCGGAGGTCCCGGCGAAGACCACCACGATCGGCGCCGCGGTCGGCGCAGCCAAGGTGCCGGCGATCGCTGCCGCGCTGAATGGCCGGTTGATCAACGGGCTGATCACGGATGAGGCGACCGCAAGAGCGATTCTGGAGCGGTAGGGCGGCGATCGCGCTCCTCGCACTGCTGTCATCATCCGCGAAGGCGGATGATCCAGTACGCCGCGGCCTCGCTTAGGGCAAATCAACAGGCGGCACGGATTACTGGATGCCCCGCTTTCGCGGGGCATGACAGCTGAGTGCGAGGCGGCAACTCCCATCTCCTCCCGCACCGCAGCACTCATAAGTTGCGCGAACATCTTTGCGCCTGCTTGACAACGGCGCGCCCTCAGTCGAACATACGCCCAACGCGTGGGCATATGCTCAAAAGCGCGATCCTAGGGAGGTCACCGTGAAACACGTCCTCGGCGCCGTCTGCGGCGCGTCTTGCCTGTTGCTGGCCGTCCCCGCGATGGCCGAAACCACCTTGACGATCGCCACCGTGAACAACGGCGACATGATCCGCATGCAGGGGCTGACGGCTGAATTCACCAAGAAGAACCCCGATATATCGGTCAAATGGGTGACGCTTGAGGAGAACGTGCTGCGCCAGCGCGTCACCACCGACATCGCCACCAAGGGCGGCCAGTTCGACGTCCTCACCATCGGCACCTACGAGGTGCCGATCTGGGCCAAGAAGGGCTGGCTGGTGCCGCTCGCGAATCTCGGCGCCGACTACGACGTCGCCGACCTCCTGCCCAAGATCAAGGATGCGGTCTCCGTCGACGGCAAGCTCTACGCCGCGCCGTTCTACGGCGAGAGCTCGATGGTGATGTACCGCACCGACCTGTTCGACAAGGCCGGCCTCAAGATGCCGGAAAAGCCGACCTGGGATTTCGTCGTCGACGCCGCCAAGAAGCTCACCGACAAGAGCACCGGCGTCTATGGCATCTGCCTCCGCGGCAAGGCCGGCTGGGGCGAGAACATGGCGTTCCTCTCCGCCATGGCCAATTCCTATGGCGCACGCTGGTTCGACGAGAAGTGGCAGCCGCAGTTCAACACCCCGGAATGGAAGGCGACGCTCACGACCTATGTCGACCTGATGAAGCAGGCTGGCCCTCCCGGTGCGAGCTCGAACGGCTTCAACGAGAACCTGGCGCTGTTCAATGCCGGCAAGTGCGCGATGTGGATCGATGCCACCGTCGCAGCCTCCTTCGTCACCAACCCGAAGGACTCCAAGGTCGCGGACAAGGTCGGCTTCGCGCTGGCGCCCAACACGGGCCTGGGCAAGAATGCCAACTGGCTGTGGGCCTGGAATCTCGCGATCCCCGCGGGCTCCAAGAAGACGGAAGCGGCCGAGAAGTTCATCGCCTGGGCGACGAGCAAGGATTACACCAAGACAGTCGCCGCGAAGGATGGTTGGGCCAACGTGCCGCCGGGCACCCGAACCTCGCTCTACCAAAACCCTGAATATCTGAAGGTCGCCCCGTTCGCGAAGCTGACGCTGGCCTCGATCGATGCCGCCGATCCGAACAAGCCGACGGTGAAGCCGGTGCCTTACGTCGGCGTGCAGTATGCGGCGATCCCCGAATTCCAGGGCATCGGCACGCAGGTGGGCCAGCAATTCTCGGCCGCGCTTGCGGGATCGATGACGGTCGATGCCGCGCTCACCGCGGCGCAATCCTCAACCGAGCGCGAGATGAAGCGCGCGGGTTACATCAAGTGAGCTCGAGCTCTCCCTCCTGAGCTCAGACTTGCGGCCATCCACTGCTAAGGATGGATGGCCGCCTTCTTCCCGCAAGCGGAGAAGCCAACAATGGCGACCCGGCAGACGCAGCTTCTCGCACGGACGCTCCTGACGCCGGCCGTCGGGCTGCTGTTCATCTGGATGATCGTCCCGCTCGCGCTGACGATCTATTTCTCGACGCTGCATTACAGCCTGCTCGATCCCGGCTCGGAATCATTCGTCGGGCTGGAAAATTTCCGCTACTTCCTCACCGATCCCGCGTTCCTCGCCTCGCTCCAGAACACGCTGGTGCTGGTCGGCTCGGTGCTGGCGCTGACTGTCCTGCTCGGGATTCCGCTGGCGCTGCTGCTCGACCAGCCCGTGATCGGCCTCAACATCGTGCGGCTGATGGTGATCGCGCCGTTCTTCGTCATGCCGACGGTGAGCGCCTTGGTCTGGAAGAACCTGTTGATGCATCCGGTGTCCGGGCTGTTTGCCTGGATCGCCTCGCTGTTCGGGTTGACGCCGATCGACTGGTTCACCGACGCGCCGCTGCTCGCCGTGATCCTGATCGTGTCATGGCAATGGCTGCCGTTCGCGACGCTGATTTTGCTCACCGCGATGCAGTCGCTCGACGAGGAGCAGAAGGAAGCCGCCGAAATGGATGGTGCCAGCGCAGTCTCGACCTTCATCTACATCACCCTGCCGCACCTCGCGCGTCCGATCACAGTGGTGATCCTGATCGAGACGATCTTCCTGCTCACCGTCTTTGCCGAGATCTACGTCACCACGGGCGGTGGCCCGGGACTGTCGACCACCAACATCGCTTTCCTGATCTATTCGCAGGCCCTGATCCAGTACGATGTCGGCACCGCCTCGGCGGGCGGCCTCGTCGCTGTCGTGATCGCCAACGTCGTAGCGTTCTTCCTGGTCCGCATCGTCGGCCGCAATCTGGAGGCATGAGACATGGCGCGGATGGCGACGAGGCAGCGGGTGGTGGTCTCGACCATCGGCGCGTGGTTCTTCGGCTTCCTGATCTTCTTCCCGATCCTCTGGATGGTATTGGCGAGCTTCAAGACCGAACTTGAGGCCTTCGCGATTCCGCCGTCCTTCCTGTTCTTCCACTGGACCACGGAGAACTACGCAACGGTCCAGGAGCGCAGCGACTATTTCCTCCACGCGATGAACTCGATCATCATCGCCGGCGGCTCGACCTTGATCGCGCTTTTGATCGCGATCCCCGCCGCCTGGTCGATGGCGTTCTCGCCGACCAAACGCACCAAGGACATCCTGCTCTGGATGCTTTCGACCAAGATGATGCCGCCGGTCGGCGTGCTGGTGCCGATCTACCTGATCTACAAGTCCTTCGGCTTGCTCGATTCCCGCATCGGCCTCGTCTTCATCCTGTGCCTGGGAAACTTGCCGATCGTGATCTGGATGCTCTTCACCTATTTTAAGGAAATTCCGCGCGACATCCTGGAAGCCGCGCGCATGGACGGCGCCACCATCGGCCGCGAGCTGGTCTATGTCCTGACGCCGATGGCAATCCCGGGACTCGCATCGACCATGCTGCTGAACCTGATCCTGGCCTGGAACGAGGCGTTCTGGACGCTCAATCTGTCGACCTCGAACGCTGCGCCGCTCACCACGTTCATCGCGTCCTATTCGAGCCCGGAAGGGCTGTTCTGGGCAAAGCTGTCGGCGGCGTCGACGCTGGCGATCGCGCCCATTCTCGTCCTCGGTTGGTTCAGCCAGAAGCAGCTCGTGCGCGGGCTCACCTTTGGCGCGGTAAAGTAGGAAGGGCTGCCGGATCATGGGTCAGATCACACTTCAGGACGTGCAGAAATCCTTCGGCCCCGTGCACATCATCAAGGGCGCGGACCTCGAGATTGCCGACGGCTCCTTCGTGGTGTTCGTAGGTCCCTCAGGCTGCGGCAAGACCACGCTGTTGCGGCTGATCGCGGGGCTCGAGGACGTCTCCGGCGGCAAGATCCTGATCGACGGCAAGAACGTGGTCGACACGCCACCCGCCAAGCGTGGGCTGTCGATGGTGTTCCAGTCCTATGCGCTCTATCCGCATATGAGCGTGCGCGGCAACATCGGCTTCGGCCTGAAGATGGCGGGCCTTTCCAAGGACGAGATCAACCGCAAGGTCGAGGCCGCCGCCGCGACGCTGAACCTCGCACCCTATCTCGACCGTAAGCCGCGCGAGCTCTCCGGCGGCCAGCGCCAGCGCGTCGCGATCGGGCGTGCCATCGTCCGCGAGCCCAAAGCGTTTTTATTCGACGAGCCGCTCTCCAACCTCGACGCGGCGCTGCGCGTCCAGATGCGCATCGAGGTGACGCGGCTCCAGAAGCAGCTCGGCACCACCGCGATCTATGTCACCCACGACCAGGTCGAGGCCATGACCATGGCCGACAAGATCGTGGTTCTCGACGGCGGCAAGATCGAGCAATACGGCTCGCCGCTGGAGCTCTACGAGAAGCCGGCCAACCTTTTCGTCGCCGGCTTCATCGGTTCGCCCAAGATGAACTTCGTCACCGGCGAGCACGCTCTGCAGAAGGGCGCGGCAACGATCGGCGTACGGCCGGAGCATCTCAAGATCGAGCGCGACGGTGCCGGCGGCTGGCAGGGAACGATCGCGGTGGCCGAGCATCTCGGCAGCGACACCTTCCTTTATGTCGATGCCGGTCAGCTCGGCATGCTGACGGCGCGCTACATCGGTGAATTGAGCCTGCACGCCGGCGACCATGTATCGCTGGTGCCGGAGCCCGCGCGCGTCCATCGCTTCGACGCGAGCGGTAACGCCATTCGGAACTGACAAGAAACGGCAAGAAAACCGGAAAGACCAAAATGTACCTGGAAAAATTCAAGCTGAACGGCAAGACCGCGTTCATCACCGGCGGCGGGCAGGGCATCGGGCTCGCCTGCGCCGAAGCGCTGGCTGAAGCCGGCGCCAGCGTCATCATCGGCGATCGTGACAGCAAAGTCGCCGATAGTGCGAAAGCCAGCCTGAAGGCGAAGGGCTTCGACGCTGAGACGGCGATCATGGATGTCACCGACACCAAGCGCGTGGCGGAGGTGGCGAGCGACCTCGTTGCCCGCCACGGCAAGGTGGACATCCTCGTCAACAATGCCGGCATCGCCCGCAGCGAGACGCCGGCGGAGACCGTGACCGACGAGCATTGGCTCAATGTGATCGACGTCAATCTCAATGGCACCTTCTGGTGCTGCCGCGAGTTTGGCAAGCACATGCTGAAAGCGAAGAGCGGCGCCATCGTCAATGTCGGATCGATGTCCGGTTTCATCGTCAACAAACCGCAGGAGCAGTGCTTCTACAATGCGTCCAAGGCCGGCGTGCACCATCTCACGAAATCGCTCGCGGCCGAATGGGGAGCGCGCGGCATCCGCGTCAACGCGGTGGCGCCGACCTATATCGAGACGCCGCTCAACGCCTTCGTGAAGAGCAATCCGAGAATGTACGACGCCTGGATCGGTGGAACCCCGATGGCGCGGATGGGGCAGGTCGAGGAGATCGCCTCGGTGGTGCTGTTCCTCTCGTCCGAGGCCGCGAGCCTGATGACCGGCAGCATCGTGCTGGTGGATGGCGGCTACACTTGCTGGTAGGCTTGCGTCAAAACTGACGAGAGCTTCCGGGGGCGACAATGCCGCGAGCGTATATCGGCGTCGATGTAGGGACCACGAGCACGCGGGCAGGGGTGTTCGACGAGGCGGGCACCTTGCTGGCGATCGCGCGGCATCCGATCAGGATATGGCACGAGGCCGGCGACATCGTCGAACAATCGTCCCAGGATATCTGGGACGCTTGCACGGCGTCGGTGCGGGCCGCGATGGCGGAAGCGGCCATCGCGCCTGACAGCGTCGGCGGTATCGGATTCGATGCCACCTGCTCCCTCGTGGTGCTCGACCGGCAAGGCGAGCCGCTCACCGTCAGCGCCTCCGGCGAGGCGCAACGCAACGTCATCGTCTGGATGGATCACCGCGCCACGGCCGAGGCGCGGCTGATCAACGAAACCGGTGATGCCGTGCTGCGCTATGTCGGCGGCTCGATCTCGCCCGAGATGGAGATGCCGAAACTGCTGTGGCTGAAGCGGCATATGCGCGCGAGCTTCGATGCTGCAGGGCACTTCTTCGATCTGGCGGATTACCTGACCTGGCGCGCAACCGGCTCGCTTCAGCGCTCGACCTGCACGGTCACCTGCAAATGGAACTATCTCGCCCACGACGGCGGCGGCTGGAGCGCGCCATTCTTCAAGCGCATCGGCCTGTCGGATTTCGTCAACGAGAAATATGCCCGGATCGGCACCGAGATCGTCGCCCCCGGTACGCGCCTGGGTGCAGGTCTCTCCCGCACTGCCGCGGCCGATCTCGGCCTGTCAGCGGGCACACCGGTCGGAGCGTCCCTGATCGATGCGCATGCCGGCGGCATCGGGGCGATCGGCGGGCGCGACGAATCGGACGGCGCGACAGATGTCTCCGACCGCCTTGCCTACATCATGGGAACGTCTGCTTGCATCATGGCGACGACGAAAGAACCGTGCTTCGTGCCGGGCGTGTGGGGTCCTTATTACTCCGGCATGGTACCAAATTTCTGGCTCAACGAGGGCGGGCAGTCGGCTGCGGGCGCTGCGATCGACCATCTTCTCAAGTCGCACCCCGGCCACGCCGAGGCGAGCGCGGCGGCGCGCATCGAGAGCCTCGACCTCATCGAATTCCTCGAGCGCCGCATCATCGCGCGCGCAGGCGGCGCCAGCCGTGTCGCGCTGCTGGCCAGCGACGTCCATGTACTTCCTGAATTCATCGGCAACCGCTCGCCCTACGCCGACCCTGACACGCGCGCGGTGATCGCAGGCCTCGATCTCGACACCGGCATCGCCTCGATGGAACGGCTGTTCGTCGCCGGTCTGTGCGGGCTCGCCTATGGGCTTGCCGAAGTGATCGAGGCCTTTGCCGCGCATGGCGTCCATGCCGGCATCATGATCATGGGCGGCGGCGCCAGCCGCAGTCCGCTGGTGCGGCAGGTCATGGCTGATACCACCGGCCTCACGGTCGCGCTGCCGCAGACCAAAGAACCTGTGCTGCTCGGCGCCGCCATGCTAGGCGCCGTCGCCGGCGGCGCCTATGCCTCGATCGGCGAGACCATGGCAAAGATGTCGGCGCTGGGACGCAAGAGCGAGCCGACCACGCCCGACATCGCCGCCTTTCACGCCCGCAAGCGCGAGGTCTACAAGCTGCTGCGCGAGGTCGATCGCGGCAGCCGCGTCGCGATGCGCGATATCGCGAGAGGTTGAGACGGATGCTGATTTCCTGCGGCGATGCGCTGATCGATTTCGTCCCGACGCGAAACGCCGACGGGCGCGAAGCCGTGATGCCGGCGGTCGGCGGCTCCTGCCTTAACGTCGCAATCGGCATGGCGCGGCTCGGCGCGCCGACCGGCTTTGTCGGCGGGATCTCGACGGACATGTTCGGGCGCATGATCGCCGCCCACGCCGCTGCATCCAATGTCGAGCTCGCGCTCGCCACAAGCAGCGATCGCCAGACCACGCTCGCTTTCGTTCGTATCGTCGCGGGCGAGTCGCATTACGCGTTCTACGACGCCGAGACGGCTGCGCGGAACTGGGCCTACCGGCGCGGCTCCATTCCCTTCGATACGGTCGAAGTTCTCCATGTCGGCTCGACCACGCTCGTCAATGACCAGGGCGCGACCGAGACCAGGGCCCTGATCGCGGACGCACGAGCGTCCTCGACGATCTCCTTTGATCCGAACTGCCGGCCCAACCTCGTGAAGGACAAACCGGCTTATCTCGCCCGCATGACCGCGTTTGCGGCCAGCGCCGATCTCATCAAGATGTCGGATGTCGATTTTGCCTATTTGTTCGCCGACGAGCCGTATCACCAGCGTGCGAGCACGCTGCTCGCAGGCGGCGCGAGCCTGATCGTCATCACCCGCGGCAACAGCGGCGCGATCGCGTGGCACGCGGGGGCAGGGCAGATCGAGGTCGCCGCGCCCAAAGTCGTGGTCGCCGACACCATCGGCGCGGGCGACAGTTTTCAGGCGGCGTTGTTGTTCGCCCTGCACAAGCAGGGACGTCTCGCCCGACAGCAACTGAAGGATATCGTTGCCGACGAGCTCCGCCGCGCGCTGTCCTTTGCCGCCAATTGCGCTGGGCTGACCTGCACCCGTCCGGGCGCCGATCCGCCCTGGAGTCATGAGGTCACCTGGAGCTGGTAGCTAGCGCGTCAGACCTCGCCCCGCTTCCGAATTGTTTCGGTGGACACCGGCCATGCGCAAGCCGAAATGGACAGGATCCGTGCACGCTGGCAAGGTCCGCGCGTCCTGACGCGAGCCGGTCCTTCCATGAACGATGATCTCTGTTTCCTGTCCGCCACCGAATTGCGTGCGCGCATCGACCGCAAGGAGATCTCGCCCGTCGAGCTCACCCGCGCGGTGCTCGCCCGTGCCGAGGCGCTCCAGCCTGAGCTGAACTGCTTCATCACGATCTGCGGCGACGAGGCGCTTGCCGCCGCGCGCGAGGCCGAGCGCAAGGTGATGGCCGGCGAGCCGCTCGGCCTGCTGCACGGCATCCCCGTCACCGTCAAGGACATCGTCAACACCAGGGGCGTGAAGACCAGTTTCGGCGCCATTCCCTACAAGGACAATGTTCCGAACGAGGATGCCGTCGCGGTTGCAAGGCTGCGCGCACAAGGCGCGACCCTGATCGGCAAGACCACGACGCCGGAATTCGGCAGCAAGTGCCTGACCGACTCGCCGCTGTTCGGCCGCACCCGCAATGCGTGGAGCGCCGAGCGCTCGTCGGGCGGCTCCAGCGGCGGCGCGGCGGTGGCGGTGGCGAGCGGCATCGCGCCGCTTGCGATCGCGACCGATGGCGGCGGCTCGACACGGATTCCCGCCGCCTGCAACGGCGTGGTCGGGCTGAAGCAGGGCAACGGCGTGATCCCGCACAGCCAGGCGCTGGACGTGTTCGGCAACCAGACCTATGTCACGCCGATGACGCGAACCGTCGCCGACACCGCGCTGATGATGCAGGCGATGGCCGGCGAGGATCCTTGCGATCCCTGGTCGATCGGCGTTCCCGTGCCCGACTTCATCGGCACGGCCGCGCCGCGCGGCGATCTGCGTGGGCAGAAAATCCTGTATTGCCTGTCGTCGCCCGGGCGCCCTGTCTCTGCCGATGTCGCAGCCGGCTTCAAGGCGAGCCTCGATCGACTCGCCGGCCTGGGTGCCGAGCTCGAGGAATTTTCCGGCGAGGGGTTCGACATCGAGCCGATCTGGCGTGCCATCAACCACACGGTCTGGCGGACGCGCTTTGCAAAACTCGCGGCCGAGCATGGGGACGCGCTGAGCGAGGCCTTCCTCAGGCAGCTTGCGCTTGCCACCGACGTCAGCGGCGTCGCCTATCAGGAGGCGATGTTCGCGCGCACGGCGCTGTTCCGCCGGGTGCAATCCCTGCTTGCGCGCGGACATCTGCTGGCGATGCCGACCATCACCCGCACCGCCCTGCCGATCGATCAGGACCTGTTCGGCACCATCGAGATCGACGGCAAGCACTTTGACAGCGTCCGGCCGCACTGGTTCCCCTGGACCATGCCGTTCAACATGACCGGACACCCCGCGATCAGCCTGCCCTGCGGCTTCGGCCGCGACGGCCTGCCGATCGGATTGCAACTCGTGGGCCGCTTCCGCGCTGATGCGGACTTGCTGCGCGTGAGTGCGCTGTTCGAGGCCTCGCAAGGCCTTCTGTCCCGCTGGCCCGGCTGAGGGTGAGGGGCATGCAAAGGACCTATTTGCAAAGCACTTGCCTCCGGTGCCCGGACATGTTGATCGTGCAACGGATGAACCCTGAATCCGAGCGCGCATGAGCGTATTTGTCCCAATACGGCATGGCGCCCGCAATTCCCTCGGTGTCGTCCTGGCGAAAACCAGGACCCATACCGCGGAATTGATCGGGGACGGGCAGTGCCAGTACCGAACGACCAGTCTTCGCCAAACTGCTCCCTGGGGCTATGGGTCCTGGCTTTCGCCAGGACGACGTCGGAGCTCGTGAGCGCATGAGCGTATTTGTCCTCCGACGTGTGCTGACCTTGCTGGCGACGCTGGTCGGCGCATCCGTGATCATTTTCCTGGTGCTGGATGCTCTCCCGGGCAACGCTGCGCAGATGCTGATGGGCGCCGACGCCTCGCCAGATGCGGTCCGCGCGCTCACGGTCAAGCTCGGGCTCGATCAGCCGCTGGCGGTTCGCTATCTGCAATGGATCAAGGGGCTGCTCGTCGGCGATCTCGGCAACTCCTACGTCTACGGCACGCCGGTTGCCGCCTTGATCGCGGAGCGGCTGGTGCTGACCATTCCGCTCGCGATGATGTCCATGCTGATCACGGTGACGCTGGCGCTCTCGGCCGGCATCTACACCGCCGCCAACCACAACAAGCTCGGCGACGTCGGCGTGATGTCGCTGACGCAGGTGGGCATCGCGCTGCCGAATTTCTGGTTCGCGATCCTGCTGGTGCTGTTGTTCTCGGTGCGGCTGCAATGGCTGTCCGCGGGCGGCTTTCCCGGTTGGGAGGACGGCATCTGGGCCGGCATCAAATCGCTCCTGCTGCCGGCGGTGTCGCTCGCGGTGGTGCAGGCCGCGATCCTCGCACGCGTCACGCGCTCGGCGGTGCTGGAAGTGCTGCGTGAAGACTTCGTCCGCACGGCGCGCGCAAAAGGGCTCGGCAAGCGCGAGGTGCTGTGGAGCCATGTGCTGCGCAACGCCATGATCCCGGTGATGACGGTGATGGGGCTGCAATTCGCCAATCTGCTCGCCGGCACCATCGTGATCGAGAACGTGTTCTATCTGCCGGGCCTCGGCCGCCTGATCTTCCAGTCGATTGCCAACCGCGACCTCATCGTGGTGCGCAACTGCGTGATGCTGCTCGCAACCATGGTCGTCATCGTCAATTTCGTGGTCGACGTGCTCTATGCCTTCGTCGATCCCCGCATCAAGGTCCACGATCTGTGAGCGCGCCGCTGACCACCCTCGTCGACGCGCCGGCCATGGCGCGCCCTCTGCCGGCCCGGACCTTCTGGCGTCGCGCGCTGCGTCATCGCAGCTTCGTGCTCGGTGGTGCGCTGAGCTTGCTGGTTCTCGCCTCGGCGCTGCTGTCGCTGCTGTGGACGCCCTGGTCGCCCTACGAGATCGACATCGCCTCAAAGCTCCGGCCGCCCTCGGCCGCGCACTGGCTCGGCACCGACGTCTTCGGCCGCGACATCGTCTCGCTGCTGCTCGCCGGCGCCCGCTCCACCATCATGGTCGGCATCATCGCGGTCAGCATCGGCCTCACCTTCGGCGTCTGTCTCGGCCTGATCGCCTCGGCCAGGCGCGGCTGGACCGAAGAGATCATCATGCGCTTCTCCGATTTCACCTTCGCCTTTCCGGCCGTGCTCTCCGCTATCATGCTGGCTGCGGTGGCCGGTCCGGGCATGGTGACCTCGATCGTCGCCATCGGCATCTTCCAGATCCCGACACTGATCAGGCTGACGCGCGGCTCGGCCAACGCGATCTGGGCGCGCGAATTCGTGCTGGCCGCGCGCGCGGCAGGCAAGGGCAAGTTTCGGATCACCATCGAGCACGTGCTGCCCAACATCCTGTCGATCCTGATCGTGCAGGCGACCATCCAGTTTGCGCTCGCGATTCTTGCCGAGGCCGCCTTGTCATATCTCGGTCTCGGCACGCAGCCGCCGCAGCCGTCCTGGGGACGGATGCTGAACGACGCGCAGACGCTGCTGTTCCAGTCGCCGATGCTCGCGGTCTATCCGGGCGCTGCGATTGCAATCGCGGTGCTCGGTCTCAATCTGCTCGGCGACGGACTGCGCGATCTGCTCGATCCACGACTGGCGCGGGAGCGATGAGGATGGGCGAGCGCTCGACCATGCCGTTGATCGAGGTCGAAAATCTCGGCGTGCGCCTCAACACCAGCCGCGGGCCGGCACAGGCCGTGCGCGGCGTCAGCTTTGCCCTGAAGCGCGGCGAAACGCTCGGGCTGGTCGGCGAATCCGGCTGCGGCAAGTCGGTGACGGCGTTGTCACTGATGGGGCTGCTGCCGGACAGCGCGTCCGTCACCGGCAGCATCAAGCTGGATGGCGGCGAACTCGCTGGATTGTCGGACGCGGACTATTGTCAGTTGCGCGGCAACCGCATCAGCATGATCTTCCAGGAACCGATGACCGCGCTCAACCCGATGCACACGATCGGCCACCAGGTCGCCGAGCCGCTGCGGCGTCACAGGAAATTTTCGGCATCGCAGGCGCGTAAGGAAGCGATCGCCTTGCTCGACCGCGTTGGATTGCCCGATCCGGCGAGGCGCGTCGACGCCTATCCGCACCAGTTTTCCGGCGGCCAGCGTCAGCGCGTCACGATTGCGATGGCGCTCGCCTGCGAGCCCGACCTGCTGATCGCGGACGAGCCGACCACGGCGCTCGACGTCACCATTCAGGGCCAGATACTCGACCTCATCGCCGATCTCGTCGAAGAGCGCGGCATGTCGATGATCCTGATCTCGCACGATCTCGGCGTCATCGCCGAGAACGTGCAACGCATGATGGTGATGTACGGCGGCACGATTATCGAGAGCGGGCTGACCGACGAAGTGTTCCGCCGGATGGGCCATCCCTACACGCAGGGCCTGTTCCGGGCCCGACCGAAACTCGGCGCGCGCAAGGGGACGCGGTTGACGACGATATCGGGCTCGGTGCCGGATCTCGCCGATCTGCCGTCCGGTTGCACCTTCGCCGATCGGTGTCCGCTCGTGATCGAGCAGTGCCGGGCCGCGCTTCCACCGATGGTGGACGTCGGACCCGGCCATTTCGTGCGCTGCATCCGGACGGACGTCTCCATGGCCGAACGCGTCGGAGCGCTGACCGTATGAGCACGGCGCCTCTTCTCGACGTGAAGGATCTCGAGCAGCGCTATACGCTGCCGCGCGAAAGCGTGTTTCGCCCGCCGGGGCAGGTGCGCGCGCTCAACGGTGTCAGCGTGCGGGTCGACGCCGGCAAGAGCCTCGGCATCGTCGGCGAATCCGGCTCGGGCAAGTCGACCTTTGCGCGGGTGGTGATGGCACTGGAACGGCCGACATCGGGGCAGGTCGCGCTGCTCGGCCGCGACCTCAACCGCATCTCCGCGGACGAGCTGCGCCGCGCGCGCCGCGATTTCCAGATGGTGTTCCAGGATCCCTATGGATCGCTCGATCCGCGCCAGACCATCGCGCGCATCGTGGCCGAGCCGCTCACCGTGCTTGATGGCGCCGACCGCAATACGTTCCGCGCCCGCGTCTCCGCAGTGCTGCGGCAGGTGGGCCTGCGCGATGCCGACATGGAGAAATATCCGCATGAGTTCTCCGGCGGCCAGCGCCAGCGCATCGCCATTGCGCGCGCGCTGATCACCCAGCCGAAGCTGATCGTCGCCGACGAGCCGGTCTCCGCGCTCGACGTTTCCGTGCAGGCGCAAGTCTTGAACCTGATGCAGGACCTCCAGGAACAGTTCGGCCTCAGTTACGTCCTGATCAGCCACGACCTCGCCGTCGTCGACTATCTCTGCGACGAGGTCGCGGTGATGTATCTCGGCCGCATCGTCGAGCAGGGCCGTCCCGAGGATCTGTTCGAGCGCTGCGCCCATCCCTACACGCGAGCGCTGCTGGAGGCCGTGCCGCGGGTGCGCGCCGGCGGCGGCCGGCGCCGGCGCGGGGCCCAGGCGATCGCCTCGCAATCGGCGGCCGCGACCGGCTGTCCCTATGTCTCGCGGTGCGCGCTTGCCGACCAGCATTGCCGCGAGGTTCTGCCTGAGCTACGCAAGGTGGGCGAGACGCATCTGGCCGCCTGCCATAAGGCGGAAGCCGTGATGGCGTTGCCGCAATTGCCCGTGGAAGGTTAGCGTCCGCGGCGGGATTGGCGTAGGCTTGAGACAAGAGAAGGCCGGGGAGTTACGCATGTTCAGGAAACTATCGATCATTGCATTCGCCGCCGCGTTTGCCGCGGCACCGTTGCCGGTGCTGGCGCAGAGCAAGAAGGACAGCGTCGTCATGGCCATGGCGCTGGAGCCGCCGGGGCTCGATCCAACCAACGCCGCCGCCGCCGCGATCGCCGAGGTCACGCTCTACAACATCTATGAGACCCTGACCAAGATCAACGAGGACGGCACCACGTCGCCCCTGCTGGCGGAGAGCTGGACCGCATCGCCCGATCTGAAGACCTATACGTTCAAGCTGCGCAAGGCCGTCAAGTTCCACAATGGCGAGCCGTTCGACTCCGCAGCCGTGAAGTTCTCGTTCGAGCGCAATGCTGTCGCCACCAGCACCAACAAGGACAAGAGCCTGTTCCAGAGCTTCGAGAAGGTCGACGCGCCCGATGCCGACACGGTCGTGATCAGCCTCAAGAATTCGGAGCCGAACCTGCCGTTCCTGCTGGGGCAGGCGAGCGGCTCGATCGTCGAGCCGAAGAGCGCTGCCACCAATATCACGCAGCCGGTCGGGACCGGGCCCTATCAGCTGGGTGCCTGGGCCAAGGGCTCCTCCATGACCCTGACCAAATGGGCCGACTATCGCAACGCTGCCGCGATCAAGCTCTCGAAAGTGACGATCCGCTTCATCTCCGATCCGTCGGCGCAAACGGCGGCGCTGCTGTCCGGTGACGTCGATGCGTTTCCCCGGGTGTCGGCCCAGCGCACCATCGCGCAGTTCAAGGCCGATCCGCGCTTCAACGTTATGGTCGGCGGCTCCAGGGCGAAGACCATCGTCGGTATCAACCATCGCAAGAAGCCGCTCGACGATGTTCGCGTGCGCCGTGCGATCCTTGCCGCGATCGATCGCAAGGCGATGATCGACGGCGCGGTCGATGGTTTCGGCACGCCGATCGGCAGCTTCTACGTCCCGACCGCGCTCGGCTATGTCGACACCACAGGCATCAACCCCTACGATCCCGAGAAGGCCAAGAAACTGCTCGCCGAGGCCGGCGTTACCACTCCGCTCGAGTTGTCCTTGAAGCTGCCGCCGCCATCCTATGCGCGGCAGGGCGGCGAGATCCTCGCAGCCCAACTCGCCAAGGTCGGCATCATCGCCAAGATCGAGAACGTCGAATGGGCGCAATGGCTGTCGCAGGTATTCGCCGGCAATGGTCCGCACAATTTCGACCTCACCATCGTCAGCCATGTCGAGCCGTTCGATCTCGTCAAGATCACCGAGCCGGACTACTATCTCGGCTACAACAACGAGGCGTTCAACGCGCTCTACAAGCAGATCGTGTCGACGCCGGAGGAAGCCGCCCGTGTCAAGCTTCTCGGCGACGCCCAGCGCATGCTGGCCACTGACGCAGTCTCGGGCTATTTGTACCAGCCGCAGCTGATCACCATCACCAACAAGAAGCTGAAGGGCGTCTGGAAGGACGTGCCCCAATACGAGAACGATTTCTCGACTTGGGCGTGGGAGTAGGGTCGCGCAGGTCGATTGTGCGATGTCGGTGACGATCTCTCCCACTGGCAGAGATCGTCACAACACCGGTCCAAACAAAAAACCTGAAAAACAACCCCATGCACAGTAGCCGGGGGTAGTCATTTCAATGACTTGCTCGTCACGCGTTCGATGGCTTGCGCGTCGCGCCATGGCGTTGACGCGTCGGGCAAAACACTGGCATGATGGCATCATCGAAGAAGTCGTCGGGCGCCGTCACGGCAACATGCCAAGTTCATCGCGACGATTGGGCTGGACGTCTCGATTGCGCCAGCAAACCTTGCGGGCGCGCCGTCGCCAAGACCTGGTGGCGAAGACCTGCTGGTCAACACCTGATCCAAGACCTGATGGCCAAGCGCACCATACACAAAGCCTAGTCCTCCAGGCAGCGTCTTTCGCTTCTTTCCCGCTGGCTCACAACAGACCGGCGGCTTCGCGTCCGTCCGAGCCGGAGCGCTGCTGTTGAAAACGCCGCCCCGAATTTGCTGCGGCAATCCCGTAGTCACACGATAGTCTGTAGTTAACTTTCATCAACCAACTCGAACAAGGATGCTGGGCGTTTACTTAACCCTTTGCTTGCCGGAGCAAACATGCGCCTGACCGTTAAAGCCTCACTACTTGGAATCGTCTCCATTCTCGTTGTTCTGTTAGTCGGACAGGCATGGGCCGCGCTTTCTCGCGCCGCAGCAATCAACGCGAACGCTGAAGATCTTGCCACCAGCTGGCTTCCTTCGACGAAGGCGCTGGGGGAGGTAAAGTACTGGGCCACGCGTGTTCGGGTGGTCGGCGCACGGCTCCTCATGACTACTGATGCCTCAGAGCGCAGGACAGCGGAGACGCAGCTGATTCAGTATCAGGCGAATCTCAACAAAGCAGAGAAACTCTACCTGCCGACGATAGTGTCGGCTGAGGAGAGGGCGCTGTGGGACACCTTTCAGGAGAAGTGGAAGCTATACACTGGCGAGCAGGAGCGGATTCTCAGGATCTATGTGACTGATCCAGCGAAGGCCGTGAGTGAATTCAACGGGACCGGGAATGCCGCATTCGGCGAAGCGCAGAACGCGATCGACGCGGATGTCACGTTCAACGAGAAGGGCGCAGCGCAGGCCGTTTCGGATGCACGCAACAGCTACACGCTGGCCAAGGTGGTGACCTTCTCCGTTGCCGCGGTTGCGCTCCTCATCGGCCTTGTTTCTGCTTTTCTTGTGTTGATGCGGATCACTTCGCCGCTCCAGCGGCTGAACGGCACGATGCGGACCATCGCCGACGGGAACCTCGATACCGAAGTCGTCTATACGACGCGCAACGACGAAATCGGCGATATGGCCAAGGCACTCCTCGTTTTCAAGGAGAACGGCTTGCGCGTGCGCCAGATGGAGGACGAGCAAAAGGCCAACGAGCAGGCGGAAGCAAGGCGTCGCAAGCAGGAAATGGAGAAGCTTGCCGACGAATTCGAGCACGCCGTTGGCGAGATCGTGGATGCCGTGGCGTCCGCTTCTACCGAGCTGGAAGCCTCCGCCAATACGTTGACCCATTCCGCCACGCGGGCTCAGGAGGTGACCACGACCGTTGCCGCCGCCTCGGAGCAGGCTTCGGCCAACGTTCAGTCGGTTGCGAGCGCAACGGAGGAACTGTCCGGGTCGGTCAACGAAATCGGACGGCAGGTTCAGGAATCGGCCCGCATGGCAGGCGAAGCCGTCGGCCAGGCCCGCAACACAATGGCCCAGGTCAGCGAGCTATCGAGGGCCTCGACCCGCATTGGTGACGTGATTGAACTGATCAACACGATCGCCGGACAGACCAACCTGCTGGCGCTGAACGCGACCATCGAGGCAGCGCGGGCCGGCGACGCGGGCCGCGGTTTTGCAGTGGTTGCCTCCGAGGTGAAGGCGTTGGCCGAACAGACCGCACGGGCAACCGGCGACATCGGACAGCAGATCACCAGCATCCAAGCCGCAACCCAGGAATCCGTTACGGCCATCAAAAGTATCAGCGGTACGATCGAGCGACTTTCTGAAATTTCGTCGACCATTGCGGCAGCAGTTGAGGAACAGGGCGCGGCGACTCAGGAGATCGCCCGCAATGTCCAGCAGGCCTCACAGGGCACCCAGCAGGTTTCCTCCAACATCGTCGACGTTCAGAGGGGAGCGACCGAGACGGGCGGGGCGTCCAGCCAGGTGCTGTCCTCCGCGCAATCACTGTCCTCCGACAGCAACAGGCTGAAAGCTCAGGTACAGCGGTTCCTCTCCACCGTACGCGCCGCCTGATCTGAAACGGAGGTGGCGCCTGGTGAACGCCATGCGCCACCTCGTTCCCTCGAGCATCGATTGTCAAAGATGTCGAACGTCACAATCTTGCACCTTAGTGAGCCTGTGTTGAAGCAGCGTCTCATCGCAGCCGATCTCATTGCGCAAAGCGAGGAGACCAGGCAGAAGGCGGCGAAATTCGCACAGTGCTTCGCCGAACTGGAATCGATCATCGAAGCCTTGAACGGTGCGAAGCGGCACGGTTATCGCATACGCTTTCGAGGGCTTCAGAGCCAGCTGAAAGCTGCCGTCGAGGAGCTGATGGTGCTGGAGAAGCAGCTCTGCGACATTCGCCGATACTTTGCGCGCCAAGCCGTGGCCGAAAGCAAGGGACCGCTTTCACCGGCTTTCTTTGAACTTTCGGAGGTCGCTGGGCAAAATTCCATAAGCTCTTTTGAATGATCGGCTAAAGTGGGTCAGGTCCGAAAATCCCCAGCCGAGAGCGATGTCACTGACTGAACGGTGTATTTGTCTTGGGTCTTCCAGGGCGTGGCGGCATCGAGCCAGCCGCTTGGTTTGGACGAGCCGCATAAGTGAGCTGCCCTGCGTTCCGAGCAATCTGTTGGCTTGGCGAACGCTAATTCCAACACGTTCGGCGATCCGCTCGGGCGTGATGTCGGTATTCTGCAATCTCGCGTCGATGACGCGGTGAATGTGCCAGACGAGGCGCGATTTGCTTGCCGGAAGTTGCGTTGGCCTATCGACCGCGTTGCCGATGGAGAGCGCAATCAAGTCGATTGCCTGCGTCGAGATGGTTTCTTCGCTTGACCTATCGAGCGTACCGCTCAGCTTTCCCAGCTCGGCTGCAAAGAACAGGGTTAGGCGATCCTGCGGACCCAACGGAGCGATGCGGCAGGCCGAAATATCGAAGTTGGTACCGAGCCTTGCTTCAAGTTCCGTTCGCGGAACTTTGATAATCAATGTGGACGACTGACCGAGAAATTGCATCGTGTGGGCGAGCCGCGGGTCCACACATGCGAGTGAGCCTGCGTCCAAAGACACCCTGCGATCGCTTTGTTCCAGCAGGATTCGACCAGCGAGCAAACAGAATAACAGGACTTCGCTGGGGTCCGAGCGGGCCGCATGCCGGCTTGTGGAGGCGACCTGAATATCGGAGTTACTTGATCTAACCAGGTCTAGCGAGCCTACGCGTCCGACCGACAGCTCTGCTTTGAAGCTGTCGCGAGACGGAGTCGAGGAGTCGTGGTCGGCGATCCGCTCGCGCGTGGCAGCTTGCCAATAGTCGAAACGGTCCCGCGGATGCACGTCTGCGGTGGAGAATGCGACCTCCATAAATCTGCTCCCAATTCCCCCTTGGCCGATTGATTGGACCCAATAAGCCGAGCGAATGAACCGCGCGTGTTTAAGCGTCGATGCAAAGCCTCGCGCGATTCGGCGAGCATCAACACTGATCTTTTGGCATACAGCATATGAATCACGCGAGACGTAATTGTACGGGTAGTCCTTCCGTTCAAGTACCTGCCGGACCTGTTCTGGTGCTGGATGACGAACCCGCGGTCTGCCAGACGGTCTCGCTGGTGCTCACCAGGGCGGGGTTCGATGTGATCGGCTGCAGCGATCCGAAGTCATTCTTTGCCTTGTGCCTCGACTCCAATCCTTCCTGCGTGCTCGTCGATGTCGTTCTGAATGACCTCTCTGGGTTGGAAATACTGATGGAACTCCGGAACCGGGGTTTTGATCGGCCCATCATCATGGTGTCCGGCCGTAGCGACGTCGTGACGGCTGTCCGCGCCATCAAGCAGGGCGCCTTTGATTTCATCGAGAAGCCGTTTCGGGGCAACGACCTTGTTGCGCGGGTTGCAGCAGCTTTGAAACCGGGGGAGTCCAGGAGTTCGCGGGCCGTCTTTCACTTTCCCGGACGGCCGCCGCTCACGCTTCGCGAGCGGGAAGTTCTGTTCGAACTGATTGGCGGGAGCTCGACCAAGGAGATCGCGAACCGCATGAATCTGAGCCCACGGACCGTCGAGAGCCACCGGGTCAATATCATGCAGAAGGTCGGCGCGAAAAATCCCGCCGAGCTGGTGCGCCTTGCGATCACGGCGAAGCTCGAGCCATGAACAGGATCGCTGCTCAAGCATGATCGCAAGTCGTCCGGCCATCCATTCTTGGCCGGGGATTACCTTCGCACCGCAGTGAAATTGCCACCGATTCCCGCTTATGCGTGCTGGAGCAGCCCGAACTGGAAAAGTCCGGATGTCGCGTATTGGTGTAGTTCCACCGCCGAGAACCCGCCATCCAACTTCGTCACCACTACGGTTGTTGCCGCTTTTTCCTGCAATTTGTATTTGCGGGTTTGCCGAAAATCGATACTCGATTGGCTAGGGCAACAATTTTATTTTAACGATCTGCCTCTATTTTCATCACGCCAGAAGGGCGGTGCATTGCCTCGAAGGTTTTCCAGTGTGTCGCGAATGACACCCTCTCGAGGGACATTGCATGCCGATGTTCGGCTCCTCACGTTACACCATCTTCGCCGCCGTAGTCGCATCGACCGGTATTGGCGTTATCGGCTTCAGCACGATCGGTTTCGGCGCAGCCGTCGTCGGCGAAAGCCGCAAGGTCGAGATCACACAGAAGGCGCCGGGCGGGCTCGACGCGCTAAAGGCGCTGTATCGCAGACCCTCGACAATCCCGTTCCCGAAAGAAAATCCGTACACGCCTGAGAAAGCAGCGCTTGGCAAGAAGCTGTATTTCGACACCCGCCTTTCGGTGACGTCGGCGCAGTCCTGCGCGAGCTGCCACAGTCCCGGGTTCGGCTGGGGCGACGGGCTGGCAGTCGGCGTCGGCCACGGTATGGCGAAGCTCGGTCGTCATTCGCCGACCATCGTCAACGCAGCCTGGAGCGCCATCTTCATGTGGGACGGCCGTCTTCCGACACTGGAGGAGCAGGCGCTCGGCCCGATCCAGTCCCCCGGCGAAATGAACATGAAGCTCGACGAGCTCATGCAGCGGCTTTCCGCCGTTCCCGAATATAAGCCGATGTTCGAGGTCGCCTTTCCGGGCGAGGGCATCAAGGCGAAGACGCTTGGCCAGGCGATCGCGACCTATGAGCGTACCGTCGTTTCCGAACGGGCGCCGTTCGACGGCTGGATCGACGGGGACGAGAAAGCGATCTCGGAAGACGCCAAGCGGGGCTTCGCGGTCTTCAACGGCAAGGCGCAGTGCGCGGCCTGTCATGAAGGCTGGAACTTCACCAATGAAGGTTTTCAGGACATCGGACTGCCGAGCCGCGACGTCGGCCGCGGCGAATACCTTCCCGGCGTCATCAAGATGAAGCACGCCTTCAAAACCCCGGGCCTTCGCGAGATCAGCCGCCGCAGCCCCTTCATGCACGACGGCTCGCTCGCAACACTCGAAGACGTCATCGAGCACTACGATCACGCGGGTGTCGATCGACCTAGCCGCTCGGACCTCATGCGGCCGCTCGAACTGACAGCGCAGGAGAAGGCCGATCTCGTTGCGTTCCTCAAGACATTGACCAGCGAACTCGCCCCGACGGCTGTGCCGGTCCTGCCGCGCTAGATTTGAAAGGATATCCCATGCGTACACTTGCTCTGTTCACTTGCGTCATCGTCAGCGGGCTTTCGGTAGGCGCTTATGCGGCCACCGAAGTCATCCACCAGCAGGGGCGCGTCTTCTCAGCCGAGAACATCTCGGTCAAGAAGGGCGCTGCCGTCACGTTTTTGAACGATGACACGGTGCCTCACAACATCATGTCGGCAAGCAAAGGCAACGAATTCAACCTCGGATCGCAGGCGCCCGGTACCTCGACGGACGTCAGCTTCAAGGATGCCGGCGAGGTCCTGGTGATCTGCGCCATCCATCCCCGCATGAAGATGATGGTCAAGGTAACTGACTAACCACCACGTGGCGCCGGAGATTGATGATGTCGATACGCTACAAGATATTCGGTGCCTTCAGTGTCGTGATCCTGCTGGCCTGCGGGATCGCATTCTACGGCATACGCGCCATCGGCAATTCCGGCGACCTGGTGATCCGTCTCTATGACGGGCCGCTGATGGGGATCAACCACGCGCGGGCCGCCCACGCGGCGCTGCATGAGGCCCGCCTCGTGCTCCAGCGAAACCTGCTGGCGGGCAGCTCAGGCGAACAGGTCAAGAAGTTCGAGGATCTGGTGCGCAGCAGCTTCGAAGATCTGAAAGTCGTGCGCGAACGCACCTCATCGCCGAATGTCACGACGGTCCGCGAGAAGGTCGAGGGCCAGCTCAAGGAATGGTCCAGCGGCGCGCTGAAGATTCTCAAGTCGTCCGCCGGCGGTACGACGGAGATTCCGACCAGCTTCCTGCTTGCGCAACAGGGCGACCGGCTGATGACGTCGATCGACGATCTCGTCGAGCTTGTCGCCGCTTATGGCTATGAGTATCGCACGGAGGCGGAAGCAGCGGTCGGCTCGGCCCGCAAGACGATGATGTCAGTGGCGGTCGGGACGGCGCTGATCGGACTCGTCATCGCGCTCGCCTTCACTTACTCGATGAGCCGGCCGATTTCGGCGGCAGTCCGGATCGCCGAACGCGTGGCAGCCGGCAACTTCATGGATGACATATCCGTCCGTCGTCGCGACGAGCTTGGGCGGCTCCTGAAGTCTCTGGCCGTGATGCAATCCAGCCTGAAGGCCCGCGCCGATGAAGACCTAGCCTTGATCGCCGCCAAAGATCAGAGCAGCGCCGCGCAGATCGGCCGCCGGCAACGGATGGAGGCCGAGATCGATGCCTTCCGCGCCGCCTTCACCTCCGTGCTCAGCCACACCGACCGCATGACCGGGGAGTTGACGAACACGGCCCAGAACTTGGCATC
Source organism: Bradyrhizobium sp. Kon37 (assembly GCF_055807535.1). Lineage (NCBI taxonomy): Bacteria > Pseudomonadati > Pseudomonadota > Alphaproteobacteria > Hyphomicrobiales > Nitrobacteraceae > Bradyrhizobium > Bradyrhizobium sp. Kon37. The sequence goes on from NZ_JBVVOY010000011.1 coordinate 100,817, forward strand.
GACAGCGCGCAACGCTGGTACGCAGTCCAGCGAGGCGGCTTCGACTGCCAAGGAAACGTCGAGCAACGTCCAGACGGTTGCGAGCGCCGCGAGCGAACTCGGTCAATCGGTGCAGGCCATTACCTCGCAGCTTGCCGATGCAACCGTAATCGTCCAGCGCGCCTCCGGCATGGCGGAGTCCGCCAATCAAACCATCGGCAGGCTCGCAAGCGCGGCGCAGCAGATCGACGAGGTGGTCGGCTTCATCCGCACCATCGCCGGCCAGACGAACCTGCTTGCGCTCAACGCTACCATCGAAGCCGCGCGGGCCGGCGAGGCGGGTCGGGGCTTTGCCGTCGTCGCGTCGGAGGTCAAGGCGCTTGCAACCCAGACTGCGAAAGCAACCGAGGAGATTTCGTCGCAAATCAACGAGGTACAGTTGGCGACACGGCAGGCAGTCGACAACGTCGGAGCCATCGCCTTGATCATTGGCGACATCGACAGTTTTACAGGCCGGATCGCCGCGGCCGTCAGTCAGCAGAATGCGGCGGCGGGAGAGATCTCCAGAAATATCGGTCAGGCCGCCACTGGTACGGCTCAGGTTGCCCGCAGCATTGCCGGAACAGCCGAAGCCACCGACAATGCCAACCGTTCCGCCGACATGGTTCTGGCAACCGCCCACGATCTCTCCAGCCAGGCGGCGCAGCTGCGTTCGTCGGTGGATCGCTTCCTCGCCAACGTGGCGGCTTGAACGGCCCTTGCGTGGATTTGGGTTGGCGTGGCGGTCCGCTATTCAGCGCGGGTCTGCCAAGCAAACGCACTGAACGTTTGGAACCCTCAGACGTTAACCCGGTGGATGGCAGCCGAATGAACCATCCGGCGTGACGACGTAGCCACGGGGTCCGGTTCCTTGCTCAAGCTGTACAGGTGGCCATCCGACGACTGGCAGAAGATCGGCGCGGAAATGCCGTCCGAGATCATTTGGGCTGATCTTTTGGACGCGACGGCAGAAGAAAAGCAGTTCGTCGAGCGATTGCTCGGGATACGCGTTCCGTCCGAGGATTCGCTCAGCGAGATCGAAGCGTCGAGCCGCCTGATCCTCGACAACGGGACGCTCTATCTCAGCTCGCCGGCGGTCCGGCTCAACGAGGACAACGAGGCCGAGATCACGCCGGTGGGATTCGTCATCGGCCCGCGCGTGCTGGTGACGGTGCGCTTCGCGCAGCTGCCGATCTTCGACGACATCGGCAAGCGCATCGGTTCCGATGACAGCCTGGAGAACGGCATGTGCGTGTTCACCAGCCTGGTCGAGGCCATGGTCGATCGCGGCGCCGATGTCCTGGAGCATCTCGGCGCGAAGGTCGACAGGCTCTCGCGGGGCGTCTTCAAGGGCGGGCTCGTTCGCACCAAGCGGCCGGTCCGCTCCAGCCGCAGGATGCGCGAGGCGTTGGAGAACATCGGAGAGCTGGCCGATCGGCTCGCCAAGGCGCGCGATGTCCTGCTTGGCGTCGGCCGCGTCGCCTCGTTTGCCGGCGATGTCGGGAGCGAGTGGATCACGCCTGCGTCGAAGAAGCGCCTCGAAGCCGTCTCCAAGGATGTCGCTTCGCTCGGCGATTATGAGACGCGATTGTCGGACAAGATCCAGCTTCTGCTCGATGCCGTGCTCGGCTTCATCAACATCCAGCAGAACGAGCTGTTCAAGATATTGACGATCGTCTCGGTCGTCGGCGTGCCGCCCACGATTCTGGTCGGAATCTGGGGCATGAACTTCAAGCACATGCCGGAGCTGGACTGGACGTTCGGCTATCCGCTGGCGTGGCTCGCCATCATTGCCAGCGGCGTGCTGCCGCTGATCTGGTTCAAGCGGCGCGGCTGGTTCGAATGAAGCCGCGGCGCACCGTTCGGCAACGATGCGCCGCTTTTTCCGGATCAGGCGACTTCGGCGGCGAATTTGCCGATCCAGTCGCGGGCGAGCGTCACATCCGCTTGCGACAATTGATGGCCCGCCGGCAGAACCTTGTGTTCGACCCGTGCTCCGGCTTCAGACAACAACGAGGCAAGCTTCGCCGAATTGCTCGCCGCAACGATCGGATCAGCCTGCCCTGACAGAAGCATGACGGGCTTGCCGCCGAGCTCAGCCTTCGGCGGATCCGACAGCGGCACCATGGCGCGGAGCAGGATCGCGCCCGCCAGCACGTTCGGCTCCAGCAGCAACAGCGCGGCTGCGATGTTGGCGCCGTTGGAGAAGCCGACCGCGACCGGCGCGGCGATGCCGTAGCGCTGCCGTGCCTCCGCGACGAAGCCGCCGAGTTCGTGCGCACGGCGGCGCACGTCGTCCTCGTCGAACACGCCCTCGGCAAGGCGGCGGAAGAAACGCGGCATGCCGTGCTCGAGCACGCGGCCGCGCGGCGAGAGCAGGGCCGAGCCGGGCGAGACCATCTTGCCAAGCCCGAGCAGATCGTTCTCGTCGCCGCCGGTGCCGTGCAGCAGCAGGAGCGGAGGGGAGCCCGCGCCGGTCGCGGGCTCGAAGCGATGGACGAATGAACTCTCGGTCACGACACCCTCTCTTCCAAATTCGGCAGAACACCCTCGATCTGCTTGCGCTGCGCTTCGAGGAAGCTCGGCAGCTTCAGGTCGCGTCCCAGCGTCGCGACGGGCTCGTCGACGGCGAAGCCGGGGATATCGGTCGCGATCTCGAACAGCACGCCGCCAGGCTCGCGGAAGTAGATCGAGCGGAAGTAGTTGCGGTCCCTCTGCTCGGTCGGATGCAGGCCGTGATTGCTCACGAGCCTTTGCGCCATCTTGCCCTGCTCGGCGTCATCGGCTGCGCGGAAGGCGATGTGATGCACCGAGCCGCCACCTTGGTGCCCGCGCAAAAAGCCCTTGGCCTCGTAGATGTCGACGACGCTGCCTTCGACATCGCCCGGTGCCTTGAAGCGGATCACGGAGCCTTCGCGCGCCGTTTCCTCGAACCCGAACACGTCGGTGAGGACGGCAGCCGTCTTTGCCGCGCTGTCGAGCAGCAAGGTCACGCCGTGGAAGCCGCGGATCGCATGTTCGGCCGGCACGTCGCCATTGCTCCAGCCGGGCTCGCTCTCGGCACCGGGAATGCCGACCAGCGCGAGGGCCATGCCATCAGGGTCTGTGAACGGCAGCACGGACTCGCCAAAGCGCTTCTCCAGCGCCTCGTAGGCGATGCCCTTCTCGACGAAGCGCTGCGTCCAATAGCCGAGCGAGCGTTGCGGCACGCGGAAGGCGGTCTGGTGGGTCTCGCCGACGCCGCGCCGCCCGACCGGCACACCGGCCCAGGGAAAGAAGGTCAGGATGGTGCCGGGGCGGCCGGTCTCGTCGCCATAGTAGAAGTGATAGGTGCCGGGATCGTCGAAATTGACCGTCTTCTTGACGAAGCGCAGGCCGAGATCACGGGTGTAGAAGCCGAAATTCCTGATCGGGTCGCCGGCGATCGCGGTCACGTGGTGCAGTCCAGACATTGTCGTCCTCCAAAGCTCGGGGAGCGGTCTTGCTCGGACCGGAAATATCGTTCCGCTTTGGATTGGAGACAATCCATGCAAATATGACGTCTATGTCTACGATTTGGAAACAATCGCCGGCGCCGGCCCATGGATAAGGTCGCCAGTCTCCGGGCCTTCGTAAAGGTGGTCGAAAGCGGCAGTTTTGCCGAGGCGGGCCGGCAGTTGCGGCTGTCACGCTCGGCGATCAGCAAATACATCGCCGACCTCGAAGAAAGCCTCGGCGTTCAGCTCCTGAACCGGACCACGCGCCATGCGAGCCCGACCGAGAACGGCCAGCGCTATTTCGAGCGCGCGGTCGTGATCCTGTCGGAGATCGAGGCGGCCGACCAGGCCGTGGCGCAAGCGCAATCGGCGCCGCGCGGCCTGTTGCGCGTCAACGCGCCGATGTCGTTCGGCACCCTGCGGCTCGGGCCGGTGCTTGCCGATTTCATGGCGCGATATCCCGAGCTGCAGCTCCAGCTCGTGCTCAGCGACGACCTGCTCGATCCCGTCCAGGACGGTTTTGACGTGACCTTGCGGATCGCGGAATTGGAATCGTCGAGTTTGATCGCGCGAAAAATCATGCCGGTGGGGCGCATGATCTGCGCTTCACCCGATTATCTCGCACGTCACGGCACACCGAAACATCCACAGGATCTGCGCGGGCACGCCTCGCTGACATATGGCTTCCTGCTGACGGGCAATCAGTGGAAGCTCACCGGCACCGACGGCGATCACTGGATTCAGCCGGCCTGGTCGCTCTGCGTCAACAATGCCGAAGTGCTGCGCGATGTCGCGATCAAGGGCAGGGGGCTCGCGCTGCTCCCGGAGTTCATCGCCGCCGACGCCTTGAGGAAAGGCGAACTGCGAACGGTGCTGAACGATTATTCCGCGCCGCCGCTGGCGCTCTATGCGGTCTATCCGCCGACCCGGCATCTGTCGGTGAAGGTGCGGCTGTTCATCGATTTCCTGGTGGAGCGTTTTGGCCGGGAGGGCGACGAAGCCGGCGGGAGCAGACATACAGAGGCCAGGCTATAGATCCATGGATCTGCCGGCAGGAGGGTTTGCGAGAGTCCGTCCGAGACCAAACGTCGCGAGCATTGTGAGCTGGTTCACAACCGCTCGTCAGTGTTTCTGGCAATGTGACGCGTAGTGCGGCTGTGCGAATGGATTCAGCCGATTGCAGATGCCTTATTGTTTTGGAGGCACGCTATGATCGATCAATTTTTCACAACAATCCACCTCGACGCCGCGCACCTTGTGGCGGGAGTGTTGACGGCCTTTTACGCCGGACATCGTTTTGCCACGCCTAGGACGCTCAGGTCAGAGACAACCCGCTTTCAATATTACAGCAGTTACGTGATGTATGTCATTTCGTGCATCGGGCTTCTGATGTTCTTGAGCTGGACCCTTGCCCACAAGCCGGAATTGCTTGGTCTCCTGTACTCGCCAAGTCCCATTCCTGAAGGATTGAAGAGCCTTGATGCACCACTTGTGGCCGCGCTTATCCTAACGACGTTGCTGCCATCGGTTCCTGTTCTGCGGGATATTGATGGTGCCATGCTGCGTTTTTTTCACCGTATGGGCGCGATCCCGCTTGGAGCTGTTCGCTGGGCGCAGCGGATCAACATGACGCAGCTTACGATTTCTGAAAGATTGGTCGCAGACACCAAGTTTTATATCGCCAACAGCACGCTTCTGCCTGACTCTCTGGCCGCCCAGCTGCAGCCCGATTTCACGTTGGATAGCGTGCGCTTTCGGTTTACGCGATGTCTGGCGCTCTACGTTGCCTTGAGCAATCTGCCCGGTTGGACTGCTTATTCCGCCGACTTTCCCGAAGAGCGAGCCACTTTCGAGAAGAAGATGAGCAGCTTCTTCGCTCAGTCCGTGGCGTTTTTCACTCTCACAAGTCAGATCGCTCAGCGTCAGCTTGAGCCAGCGGCGGAGCCGGTTGACCAATTTCGTTCTTACGCACTCGAAGCCTACGAGGACATTCGGTTGATGCTTGCCAGAGTGCTCCTTTACAGTTGCAATAGCGACAGCGAAGTCGCTCACCAGTTTGCAAGGATTGGCTTTTCCATTCAACGGCCGTCTCTGATCCGCCTGCCGTTAAATCTGCTGAGCTTGGACTTCGCCGGGGTCGTCGCGCTGTTCGTCATAGTGACGATTTCCCTGGCCGGCGGCGATTTGGGCAGGGCATTAGGCATCGGGATGCTTGTGGCGGTCAATCAGTCAATCGCGGCGGTGTGTGCCCTCGCACCGAAGCAGTTGTGGAACTTTGCCGATTATCGTTGCGTCAGGGAAAGGCCTACTCTGTCTTATCTGATCTCCGGCGCATGCACCCTCACGATAACGCTGCCGATTTCGTTTTGCTTCTATCTGCTCCGGGCGCATTTTCCAGTCGATGCCGTTCATCCGGTCCTGCCGTTCGTGGCCCAAGCCAAATGGCTGCTGCTCCCCACCGTGCTTTCAATGGCATTGGCTTTTGCGTGTGACGATACAATCGAAGCGGATCACGAACCGTGGTGGCTCAGGTGGGCGGAGAGCGCCGGGCTGGCTGTACTCATGGGCTTTTCGGGCTTTCTCGTGATGCACTGGTTGAGCGTGAACCAGCCGACAGTACAGCACCTGCTGTTGATACCGTGCCTGCTCAGCGCCTCAATCGGTGCGCTCTTTGGCGTCACGATTCCGTACTGGTATCGAAAAACCATGAGGGGGGGAGAGTTGGAGGCGACAAAGCCGGTGCAGTCGAGTGCGGAAAAGGTCGCCCCGGCAGTCTGATGGAAGGCGCCTGCCTTGATCTGGACTGATAAGGCTCCGCCAGATTTTTCTTCGGGCCCAAAATGAAGAACTCGAGCGCATCTAGCTGATCGTACGCTGCTCCGCCGGCCGGAGCAGATCGTCCAGCGCGCTCATCGAGGCCTCTCGAAGCGCGGCGAGCTCGCGGGCGGCGCTCTGGGATTCGGGCGAGGACATCGAGGCTGCTGCCAGCTCGACCTCGCGGCTGCGCTCGAACAGGCGGACGAGGCCGAGCGCGCTCGCGCCGCTGCCGAGTTGGTGTGCGGATCGCGCGAGCTGCGCGGGATCGCCAATCACTGCTGCCTTGGCGATGTCCTTGATCAGTTTTTCGCTGGTCTCTTCCAGCAGGTCGTGGAGTTTTGCGATCTGCGTCGCGCCCAGCAGCTCCTTCTGGTCGTCGAGGAAATGCCGGTCGATCAATGCGCCTGCGACGAGTTGAGGCGGGGCTGGCTGGTTCTGGGCATCGTCCTCGATCGCCTCGCGCAGCGCATTGATCAGGATCGGCTTGCTGACGATCCTGGCAATGCCTGCCCCCGCGAGCCGCTCGCGGGCGCGGCGCGACATGTCGGCGGTTACCGCGATGATACGCGGCATGGTCGGCAGACCGAGCGTTCGAATCCGCGATGCCGCCTCGACGCCGTCCATATCGGGCATATGCAGATCCATCAGAATGATGTCGAAGGCTTGATCGCGAGCGAGTGCAACGGCGGCCGCGCCGTTCGTGGCGATGGTGGCGTGGTGGCCGAGCCTCTTCAACATCGCTTCGCCGACCTCGCAATTGACGGGGTCGTCGTCGACCAGCAGCACGCGAAGCTGCCGCGATGGCGGCTGGTCCGCGCCTTGCGCGATGCCGTTCGCGGCGAGGCCAAGCGGGACCTCAAGCATGAACGAGCTGCCCGTACCCGGCGTGCTCGCCACCGTCAACTCGCCGTGCATCAGGCGGGTGAGGCGCCGCGCGATCGCCAGTCCAAGGCCGGTGCCGCCGAACCGTCGCGCGATGCTGTCGTCGGCCTGGACGAAATCCTCGAAAATCCGCTCGTGCATGTCGGGCGCGATGCCGATGCCGGTATCGCGAACGGTGATGCGCAGCAGGACATGATCGTCATGTGCCTCGGCGGCCGCGCTCAAGCCGATGCCGCCGCGCGGGGTGAACTTGATCGCGTTGCCGATCAGATTGAGCAGAATGCGATTGAGCCGCACCGGGTCGCCGTGCACGGAGGTATTGACCGTCGCAGCGCAGGCCAGATCGAAGGAGAGACCTTTGTGAGAGGCCTGCGGACGCATCAGATCGGCCGCCGTTTCGACGAGCTGGTCGAGGCGGAAATCGCGGGTCTCCAGAGTCTCGGCGCTGGCCTCCAGGCGCGCATATTCGAGGATGCCGTCGACCAGCGCGATCAACGTTTCGCCCGACGCGGCCGCGGTCGTGAGGTGGCGCCGCTGCGCTTCGCCGAGGCTGCCGTCGTCGAGCAGTTGCAGCACCCCCATGACGCCGTTCAGCGGCGTGCGCAGCTCGTGGCTGACGACCGCGAGAAAGCGCGATTTGGTCTCGTTGGCCGCGACCGCCGCGCTGCGCGCGCGCTCGGCGGCATCGTGCTCGGCAAGGGCCTGGTCGCGGGTCTTTTCCAGTTCGGAGGTGCGCTCGATCACTTTGCGCTCGAGGGTCGCATAGGATTCGCGCAAGTGAGCGGCCATCCGGTTGAACTGATCGCCGAGCGCCTCCAGCTCGTCACCGGTCTTGATCGCGAGCCGCAGGCCGAGGTCGCCGCTGCCGATCCGCCGCGCGCCCTGCGTCAGGATCTGGATCGGCACGGTCATGCGCCGGCTCAGAAAGAGAGAGACCAGCACCGCACATGCCAGCAGGATGACCAGGAGAAAAGTCGAGCGTCCGATCGACGCATAGATCGGCGCATAGGCCTCGGTGAGCGGCAGCTCGACGAACACCAGCCAGCCCAGCGAGGGGACCGTCGCATAGGTCGAGAGCACGCGTTGACCGGACAGATCCTCCTTGACCAGGCCGCCGGAGGGCGGCCCGACGCCATCGAGCGCGGCGCGGACGTCGGCATGGCCGGAGAGATCGCTGCGACGCAGTGCCGGCCACAAATCGGGATGCGCGATCAACAACCCCATCCGATCGACCACATAGGCCTTGCCGGTGTTGCCCACCCTGATCCCGGCGACGAGGTCCCAGATGAAGCGAAGATTGACCTCGGCGACAATGACATCGGGCGTGAGGCCGGTTCCGCGCGTGGCGAGCGTCATGAACGGCTCGGTGTCGCCGAGGAAGTAGACCGGTCCGTAATAGGCGCGGCTTTCATTGGCGCCGCGGAAGGCCTGCGAAGCGGAGAGATCGGCCTTGCTGCCGATCCTGTCCGCGACACGGCGCGACACGCGCACCTGCTCGCGGCCTTGGGCGTCGAGCTCGGCGATTTCCGCGACCGCGGGCGAGAGGCGCAGGAGGCGGATGGCGTTCAGACGCTGGTCCTCGTTCGTGGACAGCTCCGGGGGCAGGCGCGACAGCCATCTGATCTGGTTTTCGATCTGGCCAATGAACTGGCCGATCTGGATGGCGGCGCTTGCTGCCTGCTCGCGCTGGATCGCCGCCAGCAGCTGCTTTTGCTCGCGATAGGAGAACCAGACGTCGAAGCCGGTGTTGATGGCGAGCGCGGCGAAAGCGAGCGCGACGATCGAGTAGAGGTATTTGCGGAACAGCCGGCCGGGAGGTGGCCGCAAATCTCCCTGGTCGATCGTCTCGTTCACTCGCGGATCTCGTCGGCGCGCGCGAGCAGCGTGAATGGGATCGTCAAATCCAGCGTGCGGGCGACCGTGCGGTTGATCAGGAGCTCGTACTTCCGCGGCGATTGCACCGGCAGGTCGCCGGCCTTGGTGCCGCGCAGGATGAGATCGACATAGTCAGCCGAGCGCACTTCGAGCGTCGGCCCGTAGCTCATCAGGCCGCCCGCATCCATGAAATAATAGAACGGGTAAATCGTAGGCACGCGATATTTGGCCGCCGCGGCCACCGCAGCCTGTCGGTGGACCACCAGGAAGCTGTCGACCAGCGCAATCATCGCCGCCTTGGGCGGTTCGGAGAAGGGCCTGACGGCTTCGTCGATCTCCGTTGGCGCGCTGACGGGGGCGGGGACCACGGACACGCCGCCCAGTGCTGCCTCTTGCTCGATGGAATCGAGGAAGAAGCGGCCGCCGCGAGGCGTGGTCGCCGGATTGTACAGGATACCGACGCGCGCAAGATCCGGCACCGCCTCCCGGATGAGCTGAAGCCATTTGCCGCCCATCTCGGCGCTGCTGTTGGTGAAGCCGGTCACGTTGCCGCCGGGATGGGCGAGGCTTTCGACGAAGCCGTTGCCGACGGGATCGTTGGCGGTCGCGAACACGATCGGGATGGTTTTGGTGGCCGCCAGGACTGCTGCGGTTTCGACCGTCGAGCCAGTCAGGATCACATCCGGCTTGAGCGCCAGCAATTCCTGGACCGCGGTTTTCAGTCTGTCCGGCGCGCCGAAGGTCGAACGGAGTTCGAGGCGGAAATTGACGCCTTCGACCCAGCCTCGCTGCCTCAAGCCCACGATGAGGCCGCCCAGGCGGGAGGTCGGGCTGTCGATCATGCTCCTTCTGGTCAGTTCGTCGTCGAGCGGCAACGCCGTCAGCGATGCGACGACGCGCATGCGATCAGATGTCGCGCCGAGCGCCAGCCAGCCCGCGGCGGTCGTGCCCACAAGGCGAATGAACCCGCGGCGATCGACCGCGAGAGCGGAAGGCCGTTCGGTCATGGATGTCTTTGCATGATGGTGTGCCCCAACCCGATGCTTAGCGCGAACGGCCGGCATCCACAATTGATGAAAAAATGCGTTTGTGACTGCTCATTCGCAGCGTTTGGCGGCCCGATACCGTATTCCTACGCCGCCAAAGAGTCGCTGTTTCGAACCTTGTCTCCTCCGTGACACCTTGTAACGCACTGCAGCGTTGCAACATTTTCCGTCTCGGTCCTGATGACGGTTCGGGGAGCCCGATTTCGTAGCTGCCGATTTTTGAAGCGTTGTTTCAAATTTTTTCGAAGGTTTTCGATGCGCAAAATCTATCTCATTCCGGCCCTCGTTGGCCTGCTCACCTTCGTTGCAGCGGGGCCCCTTGCGGCCCAGGGCGCCGTGCCGAAGCAGAAAGCGGCGCCGGCACCGAGAGCCGCCGCCGGTGCAGCTCCCGCAGCAGCCGGGACGCCGGTCGCTGCCGGCGCGACGTCGGCGGCCGAGACCGCGGCCGCGGACGACAGGTCCAAGGCGATCGACTCCAAGGCGATCGACGGCTTCCGCTCCGCGAAGTTCGGAATGAACGAGGCCGACGTGCGCGCGGCGATAGCCAAGGATTTCAGCGCGAAGCCCGACGCCGTCAGGGCGCAGGACAATGCATCCGAGCTGACACACAGCCTGCTCTATTCGGCGCCCGAGCTGCTGCCGAACGGCGGCACCGCCGAGCTCTCCTACGTGTTCGGCTACAAGTCGAAGTCTCTGATCCAGATCGGGGCGGTCTGGTCGAAGGGCACCGACACGACGATCACGCCGGAGAAGCTGTTTTCCAACGCCAACATCCTGCGCGCCCATTTCCTCAGCGAGGGCTTCAAGCCCGATTCCATCGCGGTCAACATGCCCGTCAACGGCGGCATCGTGATGTTCCGCGGCAGCGACGCCAAGGATCGCTCGGTCATCCTGCTTCTCCAGGGCACGTTCGAGAACAAGGACAACAACCAGCGAGTGCTGACGCCGACCAGCCTGCTGCTGTTCTACGTCGCCGACGCCAAGAGCCCGGACATCTTCAAGCTGCCGCCCGGCCAGTTCTGATGCCGCGCTGCCACGACATTCTCCCACCCGGTTGTGGATCGGCCCCAGTGCCGATGAAGAGGATCTGAAATGCGCCGACCATCTGCAAGGCGAGACAATGACGAGCTGACGCTGCGGGGGCTCGCGCGTTTCCGTTCGATGTCACTGCTCTGCGCGATGCAGATGGTCTTCCTGCCGGTGTTCAGCGTCCGCCTGCAGGCGCAGCCGGCGAACGTGATCACGCCGGACGGCCGCACCGGAACCAGCCTGCAGACGTCCGGCAGCGTCACCAACGTCACGACGTCGACCGTCTCCGGCACCAGTGCCTTCAACTCGTTCTCGCAGTTCAGCGTCGGGCAGGGCAACACGGTCAATTTGCAACTGCCGACCGGCACGCAAAATCTCGTCAACATCGTTCGCGACGCACCGGTCTACGTCAACGGCACACTGAACTCCTACATGAATGGCGCGATCGGCGGTAACGTCTATTTCGCCGACCCCAAGGGCTTCGTGGTCGGCCGCAGCGGCACGGTCAATGTCGGCAGCCTCAACGTCTCGACGCCGACGCGCGAGTTCACCGACAGCCTGATCGGCGCGCAGGGGCAGATCAACGGTTCGGCCGTCGCCAATCTGATGGCGGGCTCGTTCCCGGTCTCGCCGGACGGCAACATCCGGATCTACGGCCGGGTCAATGCCATCGATGGCGTGCGCCTGACCGGGCAGAACGTCCTTGTCGGTGGTGCCAGCCAGCGCGACATTGCCAATCTCGATCATGCCGCGAAGTTCGCGGCCTCGGTCAATTCCAAAGGGCTGCGGAGCGCCGCCGCGATTTCCGTGCGCAACGGCTCGATCCACATCGGCGCCGTCAACAACGCAAGCGTCAACGGACGGCTAACCGCGCGCAGCAAGACCACGACGCCGAGCAACATCACGGTCGTGGCCGGCAACCAAGCCGAACTCGGCAAGAATGCGCGCTTGAGCACCGCGAGCAGAACCGCGGATGCCGGCGGCGTCCTCGTCAAGGCCGGCAACGACGTGACCGTGAGGAGCGGCGCGAAGATCAATGCCAGCTCGAAGACCGGCAATGCGGGCCTGGTCGAGCTGAGCGGAAACGGCATCATCGACGTGGGCAGCGGCGTTACCATCAACCTTGCCGCACCGAGCGGCCGGGCCGGCACGCTGCTGATCGACCCGACCGATGTGGTGATCGGCGACGCCAGCCAGGGCGACGTCGGCGTAACCCTCAACAACACGTCCGTCGCCAACGCCATCGCGGCGCTCAGCGCTGGTGGCACCTATCTGGTTCAGGCCGACAATTCGGTCACGCTGGCCGCGCATGCGGTGATCGATGCCCGCAACCTCGACGCCACCAAGACTCATTCCGTCGGCAACGCGATCAATGTCGAGATCGACGCGCCCACCATCAGCATCGTCAACGGAGCACAGATCCTCGCCCTGGCGATCAATACTGGTGGAACGACCTACAGCAGCGGTAGCGTCACGCTTGCAGCCACGGCGAGCCAGATTCTGATGTCCGGCCACGCCCATGCGACCACGGGCATTACCGTTGACGGCACGATCACCGGCGGCGCGATCTCGATCAGCGCGAGCTCCACGGCGGTCGCGAGCTTCACGAGTTCGCTCGCTTCGACGTTCGCGCTGATCGGCGAGTCGGTCCCCGGCATGATCCTGGGCCTCAACGGAGGCTATGTCGCGGCGAGCTCAACCGCGGCCGTGAACATCAACGGCCATGCCAATATTTCCGGCAGCGGCAACGTCTCGATCAGCGCTTACGGGTCGGAGAGGGCCGAGGATCCCGTTATCGCCGCGTCGCTCTTCGGCGTATCGCCGGTCGGCGCGGCGGTCGTGGTCGGGAACATCGCCGGCAACGTCACCACCAATGTCGCAAGCAACGCGACGATCAGCGCGGGCGGTACCCTCGACATCAAGGCCACCAACGATGCCACGATGAACGTCACTGCCGTATCGCTGACCTCGAGCGCGATTCTCGTGGCGACGGTGGCCTATTCGACGGCGTCGGTGACGACCACGGCAAACGTCGCGACCGGCGCCCACCTGAGCGTCGGCACGGCGATCGGATCGACCGGTGGATTCGCGGTGCGCGCGCTGAATAACAACAGCTTCTCGACGTCTGCGACCTCCGTGGGACTGGATAATCCGGCCTTGAACGGCGGCGTCGGCGGTGCCGTCGCGATCAGCAACGTCAACACCGCGGCGACCGCGACCCTCGGCTCGTCGCTGGGGTCCAGCACCTCGAACCGGATGACCGGCTCGGTGACGGTCGAGGCGACCTCGAACACCACATCGAATTCGACGATGTCCTCGACCATTACCGGCACGCCGGCGCTGATCGCCGGTCTGCAAGGGGCATTGGTCGTGGGCACGATGGATCCAGGCCTGTTCTCGCAGCAGTTCAGCACGCTGTTCACCGCGGATCTGAACCTGAAGGCGGCGGCGGCCTTGACGATCGCGCGCAGCACGGAGAGCGCGACGGCGGCGATTGCGCAAAACCCCAGCGGCGGCGCGCCGTCGATCTACACGTCGGGCAACGTCGCCGTCATCAGCAACGTGATCGACGTGGGCGTGCGCAGCATTGCGACGGCCTCGGCGATCAGCTCGAGCCCGGTCGATGGTCAGTCGACGGCCGTCGCCGCCGCGGTCGCATGGGGCGATTTCACGCACAATTCGAACGCCTATATCGGCGGCGGGACCCTGATCAATGCGCCGGAGATCGGCGTCTCGGCAAACACCTATATGCCGATTACCAACACCTGGTTGCAATGGGCCTCGCTGACCGACGTGCTGAGGCATCTCAACGGAAATCTCGGCGTCGGCGGCAGCATCCTGACCAGCTACGCCAATGCGACTGCTGACGCAGGCGACACCGTCGGCATCTCGGGGTCGCTGAACAATTTCATGGTTCACAACAACACCACGGCATGGGTTGCGACCGGCGCCAGCCTGACGTCGACCTGCGCCGTTGCGAGTTGCGGCAGCGGCGCGTGGACGGCCGCGCTGGACAGCGGGGCGACGCAGGCCTTCGACGCGACGCTCGCCATCGCGGCGACGGCCTATTCGGCCTCGATCGACGCCGCCGGCAATGTCGGCACGCTCGGCTTCCTTCCCGGCAACACCTCGGGCGGCTCGTCGCTGGGCGGCGCGCTCAATCTGGTCCAGTTCTGGAACAACACGATCGCCGGCGTGGCGTCCGGCGCTTCGCTCGGCGCGACCGACAACGTCTCCGTCACTGCATCGACGACCGACCAGTTCTTTGGCGTCGCGCCGACGTCCGGCAAGGCGGCCGGCGCCCTGGCGCTGAACGGCATCACGTCGATTGCGCTCGTGAACAACACGACCCATGCCTCGATAGGCATCGGCGCGACGGTGTCGGCTCCGACCGTGAATGTGCTCGCCCAGCAGGATCTGTCGATGCTGTCGGTTGCCGGCGCGGTGTCCGCCGGCGGTAACTCTGCCGTCGGCCTCGCCGTCGCCTATCTCGGCGCGACCACCGACACCGCCGCCTATGTCGGTGACAATCACAGCGACATCCGCCCGGGCCCGTTCAGTTCGGACGATCCGTTCTCGGGAACTGGCAGCGGTAACGGGTCGGTCACGGCCGACCATCTGGCGATTTCCGCGACGACCGCGGGCCGGATCACCGCAGCGTCGATTGCGGCTGCGATCTCGGAACCGTCGGTTTCGGACTTCGGCACCAAGGCCGGTGCCGTCGGCGCAGCCGCGACCGGCGGAGCGGGCGGGATTTCAACCGCGCTGGCCAAGGTTGGGTCGTCGTCAGGCGCCTCCAGCAGCGGCTTCACGATTGATCTTGCCGGCAGCTCCTCCATCAGCGATGTGAGCCTTGGCACGACCGCCTCGATCACCGGCGTCACGATCAACCGCTACTCGCCGAGCCCAACGGCCACCTTGTTGGTCCAGGCGCTCAACGACACCATCCTCAACAACGGCTCGGGCGGCGCCGCCGCCAATCTGGGAGGCAGCGCCGGCTCGACGAGCGTGGCCGTCGACGGCACCATCGCCGCGGCGATCTCGAACAATGTGACCAAAGCCTTCATCTCCAACTCCACGGTCAACAACCAGCAGTCCGTGACCGTGCAGGCCTTGAACGGCGGATCGGAAACGGTCGTGGCGATCGGCCTGGCCGCGTCAACGCGGTCCAACGCCGCCTCGATCGCGCTGTCCGTCGGCATCATCACCGACAGTGCGCAGGCCTACATCGAAAATTCGACGATCGCCGGCGGGAGCACAGGCGTCCTGCGGGCTCTCGAGGTCGATGCTTACCAGACCAGCAACATCGCGGTCGGCGGCGGTTCGCTCTATATTTCCGGCGGACAGGGCGGCTTCGGCGTCGCCATGACGTATGCTTCGATCGGCGATCCCTCCGGCGGCAACGCGACTGACGCGCACATCAAGTCCACCTCGATCAGCAATTACGACTCGCTTTTGGTGCTCGCCGACAATGCCAGCATCATCGCGGCCGGTGCCGCGTCGGCCGGGGCAGGGTCGAACGGCCTGTCGGGTTCGATCGTCGTCGACGAAATCACGTCCACGACAACGGCCTATATCAGCAGCAACTCGACGGTGAACATCAATGTCGGCCGTGTGACGGTGCTGGCGGACAGCGGCGCTGTGTCGGACCTCGATACGGCGCTCGGCAATCTCGTCAAGAAGTCGAACAACAATCATTTGGCATCGGACACCTGCACGGCCGCCGCCGGCGGTGGCACGCAGAACTGCATCGATTTTAGCGCGGCGGCGCTCAACGGCGGCGCGGCCAACGGTCCGGGCGCCGGCATCATCTCCGTTGCGGGCATTATCCAGGCCGGCAAGAACAATGTCGGCGCCTCGATGGTGTACGATACCATCGCGACGACGCATTCGGCCTATATCGCCAACGTGCGGATGTCGACGATCGGCAGCGTCAGTGTGAATGCGGTCGACACCACGAAGATCCAGTCGGTCACGATTGGCTTCGGCCTGGCGACCGGCCAGTTTGCCGGCGTCGGCGGCATGACGATCAGCTCGATCGCCAATAGTGTTTCGGCGGCAATCGGCAATAACCAGTCCGACACGACACAATCGACCGTGACGGCCTCCAATATCTCCGTCACCGCGACCGACAATTCGAGCATCACCGGAGCCGCCGCCGTCGCTGGCGCCTCGACGCAAGGCAGCGCAGCGGGCTTGGCCCTTGTCTACAGCAGCATCGCCAACAATGTCAGTGCCGGCGTCACCGGCTCCAAGCTGACCGCCTCCGGCAATGTCGCCGTCAACGCGAACTCGAATGCCGATATCTCGACGGTTGCCGTCGGTATTGCGATTTCCTCGCAGATCGGCCTTGCCGGTTCGGTCGCCACCAATCTGATGGGAACCAACGTCACCGCCAGCATTGCCGGCGGGGCCGACGTCACCGCGAACGACAACGTTGCCGTGATTGCCGGCAATAATGACAAAGCGGGTGTTTTTGCCGGCGCCGTGTCCATCAGCAAGGGCGCGGCCGGCGGCGCGGGCTCGATGGTCACGAACAAGATCACCGGCACCACCGCGGCCTATATCAGCGGGACGACGACGAAAGTGGATGCGCTCGGAACCAGCACGAGCGACGTGCTTTCGGTCAACAGCGGCACGCTCGCGCACGCGATCGATCTCGGCGGCTTCAGCGCGCCCACTGACACCACGCCCGATCTGAGCGAGACCCAGGAGAGCGTACGCGGCCTCGCCGTCGTTGCCAGCTCGCACCAGGCCGTCGTCACCAACGTCGCCACCCTGTCTGCGGGCTCGGGCATCTCCATCATGATCAATCCGATCACCAATGTGATGAGCGGATCCACCAAGGCCCATATCGATGGCGCGGCAATCGATACGCGGCTCGCAAGTTCGACGCTGGACCCGCAGATCGACGTGGCCGCCAGCAGCTTCTCCTATTCGGGCGCGTTCGGCGCTGGCGTGGTGCCGCCAACCGGGAGCGGGGGCGGCGGTGCGACCATTCTCAGCACGACGATGTCGCGTGACACCGAGGCGTACATCACCAATGCGACCGTTGGTGGCGTGCAGTCGGCGAGCGCAACGGTGGGCGCCGTCACCGTGAAGGCCAATGCCGAGCAGGACGCGTCATCGATCGCGGTCGGTTTCGGCACCGGCTCGGTCGGGCTGAACGTCTTCGTCGCGACTACCGAGGCCTATGTCGACGGCGGCTCCCTCACGGCGTCCTCGCTCACGGTCAATGCCTACGACGCCACGGGTATCGCGTCGGCGAACGGCTCGGGCGCCTATGGCAGCCAGGCCGCGATCGGCGCGGCGTTCCTGGTTCAGGTCTCGGCGAACCGGACCGAGGCCTATGTCGGCGACGAGTTCCACTACCAGGGCAACGGCGCGGCGCACACGACCGCGGTCAATCTGAGCGGCGCGCTCGACGTCGAGGCAACGACGAAGAACCGCTTCCAGGCCTATTCAATCGGCGGGGCGCTTTCGACCGGCACGGCGGCGATCGCCGGCATGGCCAACATCGAGATCGCCAACAACACCACCATCGCGGGCGTCTACGACACCACGCTGCAATCGCCCACGGGCGGCGCGGCTGGCGCGGTCACGATCAACGCCACCGAAGACGTCGCGATCAAGGAGATCGCAGGCGCGCTTTCGATTGCCGCCAGCGGGTCCGGCGTCGGCGTCGGCGCGGCGGCCAACGTCATCGTCTTCAAGAGCCAGACCATTGCGGAAAGCCGCAACAGCAACCTCAATTCGTCCGGCGCAATCAATGTCGGCGCGCTCAGCACCAAGGAAGTGTTGTCCTATGCGGTCACCGCCGGCATCGGCGGCAGTGTCGGCATCGGTGCGACCGTCGGCGTCATCATCGTCGGCACCAACACCGCTGATCCGGATACGCAGGGCGAGCAGACCGGCCAGCTCAACCAGGGCAACAACGGCACCCTCGCGTCGGTGAACGCCGGCACCAATTCCTCGCACGGCAGCGACGCGGTCGCGAGCGGCACCTCGGGCAATCCGGGCAACGCCAACGCAACCTCGACCTACGACGTCAGCACCGTTCTGACGGGCGGTAATGACGGTGTCACCGCCCAGATCACGGGCGGCAACGTCACCGGCACCCAGGTCAACGTCGCTGCTACCAGCGCCAACGCGACCAAGATGTTCCTGCTCGGCGCCGGCTTTGCCAAGAATGTCGGGATCGGTGCCGGCATCGGCTACACCAGCGTCAACAGCAGCGTGCTCGCCAATCTGAGCGCGATCGTTGCGGCGCCTTCCGTGACGGTCGCCGCCCGGGTCAAGGACGCCGACACCGGCCCTTATTCGGGCAAGACCGTCGACAGCGAGGCGATTGCCGGCGGTGCAGCGCTCTACTTCGGCGCGGATGCTGCCGTGGCGGTCGGCAACGTCGCCAACACCGTGACAGCCCAGCTCGGCGGCTCCGTCACCGGCACGGGCGGCACCGGCGTCGCCGTCATGGCGATGGACAGCTCGACCCAGAGCGTGACCGCGGGCGGCGGCACCGGCGGCCTTGCGGCCATCGGGGTGTCGATCGCCACCACGGGACGATCCAGTTCGGTCGCGGCAAAGGTGCTCTCGAACGCGACGGTGAACAGCTCGACCCTTGCGGTTGGCGCAGGCGAGGCCGGCGCAATGTCGGCGTCCGCGACCGCGGTTGCCGGCGGTATCGTCGCCGGCGACGGCGCAGTTGCGACGGCAAAGGAAAATTCGACTGTTCTGGCCGAGATTGGTTCCAGCGCCTCGATCACCACCTCCGCGGCCGGCGTCGGCACGCTGGTGTCGGCATCGCTCACCCCCAATCTTTCGAGCGAAGCGATCGGCGTCGCGGTCGGCGGCGGCGCCATCGGCGTGTCGGTCGCGGAATCGATGGTGACGGCCACCGTCACGGCCGATGTCGGCGACAACACCACCTTCTCGGGCGGTGCGCTCGCCGTGACCGCGATGGCGCTGGTTCCGACGAGCGGCACGACGACCTACGCCTGGTCGCTCGCGGGCGGCGGTGGCTCGCTGATCGGCGCACAGGGCAGCTACGCCAGGGCGTCCGAGAACGCGACGGTGAGCGCGTATGGCGGCACCGGGATAACGCTCCCCAACGCCGACGTGGTCATCACGGCCCAGAACGACAGCAGCCAATACGCCCAGGCGACCGGCCTTTCGACCGGCTTCCTGGCAGTGGGTGCGACGGTCGCCCAGACGTCGTCGAGCGCGCACACTTACGCTTATCTGGGCGCCCCCGACGATATGGACGAGACCCATCTGAATCACGCCGACTACACCGGCATCCTCCAGATCACGGCGACCGGCAAGGACATCAACGTCTCCAACGCGACGGTCGGCGCGGGTGGCACTTATGCCGGCGCTGCCGCGGTCGCAACGACCAGCTCGACCGCGGTGACCAATGCGCGGTTCGACGGCGGCACGACGGATGACACGCTGTTCTTCGGCGGCCTCAACATCCAGGCCAAGCACACCACCAACTATGCCGCCAGCGGCGATGCGTACCAGGCGTCTACGGCCGGCGTCTCCGGAGGCAGCACGCAGAACGACGTCAACGCGATCACGACCGTCGACATTGGACCTCATCTGATCATCAACTCGGCCGGCGGCGACATGGTCGTCATCGCCAACGACATCGTCAACCAGGCCGGTGGCGGCGCGCGGTCGGGCTCCGGTGGCGTGTTCGCGGGTGCTGCGGCACTGAGCAGCACGCATGTCACCCAGACCGTCACCACCGATATCGGCGCCGGGACGGTGCTGAGCCTCAACGGCGATCCGCGGACATCGGCGGCGGTGATCAACATCGAGGCCTACAACACGCTGAATACCAACGACACGGCGAGCCTGGCCACAGCCGCCTTCTTCGCCGGCGGTGGAGCCGAATCCAACACGACGGCGAACGCCACGCTTGCGGTCAACATCAATGCCCGCGAACTCTTCAGCGCCGGCAAGATCTATATCGGTACGGCCGCCAAGATGGCGGCGGCCAACAACGCCAATGCCAGTCTCTACGGCGCGATCGCCGGCGTCGGCGCCAGCACCAACAGCTGGGTTCATGCCAACCAGGCCGTCACCGTCGGCAACAATGCCAAGGTCGAGGCCTGGGGCCAGATCAACATCTATGCCGGCATGTCGGGCGACACCATCATCTTCAGCAGCGTTCAGGCTACCGCGACGACGGTCGTCTACAACAACACCGCCATTCCGATCTCGACGCTCTACCGCGGCACGGCCAATGCCGATGACACCACGAGCCTGACGCTCGCCAACACCTCGAGCGTGCTCGGCGTCCAGAACATTTCCCTGGGAGCGACCCAGGGTCAGGTTACGGCCTCCGGCAATGGCAGCAACTACAATCCGTATCTGGACATCTTCAGCGCCAAGAACAGCGACAACCATAGCCACACCAGCGGAACCGGCGATGTCGCGCTCAATGGCCTGGTGGTCGCGGGCATCAACAACGATATCACCATTACGATCGACGTTGGTGGAGGCACACCGACTGCGAGCACGACGAGTCCCTACTCGTCACTGCTGTCCGGCGGTTCGTCGACGCCCACCCTCGAATATGTCGCCGACGTCGATCACTTCAACCCGATGATGAGCTGGAACCACCAGGTGGTCCAGTACACCATCGTCGGCGGCTTCAATCCCTATCAGAGCGTCGTCAACCAGCTCGCCGCGCTGACCGGCCTGACCGCGACGCAGATCCGCACACAGCTCGCGGCGGCGACGCCCGCGGCCCCCGCCACGATGTCGCCGTCCGGCACCGATCCGACCGGCGACTTCCAGCGCCAGATCAACGCGCTGATCCAGCAGGCGCCGTATACCTCCGACGCCGCCGGCAACGCCTTCGCGTTCGGCGATATGCTGGTGTCCGCCGGCAACGTCTCGATCCTGGCGCAGAAGCTGACCGGAAACAGCGGCACGAATCCGATTGCGCCGGCGGTCATCGCGCGCAGTTCGCCGATGATCAAGATCGAGAACAGGGGTCTCGACTTCATGGACCTGGCCAACCTCACGGTCACCAATATCACCGGAGGAAACATCACCTACCGCCAGATCGACCATGTCGACCCGGATTCGCACTCCAATGTGACCTTCACCGCCACGCCGAGCGCGACGCCGATCATCGACATCTCGGCCACCTACAACCGCCTGGATCCCTCCAGCGGGCTCGGCGTCGACCAGAACGGCAACCAGCTGACCCGCACGCCCGACATCTATTTCGACGGCGTCGTCAACAACGAGAACGGCCTGCTCAAGATCACCAACAATCTCGGCAGCATCGTCGCCTCGCAGTCGCTCAACGCCGCGACCGTCCAGATGGTGGCGCCCAACGGCTCGTTCGTCTTCCTCGGCGGCATCGGCAGCTTCTACACCTCCAACCACGATGTTCTCTCGCAATGGTCGGGTGTCGAGTTCAAGCCGGGTGACGACGACACGCTGACGGCGGTGATGGCGGCGGCGACCTATCTCGGCGCCTATGGCGACTACGCGAACAGCCCGCACATCGGCGCGGGCGGCGGTCACCCGTATTCCTACTATTGCTGCGTCGACGGCAATAACGGCGTTCAGCAAACGGCGAGCAACAGCACCATCTTCACCGCGCGCATGCTGGATTTGTATTACGACGGCCTGTCGCTCTATTCGGCGATTTTCCTGCCGATGGGCCAGGGCGCGCCCGGCAGTGGTAACCCGAACGCCGGCGGCGTGCCGAACGCTGCTACGCTCGCAATCATGGAGGGGCCGACGGTTCAGACCATCTCCACCGCGCCGTGGGAGCGGAATACCTATACTGGCCAAGGCGTCTACAGCAACTCGACCTACGACTACACCACGACCTCGACAGATGCGCAGGGCAACACCACGACCACCAACCACACGGCCACGTATTACTCGCCATTCAATTGCGCGGGGTGCTCTGCCTACTTCCAGGTCGTCAATATCCAGCCCGACGTGATCACGCCGAAGACTGCGTCTTCGAACTCAGCCGCGAACTCGAGCACGGGGACCAACCCGCCGGCTAACGCGCCCTTCATCTTCGGCAAGGCGATCATCATCTCGGCGGGGGTCATCAACATCAACGGCACCATCCAGAGCGGCACGAGCAGCGATTACTCGGTCGACATCGGCGGCTCCACGTTGACCGCCATCAACGACCTCAAGAGCCGCAATGCGGGCGCGGACTTTGCCCAGGCCCAGGTCAACGCCCGGAACGGCAGCTATTACGACATCACGGCGTCTGCGACGACGGAGGCCGCCGGCGACATCAAGATCGGGGTGAAGTACAACGCTCTCACCGACCAGATCCTCGTAAACGGCGTGGTGCAGGGCTCGGGCGGCTACGTCTATCTGAACGGCAGGATCATCTCGACCTCAACTCAAGATGGTGTCTCCCAAGGCACGATCGCGGTCAAAGGTGGCGCCGGCTCGATCACGGTCAACAACACAACCGGCCTGCAGCTCGTCACCAACACCATCAATACCGGCGTCAGCGCGCCGAGCGTGATCGAGATCGTCGATCAGCTCAAGCAGCAGACGACGTGGTACGTCTACAATCCTTCCGCCGCGGGCGGCCAGCAGGTGTCGACGTATCAAACGAGCGGCGTCAATGCGAGCCAGTACACAGATACGATGCTGACCAGCCTCAGCGGCACGGCAGGCATCCAGTACGCGACCAAGGCAAACATGTTCTACCAGTGGGTCGATACGGCTACGCTGGATCGTCCGACGAGCTCGACGCAGTTCGACTACGGATGGCACTATACGCCCAACTCGGCCACCGGGCAGAACTGGACCCGCACCATCAGCCTGGTTTCGGACGTGCAGCAGGCCCAGGGCGGCGGCGGCAGCACTGGCCCACAGACATCGAACTTCCAGGAAGTCGTCACCGCGACCGGTTCCTATCACACCGGTGGCGGCAACACCCATCCCGAGAAGTGCTGCGGCACGGACAACCAATACAACTGGTACCAGAATATCTATGATCACCTGACCCTGACGCTGACCAATACGGTCAAGGCGTCGAACCCAATCAACATCTCGTTCAGCGGCGGCGGCAACAGCACGGTTCTGGTCACTTCCAACTCCGGCATCGTCGTCAACGGTCCGATCAACAACCTCTCGGGCACGACCACGGTCAGCGCCACCGGGGCAAATTCGGCCATCACCAGCGGCACGAACGCGAACAACCCGATGATATCGGGCCGGAGCGTCATTCTGTCGGCGGATGGCGGCATCGGCACGATCGGTGCGAACGGTGTTCCCGTCCAGGTGCAGGTCTATGGCGGCAGCCTGACGGCCAGTTCGATCGACCACGACATCGCGATCGCGGCCGTCGGCTCGCTTTCGATCAACCAGGTGAAGGTGAACTCGGCAGGCAGCACGCCGCAGGGCAGCGTCTTTATCTCGGCGACCGGCGACATCAACTCGGCCTCGCCCTACGACGTCACCAACCCCGTCGTGATCGGCAAGAACGTCGAGATCAACTCCACCGCCGGCGCGATCGGCGCGACGAGCGCCGTCATCAACGGCGCGAGCACCCTGACCAATATCAATCCGCTGGTGATCCAGGCGACGGGCACGATTCAGGCCGGCGGCACCGTCGACGGCGGGGTTCTCGACAGCGCATCGGCGACCGGCACCTACATCGTGCAGTCCAAGGGCGATCTGCGTCTCGGCACGGTCCAGTCGAGCGGCGGCCCGGTGTTCCTCGAGGCGGCCGGCTCGGACGGCAACCAGGCCAGTATCCTGAACGGAAGGGCGGCGGTTGGTCTCACCCAGGCGCAGAGCCAGCATCTCCAGGACGTCTGGACCAGCCTCGACCTGCTCAGCGGCAACGCCGCGACCAACGCCGTCAACAGCTACCAGTCGATGGTGACGTCGGCCTATAACGACTACTTCCAGCTCAAGAACATCGCCTTCGCGAACGGCAGCACCTACAACCCGACTTCGGTGGGATTGACGGTGCTACGGGCGCAGGTGGCGGCCAAGCTCGGCATCGATCCCGCGAACGTCTCGACGACGGACATGAAGGTCGAGGCCACGACGCGGTTCCTGAGGGACCAGTTCCTGCTCGGCAAGATCACGACCGACGAGCTCAAGACTTCACTGACGACATTGCTCGGCACGGCACCGGCAGATCCGCTGGGGACCGTGTTCGGCAGCTCGTTGTCGTCGACGCTGTTCACGAAGCTGTTCGACGGCGTAACGACAGCCAATCAGCGCCTGCCGAGCAATACGGCGCTGCAAATGGCGCTGAACACTTACAATGCGAACTACGCCTATACGCTCGCATCGACCGAGCGGGTCTACGGCATCATCACCGCGGGCGCGCAGTGGACCCAGAGCCAGCTTGCCTACACCGTCTCGTCGTCGGCCGTCGGCGCGGCACCGCCGCCGATCGACGAGAACGTCGTGGCCAATGTCAGCGCCAACCAGATCATGCTCTACGCGCCGCACGGCTCGGTCGGCAATTCGGCAGCGCCTCAGACGTTCACCTTCACCAGCGTCGATTCCTCGTCGCTGACGCCGGCGCAGAGGGGATTGCTCGCGACGGCCGGTCCGGGTCAGCTCACCGTCGGCGCGGTCACGGATCCGACCACCCACATCGTGACCTATACGGTCGCCCTGTCGCAGCAGAACCTCGTCGTTGTCGACAACCCGATCGCGATCTCGGCCAAGGCGCTGACCAACGTCTACCTCGGCAGCAAGAACAGCCTCACGCTCGGCGGCATCACCGCGAACTACGGCCCGATCGCGGCCGCGCAGGCCAACGGCATCGAGGTGACCGGCCGCGGCGACGTCAAGCTCGACGCCGTGACCAGCATCACTGCCGCCGCCGGCGTGACCGGTACGCCCGTGATCTCCGGCGATATCGGCAATCTGACTCTGATCGCCGAGCACGGCAATGTCGGTGCCCCCGGCGCTGCCGGAAGCAATCCCGCGACCAACGCAAACGCGATCCAGATCGCGTTCGCCGATCCGAGCAACGACCAGCTCGACCAAGTCTCGTCGGCGCAGGGCATTTATGTGAAGCAGACCACCGGCGATCTCATTCTCGGCAACATCGCCGCCGGCAATGCAATCCAGCTCGCGGCGACCGGCAGCATCTACGCCGAGTCCAACTTCACGGATCGTAGCGCGATCCATATTCTCGGCACCGACCTCGATCTGCGCGCCGGCGGCAGCATCGGCTTCAACGGCTCGACCTTCCAGCCGGTGCAGGTGAATATCTCCGGCGCCGTGATCGGCTCGGCGGTCGGCGATTTCAGCATCCTCGCGGTCACCGGCGATCTCGTGGTCGGCACCAGCGGCGCCTATGGGACGCTGACATCCGGCGGCGCACTGACGCTGAACGTTGCGCGCGGCGCGCTCACCATCAATGCTGACCTCGCCAGCGGCGGCTTGATGCAGCTCCTCGCCAACCGTGGCATGACCTTCGCGGCCGGCACCGGCACGGCCCCCGTGACGGCGACCAGCAGCGCCGGCGGGGTGACGCTGGTAGCCGCGACACTGTCGATGGGAGCTTACTCCGCCATCAACGCGGCCGGCGTGATCTCCGTGACCACCACCGGCGACGCGAGCATCGGCCAGCTGAATTCATCGCTGTCCTATGCGGCGGCCTCGAATGCAGCTTCGATCATCGTCACCGCCGGCGGTGTCGCCTCGCTCGGAGCCATCATCGACAATGGCGACGGCCAGACCAAATTCGTCGCGTCCGGCTCCGGGGCCGAAGTTTCGCTGGGCGCATCCAACGGCATCGGCAACGCGACGAGCCGGTTCATCCTCAGCGCCGCGCGGTTGTCGGCAAGCACGAGTGCCGGCGACATCTATCTGAAGTCTCTGACCGACACCGAGGCGAGCCTGCTCTCGGCGGTCAAGGGCAGCGTGGACATCCTCGGCACCGGCGGCCTGACGTTCGACCAGGTGCTGGCAGGTACGGATGCAGGCGCAAGCGGCTCCTTCAGCGCCGTCGCGAGCAATGGCAGCATCGTCATCGGCACCGCCGACAGCAGCGGCTCGCAGACGGTCCATGCCACCCAGAACGTGACGTTCAAGTCGCTCACGTCCACCGGCTACACCGGCGATGCCGGCAGCATCAACGTCAATGCGGACAACGGCTTCATCCTGGCGCAGACGGTGATGTCGGGCGGCGTGACCACGCTCGGCTCGGTCTCCGCCCACGGATCCGCAAGGCTGATCGCGGCGGGCAGCAACACCGGTCATAACCTCACGGCGACGACCGGCACCGCGGTCCTGAGCGGCACCGTGGTCCATTGGGATAATCTCACGGCTGGCGGCACACTCGACGTCACTGCGACCGCCGGGGGGATTACCGTTGGCACCGCCATCAGCGGCGGCACACAGACCTTGCACGCCGTCAACGACATCGTCTTCAGCCAACTCACCACGACAGGCATCCCGGGCGACGCCGGCGACCTCAACGTCAAGTCCGACACCGGCTCGCTCCGTGGCGGATCGATCTCGGCCAGCGGAGATACGCATTTCGATGTGGCCGGATCGGTCTCGCTCGACCGGGTCAGCGGTAATGTGATCAAGCTGACTTCGTCGGGCGACCTGACCATCGATTGGGTCAGCGTGGTCAGGGAACTCGATCTCGCCGCCGATACCATCAACGTCAAGGGCGAGCAGGTCCGCTCGAACCCGTCGGTTCCGCTGATCATGAACATCACCGGCCATAACGGCGGCACCGCGACCTCGGCCAATATCTCGATCGATCCGGACAGCATCATCATCAACCAGTTCAGGGTGGTGGATGCGAACTTCTGGACCGACGCCCACGCGGTCGCGATCCTGAACGGCTATGTGCCGGGTCAGCTGATGCTGACCACGGCAACCCAGCAGGTGCTGCTCAACAACCGTACGCCGGCGCCGTCCAACTGGCCGTCGCTCCAACTCTACCAGCCGGGTGGCGTGTTCACGATGAGCCAGGTCGGGAATGCCAATGTCAGCAACGCGTATGTGGTGTTCTACACCGGCGACGTCTCCGCGACCGTCACCAATTACGGGCCGACCCACACCTGCTGCAACGACTTCACCGGCGCCAGCATGGTCCGCAACATCTCCGTCGACGGCGAGGGCACCGAGAGCATCGAGACCTGGCTCGCGAAGAAGGACGGGGGGACGTTCTACCTGCTCGGTCTCTCCGGCAAGGCGCGGCTCGATGCCCTGCTGACGCCGCTGCCGGTCGAAACCATCGGCGCCGGTCCCGCCGTCAACATCGAGGGGCTGAGCGACATGCGCAAGCTGCGCCGGCAGGGCCAGCGCGTGGGACGCGTCGGCTGGAAGGACGCGGCGATCGAGGCGGCGAAGCCGGCCATCGGCCGTCTCGCACAGGCATGGTAACGGAACCAGGGATGCGGATTTGGGGGGCAGCGTTAGGGCTTGGGCTGGCAGCGTCGTGCATCGCCTCCGCGCGGGCGCAGATTCCGTCGATCAATCCCGGCGTGATCCAGAACGATGTCGACCGGCAACGCCGGCAGCTCGAACAGCAGAGCGCGCCGCCCAAGCTCAAGGGGCCGGCGGTGATCGGCGGTGAGCGGGAGAAGTCCCAGCTCCTGAAGCCGGGCGGGCCGAAATTCCGCCTGCGCAAGGTCGAGTTCGACGCCTCCAAGTTCATCACGCCGGCCGAGCTCGACGAGATCGCGAAGAAGTATGTCGGCAAGAACGTCGACATCGCCTCGCTGCTGCAGCTCGTCGCCGACATCAACGCCGTCTATACCGAGCGCGGCATCGTCACGGGCATCGCGACGCTGCCCGAGCAGGATGCCAAGGGCGGCATCGTCCGCGTCAAGCTGACCGAAGGCCGGCTGCAGAAGACGACCATCGAGGGCAACAAGCAGACCCGCACCGAGTACATCCTTCAGCGCGTGAAGGAGCCCGAAGGCGAGGTCCTCGACGTTCCAAAGCTCAATCGCGATGTGATCTGGTTCAATCGTACCAACGACGTGCAGATCAAGGCGCTGCTGCAACCCGGCACGAGCTTTGGCCTGACCGATCTCCAGTTCGCCGTGATCGAGCCGCCGGTCGACACCTTGCAGCTCTTCACCGACAATCAGGGCGCGGAAAACACCGGGCGTTGGGAGGGCGGGGCCTTCTACAAGCGCCACGGCCTGTTCGGCGTCGACGACCGCTTGACCTTCTACGGCGTCCGTTCCGACGGCAACCTCAACGGCAACGTCGCCTACAGCATCCCGGTCAATCCCTGGGGCGGCCGCGCCGGCGTCAGCTATACCGAAGGCAAGATCAAGATCATCCAGGGACCGTTCGTCGCGCTCGACGTCACCGGACGCTCGAGCCAGGCCGCGGTCAATTTCAGCCAGCCGGTCTGGGTGACGCAGAACTGGCTGGTGCTGCTCAACGCTGCGGAGACCGAGGGCAAGACGGTCAGCCGCTTCGCCACGGTCGCCGTGACCCAGGATCATTACGACAAGGCCACGGCCGGCCTCTCGGTGACCAATTCCGGCAACACCTATTCGATCACGGTCTCACCGGCGGTGAACTACATCACGTGGCAAGACCACGTGCTCGGCAATAATCGCACGTTCAACACCTATACCGGCTCCATGTTCGCGACCAGCGCCGCAGGGCCGGCAAATTTCAGCACCAATGTGCTGGCGAGCTGGCAGTACACGCAGGAAAAGCTGCTGCCGGGCGACCAGATCTTCTCGATCGGCGGCCCCACCACCGTGCGCGGTTATCCCTCCAACTCGGCGTCCGGCGACAGCGGCTATTATTTCAATGCCGAGCTGCACTACAACTGGTCGCAATGGCTCAGGGGTTTCGACACCTATATCTTCACGGACTGGGGTGCGGTGTATTCGACGTTCCCCGGGATCACCGAGCTGGGCTCGGTCGGCGTTGGCTTCTCCTGGACCTACGCCTCGTTCATGACCTTCGAGGCCAATTACGCGACACCGCTCAAGATGGCGGTCTCGACCCAGCACCACTACGAGGCCTATGGCCGTGTCATTCTCCGGCCGTTGTTGATGTTCCAGAAGCAGGAAAGCCCCGCGCCTTTGGCGGCGGTTGCTGGCAGGAGCAAGTCGTAGTGATTTCGGCGGAGTGGTTCGGCAGCACCTGGCCGCCCGGATCAGCATTCCGGGGTTGATTAAATCGACGCCTTGCGGTTGCATAGGCCAGTTCCGCTACTGGACGGGCGAACGCAGATGGCCGCCACAGAACCAACCGAGCCGGTCGTGCAGAGCCTGGAGCGCTATCGCCTGCGCCTCGGCTTCTGGCAGGCCATCTGGGGCACGCTGATCAGTGGCGGCGTGGCTGTCGCCATTCCGGCCGCGGTCGAAGCCTACAAAGCGCGGCTCGATCTCAGGAAAGCCGAGCAGGAGGTTGCTCTCAAGCAAAAAGAGATCGAGGGCAAGGCCCAGGATCTACACCAAACCTACATCTCGAAATTCATCGACACGGCTCTGAACCAGGACATCGAACTGCGTCTGCGCTTCTCGGAATACTTCTCCTATGTCTCGGACAAGGAGAGCAGAGACCAATGGAGGCTGTATCATGACGAGCTGGAGAAGCGGCGCGACGCGATAAGAAAGAGCATCAATGACAAGGAGATGGACGCGGCGCATCTGAGCGCGCTTCCTAAACCGAGCGAGGCCGAACAGATCAAAATGGCGGCCTTGCGAAGAGAGCTCTATTGGAATTATGCGGAGGTCGGATACGCAAGGCAGGACAGCAATATCACTGTGCCGAGCCTACCGGCCGTTGCCCCGCGGTTCGATTCGAAAGCCATTCAATCGGAGGCTGAGCAACTCTTTGACCAGGCCATCATTGATCCTCAGCGCATGTCCGATGTCGATAAGATGGTTGGGCGCATCCAGGCCAACAAGGAGCGATACCAAGCCATTGAAACCAAGACCAGTGTGCCATGGTACGTCGTGGCGTTGCTTCACGGTGACGTCAATTTCGATTTTTCGCGTCATTTGAACGGCGACCCGCTGTCCGCCAGAACTGTGAATGTGCCGAAGGGGCATCCTTCGCAGGGTGATCCGCCGTTCCCTTGGGAGGATAGCACAATCGACCTCCTAACCCTCGTTGGTTGGCAAGGCATCGATTGGTCCGGCGTCGGAACTGTCCTATTCCGGCTGGAAACCTACAACGGGCTCGGTTATCGGAATCACAATGCCAGATCGCCGTATATCTGGGGGTGCACCAATTTGTACGTTTCCGGAAAGTTCGGACGTGACGCTACGTATGATCCAAATCTGAAAGATACGCGATGTGGTGTGGGTGCGGCGTTGAAAGTGCTCACGCAACGCAGAATCGTTGAGCTACCGTAGCGGATATTGAGTCGTCTAGCGCTTCAGGGTGAACGCGTCCGCGCCGCGCCGATGCTCCCATTTCGCCAACTCGAGCTCAGGCTGCTCGCATTCAACTTCCGGATAGCCGATGCAGAGATAGGCGATGAATTTCCAGGTGTCGGGCACGTCGAGAATGGCGTGGATGCGATCCGGATGGAGGATCGAGACCCAGCCAAGCCCGATGCCATCGGCGCGCGCGGCCAGCCACATCGCGGTGATCGCCGCGACCACGGAATATTCCGTCGTCTCCGGCATCGTCGCGCGGCCGAGGCCGTGACCGACGTCGCT
Organism: Bradyrhizobium sp. Kon37; assembly: GCF_055807535.1. Taxonomy (NCBI): domain Bacteria; kingdom Pseudomonadati; phylum Pseudomonadota; class Alphaproteobacteria; order Hyphomicrobiales; family Nitrobacteraceae; genus Bradyrhizobium; species Bradyrhizobium sp. Kon37. Next base: position 131,609 of record NZ_JBVVOY010000011.1, read on the forward strand.
GGCCTTGTCCGCAAACACGGCGAGGTGGCCGGGGGCCTGTTCGAGACCCGAGAGTTTCAGCGTAGCATAGCGCGCTGCGCGCTCACCGGCATAGGCATTCAGCGCGTCGGCGTTGCACGCTTTGAAATCGTCGATCACGGCGCGACGCCGCGCGTCGTCGTCGACGATGACGAAGCGCCAGGGCTGGCTGAGGCCGACCGAAGGCGAGAGACAGGCCGTCTCGATCAGGCGATCGATGGCGCCGTCAGGCAACGGATCGGCGCGAAAGCGGCGCACGTCGCGGCGCCACACGAACAGCTCGCGCAAGTGCTGGCGGAAGGTGTCGTCGAATTCAACCATCGCGTCACCCTCCGATCTGGAAAGCTGCGGCAACCAGCAGGATCAGAATCTCGCCAGTCTGCTCAAACGCGCCGAGGATGTCGCCGGTCTGCCCGCCAATCTGGCGGATGGCAAGTCGCGCCAGCATCAGGCCGGCGAGGGAGAGCAGGATCAGGCTCACCAGCGCCTTGCCGGGCCCCAGCGCGAGCGTGAGCGTGAGGATTCCAACAGCGAATGCGATCGCAACGCTGCGGCCCGGCGGTGATCCGGCGCTCGCCGACAGGCCGTCAGGTCGCGCAGGCGCGACCTGCGACATGAAGGCCGGCAAGCCCGCGCGGGCCGCAGTATGCGCAGCGCACAGCGCGAGCGCGACGGCCCACGGATTGGCGATCGCCGCGAGCGCGCTCCAGCGCAGGCCGAACGACAGGATCAGCGCGCAGACGCCATAGGTGCCGATCCGGCTGTCGCGCATGATCTCGAGCTTGCGCTCGCGGGTGCGGCCGCCGCCGAGCCCGTCGGCAGTATCGGCAAGGCCGTCCTCGTGCAGCGCGCCGGTGACGAGGGCGGTCGCGGCCAGCGCGAGCAGCGCGGCAAGGTTCGGTGCCAGACCGAACCGGCTCGCGACCTTGTAGACCAAGGCGCCGGCAAGGCCGACCAGCAGTCCTGCGACGGGCAACGCCCAGGTCGCGCGTGCGACAGCGCCGTCGGCTGCGGGCTTCGACGATGCGACGGGGAGGATCGTCACGAACGATGCCGCCATCCTGAGATCGGCGATGACGTCTCGCAAGAGTTGGTCGCGCGGCATCATTTCAGTTTCATCGGCAGGCCGGCGACGACGAATTCGACTTCGTCGGCGACTTCAGCGATGACCTGGTTCATGATCCCGGCGGCGTCGCGAAAGCTGCGCGCCAGCGCGTTGTCGGGCACGATGCCAAGGCCAACTTCATTGGTGACGAGAACGACGGGGCTTTTCAACCGGGGCAGGGCGCCGGCAAGCTCCTCGATCTCGCGTTCCCAGTCGCGCTCCGAATGCATCAGGTTGGAGAGCCACAGCGTCAGGCAATCGACGAGCCGCGCGCCGCCGCCGTCCGTGGCGAGCAGCGCGGGCACGAGACCGAGCGGCACTTCGCGTTCGATCCAGTCGGTTCCGCGGCGCGCGCGATGTCTGGCGATGCGCGCCTCCATTTCGGCATCGAGAGCCTCGGCCGTCGCGAGATAGACCGGCTGCCCGGGAAAGGCGCGCGTGCGCATCTCCGCGCGCTTGCTCTTGCCCGATCGCGCTCCGCCGGTGATCAAAATGACGGCCATAAAGTCTCCTGTCGGCCTGCACTAATCACCAAACGCGGCCAAAAACAAAGCCGAAATCCGCCAATCAGGGGCTTGCGCTCCGGCCACCCTTTGCGCAACAGGGGCAGGACAGGAGGCGGGTGTGGGTTTTGCGGGTGCGATGGCGGTTGCGATGGTGGTGGATGCCCTGGTGGGCTGGCCGTCGTGGTTGTTCGCGCAGATCGGCCATCCCGTCACCTGGCTGGGCTGGCTGATTTCTGCCATCGACAAGGCCTGGAATCGACCGTCTGATCCGCCGGCATTCCGCCGCGCCGCTGGTCTCGCCGGAGCGCTCGCGGTGATCGGACTCTCGGTCGCGCTCGGCTGGGCACTTCAGTCTCTGCTTCCGTTGGGTTCGATCCAGATCGTGCTGGTCGGCGTCGTGGCCTGGCCGCTGGTCGCCTTGCGTTCGCTGCACGACCACGTTGCTGCCGTCGCAAATCCGATGCGGGCCGGTGACATCCCCGCCGCGCGCGACGCGGTCTCGCGCATCGTCGGCCGCGATCCCCTGACGCTCGACGAGGCCGGGATCGCGCGCGCGGCGATCGAGAGCCTCGCCGAGAATGCGTCCGACGGCATCGTCGCACCGGTGTTCTGGGGCGCGATGTTCGGTCTTCCCGGCATTTTGGGCTACAAGGCGATCAACACGCTGGACTCCATGATCGGCCATCGCTCCGAACGCCACGAAGCCTTCGGCTGGGCCGCGGCGCGCATCGACGATGTTGCCAATTTCATCCCGGCGCGGCTGACCGGATTTCTGTTCGTGCTGCTGGCGCCCCAGCGATCCGAGGCACTGTCGTGCATGATGCGCGATGCACGCCGACACCGTTCGCCCAATGCGGGCTGGCCGGAGGCAGCCATGGCGGGTGCGCTTGGCGTGCGGCTCAGCGGTCCGCGAATCTATCACGGCAGCACCACCAACGAGCCCTGGCTGAACGAAGGTGCGCGCGATCCGCTTGCCGCCGACATCGATCGGGGATTGACGGTTTACCGTCGCGCCATGCTGCTGCTCGCCGGCCTCCTTGCGATCCTGGCCTTCGCGTGAAAGAACAGCGCATGCGCGAGCACGGTGGAAATCTCGATCAGGCCCAGCAACGTTTCGGCGGTCGCGCGGAGGACTGGATCGATCTGTCGACCGGGATCAACCGCCTGCCTTATCCCGTGGGCGAGGTGAGCTCGCGCGCGTGGAGCGCGTTGCCGTCGCGCGCCGAGATCGAGGCGCTGCATCAGGCGGCGCGGCACGCTTACCGCACGAGTGCGGCGGTTGTCGCACTTGGCGGCGCCCAGGCCGCGATCCAACTGCTGCCGCAACTTCCGCCGGCAGGCCGCGCGTGCATCCTCGCGCCGACCTACAATGAATATGCGGGGGTCCTCTCGGCCGCGGGCTGGGAGGTCCAGGAGGTCGGGGAGCTCGACGCGCTGGCGGGCGCGGACGTCGCCATTGTCGTCAATCCCAACAATCCTGACGGCCGATGCCATCCGCGAAAGGATTTGCTGGCGCTGCTGCCGCGCGTCGGCCGTCTCGTCATCGACGAGAGTTTCGCCGATGCGGCCCCGCAGCTGTCACTTGCATCCGAGGACCGGCCGGGGCTGCTGATCCTGCGCTCCTTCGGAAAGTTTTACGGCCTTGCCGGCCTGCGGCTCGGTTTCGCTCTCGGCAATGCGTCCGACATCGCCAGGATCGCCGCGATGTCGGGACCTTGGCCGGTCTCGGGAGCGGCAATCGCGATCGGTTGCCGCGCTCTGTATGACGATGCCTGGGCCGAGGCCACCTCCGCGCGGCTCGCGCGTGACTGCGCTCGCCTCGATGGCATGGTGCAGTCGCAAGGCTTGACGGTCATTGGCGGGACGCAGCTGTTTCGTCTCTACGCGACGCCTGACGCGCTTGCCGCGCAGGAAAAGCTGGCGCGTCGCCATATCTGGTCTCGCGTGTTCGCGCGGGAGCCGGCATGGCTGCGCCTCGGGCTTCCGGGCGGCGAACCCGAATGGTCGCGCCTGGCCGAGGCGCTAGCGCGCTAGCGCGAGCAGGCCTTCGACGTCGAGATGGGCTTCGATGTGATCGGCAAGGGCATCGAGCGCGCTCTCGACCCTGGCGTGATAGGGCTCGTCGCCTGCGGGAATGTCGAGCTTCGCCAAAAACGCCTTGCGAAAATCGTCCGACGTGAACAGACCGTGCAGATAGCTGCCCTGCACACGTCCGTCGCGCGAGATCGCGCCTTCCGGTTCGCCGTTCAACCTTGCGAATGGACGCGCGCGATCCGGCCCATCAGTGCGGCCGATGTGGATTTCATAAGCCTCGATCGGCTGATCCGTCGCGGCATGCACGGCCGCGACACGCGTCAGCGTCTTCTCCGAGCTCATCACCGTTTCCACATCCAGAAGTCCGAGACCCGGTGTGTCGCCGGCGGGTCCCTCGATCCCATCGGGATCAGTGACGCTGTGTCCGAGCATCTGATAGCCGCCGCAGAGGCCGAGCACATGGCCGCCTCTGCGGGAATGCGCCAGCAGATCAATGTCCCAGCCTTGCGCGCGCAGAAAGGCGAGATCGCCGCGCGTGGATTTTGAGCCGGGGATGATGACGAGCCTGACGTCGCCGGGAATGGCCTCGCCCGACCGCACCATCACGAGATCGACGCCGGGCTCGAGCTTGAGCGGATCGAGATCGTCGAAATTGGCAATCCGCGACAGCGCGAGACAGGCGATCTTGCATTGGCCCGGCTTGCGCGCATCGCTCAGGCCGAGCGCATCCTCGGCGGGCAGCTCGCCGGCGCGCGCGAACCAGGGCAGCACGCCAAAGCCGCGCCATGCGGTCTTTTCTTCGATCAGTCTGTAGCCGTCGTCGAACAGCGTGGGATCGCCGCGGAACTTGTTGATGACAAATCCCTGGATCATCGCGGCATCATCCGGGTCGATTACCGCCTTGATGCCGACGAGTTGCGCGATGACACCGCCGCGGTCGATGTCGCCGACCAGCACGACCGGCACGTCGGCCTTGCGCGCAAAGCCCATATTGGCGATGTCGGCCTTGCGCAGGTTCACCTCGGCCGGGCTGCCGGCGCCTTCCACCAGCACGAGATCGGCGCGCGCCTTCAGCCGCTCGAAGCTCTCCAGCACGGCGCCCATCAATGACGGCTTCATCGCCGCATATTCACGCGCACGCGCGGTCGCGATGCGTTTTCCCTGCACGATCACCTGCGCGCCGACATCGGTCTCGGGCTTGAGCAGCACCGGGTTCATGTCGGTGTGCGGCTCGACGCCAGCGGCGAGCGCCTGGAGCGCCTGGGCGCGGCCGATCTCGCCGCCGTCGACCGTGACGGCCGCATTGTTCGACATGTTCTGCGGCTTGAACGGGAGCACGCGCAGGCCGCGTCGCACAAAGGCGCGCGCGAGGCCGGCGACGATGAGCGACTTGCCCACGTCCGAGCCGGCCCCCTGGATCATCAATGCGCGCGCCATCGCGAGTTTCTTAGAACTCGACGCCGGCTTGCGCCTTGATGCCGGAGCGGAAGGGATGCTTGACCAGCGTCATCTCGGTGACGAGATCGGCGATCTCGATCAGCTCGTCCTTGGCGTTGCGCCCGGTAAGCACGACATGCGTCATCGGCGGCTTCGAGGTCGCCAGGAAATCGACAACCTCCGCGATGTCGAGATAGTCGTAGCGCAGCGCGATGTTGATCTCGTCGAGCACGACCATGCGGAGATTCTGGTCGAGGATCAGCTCCTTGGCCTTCTCCCAGCCGGCGCGGGCGGCCGCGATGTCGCGGGCGCGGTCCTGCGTCTCCCAGGTAAAGCCTTCGCCCATGGCGTGGAATTGGCAGAGGTCGCCGAAATGGCCGGTGAGCATGCGGCGCTCGCCGGTATCCCAGGCGCCCTTGATGAACTGCACGACCGCACAGGGAAAGCCATGGGCGACGCAGCGGACGATCATGCCGAAGGCCGAGGACGACTTGCCCTTGCCGGCGCCGGTGTGGACGATGATGAGGCCCTTTTCGCCGCTCTTGGTCGCCATGATCTTGTCGCGGGCGACCTTCTTCTTCGCCATTTTCGAGGCGTGACGGGCGTCGGTTTCGTCGGCCGTCTGGGTATCCGGTTCTGACGTCATCGGACGGGGTCCTTCGGCTTGACAAGAGGCGGTCGGGGGCAAATGGTGGCCCGACGTTGGTTCCTGTCCTACGACAGGCGAAGAGGGAATGCGATAGGGTCCGAATCGGCAAGATTTGGTTCCAAAATGCAGCCGCCCCCGCGACCGTGACCGGAGAGATGCCCGAAGCCACTGATCCCCATGAGATCGGGAAGGCGGGGATCGAAGGGGAAACCCTGCTCCGGAAGCCGGGAGACCTGCCAACGCGGACGATTTTGGACCGGCGGACGGGGTGTTCCGCGACGGGGAAACGGGCCTTCGCAAGAACGGTTCGTGGGCCTCTTCGCTTCCCGCTGTTTATTCTGGAAGAAGCGATGACCGTCACACTTCATGTCTGCATCACCTGCCGCGCCGGCGAGACGCTTGGCGAGGGCGAGACGACGCCCGGCAAGCGCCTGCATGGTGCGATCCTCGAGGCCGGCGTGCCCGAGGGCGTCAGCGTGGTTCCCGTCGAATGCCTGTCTGCATGCAACCAGGGTTGCTCGGTCGCGCTCAGCGCGCCCGGCCGCTGGTCCTATGTCTATGGTCGCCTCTCGGATGCGCATGCGAGCGACGTGGTCGCGGGCGCCGCGGCCTATGCGGCCGCGCCCGACGGCCTCGTGCCCTGGCGCAGCCGCCCGGAGATCTTCCGCAAGCAATCGCTTGCCCGCATTCCCCCCATTCTCCCCTTGGCCGTCGTGCCGGAGGCTGCCGAATGAATTCGCTCGCAAAAGTCCCGGTCACGGTCGTCACGGGCTTTCTCGGCTCCGGCAAGACCACGCTGATCCAGCATCTGCTCGCCAACGCCAACGGCAAGAAGCTCGCGGTGCTCGTCAACGAGTTCGGCAGCGAAGGCGTCGATGGCGAGATTCTGAAATCCTGCGCCGATGCGAATTGCCCGGAAGAGAACATCATCGAGCTCGCCAATGGCTGCATCTGCTGCACTGTCGCCGACGATTTCATTCCGACCATGGAGAAGCTGCTGTCGCGGCCGGTGCGGCCCGATCATATCCTGATCGAGACCTCGGGCCTGGCTCTGCCCAAACCGCTGCTGAAGGCGTTCGACTGGCCGGAGATCCGTTCGCGCATCACGGTCGACGGCGTGATCGCGCTCGCCGACGCCGAAGCTGTTGCTGCCGGCCGTTTCGCGCCCGACCCAATTGCCGTCGAAGCGCAGCGCGCGGCGGACGGCAATCTCGACCATGAGACGCCGCTGTCGGAAGTGTTTGAGGACCAGATCGCCTGCGCCGACATCGTGCTGCTGACCAAGGCGGATCTTGCGGGCGCGGCAGGGCTCGAGACAGCCAAGGCGGCGATCACCGCCGAGATGTCGCGCCGCGTGCCGATGCTGGCGATCACCGACGGCGCGATCGACGCGCGTGTCATCCTCGACCTCGGCGCTGCCGCCGAGAATGATCTCGCCGCGCGGCCCTCGCATCACGACGGCGAGGAGGATCATGAGCACGACGATTTTGCGTCCGTCGTGATCGATCTTCCTGAGGTCACCGACATCGACGTGCTGGTCGCATCCGTTCAGCGGCTGGCGCGCGAGCAGAACGTGCTGCGCGTCAAGGGTTACATCGCGGTGGAGGGCAAGCCGATGCGCCTCTTGCTGCAAGCGGTCGGCGAGCGCGTGCGGCACCAGTTCGACAAGCCCTGGGGCGCGGGTGCGAGGCGGTCAAAGCTCGTCGTGATCGGCGAGCACGGAAACATTGATGAAGCCGCGATCAAGGCGGGACTTGGTCTTTCAGGATCTGGTATCTAATGCACGTAGTCTTCCGCGAGAGCCGCGGTCTCGAGGAGACCGCGATACCAAGGGACATCGGCCAGGATCCGGCCGATCTCGTGGTGCTCTCGTATTCAGATTCCGATCTTGCCGCGTTCGCGGCCGGCTGGCGCCGTGGCCGCGACAGCCTGCCGTCGCTACGGCTCGTCAATCTCGCAGAACTCCGTCATCCGCTCTCGGTCGACACCTATATCGAGCGCACGCTGGCGCAGGCGCGCGGCATCCTCGTGCGTCTGATCGGGGGTGAGTCCTATTGGTCGTATGGGCTCGCGGCCCTGCAGCAACTGGCGAAGGAGCGCGGCATCGTGCTGGCCGTGCTGCCGGCCGACGGCCGCGACGATACGCGGCTGGATGCATATTCGACCCTGCCGGTCTCGACGCTGCGGCGGCTCAAGGTGCTCTGCGACACCGGCGGCCCTGTCGCATCGCAAGCCGCGATCGCGCAGCTTGCGTTGGCTTCGGGCCTCTATGCGGGACCTGTTATCGGCGAGATGACCGTGCCCGAGATGGGCTTTTACGATCCCGCGCGCGGTGTCATTGCCGCGCCGGCGTTGGGTGAGGGCAGGCGGCGCGCGCTCGTGATCTTCTATCGCTCCTATCTCACCGCGGCCGACACTGGCCCGGTCGATGCCCTGATCGGCGCATTGCGCGAGAAGGGATTCGACGCGCATGGTGTGTTCGTCACCTCGCTGAAAGCCGCGGGGGTTGCGGATTGGTTGCGCGAGTATCTGGCGCATAATCCTCCGGCCGCGATCGTCAATGCGACGGCATTCTCGGCGATGGGCGACGACGGCACGACGCCGTTCGATGCCGCATCCTGCCCGGTGTTCCAGGTCGCGCTCTCCACGGCGCGGCGCGAGGATTGGGCGAGCTCGCTCCGCGGCCTGTCGCCCGGCGACCTCGCGATGCATGTGGTGCTGCCCGAGGTCGACGGTCGCCTGTTTGCGGGCGTGGTCAGCTTCAAATCGGCCGCGATGCGCGATCCCGATTTGCAATTTTCGCATCTGGCACACAGGCCCGACGACGAGCGCGTGAAGGCCGTCGGCGCGCGCGTTGCGGCCTGGCATCGCCTTGCGGAGAAGCCGGCCGCCGAAAAGCGGATGGCACTCGTACTCTCGAACTATCCGGGCCGTCCGCATCAGATTGCGCATGCGGTGGGTCTCGATGCGCTGGCCTCGGTCGAGGCCCTGGTGTCCGATCTCGCGGAGGCCGGCTTCGATGTTGCGCCGGTCCATGGACTCGGCGACACGCTGCTCGAGCAGACCTTGAGCTGGAGCGTTGCCGATTACCGCGCTGCGCTGTCGCGCCTTCCGCAAGTGTTGCAGGATGATCTCGCGCAAGCCTGGGGCGCGCCGGAGACCGATCCGGGTTGTCGCAACGGCGCGTTCCATTTCGCCGCGATTCAATGCGGCCGGTCGATCATCGCGGTTCAGCCGGAGCGCGGCGATGCGACCACGCGCGATGCCGACTATCACGATCTCGCCCGCACGCCGCGCCACGCCTATGTCGCGTTCTATCTCTGGCTCCGGCAGCAGGGCCATGATGCCGTCGTGCACATGGGCGCGCACGGCACGCTGGAATGGCTGCCGGGAAAATCCGTGGCACTGTCGCAGGCGTGCTGGCCGGAAGCCCTGATCGGCGATCTGCCCGTCATCTATCCCTTCATCGTCAACGATCCCGGCGAGGCCGCGCAGGCCAAGCGGCGCCTGGGTGCCGTCACGATCGGCCATCTGCCGCCGCAGCTCGCCGCATCAGCGGTGCCGGACGGGCTACGCAGGCTCGAACAGCTCCTCGACGAATACTCGACGGCTGATGGCCTCGATCCCGCCCGCCGCCAGCGTCTGATTGCCGCGATCCGCGATGAGGCACGCGCGGCTGGCCTGGAAGACGATCTTGGCCTCGATGCAGCCGCCGCACCGGCCGAAGCGATCCCGCGGATCGACCGCTTCGTCTGCGATCTCAAGGAAAGCCAGTTCGGCGACGGCCTGCACGTGTTCGGCCGCGGCGCCTGCGGCGACGCGGAGCGCGACGCTTTGCGGGCCGCGCTTGCAGGACAGCGCGTTGCGCCGGGTCCGTCAGGCTCACCCTATCGTGGCCGGCAGGACGTGCTGCCGACCGGGCGTAATCTCTTTGCCGTCGATCCGCGCGCGGTGCCGACGCCGTCGGCGCATGCGCAAGGCATTAAGCTCGCCGAAGAATTGCTACGTCGTCATCTGCAGGATCACGGCGACTGGCCAAAGGGCCTCGTCGTCGATCTCTGGGGCTCGGCGACGATGCGCACCGCGGGCGAGGAGTTTGCCATGGCGTTGCATCTGGCCGGCCTCGCGCCGCGCTGGGATCACGCCTCCGGCCGTGTGACCGGCTACGCCATCATCGCGCCTGCCGAGCTTGGCCGGCCCCGCATCGACGTCACGCTGCGTGTCTCGGGCCTGTTCCGCGACGTCTTCTCGGGCCTTGCGCAATTGTTCGAGGCGGCAGCCGAGGCGCTGTCGGCCCGCGAGGACGAGGGCGACGAAAATCCATATCGCCATCGCACATCGCGCGTGTTCGCGCCGCGTCCCGGACAATACGGCGTCGGCCTCTCGGCAATCCCGGACGCCTTCACGCCCGAGACGCGCGAAGCCGCCGGCGAAGCATGGCTCTCGGCATCGTCATGGGCGTTCTCGGCCGACGGCGAGATCAGGCTCGATCGTGCCGGTATCGAGAAGCGGCTCTTATCGGCCGATGCTTTTGTTCACGTGCAGGATTTGCCTGAAACCGATCTTCTGCTCGCGGCCGACTATGCCGCGCATGAGGCCGGCATTGCGGCTGCCGCAGCCTATCTCGGTGCGGCCGGACCATCGCTCTATCATCTCGACGCGACGCGCCCCGAGCAGCCGCATGCGCGTACGCTGACCGAGGAAATCTCCCGTGTCGTCCGCGCGCGCGCGGCCAACCCAGCCTGGATCGCCGGCATGATGCGCCACGGTTTTCGCGGGGCGGCCGAGATCACCGCAACGCTCGAGCATATGGCCGCCTTCGCGCATCTGGCCGCCGCGGTGCCGCCGCATCTGTTCGACCTTTACTACGATGCGACGCTCGGCAGTGAGGACGTCCGCGCCTTCATGGCCCGCGAGAATCCGGCGGCACTGGCGGCGATGGAGACGTGTTTCACGCGCCTGCATGAGGCCTCACTCTGGCGAACGCGCCGCAATTCGATCGCGGCTGCGCTGCGGGAGGCGTCATGAGCGCTTCCGTGGTCAAGGGCTGGTGTCCCGGCGCGCTGCGCCCGATGCAATCGGGCGACGGACTCGTGGTCCGCGTGCGTCCGTTCGGCGGACGGCTCGACGCGGCGCAGATCTCCGGACTGGCCCATCTCGCCGAGCGCCATGGCAATGGCCTGATCGACGTGACCAGCCGGGCCAATCTCCAGATCAGGGGCGTCAACGAGACCAGCCACAGGCTGCTGCTCGACGGCCTTTCGCAACTGGCGCTGCTCGATCCGGACGCTGAGACCGAATCCCGTCGCAACATTCTTGTGACGCCGTTCTGGCGTGCCGGCGACGCGACTCAATCGCTCGCCGCCGAACTCGAGGAGGCGCTCGCCGACAGCCAACTCGAGCTTCCAACCAAGTTCGGCTTCGCGATCGATGACGGCACCTCACGCGTGCTTGCGGGCGATTCCGCCGATGTGCGGATCGAGCGCGATGGTTCCGGCGGACTGCTGGTGCGGGCTGATGGCGACAAGCTTGGCCGCTCCGTCGCGCGTGGCGAAGCCGTGACCACCGCGCTGGCATTCGCTAAATGGTTCGTGATCTCTGGCGGCGCCAGAGGCGGGCGAGGGCGGATGGCGGCGCATCTTGCCGCCGGTGCAATCCTGCCGGTGGCATTGCGCGGCGAGGCCGAGCCGGCGCCGATCATGGCCGCGGCGCGCCCCGGCCTCTATGCGCAAGGTGCGATGGTCGGCGTCGCCTTCGGGCAGATGGCGCATGCGACGCTCGACCAGTTCGCCGGTTGCGGGCATGCGCTGCGCATGACGCCATGGCGGATGGTTTTGAGCGAAGGCAAGCGCGCGATGCCGAACGCGACCGGTCTCATCACCGAGGCCTACGATCCTGCGCTGCGCGTCATCGCGTGCAGCGGCGCGCCACGCTGTCGCGAGGCGCATGCCGATACCCGCGGTCTTGCTGCGGCCCTGGCGCCGAACATCGGCGCGGCCGCACGGCTCCACGTCTCCGGCTGTGCCAAGGGCTGCGCCCATTCCGGTCCCGCCGCCATCACTCTGGTTGCGACCGGCGCCGGCTTCGACCTCGTGCGCGCCGGGTCGACGCGCGATGAGCCCATCCTGCGGGGGCTGAACCGCGACGACATCGTCAGAGATCCCTCCATCCTGATGGGAGGGCACTGATGCCGCACACTTACGAGACCGACGGCGCGGCGATCTACCGGCAGTCCTTTGCGACCATCCGGGCCGAAGCCGATCTTGCGCGCTTCACGCCTGACGAGGAGCAGGTGGTGGTGCGGATGATCCATGCGGCCGGCATGGTGGGCCTCGAAGCGCATATCCGCTTCACATCAGGTATGGCGGTCGCCGCGCGCGCGGCCCTGCAGAGGGGCGCACCGATCCTGTGCGACGCGCGCATGGTCTCCGAAGGAATTACGCGGGCGCGGCTTCCCGCGGCCAACGCTGTCATCTGCACGCTGGGCGACGAGACTGTTCCCGCGCTCGCGCGGTCCATGCGCAACACCCGTTCGGCTGCGGCCCTGGAGCTATGGCGCCCGCATCTCGACGGCGCGATCGTGGCGATCGGCAACGCGCCGACCGCGTTGTTTCATCTCCTCAACATGCTGGACGACCGTGACTGTCCGCGGCCCGCGGCGATCATCGGCTGTCCGGTCGGCTTCGTCGGCGCGGCGGAGTCCAAGGCGGCGCTGATGGCCGATCCGAAGGTCCCCGCGCTCACGGTCGAGGGCCGCCTCGGCGGGTCCGCGATCACAGTCGCCGCCGTGAACGCACTGGCGAGCCGGAGCGAATAGCGATGGGACGCATCATTTGCTGCGGTCTCGGCCCCGGTGATCCTGACATGATGAGCGTGCGCGCCGATCGCACGGTGCGCGGCGCAAAGCATGTCGCCTATTTCCGCAAGAAGGGCCGGCCCGGCCAGGCGCGCCGCATCGTCGAGGGCATGCTGGCTGCCGACGTCACCGAATATCCGATGGAATATCCTGTTACGACCGAGATCGCCTTCGACACGCCTGAATATGTCCAGCTGCTTGCCGGATTCTACGATGAATGGTCGGAACGTCTGGCGCGGCTGGCGCGCGCGGTCGACGTCGTCGTGCTTTGCGAGGGCGATCCTTACTTCTACGGCTCCTTCATGCATCTGCACACGCGCCTGCAGGGCCGTGTCGAGATCGAGGTGATCGCCGGCATTCCCGGCATGGTCGGCTGCTGGAATGGCGTGGGACAGCCGATCGCGCTTGGCGACGATGTGACGACGGTGCTCATGGGCACGCTCGCCGAGGCCGAGCTCGAACGCCGAATGCGCGATTCCGATGCGCTCGTGATCATGAAGACCGGGCGCAATCTCGCAAAGGTCCGCCGCGCGCTCGCTGCCGCCGGACGGCTGGACGATGCCTGGCTGGTCGAGCGCGGCACCATGCCGGGCGAGCGCGTGGTGCGGCTCGCGGAGATCGATGCCGCCGATTGCCCCTATTTCGCGATCGTACTCGTGCACGGCAAGGGCCGGCATCCGGACGCCGCCGAATGACGGGCACGCTGACCATCGCAGGCCTCGGGCCGGGCAGCGATGCGCTGGTGACGCCCGAAGTCTCCGCCGCGCTTGCCGCCGCGACCGACATTCTGGGCTACGCGCCCTATGTCGCGCGCGTGCCGCCGCGACCGGGACTCAAGCTGCATCCCTCCGACAATCGCGAAGAGCTGCAGCGCGCGAGCGAGGCGCTGCGGCTTGCGGCCGAAGGCGGGCAAGTCGTCATCGTGTCCTCCGGTGACCCCGGCGTCTTCGCAATGGCCTCCGCCGTGTTCGAGGCGCTCGAACACGCGCCGCAATGGCAGGAACTGCCGATCCGTGTGCTGCCCGGCATCACCGCGATGCTGGCGGCTGCCGCGCGCGCCGGCGCGCCGCTCGGCCATGATTTCTGTGCGATCAATCTCTCCGACAATCTCAAGCCGTGGGCGCTGATCGAGAAGCGCCTGCGGCTCGCCGCGGAAGCCGATTTTGCCATTGCGATGTACAATCCGCGCTCAGTGAGCCGACCGGAAGGATTTGGCCGTGCGCTTGCGGTGCTGAACGAGGCCGGCTGCGGCGAGCGCCTCGTGATCTTCGCGCGCGCGATCAGCGCCGCCGATGAAAGGATCGAGACCGTCAGGCTGAATGAAGCGATACCCGAGATGGCCGACATGCGCACGCTGGTAATCGTCGGCAACTCGCAGACGCGCCGCGTCGGCCGCTGGGTCTATGCGCCGAGGCAGGCCCGATGACCGAGCCACTGCATGATCTCGGCCACGCTCTCGACCCGAAACCGTTCCGGCAATTGCGGTCGCGCGATCATGATCACGGGCAGGCCGAGTACCCGCGCAGCGTCGATCTTGGCGCGCGCGCCGTCGCCACCCGAATTGCGGGCGACGATCCGGGTGATGCCTCGCGCGCGCAGCATCTCCAGCTCGCCCTCGAGCGTGAACGGCCCACGCGACACGATGACATCCGCGGCAAAGGGCAGCGGCGCTTCGGCCGGATCGACGAATCTCAGCGTGTAGGCGTGCTGCGGCCTGGTCGCGAACGGCGCGATGTGCTGGCGGCCGATGGCGAGGAACACATTTGCCGGCGCCTCGGGCAGTGCGGCGACCGCGGCATTGACATCAGGTATGTCGATCCAGTCGTCGCCGGGCGCTTTGGTCCAGGGCGCACGCTCGAGAGCGATCAGCGGCGTACCGGTTTCCGCGCATGCCGCGACCGCATTGCGGCTCATTTCGGCGGCAAAGGGATGCGTAGCGTCGATCACATGCGTGATGTCTTGCCGGCGAATGTAATCGGCAAGACCGCTGACGCCGCCAAAACCGCCGATACGCGTCGGCAACGGCTGACCGGCCGGCGCACGGGTGCGGCCGCCGTAGGAATAGACAGCGTCAATGCCGGCGCGCGCGATCTCCGCCGCGAGCAGGCTCGCGTCGGCCGTCCCGCCCAGAATGAGGGCGCGCGTCATGGCTGATCCCTGGCTGACCATCATCGGTATCGGCGAAGATGGCCTTGCCGGGCTATCCGAGGCAAGCCGAAAGGCGCTCGATGATGCCGAAACTGTCTTTGGCGGTGAACGGCATCTTGCACTGGCCGGCGTGACGGAGCGCGGACGCCCGTGGCCGGTGCCGTTCGATGCAGAGATCGTGCTGAGCCGCCGCGGGCGTCCCACGGTGGTGCTCGCCTCCGGCGATCCGTTCTGGTTCGGCGCCGGCGCGAACCTCGCTGAAAAGCTCCATAGCGACGAATGGATCGCGTATCCGGCTCCCTCGACATTCTCGCTCGTTGCTGCGCGGCTTGGCTGGCGTCTGGAATCCGTTGCGTGTCTCGGTCTCCACGGCGCGCCATTCGAGCGTCTCGTGCCGCATCTGGCGCACGATGCGCGCATCATTTGCCTCGTACGCGACGCGAAGGCGGCTGGTGATCTCGCAAAATGGCTGACGACGCGCGGATGGGGTGCCTCGGCATTCTGGACGCTTACCGCGCTTGGCGGGCCGCGCGAAAGTATCAACGCGCATCGCGCCGACAGCTTCACAGGCGATCTTGCGGGAAGCCTGGTCACGGTGGCCGTGGAGGCGAGAGGAGCGCAGGGCCTTCCTCGCAGCTCGGGACTGTCGGACGATCTCTTCGTCCATGACGGCCAGATCACCAAGCGTCCGGTCCGTGCGCTCGCGCTCTCGGCGCTGGCGCCGCGTCCCGGCGAACGGCTGTGGGACATCGGCGCGGGCTCGGGTTCGATCTCGGTCGAGTGGGCGCTGTGCGGCGGGACGGCGATCGCCGTCGAGGCGCGCGAGGATCGCGTTGCGAGCATCCGCAACAATGCGGCGGCGTTCGGATTGGCGCATCGAATCACAGTCATCACGGGAAAGGCGCCTGAGGCCCTTGCTGCGCTGGACGGGCCTGACGCCGTCTTCATCGGCGGCGGGCTCGACATCGCGATGTTCGACGCCATCTGGTCGCGGCTCTCGCCCGGTACGCGGCTGGTTGCGCATTCGGTAACGTTGGAAACGGAAGCGCTGCTGGGTGAGCTGCACCAGCGCCACGGCGGCGACTTGATGCGGGTCGAGATTGCGCACGCCACTCCGCTCGGCCGCTACCGCTCCTGGGAGACGGTGCGGCCCGTGGTGCAATGGAGCACGGTCCGATGAAGGTCGCCGGGCTCGGATTCAAAAAGGATGTCACGCTGGGCTCGCTGCGCGAGGTGCTGATGGCGGCGGGCGGTCCCGAAGGCCTTGCTGCGGTCGCGACCGTGAGTGATAAAGCGGACGCGCAGGCGCTGAAGCAACTTGCGCGCGAATGCGGCGTGCCGATCAAGGCGATCGCCGCCGAAATGCTTGTTAGCATCGACACGCCGACAAAATCAAAACTCGTCGCCGAAAAATTCGGAACAGGATCGGTCGCCGAGGCCGCAGCACTCGCGGCAGCTGGACCTGGCGCGCGGTTGATCGCGACGCGGGTGGTCTCGCGGGATCGCACCGCGACCGCGGCGATCGCGGAAGGAGATGGTGCATGACGGTGCATTTCATCGGTGCAGGACCGGGCGCGCCTGACCTGCTGACGTTGCGCGGCCGCGACCTCATCGCCGCCTGTCCGGTCTGTCTCTATGCCGGCTCGCTGGTGCCTGAGGGCG
The DNA here is from genome assembly GCF_055807535.1 of Bradyrhizobium sp. Kon37. Classification (NCBI taxonomy): domain Bacteria; kingdom Pseudomonadati; phylum Pseudomonadota; class Alphaproteobacteria; order Hyphomicrobiales; family Nitrobacteraceae; genus Bradyrhizobium; species Bradyrhizobium sp. Kon37. The sequence continues at coordinate 148,024 of NZ_JBVVOY010000011.1, forward strand.
TCTTGGCGCATTGCCCGCCCGGCGCGCGCATCGTCAACACCGCGCCGCTGTCGCTCGACGAAATCGTCGCGGAGATCGCCGCCGCACATGCTGACGGCAAGGACGTTGCGCGGCTGCACTCGGGCGACCTCTCGATCTGGTCGGCGATGGGCGAGCAGCTCCGCCGCCTGCGCGCGCTCGACATTCCCTACACGGTCACGCCCGGCGTTCCCTCTTTCTCGGCCGCCGCGGCTGCGCTGGAGGCTGAGCTGACGCTGCCCGGCCTTGCCCAGACGGTGGTGCTGACGCGCACGCCGGGCCGCGCCAGTGCGATGCCGGAAGGCGAGAAGCTCGCCGCCTTCGCCGCCACCGGCGCGGTGCTCGCGATCCATCTGTCGATCCATCTGCTCGACAAGGTCGTCGCCGAGCTGACGCCGCATTATGGCGCGGACTGCCCGGTCGCGATCGTCTGGCGTGCGAGCTGGCCCGACCAGCGCATCGTCCGCGCCACGCTCGCAACGCTCGACGTTGCCGTCGGCAGCGAGATGGAGCGCACCGCGCTCATCCTGGTCGGCAGGACGCTGGGCGCGGCGGAATTTTCCGAGAGCCGTCTCTATGCCGGCGACTATGATCGCCGCTATCGGCCGGTCGGCGCCGAACCGCGTTTTCCGGAGGTGTCGTGATGGCGGCAGGGCTCGTCATCTCCGCGCCGGCCTCCGGCGTCGGCAAGACGACGCTGACGCTGGCGCTCGCGCGCGCCTGGCGCAACAGCGGATTGCGGGTGCAGTGCTTCAAGAGCGGCCCCGATTACATCGATCCCGCGTTTCATGCGGCCGCGACGGGGCGCGCCTCGGTCAACGTCGACAGCTGGGCGATGGATCGCGGGACGATCTCGCATCTCGTCAGTCGCGGCATTGACGCAGATGTCGTGCTGGCCGAAGGCTCGATGGGCCTGTTCGACGGCGTTGCCGCGCGCGGCGTCTGCGGCACCGGAGCGACCGCCGATATCGCGGAGATGCTGGACTGGCCAGTGCTGCTGGTGATCGATCCCTCGGGCCAGGCCCAAACGGCGGCCGCGATTGCCGCGGGCCTTCGCGATTACCGTCCCGGCTTGCGCCTTGCGGGCGTCGTGCTCAATCGCGTTGCGAGCCCGCGCCACGAAGCCCTCGTGCGGCGCGCGCTGTTGGATGCCGGCATCGCCGTGTTCGGCGCGCTGCCGCGCCATGCCGAGATCAGCCTGCCGAAACGGCATCTCGGACTGGTCCAGGCCGAGGAGCAGGCGGAGATCGGCAAGCTGATCGACGAGGCCGCCCGCTTCGTTGCCGAACATGTCGATCTCGACGCGGTGCTGCGTTCGGCTGCCACCTGGTCGCCGCAACCTGCCGCGAGCGGCGTGAACGTAACGCCGCCCGGCCAGCGCATTGCGCTCGCCCGTGACGCTGCATTCTCCTTCGTCTATCCGCATATGCTGGAAGCGTGGCGCGCGGCGGGTGCGGAGATATCGACATTCTCGCCGCTCGCCGATGAAGGCCCTGATCCGGGCGCCGATGTGTGCTGGCTGCCCGGCGGTTATCCCGAGCTGCAGGCCGGCAGGATCGCGGCCAATGCGCGCTTCCGCAGCGGATTGCGCGCCTTCGCCGAAACGCGCCCGGTGCATGGCGAGTGCGGAGGCTATATGGTGCTGGGCACCGCTTTGACCGACGCCGATGGCATCCGCCACGAGATGACGGGCCTGCTCGGCCTGGAGACGAGTTTTGCCAAGCGCCGCATGCATCTGGGCTATCGTCTGGCCGAGCTCGCCGCGCCGATGCCGGGTCATCAGGCGGGTGCACGCCTGCGTGGCCACGAATTCCACTACTCGACGATCGTCGCGCAGCCCGACACGGCGCTGGCGGTCGTGCACGACGCGACAGGCGCGGTCATCGCCGAGACCGGCTCGCGGCGGGGACAAGCCACCGGCACGTTCTTCCACCTGATCGCGGAGGACCGGTGAGCGGTTTTGTCTCCTTTGTCTCTGCCGGCCCCGGCGATCCCGAGCTGCTCACGCTCAAGGGTGCCGCGCGGCTGCGCGAGGCCGACGTCGTGCTCTATGACGATCTTGCTTCAGGCGCGATCCTCGATCTGGCCCGGCCCGGCGCCAATCTCGTCGCGGTGGGAAAGCGGGCAGGACGGGCCTCGACCAAGCAGCACCACGTCAATCGATTGCTGGTCGACTACGCCGCAACAGGCGCGCGCGTGGTGCGATTGAAGTCGGGCGATGCCGGCATCTTTGGCCGGCTCGAGGAGGAGCTCGAGACGCTGCGGGAAGCGGGCATCGGCTACGAGATCATTCCCGGTGTCACCACGGCCTGCGTGGCTGCGGCTCAGGCCGGGATTCCCCTGACCCGGCGCCATACCTCGCGCCGGGTGCAATTCATTACCGGCGCGGACGTCACCGGCGAGCTGCCGCCAGACCTCAACTGGGTAGCGCTGGCCGATCCCGAGGCGACGACCGTGGTCTATATGGGTCGCCGCACGTTTCCGGCGCTTGTCGCGAAATTGATCGAGCATGGCCTCGCCCCAACCACTCCGGCGTTGCTCGCCGAATCGCTCGGCCGTCCCGATGAGCGGCTGGTCCGCACCACCATTTCGGAACTTGCCGAGCAGGTTGCGCGAGGCGGAGCGGCCTCCACGGCGGCCGTCATCCTGTTCGGCGCGCTGGCCGGGGATTATCCGTCATGACGCTCTCGGCCGCCCTTCGCCCCTTGACGCCCGGCTGGCGAAAGGGGCACACAGGAGACGCATGGTGCTCGACGCGGCGCAAAGCGCCGGAGCATAATCGGGAATGGGGATGGGCGGACCCAGTTGCGGCGCCCAAAACCCCAGCCGCCCCCGCGACTGTAAGCGGTGAGGGACTTCGATCAGCCACTGGGCCGCAAGGCTCGGGAAGGCCGGAGACTCCCAGTGAACCGCGAGCCAGGAGACCGGCCGTGCACGTTTTGAGGCCAAGGCCGTCGGGTGTGACGGCAAGAAGGATCTGAGCCATGCATATCGAACCCGGACTAGTCTCGGACGCCAAGCTCGTGCTGAGTTACGCAACCGGCATCGCCGTGGGCGGCGTTGCCTTGAAGCTCGCGGTCGAGACCGTGCGCGAGCAGGGCATCATTTCGTTCGCGGCGCGGACGCTCGCCACCACGGGACTCGTGTTTATCTTCTTCGAGATCCTGCCGCACTTCCCGGTCGGCGTCTCCGAAGTGCACTTCATCCTCGGCTCGACCTTGTTCCTGCTGTTTGGAGCTGCGCCTGCGGCCTTCGGCCTCGCGTTCGGCCTGCTGTTCCAGGGCTTCTTCTTCGAGCCGCCCGACCTGCCGCAATATGGCATGAACGTCACCACGCTGCTGGTGCCGCTGTTCGGGATCCAGGCGATCGCCACGCGGATCATTTCGAGCAACACGGCCTATGTCGATCTGAAGTACCGCCAGGCGCTGGCGCTTTCGACGACCTATCAGGCCGGCGTCATCGCCTGGGTGGCGTTCTGGGCGCTCTATGGCGCCGGTTTTGGCGCGACCAACCTCGTCAACATCGCGACCTTCGCGGCGTCCTATGCGCTCGTCATCGTGATCGAGCCGCTCGCCGATCTCGGGGTGCTGGCGCTGGCGAAGTCGCTGCGCGGCGTCACCGCGGCCGGCCTCGTCACACCGCGTTTGCACAACGCGGCCTAGAGACAAGCGAACGGGCGGCCGTGATGCCGCCCTTCGCAGCCACGATGCTCACGCTCTCCCTGATAGGCATCGGTTGCGGCGATCCCGAGCAGCTCACGCGCGCCGCGATCACTGCCATCAACGCGGCCGATCTCGTCCTGATCCCGCGCAAGGGGACTGCAAAGTCCGATCTCGCCGATCTCAGGCGGACGATCTGCGCGGATGTGCTCACCAGTGACACGACGCGCATCGCCGAGTTCGATCTGCCCGTCCGTGATGCCGCTGAAGCGGATTATCGCAAGGGCGTGGACGATTGGCACGATGCCGTCGCCGCTGCCTGGTCGCAGACGATCGCAGATCATCTCGAAGGCGAGGGCAGAGTCGCGCTGCTGATCTGGGGCGATCCCTCGCTTTATGATTCCTCGCTGCGCATTGCGCGGCGGCTCAATCCCTCGCCAAAGATCGAGATCGTTCCCGGCATCACCTCGATCCAGACGCTGTGCGCGGCGCATGCGCTGCCGCTCAATGACATCGGCGAGCCCTTTCTGGTCACGACGGGACGTCGCTTGCGTGAGGGCGGCTGGCCGGCAGGCGTCGATACCGTGGTGGTGATGCTCGACGGCGGCACGGCGTTCCAGTCGCTCGATCCGAAAGGCCTGCACATCTGGTGGGGCGCCTATCTCGGCATGCCCGATCAGATCATCATGTCCGGCGCGCTGGCCGAGATCGGCCCGCGTATCGTCGCGGTGCGGCAAGAGGCGCGCGAACGACACGGTTGGATCATGGACAGTTACATCCTCAAGCACAGGCTGTGAGGCAAGCGAGGCAGCATGCTCCCCGAATGGGTCACTCAACAATGCCCCGATATCTCCGCAGTCCATCGCGAGGCGGCGGTGGCGCGGCAGGCGCAACTGACGAAACCGACCGGCGCGCTTGGCCGGCTCGAGCAGCTCGCGATCGAGCTTGCGGGCCTCCAAGCAACCGAGCAACCGCGCGCGGCGCGGGTGCCGATCGTTATCTTCGCCGGCGATCATGGCATCGTCGCCCAGGGCGTCTCGGCCTATCCGCAGGAAGTGACGATCGCGATGCTGGCGAACTTTGCCTCCGGCGGTGCCGCGATCTCGGTGCTCGCGCGTGAGCTGGGCTCCAGCCTGGAGGTCGTCGATTCCGGCACGCTGGCGCAGGAGGAGATGGCTGGAATCGTGACCGACAAGCCGCGCAGCGGCACGCGCGATTTCAGTATCGAAGCTGCGCTCACCCCCGCAGAGCTGGCATTTGCGTTCGAAGCCGGCCGACGTGCGGTGACGCGCGCGCAGGCCGGGCAGCCCGATCTTCTGATCTTCGGCGAGATGGGAATCGGCAACACCACGACATCGGCGGCGATCGCGGCCGGCTTGCTCGGTGTGAGCGCTGAGGAGATCGCGGGCAGCGGGACCGGCGTTGACGCGGCCGGCCGTGTGCACAAGGCGCGGGTGATCGACGCTGCGATCGCACGCCATGGCATTGCGGGCGCTTCGCCCGAAAAGATCCTGTGCGCCGTCGGCGGTCTCGAGATTGCGGCCATCTGCGGTGCAATTATCGCGGCTGCACAGCTCCGCATCCCCGTGTTGATCGACGGCTTCATCGTGTCGGTGGCGGCGCTGGCGGCGGCGCGGCTCAACCCCTCGTGCCAGCCGTTCCTGCTGGCCTCGCATCAATCCGCCGAGCAGGGCCATCGGCTGGTGCTTCGCGCGCTGAATCTGCAGCCGCTGATCAGCCTCGATCTCAGGCTCGGCGAAGGATCGGGCGCGGCCATCGCGCTGCCGCTGGTGCGGTCGGCCTGTGCGCTCCACAACGGCATGGCGACCTTTGCGCAGGCCAATGTGCCGGATCGTCCGGCCTGATCAAATCGTCCGCTGATTGACGGAGACGACGCGCCAGCCGGTCGCGAGCCGGTCGATCCGGGTCAGCGACAGCGGATCGATCACAAACCGGAGCGCCGCTTGAGGCGTCAGATCCAGCGCGATGCACAGCGCCGCGCGGATCGTGCCGGAATGCACGACGAGCGTCGCGGCCCCGGCGCCGATCCTCGACAGACCCAGCCGGACGCGCGCGACCTGTTCCTCGAAGCTTTCGCCGCCCGGTGGCCGTCCGCACGCAGGATCGCTCCAGAACTGTGCATAGGCCTCGCCACCGGTCGCGGCGAGCTCGTCGTGCCGACGGCCGGTCCAGTCGCCAAAGTTCTGCTCGCTGAATTCGTCCAGCTGCAGCGGCTCGAGCCCCAGCGCGCGGGCCGTCTCGACCGTGCGCCGCGACGGACTCGCATAGCTCGCGGCGTCGCGCGGCAGGCGCTGCCGCAGCGCCTCCAGCTGCGCCCGAGCGCCGAGATCGGCCGGTGCGTCGGCTGCATGGATCGTCCCCGCGACGCCATCGACGGGCGCGTGCCGTATCAGCCAGAGGAAGGTCTCGCCTCCCATGCTTATCTCCAAGGAAACTGGTCGTTGTGGCAATAACGCCGCAACTGGCACATTGACTCTGTCTGGATCGTAATCCTAGATGCTCGCGACGGTTTCCCCGAGAGGGGATGAAAAGGGAATGCGGTGCGGGGACATTGTCCCCAATGCCGTGGCTGCCCCCGCAACTGTAAGCGGCGAATCTTGCATCACATGCCACTGGGTATCTCGGTCCCGGGAAGGCGACGCAAGGTATTGACCCGCGAGCCAGGAGACCTGCCGTCAGCCGTGGTCACACGCGAAGATGTCGGTCGGGGAGTACAGACATTCGGCTTCATCGGAAGGCTTATAAGCCGGAAGATGGGACCTTGGTTCGCGGTGACGTGCCACTGACGTCATACCGAGGTCCAAGACCGTGTCTCCTGTTCACATGATACGACGGCGTGCGCTTCTGCTTGCATCCGCCGCACTCACATCCTTTGTCGTTCTTGATCCCTCCGCCGCGCTGGCGCAGCAGGCTCGCGAACCTCTGCCGCCGGTCGAGGTAACGCCTGCCCAATCCCGCAAGCAGGCCAAGCCCGCCGCGCGGGAGGCGCAGGGCCCACGCCGCGCAGCAGCGCGCCGGCCGGAGACTGCATCCGCAGTGCCCAAGCCTGTCGTGCCGACTGCGGCAGCACAGACGCCGCTCAATACCAATGCCGTCGCCGAAAGCGCCTCGCGCCTTGGCCTGACCGTGCGCGAAACGCCCGCGACCGTGGAGGTGATCTCGGCCGCAACCATGCGCGAGCAGGGCTATCGCACCGTGTCCGACGTCGCGCAGGGAGCGGTTGGCGTCACAGCCGGCGACAATCCGGCCGAGCCGTCGGCTTTCTCCATGCGCGGCTTCACCAATAGCCAGATCAACACGCTCTACAACGGCATCAAGATCGGTCCGCAGAACATGACCTCGCGGATCACCGACACGGCCAACCTGGAGGCCGTCGAATTCCTGAAGGGGCCGGCGTCGCTGATGTCGGGCGAGGGCGCCGCCGGCGGCGCGATCAACTTCGTCACCAAGCAGCCGCACACCGGTCCGATCCGGAACGAGGCGGATTTTTCCTGGGATTCGCTGAACTCGTTCCGCGCGCATTACGGCTCGGGCGGCAGCACCAATGTGCAGGGACTGGACTACCGTTTCGACGTCAGTCGTTCCTCGCTCAACGGCTTTGCCGACGACACCAACACCAAGACGCTCGATGTGTCGGGCCAGCTCAACTACCGCATCTCCGATAGCCTCAAGGTCTGGGGCGCGATCGAATACCGCGAGGATCGTTCGAAAGCCTATTGGGGGGCGCCGCTGGTGCCGATTGCCTTCAGCGGTTCGCATGCGACGACGGGAATCGTGTCCGGCAATTATTTCAACAAGACTGATCTTGGGGCCGTCACGATCGACGACCGCACCTTCAACACCAACTACAACGTCCTCGACAACAAGAACGTGGCGAAGGAAGTGTGGCTGCGCGGCGGCTTCGAGCTGAAGCTCGCGCCCGACCTGACGTTGAAAAGCCAGGCCTATGGTTATGGCGCAGAGCGCACGTGGCTCAACAACGAGGTCGAGGCGTTCAATTCCGGCACGAACATGGTCGACCGTGGGCGCTTCTATGTCGCGCACAGCCAACGCTTGGTCGGCAACATCACCGACCTGGTCTGGGATGCGAATATCGCCGGCTTTGACAACCGCTTGGTCACGACGCTTTCCTCAAGCTACCTTGATTTCGTGAGGCCGGGCGCCGCAAATTTCCCCGATGATTCCGTCTCGCTGGTCAATCCCGATCGCGGCTATTACGGCTTGCTCACGACCAAGCAGCAGACCGCGCGGATCGACAACGAGGCACTGTCGTTCGAGGACCGGTTGAAGTTGACACGGACCTTTGCGGTGGTCGGCGGCCTCCGCGCCGAGCATATCGGGCTCGACCGCAACTCGACCGACAAGACCGGGCTCGTGAACGTTGGCTTTCCGTTCTCGCAATCCTGGGTCCCGACCACGGGTCGCATCGGCTACACGTGGGAAGCCGTTCCGGGCCTGACCTTCTTCAGCCAATATGCGACCGGCGCCGACATCTCGGCCAACAACATCTTCCTGCTCAATCCGACCGATCCGCTCAACCTGACCACCGCGCGCACCTACGAGACCGGCGTCAAGCACCTGTTCTGGGACAACCGGGCGGAGTGGTCGTTCTCGGCCTATGACATCCTGCGCAAGAACGTCTATGCCGCGGCCGGCGGCATGCAGCTCAACCTCGCCGGGCGGCAGGAGTCGAAAGGCGTCGAGCTGGCCGCATCCGTGCGGCCGATCGAGCCTCTGCGTCTCTGGGGCAACATCGCCTATGTCGATGCGCGCTACGCCGATTACGATTTTGTCGGCGGCTCGTTCTCCGGCAACACGCCGCCGAACGTGCCGCGCGTCGTCGCCAATGCCGGCGCGTCGTACCGGTTCTTCACGCCCTGGGCGGTCGAGCTCGGCATCACCGGCCGCCATGTCGGCGACCGCTACAACGCCGATGCCAACACCGTGACGCTGAAGGCCTACACCGTGGCCGATGTCTACGCCTTCGTCGACATCCCCAAGACCGTGTTCAATGCGGTCGATCAGGCCCGCCTGACATTCCGGGTGCGCAACATCGCCGACAAGCGTTATGCGATCTGGGGCGATCCGTTCTATCCCGATCAGATCCTGCTGGGCGCGCCGCGCACCTATGAAATCTCGGCCGCGTTCAAATGGTAGGACGCTGATCGATGATGCGCGCGATCGTCCTGCTGCATCGATGGCTCGGGGTCGCGTTCTGCCTGCTGTTCGCGATGTGGTTCGCGACGGGAATCGTGATGCACTTCGTTCCGTTTCCATCTCTGACGGAAACGGAACGCTTTGCCGGGCTCGTGCCGCTGGCTAGCGCTGAGACGAGGCTTGCGGTCGCCGATGCCGTGGCCGCAAGCGGCATCGCGGATGCGACGCGCGTTCGCCTGATCCAGCGCAGCGATGGACTGGTCTATGTCGTCTCAGGGCCGTCGCGCGCGGGCGCAGTCCGCGCCTCCGATGGGGCCGACGCGTCGATCACGTCTTTCGGCGTCGCGCTGGCCATCGCGCGAGATCACGCACGCAGCCGTGGGCTTGATGCCGCGCGGGCCGCGATCGTTGCGCGTTCGGACTACGACCAATGGAGCGTGCCGAACGGCTTTGACCGCCATCGGCCCTTGTTTCGGGCTGCCCTGGGCGATCCCGCCGGAACGGAGGTCTATGTCTCCTCGCGCACCGGCGAGATCGTCCTGGATACGACGCGCAGCGAGCGCGGATGGAATCTCGTCGGGAGCGTGCTGCACTGGATCTATCCAACAGTCCTGCGAAGCAACTGGTCGCTGTGGGATCGCGTGGTCTGGACCTTGTCGCTGCTGGCCCTGATCGCAGCTTTGCTTGGCGCTGTGCTCGGGCTTGCGCGGATCAAACCTCGGCGCGGTCTGATCGGCTCGCCCTATCGTGGCTGGCATGCCCTGCATCATCTCATCGGCCTCGCTGCGATGGTCTTCGTGCTGAGCTGGATATTCAGTGGCTGGCTCTCCATGGATCACGGCCGGCTGTTCTCGCGTGGGCAATTGACCTCGGCTGAATCCAGCGTGATGAACGCTTCACCGAACTGGGCAGCGGCTGCATCGCTCGATCGGCAGCCTGTATCGCCGTCGGCCCGTGAGATCGAATGGTTTGCCTTCAACGGCAATCTCTATCGGCGGGACCGGACCGGGCTTGCCGGTCAGACCTTGACCAAGGCAGGCGACGCGCCCCGCGATGGACCAACGGGATCTCTGGATGTTCATGAGGTCCAAGAGCTGACCGCGCGCCTCGCGGCCGGCTGCGGCGTAACGTCGGTCCTTGCCGTCAACAACAGCTATCCCGCGCAGTCCACCGTCCCAGGCGCCCCGGTCTACCGCTCCTACTGCGGCGACCTCTGGTTCGACATCGACGGCGCCGACGGCAATTTGCTGCAAAGGCTGGATTCGTCGCGACGGGCTTATCGGTGGTTCTACGGCGCGCTGCACACGCTGGATTTTCCGGTCCTCGTCGCGCGTCCGTTGCTGCGCGACGGCTTGGTCGTCGGACTCTGCGCCCTCGGCTTTCTGTTCTCCATCACGGGCATCATCATCGGCTGGCGCCGCTTGGTCGCGATGCGTTGAGCGGGCAAAACCACGCTTACTGATCGTACAATAAAGAGAGGCTGAGCCGACTGCCATGCATAGCTCATAAGCAATCGCATGGCCCGTAGCGCCAGTCGATCGCCTGCAAATTAGACAGCGCGTGCGCGGCGCATGGATTGCAGTGCAGCGGATGTGGCGTTTCGTCCGAGGAAATACGTGGTGCGCTGCACTTATCCCGCGTGGAACGATCCACAGGAATTTGCACTCCCCGCGGGCAGCGCTGCACTAAAATGTGCCTTGGCGCGCCGCGCCGGTCGCGGGCTGCTCCAGTGCGTTGCGACAACGCTGACCCTATCCCGAGCCCATCGCTCTGTCGCACGCTCGCAAGCGGTGGCATGACAGGGGATGACGATGAGCGCGCTCGGCTTGGGATTGAATTTCGCGACGGACGGGAACCACCCGGCGTCCGGTTCGAATGTCGTCCGCAGCTGACCCACACATGAGCGCTGACGAAAATCACTGGGAAGTCGGCACCGATATCGGTGGCACCTTCACCGACATCATCGCGATCCGGCACTCCCCCGCGGAGGCGCGGATCGCGAAAGTGCCATCGCGCCCGCAGGCGCCGGTTCAGGCGATGCTGGAGGCGATCGAGGCGGTGGGCCTGCGCAAGAGCGAGGTCAAGCGCTTCGTCCACGGCACCACGCGCGTGACCAACGCCATCGTCGAAGGACGGCTGCCAAAAGTGGCGCTGGTGGCGACCGAAGGCTTTGCCGACGTGCTAGAGATCGCGCGCTATCGTCGGCGCGATCTCTACCGTCTCGACGTCCCGCCAAAATCGCCGCCGCTGGTGCCGCCCGAACGATGTTTTGGCCTGGCCGAGCGCCTCGACCACGAGGGCCGGGTGCTGAAGGCGCTGGATGAAGCGGAGATCGAGCGCTTGGTGGCCTGGCTGAAAATGACTGGCGTGCAGAGCGTCGCGGTCGCGCTGCTTCATGCCTACGCCAATCCGGTGCACGAGAAGATGCTCGGCGAGCGGCTCAAGGGCGTCGTCGCCCACGTCTCGCTGTCGCACGAGGTCAATCCCGAGGCGCGCGAATATGAGCGGACGTCGGCGACCGTGTTCAATGCGGCCGCGATGCCGATTGCCGTCGAATATCTCAGCGAGCTGGAGCAGCGGTTGCCGATCGGCCCCGGCCTGCAGGTGTTTCATTCGGCCGGCGCCATGGTCCCGATCTCGGCGGTAAAGCGGCGGCCGCTGGTGATGGCGATGTCGGGCCCGGCGGCCGGCGTCTCGGCATCGGTCAGCATCGCGCGTCAGCTCGGCACATCGCGCATGCTGACGTTCGACATGGGCGGCACCACGACCGACGTGTGCCTGATCGTCGACGGCCAGGCCGAGATGACAGACGGCCGCATGCTCGGTGACAAGCCGCTGCGTCAGCCGATGCTTGCGGTTCATTCGATCGGAGCGGGCGGCGGATCAATCGTGCGCCATGGTCCCGGCAGCCTGACCGTCGGACCGGAAAGCGCCGGCTCCGAGCCGGGACCGGCCTGCTACGGCCGCGGTGGTACCGAGCCGACCATCACCGACGCCAACGCCGTGCTCGGCTATCTCAATCCCGAAACCAGGCTCGGCGACCGGATCGGAATCAATATCAAGGCAGCCAGTGATGTCATCGCGCCGATCGCGCGCACTCTGGGGCTGAGCCTGACCGAAACCGCGCTCGGCATCATCAAGGTCGCGAATGCGACAATGGCGCGTGCGCTCCGCCGCGTCACGGTCGAGCGCGGCATCGACGGACGCGATTGCACGCTGCTCGCCTTTGGCGGTGGCGGCCCAATGCACGCCGCGGGGCTTGCCGATCTCTACGGGATTGCCGAGGTGGTCGTTCCCAGCGCGTCGAGTGCGTTTTCGGCGCTGGGCTGTCTCACTGCCGATTTCAGCTTCCTCCAGCAGCAAACCTTGCGTGCTGCGCTTGACGGCATCGACCTCGCCCGTGTGTCGGAGCGGATCGGGGTGCTGATTGACGATGCTTCGGCGCCGCTCGTCGCCAACGGCGTGGCCACGACCGAGATTCAGATCGAGCTGGTGGCCTTGATGCGCTACGCCGCGCAGAACGACGCCATTCCGGTGCCGTTCGCGCGACCGCTCGACGTGGTCACGCTGAAGAAGGATTTTCTGGCCCGGCACCACGAGCTGTTCGGCTATGCGACGGGCGAGAGCTGCGTCATCGAGTCCGTGCGGGTGCAGGCACGCCGTCCATCGACGACCGTCGTGAATCGGCCGGCCGTCGCAGTCAGGGCGGTATCCAAAGGCGAGCGCACCTGCTCGTTCAACGGCTTTCACGACATTGCCACACGCATCATCGACCGCGCCTCGCTGACCGAGATCGTCAGCGGCCCGGCCATCATTGAAGACGCATGGTCGACCGTGGTGGTTCCGCCCCGCTGGCAGGCGAGGCCTGATGTTTCAGGCAATCTGTTCCTGACGCGGGGGACGGCATGAAGCTCGATCCGTTCGTCGTCGAGGTCATCAGGCACGGGCTCTCGGCCGCGGCCGAGGAGATGAGCCTGGTGATGACGCGCTCGGCGCGCTCGCCGCTGCTGCGCGAGGCCGGCGACCTGTCGTCGGCGATCACGGACGGCCGCGGCGACCTGGTCGGGCAGGGCCGCGACATCCCGATCCATCTCGGCGCGATGGCCTATACGGTCCTCGAATTGCTGAAAGTGGTGCCGCGGGACAGCCTGAACGACGGCGACGCACTGATCTACAATGTCGGCCCGCTCGGCGGCAATCATCTCAACGACGTCAAGGTCGTGCGGCCGGTCTTCGTCGATGGCGAGATCGTCGCGTTCGCGGTCAGCCTCGCGCATTGGCCCGATATCGGCGGCACCTGGCCCGGCAGCTATTTTGCGAAAGCCATCGACACCTTCCAGGAAGCGATGCGCATTCCGCCGGTTCTGATCGCCACGGCAAGCGGCGTCAATACGCCGATCGTGCAGCTGCTCAAGGCCAATGTTCGCGATCCCGACTCCTGCGAAGGCGATCTGCTCGCCCAGATCGCCGCAACGAAAGCCGGCGAGAAGCGCATCGTCGAGCTCTGCCGCGAGCACGGCAAGGCGGTCTTCACGGCGGCGCAGTCGCGCCTGCACGATCTCTCCGAAATCGAGATGCGCGAGGCGTTGCGCGATCTGCCTGATGGCGTCTACGAGGGCGAGGATTATCTGGACGACGGCGGCGTCGATGACGCGCCCGCGCGCATTCATGTCAAGATCACCATCGCAGGCGACGAAGCGACCTTCGACCTTTCGGGAAGCTGCGACCGCGTCTCGAATTTCTGCAACACCACGCCGTTCATGGCGCGTTCGGCGGTAGCCTATGCCGCGCGCATCATGAGCGGGCGCGACATGAACCAGAACGCGGGCGCGCTGCGGCCGCTGACCATCATCACGCGCCCGGGTTCGATCCTGGAACCGGGGTGGAATGCCTCGGTTGCAGCCGGCAACCACGAGACCTCGATGCGCATCGTCGATGCGATCTTCCGCGCCATGCAGCACACCATTCCCGAACGTCTGTCGGCCGGCGGGGCGACCACGGCAGGTGTCCTCTTCTTCGCCGAGCCGCGACAGAATGGTTCATGGAAGATGCTCTACGAGGTCCACGGCGGTGGCGAGGGCGCGCGGCATGATCGGGCCGGCATCTCGGCGACGCGGGTGCATCTGTCCAACACCTCGAACACGCCGGTCGAGGTGATCGAGGCGAATTACGCCATCCGCATCGAGCAGCAGGCCATTCGCTGGCAGTCCGGCGGCGCGGGCGCCCATCGCGGCGGGGACGGCGTCATTCGTACCTATCGCATCCTGGCGCCGTCGATGCATCTGACCACCTGCATCGAGCGCATGGTGATGGCGCCGTTCGGCATGCAGGGCGGCGAACCCGGCAAGGCCTGCCGCATTTCGCTGATCCGGCAGGGTGCGAGCGTCGCGATCGACGGCAAGTCGAACCTGGTGCTGCAGCAAGGCGATCTCGTCACGATCGAGACCTGCGGCGGTGGTGGCTACGGCGTCGAGGCCGCGGAATGAAGGGATTGCAATGAGCAGATTGTTGCGAACCGGGCTCAATGCCGGCGACAGTGCGCCCATGGCCGTGGTCGGCGGCGAGGGCGTCTATTTTCATCTGTCGGATGGTCGCAAGCTCATCGACGGCAGCAACACCGGCGGCGGCCTCGGACATCGTCATCCCGCGATGGTGGAGGCGATCCGCCGCGCCGCGGATACGCCCGTCGTGAACGAGGGCTGGACCTGGGTCGGCCGCGAGCAGGCCGCTGACGATTTGATGGCCACGGCGTTCAGCGGCGAAGAGGATTGGGTCGGCGCGGTGCGCTTCTGCATCAGCGGCAGCGAGGCCAACGACATGGCGCTGTCGCTCTGTCAGGCGCTGACGCAGCGATCCGCGCTGGCAACGCGCGAACGCGCCTATCACGGCATTACGGGCCTGTCGCGCAGCATGACCGTGCAGCCGCAATGGCATGGCGGCCTTGCGGTGCACTCAGGCGGCTCAAAGCTGCCGGCGCCGATGGCGCCGGTGCGGATATTGCCGGCACCGCACGGCGCGATCTACGGCGCGCCCGCCAACAACACCCCGCCCAGCGAATATCTGGCCGATGCCACGCGCCTGCTTTCGGATACGGCAGCGACGATCATCGACTACACGCAAGGCGGCATCTACTACGATGGCGCCTACCAGGACGAGGTGGCGCGGTGCGCGCGGCAGGTTGGCTCATACTGGATCGCCGACGAAGTGGTGACCGGAGCAGGCCGCGCCGGGCGCTGGTTCGCGTTCCAGGGCGCCGAGAGCCGTCCTGACATCGTGACGCTTGGAAAATCGCTAGGTGGCGGCGCGGCGGCGGTTGCCGCGGTGGTGGTGTCGAAAGCCATCGTCGAGCGGCTCAAAGGCACGAGCTGGCAGAATTACGGCACGCTTCGCGGGCATCCCATCAGCATGGCCGCCGTCAGCGCATATCTGAAGGTCGTCAACGAAGACAAGATTTTGGAGCACGTGAGGGGCCTGGAAAAGCTGTTCGCCCGGCGCCTGCTCGCCATCGCGCAGAAACATCCGAGCGTGCGGCGCGTGGCGGGGCAGGGCCTGCACTGGACCGTCGAGCTGCACGGGCCGGACTGGCGCTCCTGGCATGCCGACACCACCGAGGTGCCGATCGCCTCCCGCGTCGCGGAGCGGGCCCTGGACGCAGGCGCTGTGATCGGGACCAGCGGCGAGCAGACCTCGCTGTTCCTCGCACCGCCACTCGTGATCTCCGAGCATGAGGCCGGGCAGCTTCTGGATGCACTCGACCATGGCCTGGATGTTGCCGATGCGGAGCAGAAATGAGCGTGCAGCGCACACCATGCCGATCGGCAGCCACCGGCTGGAAAGTCCGGGCGATGCTGCGTTATGCTGCGCGCGCCGGCACGTGATTGAAACTGTTGCTTCACACAAGACATCACCAGGAAATCGCCGATGCGTACCGTCAATGTTGCCGCCGCCCAGATGGGCCCGATCCAGAAAGCCGACAGCCGCGAGGCCGTGGTCGAGCGCATGATCGCGCTGATGGATGAGGCCAAGAGCAAGCGCGCCGACCTGATCGTCTATCCGGAACTGGCGCTCACGACCTTCTTCCCGCGCTGGTATGTGGAGGACCGGGCCGAGTTCGACAATTGGTTCGAGCGCGAGATGCCGAACGCGGCGACCCGGCCGTTGTTCGAGCGCGCGGCGCAGCACCAGATGGCGATGAATTTCGGGTATGCGGAGCTGACGCCGGACGGGCATCACTTCAACACCGCGATCCTGACCGACAAATCCGGCAAGATCGTCGGCAAATATCGCAAGATCCATTTGCCCGGCCATGTGGAATACGACACCAAGCGCTCGCATCAGCATCTGGAGAAACGCTATTTCGAGCCGGGCGATCTCGGCTTCAATGTCTGGCGCGAGCTCGGCGGCATCATCGGTATGGCCATCTGCAACGACCGGCGCTGGCCGGAGACCTATCGCGTGATGGGCTTGCAGGGGGTCGAGATGGTACTGATCGGCTACAACACCCCGTCCGTGAATGCGGAGAGGAGCGATGAGGGCGTCGAGAAACGCCTGTTCCACAACCGCCTCTCGGCGCAGGCCGGCGCCTATCAGAACGCGACCTGGGTGGTCGCGGTGGCCAAGGCCGGTAACGAGGACGGACACCCGCTGTTCGGCGGCAGCCTGATCGTCGATCCCAATGGCCAAATCGTCGCCGAAGCGAAGACGGAGGAGGACGAACTGCTGGTCCACCCTTGCGACCTCGATGCCACAAACTTCGGCAAGACCACGATCTTCAATTTCGCGCAGCATCGCCGTATCGAGCATTACGGTCTGATCACGAGCCAGACCGGCGCTGTGCCGCCGCCGGAGAAGTGATGTCGATGGCGGATAAGGGCACATCAGGTATTCCCCTGCGCGAGCTCGATCCGCGCGACCGCTACAAGCTGCTCTGCGGCGTGGTGGTGCCGCGGCCGATTGCGCTGGTGACGACGCTCGACGCGAACGGTGCGGTCAATGCCGCGCCGTTCAGCTTCTTCAACGTGTTCTCGGAGAGTCCGGCGCTGATCGTGCTCGGTCTCCAGCACAAGCCGGATCACAGCCCGAAGGACACCACCCGCAACATCCATCGCGACGGCGAGTTCGTCGTTCACATGGTGGACGAGGCGCTGTCGGGGGCGATGAACGACTGCGCGGTCGACTTTCCGTCCGGTGACAGCGAGGTCGTAGCGGCAGGCCTGGCGACCCTTCCCTCGATCGACGTGAAGGTGCCGCGCCTTGCCGCAGCACCCTTTGCGCTCGAATGCCGGCGCCACGTCGTGCTCAATTTTTCGCCCGATCGCGAGCTGCTGGTCGGCGAAGTGCTCCGGGTTCACGCCCGCGAGGGCCTCGTGGACGAGGCCAACATGTATGTCGACCTCGACGCCTACCGGCCGATCGGCCGCATGTTCGGCAATCTCTACACGACGCAGCGGGATACGTTTGCGCTTGTCCGCGAGAGCCACGCGCAATGGCTCGCGCGGCAGGACGCCAAAGAGCTGAAGGACGCCTAGTGATTCGAGAACTGCACCGTACCCAGCGCCATCGTGACGGCCGCCTGTGTCGGGTCGATCACGGCAATGCCGAGCGCGTCTTCCAGCGGGCGGCGGTGCCGCGCCATGCCGGCGCAGCCCATCACGATGGCACGGGCGCCGTCCTCGTCGCGCAGCGCGCGGCCGACATCGATCATTTTGGCGAGCGTGCCTTCGCCCGAGGCGGTTTCCGCGACGCTCATGTTGAGCGGCCGCTCGCCGGCGAGGCGTTCGGTCAGTCCCATTTGCCTGAGATAGCGCATGTGACGCGGGATCGAGCGCTGGGCGATCGCGATGACGCCAAACGTTTCTGCGCGGGCCAGCGCGGTCAGCACGCCGCATTCGGCGATGCCGAACACGGGCCGGTCGGTGCCTTCGCGGCAGACCTGAAGCCCGGGATCGCTGTAACAGGCGATGACAAAGGCAGCCGAGCTGTTGTCGCCCTCGACCAGCCGGCGCAACGGCATGGCGACGCCGTCGACATCGGCCTGGCTTTCAATGCCGAACGGGCCCTCGGCCAGCGTCTGGCAGACCAGCTCCGGCCCGCCTTCGAAGCCGAGCGGCTTCAGCGCGTCCTCCAGCCCCTGTGTGACAGCAGGGTTGGAGTTCGGATTGATGACGAGAATGCGCGGTCGGGACATGCTGGTCTTCCTGCAAAATTTCGATCACTTGGCTTGAGCCTATCATGGAGTGCCTCATGACTGAACCCGCTTACGATCTGATTATTCGCGGTGGGCGCGTCGCGACGACGACCGATGTCTTTGACGCCGATGTCGCCATCTCCGGCGAGACCATCGCCGCGATCGGGCGCGGGCTTCCGCCGGCGAAGCGCGAGATCGACGCGCGCGGGAAGCTCGTTCTACCCGGCGGCGTCGACAGCCACGCTCATATCGAGCAATTGTCCGCTGCCGGCATCATGAACGCCGACACCTTCGAGAGCGCGACCGTCTCGGCTGCCTTCGGCGGTACGACGACGGTGATCCCGTTTGCCGCCCAGCATGTCGGCATGAAGCTGCCGCAGGTGGTGGAGGATTATCACGCCCTCGCCAAGAAGGGCGCCGTGATCGACTACGCCTTTCACATGATCATTGCGGATGCGACCAAGGAAACAGTCGAGGAGCACATTCCGGCGCTGGTGAAGCAGGGCCACGCCTCGATCAAGATCTTCATGACCTACGACCGGCTCAAGGTCGACGACGAGCCGCTGCTGGACATTCTTCTGGCCGCGCGCCAGTCCGGCGCGATGCTGTGCGCCCATGCCGAAAACCACGGCATCATCGCCTGGATGGTGAAGCGGCTGCTCGCGCGCGGCTACACCATGCCGAAATATCACGCCGTCAGCCACGCCCGCGTCTCGGAGGCGGAGGCCTTCACCCGGCTGATCGGCATGGCGGCACTGATCGACCAGCCCATCATGATCTTCCACGTCTCGACAGCCGAGGGCGCCAAGGTGATCCGGGATTCGCGTGGGCAGGGGTTGAAGGTGTTTGCCGAAACCTGTCCGCAGTACCTGTTCCTGACCGCAGCGGATCTCGACAAGCCCGGTGCCGAGGGCGCCAAGTGGATGTGCAGCCCGCCACCGCGGACGCATGCCGACCAGGAGGCGCTGTGGCAGGCGCTGTCGCTCGGCGATCTCCAGACCATCTCGTCGGATCACGCGCCGTATCGTTACGACGAGACCGGCAAGCTGCGCGCCGGCCCAAATCCCAATTTCAAGCAGGTCGCCAACGGCCTGCCGGGACTGGAGCTGCGCCTGCCGCTGCTGTTTGACGCGATGGTCTCGAAAGGACGGTTGGGTCTGGAAAAATTCGTCGAGCTGACCTCGACCGCGCCGGCCAAGATCTACAATCTGCATCCGCGCAAGGGCTCGATCGCGATCGGCGCCGATGCCGATATCGCGATCTGGGATCCCGATCGCGAGACCGTGATCGCCGATGAGATGATGCACGACCTCGCCGGCTACACGCCGTTTGCGGGACGGAAGCTGAAGGGTTGGCCGGTGTCGGTGCTGTCGCGCGGCCGGGTGATCATCGACGGCAACAAGTGCCTCGCGAGCGCCGGCAGCGGCCAGTTCCTGGCACGCAGCGGCGGCGAGGCGGCCAAGCCCACCGGCCGGCTCGTGGCCGACATGGATCCTGAACGTAATTTCGGAGCGAAGCTACTGTGATGGCGGATCGCGCGCGATGAAAATCGTCATCTTCGGCGGCACCGGCTTTGTCGGCCTCAATCTCGCCGAGGTGCTGCTCGCGCGTGGGCATGACGTCACGCTGTATGATCGTGCAGAGTTGCCGCCATCCGCGCGGCGGTCTCTTGCCGGCTACGGCGCACGGCTCAAAGCCGTGCAGGGCGATATCACCGACGCCGATGCCATCGATGCCCTCATCGCCGAAGGCGTTGATGCGATCGTGCTTGGAGCCGCGATCACCGCCGGTGATGAATTGGAGAGAGCATCGACTGCGCGCGTTCTCGAAATCAACGTGATGGCGCAGATCCCGATCCTGCTCTCCGCGATCCGTCGTGGCGTGCGACGGGTCGTCAATCTCTCCTCGGCATCGGCCTATGGTGCTGCGGGTGCGCGGGTCGAGATTCTGGACGAGGACACGCCTTGCGATCCGGTCTCGTTCTACGCCATCAGCAAGTTTACCTCGGAGCGATCGGTGGCGCGTCATGCCGAGCTCTTCGGCGGCGATTTCCTGAGCGTGCGGCTGAGCGCGCTGTTCGGACCGTGGGAGCGACCAAGCTCTGTGCGCGACACGCCAAGCCTCCAGTTCCAGATCTTGGCCGCGTTCGCCCGCGGCGAGCCGGCGATCATGCCCGAAGTGGGCATGCGGGACTGGATCTACGCGCCGGATGCCGCCGAAGCCGTTGCACGGCTGATCGAGGCCGAGCGGCCGCGCCACCGGCTCTACAACGTCTCCAGTGGAGGGCTTTGGCCTGCGCTGCAATGGGGCGAGGCCTTTGCGGCGTTGCATCCCAGCCTGGAGTGCCGGCTCGCGGCGCCCGGCGAGAAGACCCTCATCAAGCTGCATGGGCCCCATCGCGCGCCGCTGTCGGTGAACCGGATGGCGGATGAATTCGGCTGGCGCGCGAGGTTCGGCTGCGCCGAGTCGGCGGTCGCGATGAGCGCCTGGTTGACGCAGCACAAGGAGTGGATCTGAGATGCGGCTGCAGGGGCGCACGGCCATCATCACAGGCGCAGGCTCCGGCATCGGCCGCGCCAGTGCAAAGCTATTCGCGGAAGAGGGCGCGCATCTCGCTCTGGTCGATCGCGATCCCGCGGGCCTTCAGGAAACGTTGAGCCTTGTGGGCGGAGCGACGGCGTATGTCGGTGACGTCGGCGACGCCAGCTTTGCCGAAACCGTCGTCGGAGACGTCATGGCGCGGCACGGTCGGCTCGATGTCATCATGACCGCCGCCGGCTTCTCCTGCGGCGGCACCGTGTTGACGACGAGCCCGGACGACTGGGATGCGGTGTTCCGCACCAATGTCGGCGGCACCTGGCTGTGGGCGCGGGCGGCCGTGCCGCAGATGCAGCGGCAGAACAGTGGCTCGATCATTACGCTGGCATCGCAGCTTGCGATTGCCGGCGGCAAGGACAACAGCGCCTATATTGCGGCCAAGGGCGCGATTATCAGCCTGACGCGGACGATGGCGGTGGATTTCGCGGCGGACGGCATTCGCGTCAACGCGATTGCGCCCGGTGCGATCGACACGCCGATGCTTCGCCGCAGCTTTGCCCGTCACGCCAATGCGGATGAGGTGCGGGAAACCTCCCGCAATCGCCACGCCATGAAGCGGTTCGGCCAGGCCGAGGAGATCGCGCAGACTGCGCTGCACCTCGCCAGCGATGCGTCCTCGTTCACGACCGGCACGGTGATGGTGGTCGACGGAGGCTGGCTCGCGGCATGAGCAATGCGCTGACAGAGCTCGAAGTGAACGTTCGCGCCGATCTCGCCCGGATTGCGCATCCCGGTGCCGCCTGGCTCGAACCGAAGACAGGACCGGACGGCAAGCCGACGCTGGATGTGCTCGTGATCGGCGCCGGCCAATCCGGCATCGCCATCGGCTTCGGCCTGATGCGCTCCCGC
Source organism: Bradyrhizobium sp. Kon37 (assembly GCF_055807535.1). Classification (NCBI taxonomy): domain Bacteria; kingdom Pseudomonadati; phylum Pseudomonadota; class Alphaproteobacteria; order Hyphomicrobiales; family Nitrobacteraceae; genus Bradyrhizobium; species Bradyrhizobium sp. Kon37. The sequence continues at coordinate 169,513 of NZ_JBVVOY010000011.1, forward strand.
GTCAGCAACATCCTGCTGCTCGACAAGGCCGAGGAGGGGAAGGAAGGCCCGTGGCTCACCTATGCCCGCATGCCGACGCTGCGCAGCCCGAAGGACTATACGGGACCAGACCTCGATATTCCGAGCCTGACCTATCAGTCCTGGCACGAGGCCCGCTTCGGCAAGGAAAGCTGGCAGACGCTGAATCTGATCCTGAGGGAGCACTGGGCCGAGTATTTGCTCTGGCTGCGACGTACGATCGCATTGCCGGTTCGGAACGGCTGCGAGCTCCTGGAAATCCGGCCGGCGGCGGATGGTTTGCTAGCTGCACGCGTGAAACGTGGCGATGGCGTCGAGACGCTCCATGCGCGCAAGATCGTGCTGGCGACGGGGCAGGAGGGGATGGGAAACTGGATGATCCCCGAGCCGCTGAGCCATCTGCCCATGAGCTCGGTCGCAACTGTCGCAGATGACATCGATTTCGAAAACCTTCGCGGCAAGCGCGTCGCCGTGATCGGCGCCGGCGCATCTGCCTTCGACAATGCGGCAACCGCGCTGGAAGCGGGCGCGGCGGAGGTGCATCTGCTGTGTCGTCGGGCGCAGATCCAGCTGATCCAGCCCTATCGCTGGCTGACGTTTCGCGGCTTCCTCCGCCATCTCAGCGATCTCGATGATGCCTGGCGCTGGCGCTTCATGCGCACCATCCTCGAGATGCGCGAAGGCTTTCCGCAGCCGACCTATGATCGCTGTGCGCGCCATGCCAATTTCACATTGCACGAGGGCGCTCCGCTTGAGGCCGCGCGCGAGACCGGCAAGGGCATCGAATTGCAGACGCCGCGCGGCGTCATCGCGGCCGATTTCGTCATCTGCGGCACCGGCATCGACATGGATTTTTCTGGACGTGGCGAGCTGCGCACATTTGCCGGCAATATCGCAACCTGGGCCGACCGCTACCATCCCCCGGAGAGCGAACGCAGCGCGCGGCTCGGCCGCTTTCCCTATCTCGCCGACGACTACGCCTTCACCGAGCGTGTCGCGGGCGGGACGCCGTGGATCTCGAATATCCATCTTTTCGCCATCGCCTCCACCATGAGTTTTGGCCCTTCGGGATCGTCGATCAACGCGATGACGACCGCAGTGCCGAAGCTGGTCAATGGCCTGACGCGCGGCCTGTTCCGCGCCGATGTCGAACGGCACTGGGCCTCGCTCCGCGCCTATGACGTGCCGCAGGCCGTGGTCACGCGGCCAGCGCGAAACATGGAGGAATCGCGATGATTGTCCATGCGCCGCCGCGACAAAGCGTCCGCAAGAGCGCATCATGAGACTGGCGCGCAACTTGCTTCTTTCTTAACCTGTCCTGCTGGCGTTCCTGTCGAGAATTTTGGGGAAAACAAATGCGTTTTGTGTCTTTCAGGTCGGCATCCTCCGTGCTCGCCACCACCGCGTTGTTGCTCGTCGCCACCGCGCCCTCGCAAGCGCAGACCAGGGCCGAGACGTTGCGCTATGTCACCGGCGCGTCCGTCAACACCCTTGATCCCAACATCCCGGGCTCGACGCGCGAATCCTTCGCGCTGAGCATGAGCACCTACGACCGCCTTGTCGCGTTCGGCCGCAAGCAGCTCAACGGCAAATGGGTGTTCGATCTCGACAAGATCACCGGCGAGCTCGCCGAATCCTACGACGTCAGCCCGGACGGACTGAAGCTGACGTTCCGTCTGCGCAAGGATGCCAAGTTCCAGGACGGCTCGCCCGTGACTGCCGAGGACGTCAAATGGTCGCTCGATCGCTGCGTCACCGCGCCGATCCTCGGCAAGGCGCAATTGCTGACGGGATCGCTGACGTCGGCCGACCAGTTCAAGGTGATCGATCCCCTCACGATCGAAGTGACGCTGCCGAAGCCTGACAAGCTCGCGCTGCCCAATCTCGCCACGGTCTACCCGCTGATCATCAACTCGAAGGTCGCCAAGGAGCACGCGACCCCGGAAGATCCCTGGGCCACGGCGTGGCTGAAGGAGCACACCGCCGGCAGCGGCGCTTACGTGATCGAGAGCTTCAAGCCTGGCGAGCAGGTGATCATCAAGCGCAACGAGGACTGGAACCGCGGCTCGCCCGGCAAGCCGGCGTTCTTCAAGCGCGTGATCGTGCAGTCCGTGCCGGAGCCCGCGACCCGCGCCAATCTGGTCGAGCGCGGCGACGCCGATCTCGTCGTCGATCTCCAGGCCAGCGACGTGCAGTCGCTCGAGGCCAAGGGCAAGCTCAAGGTGATCTCGACGCCGCAATACAATTCGATCACCTTCGTCTCGATGAACAACCAGATCCCGCCCTTCGACAACGTCAATGTCCGCCGCGCCGTCGCATTCGCGCTGCCCTATGAGGACATGTTCAAGGCTGCCCTGTTCGGCCGCGGCGCGCCGCTGTTCGGTGCGACTTGGCCGGATGGCAAGCCGCTGAACGGGATCTATCCGTTCCAGGCGCCGGTGAAGACCGATCTCGACAAGGCGAGGGAATATTTGAAGGCCGCTGGACTCCCGGAGGGTTTTTCGACCACCTTCAGCTTCAACGTCGGCCAGGCCTCGACCGCGGAGCCGATGGCGGCGCTCGTGAAGGAATCGCTTGCCAAGATTGGGATCAAGGTCGACATCCAGAAGCTGCCGGACGCGCAGATGTCGACGCAGATCAACGAGAAGAAGCTGCCCTTGTTCACGGAAGGCATCGTCGCCTGGCTGCCCTCGACCGATTACTTCTACCGCAACTTCTACACCGGCAATCAGCGCTGGAATTACAGCTCGATCAACAATCCGGAGCTGGCGACGATCGCGCAGGAAGCGCGCTTCGAGCCCGACAAGGCCAAGTACGAGGAGGATGGCCGCAAGCTCAATGCGATCCATTTCAGCGAGATGCCGCAGATCCCGCTGTGGCAGCCGAACCAGGACGCCGTGATGGCTTCGTCGATCGAGGGCTATACCTACGAGTTCCATCGTCAGGTCGACTATCGCGACGTCAGCCGCAAGTAATCTCGACATGCAAGGGCTCTGAGTGGTGATGACCGGTTTTGGTGCGACGGTGGTGCGGGCGGGAAGGCGGCTTCTGTCGTCGCTGCCGGCATTGTTCGGCGTGCTGGTCTTCACCTTTCTGCTGATGCGGGTCCTCCCCGGAGATCCCGCGGTATTCTTCGCCTCGGGGCCCAATGCCGGCAAGGAGGAGATCGAGCAGATCCGCAAGCAGATGGGGCTCGACAAGTCGGTGCCGGAGCAGCTCGTGTTTTATCTGTCCGATATCGGCCGCGGCAATCTTGGCCGCTCCATGATGACGGGACAGCCGGTCCTGAAGGACCTTCGCGAACGGCTGCCGGCCTCGCTGGAGTTGACCTTCACGGCGCTCCTGATCGCGCTGATCGCGGCGGTGCCGCTCGGCGTGGTCGCAGCCCTGAAACCGGGATCGCTGGTCGATCACGGCGTGCGGCTGTTCTGCGCGCTCGGCGTCTGCGTGCCGACCTTCGTCTCGGGCCTGCTGCTGATCTATGTCTTCTACTATCTGCTCGGTCTTGCGCCTGATCCGACCGGGCGGATCGACGTCTTCACCTCGCTGCCGCCGCAGCGCACCGGCTTCCTGTCGGTCGATTTCCTGCTCACGGGCGACATCGAGGGCTGGTGGGCGGCCTGCAAGCAGCTGATCCTGCCGGCGGTGAGCATGGCACTGTTCGTCATCGCGCCGCTGGCGCGGATCACGCGTGCCTCGATGCTGGTCTCGCTCGGCAGCGATTTCGTGCGCACCGCGCGCTCGGTCGGCTTGTCCTGGCAGAAGGTCGTCGTCACCTATGCGCTGCGCAATGCGATCCTTCCCGTCATCACCATTGCCGGCATCGTGTTCTCGACCATGCTTGGCGCGAACGTCCTCGTGGAGAAGGTGTTCTCCTGGCCGGGCGTCGCCTCCTATGCGCTCGACGCGCTGCTGTCGTCCGACTATGCGCCGGTGCAGGGTTTTGTGCTGCTGATGGCTGGCATCTTCGTGCTGGTCAATCTCGTGGTCGACATCTGCTACGGCATCGCCGATCCCAGGGTGTCGATCGGATGACCAGCGCAACCCTCCGCCATTCGGTCTGGATTTTGCGCGGCAACCCGCTGACCGGCGTCGCCGCGGCCGGTGTCCTGCTGTTTGTCCTGGTCGCGATCTTCGGACCGTGGCTCGTGCCCTATGATCCCGTCGTCTCCAATGTCTCGGAAGCCCTGCAGCCGCCGAGCGCGGCGCATCTTGCCGGCACCGACCAGCTTGGGCGCGACGTGTTCAGCCGCCTCGTCGTTGCGGCCCGGCTCGATCTCGCCATCGCGGTCTCGGCGGTCGGCATCTCCTTCGTGATCGGCGCCGTCGTCGGCTCCTTCTGCGGCTATGCCGGCGGCAGGCTCGACCGCTCGGTCGGCCGCTTCGTCGACGTCATGATGGCCTTTCCGCTGTTCGTTCTGGCGATGGCGATGGTTGCAGCCCTCGGCAACCGGATCGAGAATATCGTGATCGCAACCGCGATCATCAATCTTCCTTTCTACATCCGCTTCGCGCGCGCCGAGGTCAACGTCCGGCGCAATGTCGGCTGGGTGGAGGCGGCGCGTTCCTGCGGCGAGAGTCATTTCTCGGTGGTGCTGCGCTTCCTGCTGCCGAACATCCTGCCGGCGATGGCGGTGCAGATCTCGCTCAATCTCGGCTGGGCGATCCTGAACGCCGCCGGCCTGTCCTTCATCGGCCTTGGCGTCAAGCCGCCGACGCCGGAATGGGGCATCATGGTCGCGGAGGGCGCCCGCTTCATCTCGACGGGGCGATGGTGGCTGGTGGCCTTCCCGGGCCTCGCGTTGATGATGGCCGTGCTGTGCTTCAATCTCCTCGGTGACGGGATGCGGGACATTCTCGATCCGCGCATGCGCACATGAGCGGGGACTTGCTCAGGATCGACAACCTCCACGTCGCATTCTCGACGCGACGAGGGATGGTCGAGGCCGTGCGCGGCGTGACGCTCACGGTCGAAGCCGGGGAGGTGCTTGGCCTCGTCGGCGAAAGCGGATCGGGCAAGTCGGTGACCGGTTTTGCCACGACGCGGCTGCTCGATGCAGCCGGGCGCGTCACTGGCGGAAAAATCCTGTTTCGCGGCCAGGACGTCACAAAACTCAGGGGCGACGATCTCCGTCAGCTCCAGGGCGCCGCGATGTCGATGATCTTCCAGAACCCGCGGGCGGCGCTCAATCCGATCCGGGCGATCGGCCTGCAGATCGCGGACGCGATTCTCACGCACAAGCGGATATCGAAGGACGCCGCCCGTGCCGAGGCGCTGGAGCTGTTGCGCGCCGTCCAGATCCGCGATCCCGAAACCCGGATGAACGCCTATCCGCACGAACTCTCCGGCGGCATGTGCCAGCGCGTCATGATCGCGATTGCGATTTCCTGCAATCCCGCGCTGTTGATCGCCGATGAGCCGACAACCGGGCTCGACGTCACCACGCAGAAGGTGGTGATGGACCTCCTGGCGGAGATTGCCGCCGCGCGCGGCATGGCGACGATCCTGATCACGCACGATCTCGGCCTCGCGGCGCGATATTGCCGCCGCATCGCCGTGATGGAGCGCGGCCGCATCGTCGAAGAGGCAAGCCCGAGGACGCTGTTCGGCGCGCCGCAGCACGCCTATACCAGGCGTCTGGTGGCGGCGTCGCCGACTGCGACCTCCCAAATCGAAGACCTCGTGACGGAAGAGGAGCGGGAAGGCTACGCGGCCGTCGTCAGCAGGCCCAGGCAGGAGCCCGTTCACGGGACGCCGCCGCTGCTGGAAGTGCGCAAGCTCGCAAAACGCTTCGACGAGGGCGCCGCGGCGGTGGCGGACTTCTCCATGACGATGGCCGGCGGCGAGAGCGTCGGCCTCGTTGGCGAATCCGGCTCCGGCAAGAGCACGACGTCGCGCATGATCTGCCGCCTGATCGATCCGAGCGAGGGCGAGATCGTGTTCGACGGGCAGTCGATCGGCCACGTGGCGTCGCGCGACTTTCACCGCTCGCGCTTCCGCAAAGACATCCAGATGGTCTTCCAGGACCCGAACGAGAGCCTCAATCCGCGCTTCACCGCCTTCGACTGCATCGCCCATCCCCTGATGCGGCTCGATCGTATGCGTGGAGGCGATGCGCTGCGCAGGCGGGTGGAAGACTGCGCGGAACGTGTAGGGCTGCCGCTGGATCTGTTGCCGCGCTTTCCGCATCAGCTCTCCGGCGGCCAGAAGGCCCGCGTCGGCATCGCCCGCGCCATCGCCTGCCGGCCGCGGCTCCTGGTGCTGGACGAGCCGACCGCTGCGCTCGATGTCTCCGTGCAAGCGGTGGTACTGCAACTGCTGGACCGCCTGCGGCGCGAGAACGACATCGCACTGCTGTTCGTCAGCCACGATCTCAACGTGGTGCGCATGCTTTGCGACCGCACCATCGTGCTGCGCAATGGCGGCATCGTGGAGCAGGGCGAGAGCCGGGCGCTTTTCGACAATCCCAAGACCGACTACACGCGCAAGCTGGTCGAGGCGATCCCGCATATCGAGACCGGGCCAGTGCTGGCGGCCGCGCTTTGAGGTCTCGACCGGTCCAAATGGTGCGGATATCCCGCTGGCGAAGGTCCGGTTAGTGGCATACCATTTGCTCGCCAATGAGCTCTGGTTTCACCTGTTCTTGGCCAACGATGGCCGGCATCACGGCACTATTGGGAGGATTTCATGGATCGCAGGACCGTATTGAAGGGATTGGCCGGCGCAGGCGGTCTGGCATTGAGCGGCCTTTCGGCCCCGGCGATCGCACAAGGCGCCTCCGCGCGCACCCTGCGCTTCGTGCCGCAAGCAAACCTCGCCAATTTCGACCCGATCTGGGGCACGCAATATGTCGTGCGCAATGCCGCCGCGCTGGTCTGGGATACGCTCTACGGCGTCGATTCCTCGCTGCAGCCGCAGCGGCAGATGGTCGAATCCGAGGAAGTGACCGACGACGGCACCACCTGGACGTTCAAATTGCGACCGGGACTCAAATTCCACGACGGCGAGCCGGTGCTGAGCAAGGACGTCGTTGCGAGTCTCACCCGCTGGGCGGCACGCGACCCGATGGGGCTGATGCTCAAGGCGCTGCAACAGGAACTCACCGCTGTCGACGACCGCACCTTCAAATGGGTGCTGAAGCAGCCATTCCCGAAGATGCTCTATGCGCTTGGCAAGAACAACTCGCCTTGCGCCTTCATCATGCCGGAGCGCATTGCGCAGACCGACCCGTTCAAGCAGATTGGCGATTATGTCGGCTCGGGGCCGATGAAGTTCGCCAAGGGTGAATGGGTCCCCGGTGCGAAAGCCGTGTTCGAAAAGTTCGCCGACTATGTGCCGCGGCAGGAGAAGGCGTCGTGGCTCGCCGGCGGCAAGCAGATGCTGCTCGACCGCGTCGAATGGATCGTGATGCCCGATCCGGCGACCGCCGCGGCCGCGTTGCAAAACGGCGAGATCGACTGGTGGGAGAACCCGATCGCGGACCTTGTCCCGATCCTGAAGAAGAACAAGAACATCAGCGTCGACATCGGCGATCCGCTCGGCAATGTCGGCTCGTTCCGCATGAACTTCCTGTATCCGCCCTTCAACGACGTGCGAGCGCGGCGCGCAGTGCTGATGGCGATGAGCCAGGAAGACTATATGCGTGCGCTCGTCGGCGACGACAATTCGCTGTGGAAGTCGCTGCCCGGCTTCTTCACGCCCGATACGCCGCTCTACACCGAGGCGGGCGGCGAGGTCCTGAAGGGCAAGCGCGATCTCGACGCTGCCAAGAAGCTGCTCGCCGAGAGCGGCTATTCCGGCCAGCCGGTGACGTGCCTGGTGGCGCAGGACCAGCCGATCACCAAGGCGTTCGGCGATGTGACCGCCGATCTCCTGAAGAAGCTCGGCATGAATGTCGATTTCGTCGCGACCGATTGGGGCACGGTCGGCTCCCGCCGCGCGCAGAAGACGCCACCCGGGCAGGGGGGCTGGAACATGTTCCACACCTGGCATGCGGGTTCGGACTGCATCAATCCGGCGCCCTACACCGCCATTCGCGCCAACGGCGACAAGGCCTGGTTCGGCTGGCCCAACAGCCCCGGCACCGAGAAGGAGGTTACGTCCTGGTTCGAGGCCAAGAACCTCGACGAGGAGAAGGCCGCGGTCGCCCGCCTCAACAAGGTCGCGCTCGAGGACGTCGTCTACGCGCCGACCGGCTTCTTCCTCAGCTACACGGCCTGGCGCAAGAACGTCTCCGGCATCACGAAAGGACCGCTGCCGTTCTTCTGGGGCGTGTCGAAATCCGCATGACCCTGCGCTGAAACCAGATGCTCTCCTACATCCTCCGGCGTATCGCCTCGACCTTGCCCGTGATGGCGATCGTCGCGCTGTTCGTGTTCAGCCTGCTCTACATCGCGCCGGGGGATCCCGCCGTGGTGATCGCGGGCGATCAGGCAAGTCCGGAGGATGTGGAGCGCATCCGTCAGAGCCTCGGCCTCGATCGGCCCTTCCTGATCCAGTTCGGCAGCTGGGTCTGGCGCATTCTGCACGGCGATCTCGGCACCTCGATCTTCACCAATTTGCCGGTCTCGACGATGATCGGGCAGCGTCTCGGACCGACGCTGTCGCTGATGATGGTCACGCTCCTGCTCACGATCGTGGTCGCGGTGCCGCTCGGCGTGCTGGCGGCCTGGAAGGCGGGAAGCCTGATCGACCGGGCCATCATGGCCTTTGCCGTGTTCGGCTTCTCCCTGCCGGTCTTCGTCGTCGGCTATGTCCTCGCCTATATCTTCGCGCTGGAGCTCGAATGGCTTCCCGTGCAGGGCTATACGCCGCTCGCCCAGGGCGTCTGGCCCTGGCTGCAAAACCTGATCCTGCCGTCGATCGCACTCGGCTGTGTCTACATCGCACTGATCGCGCGTATCACGCGGGCCACCATGCTCGAAGTGCTGCAGCAGGATTATATCCGCACCGCGCGCGCCAAGGGCCTCGGGCAGGGCGGCATCCTGTTCGTCCACGCGCTGAAGAACGCGGCGGTGCCGATCATCACGGTGATCGGGATCGGCATCGCGCTCCTTATCGGTGGCGCGGTCGTCACCGAGAGCGTGTTCGCGATTCCCGGCCTCGGCCGGCTCACGATCGACGCGATCCTGCGCCGCGATTATCCCGTCATCCAGGGCATCGTGCTGCTGTTCAGCTTCGTCTACGTCCTCGTCAATCTGATGATCGACGTCATTTATACGCTCGTTGACCCGAGGATCCGCTATTGACCGACACGACCGTCAATCCGCAGGCGCTGCCGGCCGGCTTCGTCCTCGCGCCGCAACTGCCGGAGATTCTTCGGCCCGTCGTGATCCGGCGCGGCTTCATCGGCCTGCTGCGGGGGCATCCCACCGTCGCCATCGGCGGCACGTTGCTGCTGATTCTGGTCCTGATTGCGATCTTCGCACCTTATCTTGGAACGGTGGATCCGACCGCACTTGCGCCGGCCAAGCGCACCCGCGCGCCGTCGGCGCTTTACTGGTTTGGCAGCGACGTCCTCGGCCGCGACATCTATTCGCGCGTGCTGTTCGGCGCGCGGGTCTCGCTCACGGTCGGACTGTCAGTTGCGATATGCGCGTCCGCGGTCGGTCTTGCCATCGGCATCGTCTCCGGCTTCATCCGCTGGGCCGACGGCATCTTGATGCGCTTCATGGATGGCCTGATGTCGATCCCGCCGATTCTGCTGGCGATCGCGCTGATGGCGCTGACACGCGGCAGCGTCGGCAACGTCATCCTGGCCATCACTGTCGCCGAAATTCCACGCGTCTCGCGCCTGGTGCGCAGCGTCGTGCTGTCGCTGCGCGAGCAGCCTTATGTGGATGCGGCGGTCGCCTGCGGCACGCGTACGCCGATGATCATCCTGCGCCACATCCTGCCCAACACGCTGGCGCCGATGCTGATCCAGGCGACTTACATTTGCGCCAGTGCGATGATCACGGAGGCGATCCTGTCCTTCATCGGCGCGGGGACGCCACCGACCATTCCGTCCTGGGGCAACATCATGGCCGAGGGGCGGGCGCTGTGGCAGGTCAAGCCCTACATCGTGTTCTTTCCGGCGGCCTTCCTGTCCGTCACCGTGCTCGCCGTCAATCTGCTCGGCGATGGCCTTCGCGATGCGCTCGATCCGCGCATGGCCAAGAGCCTCTGATGTTTCGAGGCTGATCCCGATGGCGCTGCTTGAAGTCGAGAATTTGCAAACCCACTTCCGCACGCCCAGCGGCATCAACCGCGCGGTCGAAGGCGTGTCGTTCCATGTCAACAAGGGCGAGACCCTCGCCATCGTCGGTGAGTCCGGCTGCGGCAAGTCGGTGACCTCGATGTCGCTGATGCGGCTGATCCCGGAACCGCCGGGCAGGATCTCCGGCAGCATCCGCTTTGCGGGCAAGGACCTGCTTCAGCTGTCGGATCGCGAGATGCGCGCGATCCGCGGCAACGACATCTCGATGATTTTTCAGGAGCCAATGACCAGCCTCAACCCGGTCCTGACCGTCGGGCGTCAAATCCGCGAAACGCTGATGATCCACCAGGGCCTGGACAAGCAGGCCGCGGAGGCACACGCGATCGAGATGTTGATTCTGGTCGGCATTCCCGAGCCGAACCGTCGCGTGCGCGAATATCCGCATCAGCTCTCCGGCGGCATGCGCCAGCGTGTCATGATCGCCATTGCACTCGCCTGCAATCCCAAGCTGCTCATTGCCGACGAGCCGACCACAGCCCTCGACGTGACGATCCAGGCGCAGATCCTGAAGCTGATGCTGGATCTCAAGCACCGGGTTGGCGCGGCGATTATCCTGATCACCCATGATCTCGGTGTCGTCGCTGAGATCGCCGAGCGCGTCATGGTCATGTATGCCGGCCGTAAGGTCGAGGAGGCGCCGGTGGCGGACCTGTTCCGATCGCCGCGTCATCCCTATACGCAGGGCCTGCTCGGTGCAGTGCCGCGGCTCGGCTCGTCGCTGACCGGCACCGCGAGACGGCTGGCAGAGATCCCGGGGCAGGTGCCCGATCTGCGCAAGCCCATCGTCGGCTGCGTCTTCGCCGGACGTTGCGCGCTCGCGACCGATCTGTGCCGGCAGTACGCGCCGGGGCTCGAAGAGAAGGGGCCACGTCACGTTGCGGCCTGCCACTATGCGGCCAAGGGAGCGGTCGCGGCATGAGTCCCCCGCTGCTCCAGGTCAACGACCTCAAGAAGCATTTCCCGGTCAAAAAGGGCCTGTTCAGCCGCAAGTCCGAATGGGTCTATGCGGTGGACGGCGTGTCGTTCGAGATCGCGCGCGGCGAGACGCTCTCGCTGGTCGGCGAGTCCGGCTGCGGCAAATCGACGGTCGGCCGTGCGATCCTGCGCCTGTTCGACATCACGGCAGGGCAGGTCATCCTCGACGGCCAGCGTATCGACGACGCCCATCCGAGCACGATGCGCCAGATGCGCCGCCGCGTGCAGGTGGTGTTCCAGGACCCGTTCTCGAGCCTCAATCCGCGCATGCGCGTGCGCGACATCCTAGCCGAGCCGATCCGCAATTTCGGCCTCGCCAAATCCGCGATCGATCTCGAGACCCGCGTGACGGCGCTGATGGATACCGTGCGCCTGCCGCGCGAGGCGCTGAACCGCAGGCCGCACGAATTCTCCGGCGGGCAGCGCCAGCGCATCGGCATCGCGCGGGCGCTCGCCGCCGAGCCCGAGCTGATCGTCTGCGACGAGGCGGTCTCGGCGCTCGACGTCTCGGTCAAGGCCCAGATCGTCAATCTGCTGCAGGATCTCCAGCGCGAGTTCGGCCTGGCGCTGCTGTTCATCAGCCATGATCTCGCGATCGTCGAGCACATGACCCATCGCGTCGCGGTGATGTATCTCGGCAAGATCGTCGAGGTGGCGCCGCGCTACGAGATCTTCGCCGCGCCAAAGCATCCTTACACCAAGGCATTGCTCTCGGCGGTCCCGCTGCCCGAGCCGGGGGCCCAACGCAATCCCATCATCCTCAAGGGCGACGTGCCGAGCCCGATCAACCCGCCGAGCGGGTGCCGCTTCCACACCCGTTGCCCGCTCGTGTTCGATCGCTGCCGGACCGAGGAGCCGACATTGCGCGCGGCTGGACCCGAGCAGTGGGTGGCCTGTCATCTCGAAGATGGGGCGACGGTGATGAGCGGCTAGCGTTAGGCCGGCGGCAAACCTTTCGACAATCGGGTGAGGATGGCACTCTGCTCCTGTTTTGCCCGACGAGTCAAAGACGTTTGCGACGAAAATTCGTGTGTAAAAACAACGGCGTTCTACTGTGCATGGGGTTGTTTTCGCGTTTTTTGTTGAGTCGCCTTCAACCTTGGCGGCGCAGGAAGCCCGTGATCGTGACCTTTTCCCAGATATCGGCAGCCGCAAACGGATCGGCGCGATTGAAAGCTTCGACGTCGCCACGGCCCGGCGCCTCGATCAGGAACAGGCTGCCGATCATGGTCGCGCCGTCGTCGGAGACCAGCGGCCCCGACATCACGATCTCGACGCCGAAGCGCGAGGTGTCGCTCAGGAAAGCCTTGTGGGCGTCGTAATGGGCGAGCCGGGTCGGTAGCGCGCCGGCGCGGTCGAGGGCGTGAATGGCGAACAGCATGATGGTCTCCGTTTATGTCTCGTTTTCTTGGGACGGCCGCGACCGCGGCCGTCCGGGCTTATCGTGATGCTCGGTTACTTGCCGCCGAGCTTGCTGGCTTCCTCGAAAGTCGGGCAGCTCCGTTGCTCCAGCGGCACGTCGAACGGCTGGTAATTGTCCTTGGTGATGACGGTCGGCTTCAGCACGATCTCGGCGATGACGGGCTGGTTGCGCAAAGAACGGATCGCCATCATGGTGCCAAGGCAGCCCTGGAAAAATCCGTTGTAGTCACCGCTCGCGAGCAGCTTGCCGGACTTGATTGCGTCGATCGCTTCCTTGGTGCCGTTGATGCCGATCACCTGCGCCTTGCGGTTGGCGCCGTCGAGCGCCTCGATCGCGCCGACCGCCATGGCGTCGTTGGCGGCGAGCACGCCGTCGATCTGCGCGTTCGACTGCATCAGATTCTCCATCACCTGGAGCGCCTGGAGCCGCTGGTAATTGCCGGGCTGCGAGGCCAGCAGTTTTGCACCGGCATTTTCCTTCAGCGCGTCGTTGAAGCCGCGGACGCGGTCGACATTGGTCAGCGAACCCTTGACGCCCTCGATGATGACGATGTTGCCCTTGCCGCCCAAGGTCTTGAGCAGGAAGCGCGCGGTCTCGAGCCCGAGGCTGTAATCGTCGGCGCCGACGAAGGACAGGAACTTGCCGCCAGCCGAGCGATCGGTGATGTTGACGACGGGGATCTTGGCTTCGTTGATCTTCTCGACACCCGGCACCATCGCCTTGTAGTCGACCGGCGTGAAGACGATGGCGCTCGGCTTCTTCACCACGACGTCCTCGATCTGGCTGAGCTGCTCGGGAATGCTGTCGGGCTTGGTCGGGATGTACTGCAGCGTCTTCGCGTTCAGCGTCTTCGCCATGTTGTCGGCGCCGACCCGCACCGTCTGGAAGAACGGATTGGTCTGGTTCTTGGTGAAGACGGCGATGGTCTCGCCGTCGGCTCGCGCTTGCGTGGTGAGCGCGGCCGCCATCAGCAGCGGCAGCGCCAAATAACCCAGTGTCTGTTTCATGTTGCCTCCATCCCTCATTTTGCTTGTTGGTCGTTCAAGAACTCATTGCGCGCGGCGCCGGGTCTTCATGTCGAGCCAGACCGCGAGAATGACGATGATGCCGGTGACCAGCGGCTGCCAGTTGGCGCTGACCGACAAGAGGTTCATGCCGTTCAGCACCAGCGTCAGGATCAATGCGCCGATGAAGGTGCCGAACACGGTGCCGACGCCGCCGAACAGCGAGGTGCCGCCGATCAGCACGGCGGCGATTGCGGGCAGCGTCAGGCTTTCGCCGATGTCGGCCTCGGCCGAATTGAGCCGCGACAGGAAGATGATCGAGGCGAGCCCCGCCATGGTGCCTGAGACGGCGTAGACCAGCAGCAGGCGGCGCGCGACCGGAATGCCGGAGAGCCGTGCCGCGACCGGATTGGCGCCGATCGCATAGATCTCCTGGCCCCAGATCGTTCGCTGCGCAAACAGCGTCCCGATTCCGAGGAACACCAGCAGCAGATAGACCGGGATCGGCAAGCCGAACAGATAGCCACTGCCGATCTGGCGAAAGCCTGCCGGAAAGCCGTGAAGGGTTTCGCCCGCCATGTACCAATAGGTGAGACCGTTCAGCACCCAGAGCATACCGTAGGTCGCGATGAAGGAGGGGATGCGCAGCGCGGTGACCATGACGCCGTTGAGGAGGCCAACGATGCCGCCGCAGGCAAGCCCGGTGAGGATGCCGAGCGCCGGCGAGCCGGTCTTGTGGATCACGGTCCCGGCGATGCAGGCGGACAGCGCGACATTGGCGCCGACGGAAAGATCGAGACCCGCGGTCAGCACCACCAGCGTCAGGCCGGAGGCGATGAAGAAGGTCAGGCTCGCCTGCCTGAGCACATTGAGGATATTGCCGAGGCTCAGGAAGGAATCGCTGAGCACGGCGAGCACCGCACAGATCAGCAGCGCCGCGAGCAGGCGATAGAATACCTGGATCGCGTCCTGTGACAGGAACGAGCGGGGCGGCGCGATGGCCTCTTTGCTGATGTCGGTCATGCGCGGCTCCGCAGGCCATCCAGGAACAGCGCGACGATGACGAGCACGCCGACGCTTGCGACCTGGACCGAGGACGGCAGTGAGATCAGGTTCAGCCCGTTGCGCAGCACGCCGACCGAGAGCACGCCGAGCACAGTGCCGAGCAGCCAGCCATTGCCGCGCTCGAACGACGTGCCGCCGACGGCGACGGCCGCGATCGCATCGAATTCGAGACCGAGGCCCGCGGTTGGATGCCCGGAATTCATTCGCGCCGTCATTAGCAGGCCGGCGATGCCGGCCATGGCGCCGCCGATCGCATAGACCGCGATCAGCAGCTTGTTGGGCGAGAGGCCGGCATAGCGCAGCGCCTCGCGGTTGCCGCCGAGTGCGAAGATATAGGTGCCGAAGCGGGTGTGATAGAGCAGGCCATGAAAGGCGGCGTAGGTCACCAGCGCCATCACGATCGGCACGGGGATGCCAAGGAGCGTCGCCGAATAGATGTCGCGCACGCTGTGGGGGATGCCGACGACGCTCTGGCCGTCGCTGACGATCAGCGACAGGCCCTGCGCCATGCCGAGCGTGCCCAAGGTCGCAACGAACGGCGGGATGCCCACGATCGCAACCAGCCAGCCGTTGGCGAAGCCGAACGCCGCGCCGACGAGGAGCCCGGCACCGAGGCCGAGCAACATCGAATGGGTCGCGAGCGAGACGATGGCGACGCAGAGCGAGGTCAGCGTCAGCACCGCGCCCATCGACAGGTCCAGCCCCTCGGTCATGATGATCAAGGTCATCGGCAGCGCGAGCATGGTCAGGATCGTCGACTGCACCAGCACGTTGGAGAGGTTGGCGACCGACAGGAAGCCGGGCGCGATCGTACTGAACAGCGCGATCAGCAGCACCAGCACGATGGCAACGCCGGGAATGCGTTGCAGCGGATTCGGTTGAGAGACGACCGCGGCCTCACGCATGATGCATCCCCAGTCGCACGATGTTCTCCTCGGTCAGCTCGTTGCGCGCGAGGTGCCCGGCGATGCGCCCCTCGCGCATCACATAGGCGCGGTCGCAGACATGGCAGATCTCGACCTGTTCGGACGAAATCATCAGCGCCGCCGCGCCTTCTGCGACAAGGCGGTCGATGAGTGCAAAGATTTCGGCCTTGGCGCCAATGTCGATGCCCCTGGTCGGCTCGTCGAAGATGAAGAGTTTCGAGCCGGCGGCGAGCCACTTGCCGATCACGACCTTCTGCTGATTGCCGCCCGAGAGCAGACCGACGATCTGGCGCGCGCTGGGCGTCGCAATGCGTAGCTGACGGATCAGGCCGTCGGCGGTACGCTGCGCGCTGCGTTGATCAAACAGACCGCTCGGGAACAGCTTTCGCAGCGCCGACACCACCAGATTATCCCCCACCGACCGCAACAGCGCGAGGCCCTCGCTCTTGCGGCTCTCCGGGATCAGCGCGATGCCGCGGCGGGCGGCGAGATCAGGCTCGCCGGAGATAGTCTTGCCATCGAAGACGATCTCGCCTGATGTCACGGGATCGGCCCCGAAGATCGCGCGCGCGACCTCGCTACGACCCGAGCCGACCAGCCCACAGAGGCCGACGATCTCGCCACGGCGCACCTCGATGTTGACGTCGGAGATTCCGCTGGTGGCGCTCAGGCTCTTGACCTCCAGCAGCACTTCGCCGGGCTTGTCGGCAAAATTGCGCGGATAGGTCATATCGACATTGCGACCGACCATCATGCGGACGAGCTGGTCCGGCGTAACGTCGGCCGGGCGAACGCCGTCGATGCGACGACCGTCGCGCAGAACGGTGATGCGGTCGCCGAGCGCGAATACCTCCGCCATGCGGTGCGAGATGTAGACGATGGAGACGCCGTCGGCCTTCAGCCGCCCGATCAGCGCGAACAGCAGCTCGGTCTCCCGATCGGACAGCGCTGCGGTCGGCTCGTCCATCACGAGGATCCGCGCGTTCTGGCTGATCGCTTTGGCGATCTCGACCATCTGCTGCTGCGCCACTCCCAACTTGTCGACAATGGTGGAGGGATCGATGTCAAACCCGATCGTGCCGAGCACGCGCGCCGCGTCGGCCAAGATCCTGCGGCGGTCGATGGTGCCGGGGATGCGGCCCTTCGGCTCGCGGCCAAGAAAAATGTTCTGGGCGATATCGAGATGGGGCACCAGCGAGAATTCCTGGAAGATCACGGCAATGCCGAGCTTCTGCGCGTCCGCGGCCGAATTGATCGCGACCGGCTCGCCCTTGTAGTAGAACTCACCTGCATCGGCGCGGTAGGCCCCGCACAGCACCTTCATCAGGCTCGACTTGCCGGCGCCGTTCTCGCCCAGCAGCATATGAACTTCGCCGGGAAAGACGGCAAAGGACACGTCATCCAGCGCCTTGACGCCGGGAAACTCCTTGCTGATGCCGCGCAGCTCCAGCAGCGGCGTGGGGGCGGCGGGCTCGACGGCCAATGCGGCGGTGCTCATGCGCGCGCTCCGCTTGCAAAGATCTTTCCGGGGTTCATCAGGCCATTGGGGTCGAGCGCGGTCTTGATCGACCGCATCACATCGACGGCCTCGCCGAGCTCATCAGCGAGATAATCGATCTTGCCGAGCCCGATGCCGTGCTCGCCGGTGCAGGTGCCGTCCATGGCAATCGCGCGGGCGACCATGCGGGCCTGGAGCGCCGTGGCGCCTTCGACTTCCTCCGGCCTTGCCGGGTCGATCAGGATCAGCATGTGGAAATTGCCGTCGCCGACATGGCCGACGATCGGTGCCGTAAAACCATGCTCCTCCGCGTCGCGCCGGGTTTCTGTGAGGCATTCCGCCAGCCGCGAGATCGGCACGCAGACGTCGGTGATCACGGCACGCGCGCCGGGGCGGAGGCCCAGGCCCGCATAGAGCGTGTTGTCGCGGGCGTGCCAGAGCCGGCTGCGGTCTTCCGGTGCCTTGGCCCAGGCAAAGCCATGGCCGCCATGGTCGGCGGCAACCGCCTGTGCGGCTTCGGCCTGCTCGGCGACGGAGGTCTCGGAACCATGGAATTCGAAGAACAGGGTCGGGGCTTCGCGATAGCCGAGCTTTGCGTAGGCGTTGATGCCGCGCATCATGACCTCGTCGAGCAACTCGATACGCGCGATGGGGATCGCCGACTGGATCACGGAGATCGCGGTGTCGACGGCGTCCTGCAGGGTGTCGAAGCTGCACACCGCGGCCGAGATCGCCTGCGGCACCGGATGTACCTTCAGCGTGATCTCGGTGAGGAGTCCGAGGGTGCCCTCGGCACCGACGAACATGCGCGTCAGGTCGTAACCGGCGGCTGACTTGCGCGCGCGCCGGGCGGTCCGAATCACGCGGCCATCGGCCAGCACCACCTCCAGCGCCATGACATTGTCCTTCATGGTGCCGTAGCGCACCGCCATGGTGCCGGAGGCGCGCGTGGACGTCATGCCGCCGATCGAGGCGTCGGCGCCGGGATCGATCGGAAAGAAAAGTCCGGTGCCGCGCAGCTCGGCATTGAGCTGCTTTCGGGTGATGCCGGGCTGCACCACGACATCCAGGTCGCTGTCGTGCACCGTCAGCACCTTGTTCATGCGTGCGAAGTCGAAGCAGACGCCGCCCGCGACCGCGGCCGCATTGCCTTCGAGCGAGGTCCCGGCGCCGAACGGCACGATCGGCATATTCGCGCCCGCGCACAGCTTGACGATCTCCGCGACTTCCTGCGTGGTTTCAGGAAAGACGACGATGTCGGGCGGCAGGTTGCGATAATGCGACTCGCTCTGCCCATGCTGATCGAGCACGCCACGCGCGACGCTTGCGCGCGGGCCGATCATGCTTGTGAGGCGATCGGCCAATATGCTCGTGCTGACCCGCGGTCCCATCCTTGCTCCCTGTCTGCCTTGTTGTCGGACTCTTGTCTGGTCCGCGATGTTCAGCTTATGCGGCTCTCGCGCTGCTCGCGACCTGCTTCAGGCCGAAATCATAGTTGAGATGAAAATACTCGTTGTCCACCATGCGACCATCGGGCGCACGACCGGGCGGGCACCGCACAAATTCGCGGATCAGGCTGTCCTTGACGCCGAATACCACGTCGGAGTCGAGATACTGGTCGCCGGCCACGAACACATGGGTCACGAGTTGCTCGAAGCCGGGCGCCGAGATCATGAAATGCACGTGTGCCGGGCGCCAGGGATGGCGGCCCTGGACCTCCAGCATGTCGCCGACCGTGCCGTCATGCGGGATCGGATAGGCAGCCGGCTTGATCGACCAGAAATTGAAGCGACCATTCTGGTCGGTGTGGAAGCGCGCCCGCATCGCGAGGTCGCCGATCTTGTCGAGCTGCTGCACGTCGTAATAGCCGTCATGGTCGGAATGCCAGACGTCCACGACGGCGCCGGCAAGCGGCCGTCCGTCGACGGTCGACACCGAGCCGGTGACGAGCATCGGATCGCCCTCCTTGGGACCGGAGATGTCCTCGCCGTTGTCTTTCTCGGGCGACGCCTGCACGAAGAACGGACCGAGCACCGTGGTCTCGGTCGCGCCTTCCGGCACCGGATGATTGATCGCGTCGACCAGCATGGAGACGCCGAGCGCGTCCGACAGCAGGATGAATTCCTGGCGCTTGTCGTCGCACATGTGACCGGTGCGGGTCAGGAAGTCGATCCCGTACTCCCATTCCTTCTGGGTGGGTCGCACCTCGCGGACGAAGGCATGGAGGTGGCGCACCAGCGCTTCGCTGACCTGCTTGATCCGCGGGTCGGTAGCGCCCGCGATCCGTTCCAGCACCGCGTCCGTGATCGTGTTCTCATTGAAATTGCGCATGGGTGCCTCCGTGGATCAGAGTTTGGGTTCGCCAAGCCCGGACAGCCGTTCCAGATGCTTGACGGTCGCGATGAAGTCGGCGTCGCCGTCGCCCTGCGCGACCAGCGAGCCATAGGTCTCGCGCACTTGGGCCGCGAGCTGAAGCGGCACGCCGACGGCGTGGCCGGCGCCGAGGATCAGGTCGAGATCCTTGGCCATCTGCCTGCAGGAGAAGGTCGAGTCGAAATCGCGGCTGCGCAGCGGCTCGGTCTTGTATTTCACCATCGGTGAGGCCACCGCGCTGTCGTCGAGAACCTTCAGAATGTCCTGCCAGCCGATGCCGCCCTTGCGCGCCAGCGCCAGGCTCTCCGCCATCATGGCGGCCGACACCGCAATCATCAAATTGACCGCAAGCTTGGCATATCGCGCTTCCTCGCCGGGCCCGAGATAGGTCTGGGCGCGGGTGAAGGCGGCGAGCAGCGGCTTTGCCTTTTCGTAAGCGTCCTTCGGGCCCGAGACGAAGCAGCTCAGCGCCCCGGTGTGGACGATGCTGGCATTGCCCGAGACCGGAGCCCGCAGGTAGAGGACACCGCGCGCCTGGGCGGCGGCGGCGACCTCTGCGGACGCCTCGACGCTCACGGTGCTGGTCTCGATCAGGACAGATCCAGCCGCCATGGCGGCGATGAGGCCGGTGGGGCCGAGCAATGCGCCGCGCAAGGCAGCGTCATCGGGCAAGGACGTGACGATCGCGGCCTTGCCGTCCACGGCCTCGGCCGCTGAAGCGGCAATCGAAATGCCTTGCGCGCGGGCCTCGTCGAGCCGTGCGGCACTCCGGTCGAACGCGGTCACGGTGTAACCAGCCTTGGCGACAAGCACCGACATCGGCAGGCCCATCTTGCCGATCCCGATGAAAGCGATGTTCTTTGGCATATCAGTCATTGTTGTTGTCCTTGGGACGCTCAAGCGGCGCGTCCCTGTCGTTCGATGTCCTGCACCAGCCGCCGGCCCGATTGCACGAGCAGTTGCTTTTTCGCCTCCAGGCCGTCGGCCAGCAACCGACCATTCCGTTTCTTCCAGACGCCGCCGATCATCACGGCCTCGATGTTGGCAAGGCTCGTCTGCATGACCACGGTGGACACAGGATCGTGCACAGGGACGAGGTTGAGATCGCTGGCATCAATGACGACGAGGTCGGCGAGCTTGCCCGGTGTCAGCGAGCCGATCTGGTCCTCGCGGCCGAGCATGCGGGCGCCTTCCGTCGTGATCCAGCGCAGCGCCTCGCGGACGGGGATTGTGGTCGTTGCCGGAATGGCACCGCTGGCCTTGCGCGACTCGGCGTTGTCGAGTGCCCGCTGCATCGAGAGTGCAACGCGCGCGGCGGAGAGGAGATCTCCGGCCAGCACGGATTCCAGATCGATGCCGATAGTCGGCCGCACGCCGCGCTCGAGCAGCCGTCCGGTGATCGGAAAGCCGTGGCCCTGGATCATCTCGTTCTCCGGCGTCACCGAGAAGGAGACGCCGAGATCGACCATCCGGTCCAGGAGATCGTCAGGCAGGTCGTTGCCGTGCACGATGTTAATTCCAGTGCCGACGAGACCCGCCTCGATCAGCTTCTCCCAGCCACCCTGCGTCTTGGCGGGACCGCCGCCCTGATGCATCGATGCGATCAGCTTGAACTCGCGCGCCAGACGGAAATCGTGCATGGCGACGTCGAGCGTCGAGTAATGCGGGCCGAGGATCGCGAGCCCAAGCGTGACGAGGCCGTCGCGGTCGGCGAGGGGCCCCGCCAGCAGGCGCTCGATCTCACGGCGTGGATGCGGGATCTCCGAGAAATGCGGCTCGCCCGGTTTCGGTTCGGGCTTGGGCGAGCCGTGGAAGAAGGCCGCGCGGATACCGCTCTCGATCAGGCCGCGCACGGCGGCGTCGGTATGATCGGGCGTCGGATTGTTGTGGCACCAGTCGACCAGCGTGGTGGTGCCTTGGTTGATCTGGTTCAGCGCGCCCACCAAGGTCGCGACATAAATGTCCTCGGGCCTGAACACCGTAGCGAGCCCGGCATGCATGCGGCGGAAATATTCCAGCAGCGTCCAGTTGGCGGCATAGCCGCGCAAGCCCGTCTGCCAGGTGTGCATATGGGCGTTGATCAGGCCGGGGATGACGATGCGCCCGGTGCCGTGGATGATCTCGGCCTCAGTCGCGCCGCTGCCGAGATCGATCGATGGACGCAAATCAACGATGCGGTTCCCCTCGATCAGCACGTCGCCACTCGGTAAATCTCCGATCGTGTCATCCATGCTGATGATGACAGCGGATTTGATCAGCATGCGCCGCATCGAATCAAACTGCCGCTTTGGTGGCGTCGGGCGGCTCACCGGCCCAGGCGCGCGCGATCAGGTCGCGGATGGCGTCTCGTTCCAGCGGGCGCGGGTTCCAGTAGGCGTTGGTGACCGCGAGATCCGCAGCCTTGTCGATGCCGGCTTCGGGCATGCCGATGTCGTGCAATGCGAGCTTCGCACCCAGCCGCTTCGCCAGCTCGAAAAGCCCCTGCGATGCATCGGCGGCGCCGATGGCGCGGGAGATCCGCGCCATCGCGTCGGGCACGGCCGGGGCGTTGTAGGCCAGCGCGTGCGGCAGCACGATGGTGTGGGTCTCGGCATGCGGCAGATCGAAGGTGCCGCCGAGCGTGTGGCAGAGCTTGTGATGCAGCGCCATGCCGACGGTGCCGAGGCAGACGCCGCACAGCCAGGCGCCATAGAGCGCTTCGGTGCGAGCCTCGCGATCGTCGCCCTTGGCGGCGATGGCGGGCAGGGCACGTGCCAATGCGCGTATGCCTTCTTCCGCCATCAGCGACGTGACCGGATTAGTGTCGCGCGCGTAGAGCGCTTCGGCTGCATGCGCGATCGCATTGATGCCTGATGTCGCGGCCAGGCTCGCCGGCAGCGTCAAAGTGAGATCGACATCGTAGATCACCGTCTCCGGCAGGATGGCGGCGTCGCGTACCGTGGTCTTGAGTCCGTTCTCGGTCTGGCCGACGATCGGCGTCATCTCCGAGCCGGCATAGGTGGTGGGAATGCACAGTTGGTTGATCCCGGTGCGCAGGGCGAGCGCCTTGCCGAGCCCGGTCGTGGATCCGCCGCCGAGCGAGACGACGCAGTCGGCATCGCACGCCTTCATCGCCGCGAGCGCCCGCTCCGTGACCTCGACCGGCGTGTGCATGGTCGCGCCCGGAAAGATGCCGGCGTAGAGCAGACCGAGCGCCGCGCCCAAGCTCTTGCCTTGCGCCTCCTGCTGCGGCGTTGTCAGCACCAGGGCGCGCTTGCCGCCGAGCCGCTCGACCTCGGCCTTGGCCGAGGCCAGCGTTCCGCTGCCGAACACGACGCGGCAGGGCAGGTTTTCAAAGGTGAACGTACCGATCATGTGCCGGTCTCTTTGATGGGATAATCGACCTGGAAGCGTCCGATCCGCAAGTCGCCCAGTGCCTCGCGTACGCGCAGATGTTCCGGGTGGGTGGCGTAGGCCTGGAGCGCAGCGTGGTCGGTGAATTCGGAGAACAGAACGACGTCGCAGGCGTAGTCGACGTTGCTGACATCGACACCGACCTCGATATGGGTGAGGCCGTCGATCCGGCCGCGCAAGCCCTCGAACAGGGTCTTGACCTTGACCCGGGCGGCGGAACGCTCCGCGGGCGTCTCCCCGCGCAGCCGCCACATCACGATGTGCCTGATCGGGCCCGACATTTCCCTGCTTCCTCGCCTGCCATCTTGCTTCTGTTTGGGTCATTTTGACTTGCGGGATGTGGAAATAAAGGTCAATAATCGTAAGTCTCTTTTCCTGTTTGCGAAAAAATGGACCGCCTGCTCCAATTGGAAGTGTTCGCCAAGACGGCCGAACTCGGCAGCCTGTCCAAAGCTGCCGAAGCGCTGCGCATGTCGAATGCTGCCGCCAGCCGGCATCTCAGCGCGCTCGAGGAGCGCCTTGCGGTCCGGCTGATCGAGCGCAACACCCGTCGGCTCTGGTTGACGGAGGCGGGGCAGGAGCTGCTGGAACGCTCGAGCCGGGTTTTGAGCGAACTGGCGGAGGCCGAGGACATCGTCAGCGATCGCGCGCTGTCGCCGCAGGGCACGCTGCGGGTCACGAGCTCGCTGTCCTTTGCAGTGATCTATCTGGCGCCGATGCTGCCGGCCTTCCGCGCGCGCTATCCGAAGCTCAACATGCAGATCACCACCGCCAACCGGTACTCCGATTTCATCGAGGCCGGCATCGACGTGGCGATCAGGACGCGCGAGCAGGAGCCGGATTCAAACATCATCGTCCGCCGCATTGGCCAGATGCGGCGTGTGCTCGCGGCTGCGCCGTCCTATCTCGCAAGCTGCGGCGAGCCGGAACAGCCCGTCGATCTCGCGCGCCACAACATGCTGGTCTACAATCTCGCCAACGATCCCTATTCGCTGCGCCTGCGCAAAGGCAACGGCGCGCAGACTGTTCGCATCACGCCGACGCTCGACAGCAATGACGGCCAGGTCATCCGCGGCGCCGCACTGGCGGGACTCGGCATTCTCATCCAGCCGCTGTACATCGTGCAAAGCGATATCGCGGCGGGCCGTCTCGTCCCGGTTCTGATGGACTGGGAGCTGCCGCTGCTGACGATGAACATCGCCTACCAGAACCGTGCCGGACTGCCCGCCAAGATCAGGGTCTTTTCCGACTTCCTGGTCACCCACATCCGCGAGCATTCGCAGCCGGGGATCTGGATCGACGCAGCGAAGTGAGCGACATTTTCGAATTCAGGCGGCTTTGCAGAAGGCACATCCATTGAAAGCCAGGACATCCGGCACCGCATGGCGGCATGCCAACATCGGTCGGCTGCTCAACAACGCAGTGCGGCGCTTCGAAGGTCGTGTGCTCGAGCTGATGAGCGAGAAGGGGCATGGCGAAACGCGGATCGCGCATGTCGGCCTCACACGCAATCTCGACGTCGAGGGGACCAGACTGACGGAGCTCGCCCGCCGCGCCTCCATGAGCAAGCAGGCGATGGGCGAGCTGGTCGATCAATGCGCCGAGCTCGGCCTGGTCGATCGCATCGCCGATCCCACCGATCGGCGCGCGCGCATCGTCATGTTCACGCCGGCGGGACGCAAATGGCTCGATGCGTTCCGCGACGCCGTCGACGTTGCCGAGCAGGAGATGCGCGCCGAACTCGGCAAGGCCACGATGGATGCGATCCTGAAGGGATTGGCAGTCTACGGCGCGCAATTCGACACGCTCCACGAGCTCGAGTAGTCAGGCTACTTGACGATATCGTCAGGCATCCTTACCATGCAGGATAATGCTGGTAGGGAGAAGCGCCTTGGAAACATGTCTGACGGCCGCGGTGCTCATCGTGGGCGGGGGGCCCTGCGGGCTGATGCTGGCCAACGAACTCGGCCGGCGCGGCGTGTCCGCGATCCTGGTCGACGAAAAGCCGGGCACGGCCTTCAATCCCCAAGCCAACGCGACGCAAGCGCGCTCGATGGAGCACTATCGGCGGCTGGGTTTTGCCGACGAGATCCGACGCGAAGGTCTGCCTGCGGATTATCCGACCG
This sequence comes from Bradyrhizobium sp. Kon37, assembly GCF_055807535.1. Lineage (NCBI taxonomy): Bacteria > Pseudomonadati > Pseudomonadota > Alphaproteobacteria > Hyphomicrobiales > Nitrobacteraceae > Bradyrhizobium > Bradyrhizobium sp. Kon37. Next base: position 194,573 of record NZ_JBVVOY010000011.1, read on the forward strand.
ACGTTGCGTACTTCACGCGCTACACCGGCTACGAGCTGGCCCGATTTCAGTTGCCGTCGTCGTCACGCGCGGGCGAACTCGTCAAGGGCATGTCGGGCTCCTGGAGCGCGGCCGAGCTGCCGCATCGCGTCTCGCAAAAATATGTCGAGGCGGTGCTGCGCCGCCATGCCGAACGGCTTCCCGGAATACGGCTCAGCTACGGTCATCGTCTGATCAGCTACGTCGAGAGCGATGACGCCGTCGTCGCCCAGATCGAACGTCTCGATGACAACAGCCGCTTTGAGGTCCGGGCCGACTTCCTGGTCGGGGCCGACGGGCCGCGCTCGATGGTCCGGCAATCGCTCGGCATTGTCTACGGCGGCGAAACCGGGACGCAGCGCGATTTCATGGGCGGCCGCATGCTGGCCGTCTATCTCCGTTCACCCGGATTCTACGCGAGCATCCCGCACGCCAAGGCGTGGATGTACAATTGCTTCAACGGCGACCGCCGCGCCTTCATGGCATCGGTGAACGGTCGCGACGAATTCGCGTTTCACACGCAGCTTCGGCCCGACGAGGACGAAAGTGCGATCACGATCGACGAAGCCAAAGCAGCGTTCCAGCGTGCCTGCGGCGCGCCGATCGACTGCGAGGTGCTGTCGTTCCTGACCTGGACCGCCGGTCACGCGCTGGTCGCGAATGGAATGCAGCGGGGCAGGGTCTTCCTCGGCGGCGACGCGGCGCATCTGTTCACGCCAACCGGCGGGCTTGGCTACAACACCGCGATCGAGGATGCGGTCAATCTCGGCTGGAAGCTCGCAAGCGTCGTCAAGGGCGTGAGCCCGGCGGGGCTGCTCGACAGCTACGAGGTCGAGCGGCGTCCGGTGGCACTTCGCAACACCGATTACGCGCGCCGCTTTGCCGACTCGCTCGGTCTGTTCGCTCCCGCGCCTGACATCGAGGACGCCACCGAGGCCGGCGACGAGGCGCGGCGGATCGCGGGCGTCTATCTCGAACAGCACGCCCGCGCCGAATTCAACATCCCCGGCGTCACCTTCGGCGGGCGCTACGACGGCTCGCCGATCATCGTCCCCGACGGCAGCCAGCCGCCGCCCGATGCCGCGAACGTCTACGTTCCGAGCGCCTGTCCCGGCGGCCGCGCCCCGCATGCGTGGCTGGAAGACGGCGTCTCCCTGTACGACCTGTTCGGGTTCGAGTGGACGCTGCTCCAGTTTGGCGAAGTCATGTCCGCGCATTCGTCATTCGCCGAGACCATCCGGGCGATCGGGGTCGATGTGAAACTCGTCACGCTGCCGAAATCCCTGCGCGATCTCTACGAGGCGGATCTGGCTTTGATACGCCCCGACCAGATCGTGGCCTGGCGCGGCAGCGCGTCACAGGCTGGCACTGTCGGGCGCGCCCTTGCCCGAGCACTCGGACACAATGCAGGCGACGGCGCACGGCTCGCAAGCTGATCGACTCTCGCCGTCGCATCCGATCAGCGGCTGCGCGGCCAATAACAAGACAACAAATGACACCGGAGGAGGAAACCGTGACGACAAGAGCATTGGAGGACTACGACGGTCATGTTGCGACCGTCGCCATTGCCGAGCAGACGGCGAGCAGCCGCCGGCGTATCCTGATCGCCGGCACCATCGGCACCGCGATCGAATGGTACGACTTCTTCATCTACGGCCTGATCGCGCCGCTGGTGTTCGACCAGCTGTTCTTTCCGAAGTTCGACCAGCTCACGGCGACCATTGCGGTGTTCGCGACGTTTGCCGTCGGATTTCTGGCACGTCCGCTCGGCGGACTAGTGTTCGGTCATTTCGGCGACCGCCTCGGCCGAAAGTCCGTCTTGCTGTGTACGCTGCTCATGATGGGACTTGCGACCATGTCGATCGGATTGTTGCCGACCTACGCCAGCGTGGGCGTGGCCGCGACCGTCGCGCTCGTGGCGTTGCGCTTCGTCCAGGGGTTTGCGCTCGGCGGCGAGTCGACCGCGGCGATCCTTATGGCAATCGAGACGGCGCCCGGGCACCGGCGCGGCTTCTCGGCCGCGGTGATCCAGGCCGCAGGACCCGTCGGTGTCGTGCTCGCCTCGTTCGCGGCGCTCACGATTTCACGGCTGCCGGAAGCGGACCTGCTGTCATGGGGCTGGCGCGTGCCGTTCCTGATCAGTGCGGTGCTGGTCGCGCTCGGCGTCTACATGCGCCTGCGCATCGAGGAGAGCGCGACGTTCCGCGAAGCGAAGGTGACTGAAGTGGCGCCTGTGGTCGAGGCAGTGCGGGAGCACTGGCGGCCGATCCTCATCGTGTTCTTCGCCGAGATGGCGCAGACTTCCTATTTCTATCTGACCGCCATCTTCACCATCTCCTTCGCGACCCGTCAGCTCGGCGTCCAGAAGGACGTCATCACGCAGGCCGTGCTGTTTGCCAATCTCGTCGGGCTCGTTGCGATGCCCCTCATCGGCGCCTGGTCCGACCGCATCGGACGAAAGCGTCTGTTCCTGGCCGGCGTGGTGCTCGCAGCCATCTCGATGTTTGCATTCTACGGTGTGGTCGCGAGCCGTGACACGATGCTGGTGACGTGCGCGGTGATCCTCGCCGCGGGGGTGATCCATCCGCTGATGTTCGGCAGCGAAGGGAGCTATTTCCCGGAGCTGTTTCCGACCCGCATTCGCTTCACCGGCGTGTCGATCGGAAAGCAGCTCGGGACGGTGCTCGGCGGCGGCATCGCGCCGCTGGTCGCCACCAGCCTGTTTGCGCAGACGGGCTCCACCTACGCGATTACGGGATACTACGTCGCGCTCGCGCTCGCGGCGATGATCGCGCTCGGCTTCGCGCGTGAAACCGGCAAGTCGCGGCTGCTCGGCTGAGCTTGGCCACAACACCAGGGAGGTTTTCATGGACGTCAGTCTTCTCATCAACGGGCAGGATCAGGCCGCTTCCAGCGGCAAGGTGTTCGAGCGGCGCAATCCGCTGTCGCAGGAGGTCGCAAGCCGTGCGGCCGCCGCGACCGCTTCCGATGCCGACGCCGCAGTGGCGGCGGCTTCCGCCGCATTGCCAGGATGGTCGGCGCTTGGCCCAAATGCGAGGCGAGCCCTGTTGCTGAAGGCCGCAGATGCGCTCGAGGCCAAGCGCGACGCCTTCGTCCGGATCATGATGGCCGAGATCGGCACGACGGAGATCTGGTCCGCCTTCAACGTGAAGCTCGCGACCGGCATGCTGCGCGAGGCGGCGTCGCTCACCACGCAGATCGCGGGCGAGGTGATCCCGTCGGACAAGCCGGGATGTCTCGCAATGTCCGTTCGCCAGCCGGCCGGCGTTTGCCTCGGCATCGCACCGTGGAATGCGCCGATCATTCTCGGCGTTCGCGCCGTGGCGACGGCGCTTGCCTGCGGCAATTCGGTCGTGCTCAAGGCCTCCGAGATCTGCCCGGGAACGCACCGGCTGATCGGCGAGATCTTCAAGGACGCAGGCTTTCCGCCCGGCGTCGTGAATGTCCTGACCAACGCAGCGGCCGACGCGCCCGCTCTGGTCGAGCGCCTGATCGCCAATCCTGCGGTGCGGCGGATCAACTTCACCGGCTCGACCCGCGTCGGCCGCGTCATCGCCGAACTCGCCGGTCGCCACCTCAAGCCGGCGTTGCTCGAGCTTGGCGGCAAGGCGCCTCTGATCGTGCTCGATGACGCCGACCTCGACGCCGCCGTCGCGGCGGTCGCGTTCGGGGCCTTCATCAATCAGGGCCAGGTCTGCATGTCGACCGAGCGGGTGATCGTCGACGAGGCGGTGGCGGCCGCCTTTGTCGAGAAGCTTGCGAAGAAAACGGCTGCGCTTCCGGCGGGCGATCCGCGCTCCGGTCCGGTCGTCATCGGCTCGATGATCGACGAGGCGCCGGCCAAGCATGTCGTTGCACTGATCGACGACGCGATCGCCAAAGGCGCCGTCAAGCTCGCGGGCGGCGACCGGGTTGGCACGGTCGTCCCTGCCACCGTGCTCGACCGCGTGGTGCCCGGCATGCGCATCTACACCGAGGAGAGCTTTGGTCCCGTCGTCTCGGTGATCCGGGCAAGTGGCGTGGACGACGCCGTGCGGCTCGCCAACGACACCGAGTACGGCCTCTCGGCCGCCGTGTTCGGCCGCGACGTTGCGCGTGCATTGACGGTGGCGCAGCGTATCGAAAGCGGCATCTGCCACGTCAACGGCCCGACCGTGCATGACGAAGCGCAGATGCCGTTCGGCGGCGTGAAGGGATCGGGCTACGGCCGCTTCGGCGGCCAGGCCGGGATCGCCGAGTTCACCGATCTGCGCTGGATCACCATCGAGACCCAGCCGCAGCACTATCCCTTCTGATCGCGCAGCAAGCGAAGCCCACCAGGACGCCATTGATGAATTCGAAAGTTCTCACGGTTCGGGAAGCGACCCTCGGTGTGCTTCGTTCCTTCGGTGTCGATCGCGTTTTCGGCAATCCCGGCTCGACCGAGCTTGCCTTCCTGGGCGACTGGCCCGACGACATCGACTACGTGCTTGGTCTGCAGGAAGCCTGCGTCGTCGGCATGGCCGACGGCTATGCGCAGGCGACGGGGCGTCCGGCTTTCGTCAATTTGCACTCGGCGGCCGGGCTCGGACATGCGCTCGGCAATCTCTTCACCGCGTTCCGCAACAAGACGCCGATGGTCGTGACAGCCGGGCAGCAGGCGCGCAGCCTGTTGCGGATGCGACCCTATCTCTTCTCCGAGGACGCCGCACAGTTTCCAAAGCCCTATGTGAAATGGAGCGCCGAACCGGCGCGCGCCGAAGATGTTCCAGCGGCGATCGCGCAGGCCTTCCTCACCGCCATGCAGCATCCGCGCGGTCCGACATTCGTGTCGGTGCCGTCGGATGATTGGGCGCGGCCCGCGGTTGCTCCGCCGGTCCGCCACATCGCGACGGAGTTTGCGCCGGATCCGGCGGCGATCGTCCGGCTCGGCGCGGCGATCCGCGCCGCCAAGAGGCCAATCTTCGTTGTCGGACCCGAGATCGATCGCAGCGGCTGCGTCGACGCGATGATCGCTGTGGCCGAGCAGGCGAGCGCGGCCGTTTGGGCAAGTCCGATGTCGAGCCGTTCGAGCTTTCCGGAACTGCATCCGCTGTTTGCCGGCTTTCTTCCGGCAGCGCCGGGAGGTCTCGCCCGCGCCCTGCGCGGCGCCGATCTGATCGTCGTGGTCGGTGCGCCGGTGTTTACTTTTCATGTCGAAGGACAATGCGAATTGCTCGACGACGGAACGCCGGTCTGGCAGATCACGGATGATCCGACGGAAGCCGCATCCGCTTCTGTCGGTGACACCATCATCAGCACGCTCCCGAAGGCGCTGGCTGGACTGCTGTCGGCGATGCCCGACATCGCCGAGCGCGAGGTGCCGGCCGCGCGGATGCGGCCTGCCGCTCCTGCCGCGCAAGATCCAATTCCGCCGGCCTATGCGCTCGCCCGGCTCTCGGCGTTGATGCCGGGCGATGCGATCGTGGTCGAGGAGGCGCCGTCGCACCGTCCCGCCATTCAACAATTCCTGCCGCGGCCGGGCGCGGACAGCTTCTACACGATGGCGAGCGGCGGACTCGGTTACAGCCTGCCGGCTTCCGTTGGCGTGGCGCTGGCGCGGCCGGGCCGCCGCATTGTCGCCCTGATCGGTGACGGATCGGCGATGTATTGCATCCAGGCGATCTGGACCGCGGTGCAGCGCCGCCTGCCGATCACCTTCGTGATCATGAACAATTCAGGCTATGGCGCGATGCGCGCCTTCAGCCAGCTGATGCAGGCGCATCGCCCGCCCGGGATCGACCTGCCCGGGCTCGACTTCGTGGCGCTCGCAAGGGGAATGGGTTGTCCGGGGCAGCGCGTGACCGATGCCGGCGACGTCGACGCCATCTTGACCGAAGCGTTGGCATCAAGCGGTCCCGCGCTGGTCGATATCGCCGTCGACGACGCCACGACGGATCTGTTCAACCATCCGCGCTAGCTGGCGGTAGAGGGACTGGTTCGCGGCGACAGAACAGCCGATGGAAATTTGCTTGTCAAGGCGCGGGTCTTGGGTTGGACACGCGATCCGTCGATCACCTCGAGCTGTCCGCAGCGGTTCAAGGTATGCAACTTCCTGCCGGGCCATGCCGGTCCGGGCCGAAGAGAGTGGCGGACGATCTGCTTGAACGCCGTCGGCGACAGCTCGACGATTTCCGCCAGGGCGAGCGCTGCGCCGTATCCGCCGGCACAATCCTGGACCGGGCGCCACAATTTGTCATTGATGATGACGAAATTCCCCGCAGGCCGCGTGCTCGCGCGGTCGATGAGGACCGGGTTGCTGGCATGCGGCAACCACGGGCCCACGAGGTGCTCGGCGTAATAGATCGCCAGCGAATCCGAGTAGCCGCCGGTGCCGTCGCGCCAGGCCCCGAACAGATAGTTCAGGCCGTTGTGCCGCGTGATCGTGGCATCGGCCAGCTCGACGCCCGAAAGCAGCGTCGCGTGCCGCTCCCATTTGTCGGGAAACCGAACGCATTTATAGATGGCGACGTCCCCATTGGTCGAGCTCTCCGGGATCATCCACAACGCGCCATCGTCCTCGATCAAGAACGGATAGGAGAGGTGCCAGGGCTCGTTCAGCACTGGCACAACTTCTCCGACGGGGCCGGCGTCGTCGAACTCGATTGCGGAAATGATTCCTTTTCCAACCCGGTGATCGAGGTCTTCGAAGAAGACGAATGTTCGTCCCTGCCACGTGATGGGGAAAGGATCGGCGTAGAAGTGGTTTCCGGGATCGGCAAGGACGTTCCAGCGAGGGCCTGACAGATCTCCGGTCTGCCAGACGCCTACGCCCTTGTTGATACGCCATCCGACATGCCAGTGCGGGGCATAGCAGCAGAGGCGATAGATCTCCTTGGCGATCGATGTCGCTAGGCCGCGCGCGACGTACGCCGCCGGCGGGCGGCCGTTACCAGTTCGGGCGGGTCGTGCCATCAGCGGCACGATGCGCGGCCTTCCCGACAGGATGGCCTTCACCATGGTCAGGGTTCGCGCCATGACGGTTTCCAGTCCGCCGCTCAGACCGGCCGCGATTTCGGCGGAGGGGTGGCCGCGATCGAGGATGGCACCGTCGACCTCGTCGACGATTTCGATCACCGGCAGATCGCCGGCGAGAATGGCGGCAAGAGCTGCGTTTTCGCCTGCGACTCCATTGAACAGCGGGCGGAGATACTGCCGGGCGGAGCAGTTCGGATCCCGCGCGGCACCGGTGAAATCGACGATCACGTCTGCCGTGCCGGCGCGAGCCTGCATTCGTTCCGGACTGATCTTCAGCCTGTCGGTGCCGCTGTGCTTGCCCTTGTGCAACACCAAACGTTCGAGCTCGAACAGCATGTCGAGACCGGTCGGCCGCGGCTCCGCCGTTGCGGTCCATGCGATCTGGACCGGTACATCCCGGCCGTCGATCGACAGCATCTGGCGGCCCATCCACTGCCGCGCATGCTCAATTTCACAGCGAAACTCGATGGTCATGTCGAGCCGACCCGTTTCAATGCGTCCCGATCAAATGACCTGGCCGAGAATTCGAACGTATTCCTCCACCATGGCATCCACTGAATAGCGCAGCTTCAGGCCTTTGGCGTTTTGCCGCAGTTCGTCGCTCAGTTTTTGGTCCGTCAGGAGCCTGGAGACGGCGACCGCCAGCTTGGTTTGATCGGCGGCATCGACGAACAGCGCTGTCGGTTTGCCTTCGACGGACAACACCTCGCGCAAGACCGGAAGATCGGTGACGACCGAGGGGACGCCGGCATTTGCGGCCTCTACAGCGGCGAGGCCGAAGGTCTCCGCCTGCGTCGGAAATACGAACACGTCGAGAGCGGCGAGAAACTCCGCCATCTGGCGCGGGGTGATTTCGCCGAGCAGATGCAGCCTGTCCGATACTCTCAGCTCGTCCGCCAACTGCCGCAGCCGGGCTTCGTCGGCTCCTTGGCCAGCCAGCGCGAGGTGCCAGGAGGGTTGATCCGGCAACAGACGGATCGCCGCGTCAAGCCGCTTATGCGGGTGCAATCTTGCTGCGCAGCCGAGCAGGGTGCGATCCGGCGGCAGATTGAATTTCTGTCGCGCGGCTTGCTTCGTCAGGGTGAGCGCCTTGTCGTCGAAGCCGTGCGGGACATGCACCATGCGCGCGCGATAGGCCCTCGGGTAGCGCGAATACTCGCGCTGCATGTCCAGCGAGTTGAGCGTGATGCGGTCGAAGAAGCCGAGACTGCCCATGACGATGTCGGCCGTGCGGACTGGCCAGCTCATCGACAGCGCGGATGAAACCTGATTGGCGATGACAGGCGCGCGGCAGATCAGGCGCGCCACACCGGCGCCGATGACATTGCCGAAGTGCTGAAACGTCAGAACGGCGTCGGGCCTGGTGGCCCTGATATGGCCGCCGAGCGTCCACAGCATTCGCAGCAGCGCCAGCGGATTTCCGGGCCGGCTCGACGCGCAATAGATCGTATCGGGCGGCTCGTCGAACGAATCCGACTTGCGGAAGAAGAACAGATTGGTGACCCGGTAGCCGCGAGCTGTCAGCCCGGCGCCAAGCAGGCGCGAGATCTCCTGCGCACCCGCATTCTCGGCCTGGGTCTGTACGAGGAGCACGTGCAGCTTTTGTCCGCTACCGTTAGGCGGCGGGAGTGCTGTCGCAGTCGTCTCGCCCAACGCCTTGTTTGGCTGGTAATGGAGCACGGATCCCGACCCACTGAAGATACGAATTTTTCAACTTCTTAACCCCGTATCTACCATGCGGGTATCACGCGGACACCGACTAGCAATAAACGGAGTTAATGGGCGCCCTGCAGCAAGGGCCTCGTTAGCGAATGAATTCCGCTGGTTCCCGACAAAACGAGGCGAGCGCGTTAACCAATTGGTCATGACCGCGCCAGGCGCGGGTAACCGCGGATTAACCATAGATATTTACGTTGGAGCAGGCACTGAACAGTGTTCGCCAGTTGAATCCGAGTAAAATCCATGACGTTCGGTCGCCGCGCAGACCCGACAAGCTCCGGATCGACCGGTGTTGCCGCGTCGTGGCAGACGCGACATGCGTCGAACGGCGAGTCGCGCGAATCCGCCGCACGCTTGGGCGGTGCGCTCACGGCCGCAGGTGCGCTCTCCTTCATGCGGGACAATGCTCGCCGCATCCTGACGCTCGCTCTCGCGATTTTTGCCCTGGGCGTCGTCGTTCTCTTGGTGATCCCGGTGCGATTTGCGGCGACCGCGCTGGTCGTGGTCGATCCCCGCGAGCAACGCGTGACCACGGAACAGGACGTTCTGCCGGGCATCGGGCAGGACAGCGCCGCGCTGCAAAGCCTGGTCGAAGTGGCGAAGTCCGACGGCTTTCTCGAGCCGCTGATCGAGCAGCTCAAGATTCGGGATGACCAAGACATTTCCGGGGGACATACCGACCCCGCACGCCTGCTCGAGAGATTCCGCAACCGCCTCGACATTTCCCGTCGCGGGCTGACCTATGTCATCGCCATCCGCTTCACCTCGAACCGGCCGGAGCGGGCGGCCTACTACGCCAATGCCATCGCCGAGGCGTTCGTCGCCAGCCAGGGCCGCAGCCGCACCGATGCGACCGACGAGGCCGCCGACTGGCTCAGTGGCCGGCTCAAATCATTGAACGAACGGTTGAAGGCGTCAGAGGACGCCGTGGCCACGTTCAAGCTCGAGCACAGGATCGTCAACGCGGGCAAGGATTCCACCACCCAGCAATTGCGGGTCACCGAACTGTCGCAGCAGGTTGCCGCTGCGCGGGCCCGGACCGAAGAGGCGAAGGCCCGCTACGAGCAGGCACAGCGCGACGTGAAGGCGAATGTCGATAGCCCCGTCAAGCAGGATCTGCTGAGCGCCCTGCGCGCACAGCGATCGGCGCTCAATGACCAGATTGCGCAGAAGCGGGCGGTGTTCGGCGATCGCCATCCCGACCTCGTCATGTCCTACAGCCAGTTGACCGATCTCAACAGGCAGATCGAAGTCGAGCGGACGAAGGGCATCGATACCGCAAAATCGGAATACGAGGCCCAGCGCGAACAACAGAAGGCGCTGGAAGGCCAGATGAAGGCGGCGGAATCGCAGCTTCTGGTCGATGGTCAGGCTCTGGTCCGGCTCCAGGAGCTGCAGCGCGACGCCGAGGCCAACAGAAACATCTACGAGCAGTTCCTCTCGCGCTCCAAGACGACGAACGAGCAGCGCCTCTTGCAGAGCTCCCAGACCAAGATTGCGTCGTCCGCCATTCCGCCGCTGCGCTCGACCCTTCCACCACTGTCTTTGCTGCTCGCCGCTCTTGCGATCGGTTCGCTGCTGACATCGACGGCGGTCGTTGCCGCCACGGGACGCGGATCGGACAAATCCGCTCCTGATATCCGCGACCCCGAACCGGCTCCGCGCCAGCCCGCGACGTGGTCACGTCCGCCCGTGTGGGCCCGCATTCCCGACCTGACGCCTGGCGAAGTCCCCAGAAACATCTGGCAAGGTCCGGTGTCCGCGACGACCGAACTTGATCTTGGTCCCCATCTGCGTCCGCTGCTGGACCGGCTGGAGAGGGTACCGAGACCTCGTGGCAAGGTCGTCCTCGTGATGTCGGTCGGAAAGCGGGCCGGCGGCAACACCGTCGCGCGATCGCTGAATCGATGGGCGGTGAACACGGGGAAGCTGAGCGTCCTGATCCGGGTCGAGCCGGACCTCGGCGGTGCCGAGGCTGGCCTTGCCAAGGGCCAGGCCGACGGCATGACCACCGCGGACTTTCGCAGCGTCGATGAGCTTCTGGGCGCCAGCAAGAGGCCCGAGCCGATGCCCGCGGACGATATTCGTTCGGAGTTCGATCTGATCGTGGTCCACGCCACCTCCCTGGCCTTGCAGCCGGAGGCGGCGGCGCTGGCTGCTCACGCTGATCTTGTCATGCTGGTCGCGCGCGAAGACGCAGTCGACTCGGCCGCAATGCGCAGGGCAATCGCTGCGCTCTCCCGGTTTGCCGGCGTGCCGACCGGCATCGTCGTCAATCGTGTGCCGACCGGCCCCTCGGCGTCGCGTCGCGGCGAAGTGCTGGGGCTGGCTGGTTGAGACGCCAACCGGCAACGGATTGCCAAGCCGTGCAATCGTCTCGCTGAACAGACGCCTATTCGCCGGAGTCCGCGCCACGGACCGCGTAGGCGCTGGGCTTCGATGTCGAGAAGCGCAGAAGCCCCAGAATCGAGGGGTCGACCCCGGTTCGCCGTCGACAGAGGATGTTGAGGGCGATGGTCGCGAGCGCCAGCGACACAGTGGCCGAGATCGCTGCGCCAAGAACGCCGAGCCAGGGAATGAGGACGAGAAATCCGACCAGCCGCAGCGCTACGTTTCCGGCGATCACGGGGACATACTCGCGCTCATAGCCGGTCAGCTGCAAGATCGCCGCAGACGGACCGCCCGCTGCCTGGAACGCCGTTCCAATCGCGAGCACGATCAGGACCCAGTGCTGCGCGGCGAAATGCGGACCGAACAGGTTGAGCAGATGGGGACCTCCAACCCAGATCAGGAGAAGTCCGCTGACCACGCACACCGCGGTCACTTCTGCCATGAGCCGCAACGTTCGCTCGAATTCCTGGTGGTTCTTGCTGAAGTACAGCGAGGGGAGCCGACGTGCGCCAAAACTGTACAGTGCGGCCGAGAGCATGGCGAAGATGTTGGCCAGGCGCGAAGCGGCAAAGTAAATTCCGGCGGTTGTCGGGTCCAGCATCCAGTAGACCAGGATGACGTCGAAATACTGGTTCGCGGCTTCGAGGATGGACGCGACCCAGAAATGAAGCGCGCTCGATCTCCAGCGCGACGTCTCGGACCCCACCGCCGTGCCGCGGAAATCCGGCAGGGTTCGCGCAATCGCGATGATCTGTGCGATGAGTCCGACCGACATGGCGATCGTCATCACGGCGATCAATTCGGCGGGATCGAGCTGGCGATGGCCGAACATGATTGCAAGCAGGAACAACACGACGCTGACGCGCCAGAAGAACTCCCTGTTTCCTTCTCCCATGAGAATGCTGACCAGCGAGCGTGCGATCTGGCTGCCAAGCATCAGCCCCGCATTCACGGCCGTGTAGGCCGACACCGCGATGATCAGCAGCCACGAGGCGCCTTTGATGTTCGCGCCGATCGCCATTGTGCCGATCGCAATCAGCATCGCGATCGAGGAAATCTTCAGGCTCGATAGCAGCACGCCTTTGGTGAGATCGGGCTGATTTCCCACCCGATACTCGTTCAGAAATCGCACCAGCAGCGATTCCTGGCCCACCAGACCGACGACCGCTGCCATCTGGGCCACCGAAAGCCAGGTCGCAAAGATGCCGAACCCATCGGGCGACATCGTTCGTGCCGCAAGCGAGAACAACGCGAACGCAAGCGCGCCGCTACCAACCTTGAGAAGGATGGTTCCGGCAACACCGCGCGTCACGTCGCGCCGCATGAATTGGACGATGGATTCGATCATGGAAATTTAAAAGGCAACTTCCCCTGAAGAGACATCTTTCCGATTACCTGCAAAAGCCTAGCATGCCGAAAAACCGCGAGTGTTAATGGACGGCCTCCATGATCCTGCCGACCGCGGCGACGTCGCGGCCATGCCTGTTGCTTCACTATGGAACATCGCTGACCCCATTGTCCCAGATAGAGCAAAGTGCGGCCCGATCGCGTGGCGGCATAGCGCCGCATCGACGGCCGATGAGGCGAGATGAGCCGCTGGAATGCGGACCGGCTCGCCGGGAATGGCCTTCCCGAGCAAGGCGCGTGCCGAATCTCATCGGGCCGGGCAGGTCTCCGCTGCATTAACCGAGATATCGAGAAATGATCGCGTTTGGTCCTGCTATGCGACATCAGGCGAGAGAATTGCACGGGCAACCATCGTTGACCGTGGGAGCCTGGATCATGACGGCGGATAGCAACGTGACCGAGCCGAACGCCGCGGCGGGCACTTCGACGATCGCCGCCGACATCGCGATCGTGGGCGGCGGCCTTGCGGGCTCGCTCGCGGCGGCCGTGCTCGCGCGGGCAGGGCATCGTGTCGCTCTCGTCGACAAGCGCGCGGTCCATCCGGACGAGTTCCGGGTCGAGAAAATCGGCGGCCACCAGCTGGAGATGTTGCGCAAGCTGGGCTTCCTCGACGCGCTCGACAACGTGGCCTGCCGATATGATCAGGTGCTCAATGTCAGGGACGGCAAGGTGGTCGACGTCAACGTCGGCCGGGCTTACGGACTAGCCTATGCCGATCTCGTCGCCATGGCGCGCAGTCAACTGCCTGATCCGTCCAGCCTGATCGTCGACGAGGTCACGGCCGTCAACTGCAGCGACGATATCCAGCATATCGAGCTCGCGTCCGGGCGGCGCATGACAGCGCGCCTTGTCGTGTTGGCCACGGGCATGGCGGGCGTTCTCGGCTACAAGCTCGGTATCAAGCGGCGGGTGCTGGCCGAGCGCCATTCGGTCACGTTTGGATTCACGATCGCGCGCCGGGACGATGTGCCGTTCGATTTCGAGGCGCTGACCTGTTACGGCGAGCGCACGGCGGACGGCATCGATTATCTCAGCCTGTTTCCCGTGCGTGCCGGCATGCGGGCAAACCTCTTCATGTTCCGCGACCCGGCCGATCCGATCATGCGCGAATTGCGCCGCGAACCGGAAGCGACGGTGTTGCGCCTGCTGCCCGGATTGCGGCCTTACCTTGGCGATTTCCACGTGACCGACCGGGTGCAGAATTGGGTGATGGACCTGTCCGTCGTGGAAGGACATCTCCAGCCCGGCGTCGTGCTCATCGGCGATGCCTTCCAGACCAATTGCCCGGCCGCCGGCACCGGCGTTGCCCGCCTGTTGGTCGACGTCGAGCGGCTCTGCACTGAATATGCGCCGCGTTGGCTGGTGACCGAGGGCATGAGCCAGGAGAAGATTTCGGAATTCTATTCCGACCCTGACAAGGTCGTGGCGGACCAGCAGTCGCTCAAGATGGCGCGCTTCCGGCATGCCCTGACGTCCCGCAACGATATCGGCTGGGACCTGCGGCGGCGGCTGCACTTCCTGCGACGCAGGATCACCCACCGCGTCGATCAGATGCGGCCAGGCTGGCTCGCGCATGTTCGAAGCGCGCTACACGCCTGAGAGCCGCGCCTGTCGGGGCCTCGCGTCGGTCAGCGCGTGGGCGTTGAGGTCCGGGTCGGCAGGAGCCTGAACTCCGACATTCGCTTGGCGGCGAGTTTAAGCCAGGGGGCCTGTTTCAGTGCGAACAAGGAAATGGCGCCCACGGTGCTGCCGGCCTGCGTAACCGCCCACATCGGCGAAGGCTGCGCGCCGAACAGTTTCTTGTAGGGCTCGTCACCGATGGTGAAATCGAGCATCTGATCCCCGCGCTCGATGCAATCCTTCGCCACCTGCTCGAACATCAGCGCGCCCAGGGACTGGCTCTTGTATCCGGCAATGTCGAAGGCGCTCATGATGACGAGGAAGCTGCCTCGATGGCAGAGCCCGAGCACGGCGGCGATCACCTCGCCATCCATCTTCATGGCATAGAGCCGGACAAAGGAGCCGAGGCCGCGCTGCGCCATCTCGGAATAGAAGCCGTAATATTCGGGGCGCTGGAGCAGATCTCCATCGCCTTGCGCCTGAAAGCGCGGACCGCGGAATTTGCGCATCACGTCCAGCGCCTCGATCACGGAGGCGCTGTCGCTGCAGCATGAAAAACTCAGATCGCCCTTCTTCTGGAGCTGCCGGGATTTCTTTGCGAGCTCCTTCTGGTAGGAACGGTCCATCGCACTGGCGCGCCATTGCTCGAACGGCGCGACAAGGACGGTCGCATAGGCATTGGACTCCATCGCGACGCGGCGGGGCGTCGCCAGCAGGTTCTCGATCGGAAGCCGTCCGTCCGGCAGCTTGGTCATTCGGAGCAGATCGAACGGGCGGACGAGGTACCTGATTTCCGCGCACGCACTCTCGTCCTTGAGCAGTTCGGAAAATACCTGCGGACTGCACACCGGCGCCAGATAGTCGGAGACGCGGAGGTCGGCGAATTCGACGGTCCGTATCGGGCCGCGCCGGATCCGCAGCAAGGGCAGCACCATCGCAAGGGCGCCCGTCGCGCGGTGGCGTACCACGACAACCAGAGGCGTTGCGCCTGCATGAGACGCGAGCCGGGTGTAGAGGGTGTCCAGCCAAAGCGGATGCTGGAACGCGGTGGCAGCCGAGTTGTCAAACAGCTCCGCGTAATCAGGCGACAGGAAGTCGAATCCCTGCTGGATGGCGATGTCGAACGTGTTGCTAGCTTTGTTCATGCACAACCAGGGAAACCGGATAGCTCGGGACGGGGCGCTCGAGCCGGATCTGCGCTTTATAGCAGGGTCGTTACGGGCGAGACACCGGCGGCGTGCAGTTTGCATTAACGCCTCGCGCAAGGCTCATATCGTTACCAAAACGTTAATTTCGCAACGGCGCCGCGTCGCAGCGATGGAGATCGACCTGCGCTAGCGAATTATTAACCGCGCTTAAGGAAGGTCATCTCATGGCCAGCCTGCAGACCGAGGTGGATTCCGGAGCACCCGGGAGCGCGATCTGGACGACGCGCAGCGTTGGCGTCGAGAAGATAGCCAGGGTCGCGATCAGCTGTTCGATCACCATCAACGTGGTCGCATCGATGGGCATCTTCAACGCCGCGCTGCTGCCGGCGGAGCTGAGCTTTCTGCAACAGGCCATAGCCCTTCTGATGTGGGGCGTCCTGATCTACGCAAGTGCATTCGTGCAGCCGCGCCTGCGGTTGCAGGTCAACCCCGATCTGGTGGCGCTGGTCGCATTCTACGCCTTCGCAATTGTCTCGGTGTTCTGGTCCAGCCTGAGCGTCGCGGCGATCATGAAGAGCGCGGCGCTTGCGATGACGACGTTCGGCGCATTCTGCCTCGTCACGCGCGTCGACCTGGACGAGATCGTGAAAGCCACGGCCCTTGGGCTCTTCATATTGGTCGCCGCGTCGGCTGTCTGTGCGTTGGCTGTGCCCGACATCGGGATCGACCACAGCTGGATGCATAACGGTCAATGGCAGGGCGTCTACGAATCCAAGCAGACGCTCGGCTTCGTCGGCGCGTATCTGATGTTCTTGGCCTGCTATCGAAAGATGACGGGGCAGGGGTGGCTGGCTTTCCTCGCCGTGTTCCTGCTGGCGTCAACCTGTGTCTTCGCGTCGGAATCGCGCGGCGCCGGCGCTGTCGCTCTGGCCGCCTGCGCCATGCTCGTGACCTCGATGTGGTCGGTTGGCTGCATGAGGCTCTATGCGCTCCTGCCGTTTGTCATGTGCATTCTGGCCGGCCTTCTGATCCTGTATTTCTACGCGACGGGATACGACGCCATCCATATCGGCGATGCCAGTATCGATTTCACCGAACGGACCTTCATCTGGCACTACGCGATAAGTCATTTCAACGATGCGCCGCTGCTCGGCTTCGGCATCAACGGCTTCTGGACGATCCCCTCAATCTACGATTATTTCGAACAGAATCACGGCTGGGTGCTCGACAATTATCACAGCGGCTACATCGCGATCCTGATGGAGACCGGATTTCTGGGGTACATGCTCTTTGCCGCCAGCGTCCTCCTGTTTTCGCACAAGATCCTCCATCTGATTTCCGCTCGCACGATCGATCGGTCGCACTGTGCCCTCATCATCGGATTCGTCGTCCTCAGCTTTCAGACCAATTTTACGGAGACGACGTTCCTTCGTTCGACGATGTTCACGTCCGTGCTCCTGGTGGGGCTGTTCTTCGCGACGTGCAGGCCAGTGCGGCCGACGGAATTCCAGGCTTTAGGAATGGAAGCAGTATGACCGCCATGCGAGCTCGCTGGCCGAGAAGCTTCAATCTTGCGGCTATTGTGATTTTCCTTGCATCGCTGTTCTCTCATGCTCATTGCGCCGAGCAGACCGCCGCCCGTGACATGCCAAAACTGGGGCGCGGTATCAACATTCTCGGCTACGATGGGATCTGGGAAGGCGGCCAAAACGCGCCGTTTCGCCTGGACAATCTGACCGCGATCAAGAAGGCGGGGTTCGCGCATGTCAGGATCAATTTCTTCGGCTTCAAGTTCATGGGCCCGGGGAACGTCCTGGACGAGATCGTCCTGAGGCGCCTTGACGCCGTCATCAAGGAGGTTCTCGCGAGGAAGCTCGTTCCCATCGTCGACGAGCACGATACCCACCTTTGCCAGCGCGATGTTTCCGAATGCGCCGAGAAGCTCAAGGCGTTCTGGCGGCAGATCGCCGAGCGCTATGCCGGCAAATATCCGGCGCTCGTCTTCGAGGTGTTGAACGAGCCTGGTGGAGAAATGACGTCCGCCGGCTGGAACTCGCTCCTCAATGAATGTCTCGGCATCATCCGCCGCACCAATCCCGAACGGCCGGTCATCGCCGCCGTTCTCAACACCGATGAGATCCCTGTCGACGAGCTGGTTCTCCCGGCCGATGACAGGCATCTCATCGTCACGTTTCATTATTACGCGCCGATACGGTTCACCCATCAGGGCGCGCCGTGGTCTCCGACGTTTTCGCGGATCGGGCCCCTGGACTGGGGCAGCCCGGAGGATGAAGCGAAGGCTGCCGCCGACTTCAGGAAGATGAGCCTCTGGGCGGAGAAAGAGCAGCGCCCGGTTTATGTCGGCGAGTTCGGAGTGTACGAGCGTGCGCCATCCGACAGCCGGCAGCGATATTTGTCGTTCGTGGCGAGAAGCGCCGACCGGCTCGGCTGGTCATGGGCCTACTGGCAGTTCGATCACGACTTCGCGGCGTTCGACAGTGCGCGCCAGGCGTGGAAGCCGGGTATCCTGCGTGCGCTGATGCCGCCGGCGCGTTGAAATCGCGCCCCGAGTCCGCTCATTCCGCGGAAGGGGTGCCGGGCAGGACCCGTCGGGCAAAACACCCGCCATCCCGTCAACCCCTTTCCGCAAATATATTCCACTTTACCGAAATTCGGAAACGGCGTATGTGTCGCCAATCCCGGCTCATCCTTGAGGGGCGATCTCGTTGTCGTCTTGATTGCGAGCCGGGCTTGCGGTGGACGCGGCAGCGTC
>NZ_JBVVOY010000012.1:0-206034 GCF_055807535.1 Bradyrhizobium sp. Kon37
GTTTTCCTGCGTGTGCTTTTCGCGCAGCGGACCGCGGGTGCCAGCCGGCACCCGGCCTTCCCTGCGCCCTCTTGGATAAGAGGGTGGAGTGACGAAGCAAAGCTCGGGCGAAACGCGCCGCGAGGACGCGAAGGCGTGTCTGCGATTCAAAAATGCGAGCTGGACTGGCGCTGCCGCCTCATACTCCGTCATTGCGAGCGCAGCGACTTGTCCGCCGAAGCTTTAGCGAAGGCGGGAGCAATCCAGAAATGCATCCGGGAAAATGTCTGGATTGCTTCGTCGCAAGGGCTCCTCGCAATGACGATTTGGAGGCAGTTTCGCTTGATTGCGCCATGCTTCCCGTATCACCGTCCCGCTGGTGCGGACATCGCGCCGTTGGAATAGCGCGACCAGTCGGGCTCGGTCGGCTGCGACGGCCAGAGCGCGGCGTTGGAGTCGCGCACCGACTGGGTGATGGGATGGGGTTGCGCCTTGCGGACATGACGACGGTCGTTCGCAGCGGCGGTCTGGATCGTGGCGGCGGCAATTAGCGTCGCGCCGAGAATGATGAAAGTCTTTTGCATTGTTTCTTTCTCCCGTGACGACAGCCCGGCTGTGAGATGTGTGTTTTGTTTGGTCGCCGTCGCGGCTGACATGGCGATGCGCCCAGCCGATATCAGCGCTCGCGACATCACATTGGGGCGAGCCAATTTTCTAGCCTCGGCTAAATATTCGGCAATCGCGCCCATAGCCCCGATGGACTCGACCTGTGCAATCCGGTTCAATGGGCCAAATTTGGTTTCTGGGCGACAATGATGTCGAAATATCTGCTGGTCCTTCTGCTGATCGCCTCGCCGGCCGTGGCGCAGGTCAAGCTGACCCCAAAAACCTCGGCGGCGCATCCGGACCCCTGCGCGCCGATCGGGCGGACCGCGGACGGCAAGCTGGTCTACTCCATGAAATGCGAGAATTTGCCGGTGCCCCCTCCGCCGCCGCAGGCGGAACTGAGGGAGGCGCCGCAGGCCGCCGCCGAGCCGGAGCCCGAGACGCGGCGGAGTGGCGTTTTCGGCTGGTCCTACGACCGCAGGTAACGGGCCGCGCCCCTTGCGCGAAGCCCGACGGAGTGCTCTTTGCCTGAAAATTCCCCGTGGGGCCACCGCCCCCGATCCAGAGAGATGAGATGACCAAACTCGTGATCCGCGCCGGCGACTTCACATTCGATGCCCGTTTCGAGGAGCAAGCGGCGCCCAAGACTGTCGCCGCGTTCCGCAAGGCGCTGCCGTTCGAAAGCCACATCATCCACGTGCGCTGGAGCGGCGAGGGCGTGTGGATGCCGCTCGGCGACCTCGATTTCGGTGTCGGCTACGAGAACCACACCAGTTATCCCGCACCCGGTCAGATCATCCTCTATCCCGGCGGCATCAGCGAGACCGAGATCCTGATGGCTTATGGCGGCGTGCACTTCGCGAGCAAGATGGGCCAGCTCGCCGGCAACCATTTCATCACGCTGACCTCCGGCCTGGAGAATCTGGCGACGCTCGGCAAGAGCGTGCTGTGGAAGGGCGCGCTGCCGATCCGCTTCGAGGAAGTCTGAGTGACTGAGCCCCGCTACCCGCGCGATCTCCGCGGTTACGGCCGCAACCCGCCGCACCCGCAATGGCCCGGCAACGCGCGGGTCGCGGTACAGTTCGTCGTCAATTTCGAGGAGGGCAGCGAAAACAACATCCTGCATGGCGACCCTGCCTCGGAAGCGTTCCTGTCCGACGTGCTCGGCGCACAGCCTTGGCCCGGCCAACGCCATGCCAACA
Source organism: Bradyrhizobium sp. Kon37 (assembly GCF_055807535.1). Lineage (NCBI taxonomy): Bacteria > Pseudomonadati > Pseudomonadota > Alphaproteobacteria > Hyphomicrobiales > Nitrobacteraceae > Bradyrhizobium > Bradyrhizobium sp. Kon37. The sequence continues at coordinate 1,788 of NZ_JBVVOY010000012.1, forward strand.
TCGAATCGATGTTCGAATATGGCTCGCGCGCCGGCTTCTGGCGGCTGTGGCGGATATTCAGCGAGCGCAAGTGGCCGACCACCGTGTTCGGTGTCGCCACGGCGCTGAAGCGCAATCCGGAAATCGTAGCTGCGATGAAGGAGGCGGGCTGGGACATCGCCAGCCACAGCCTGAAGTGGATCGAGCACAAGGACATGACCGAGGCGCAGGAGCGCGCGGAGATCGCGGAAGCGATCCGCGTCCACACCGCAGCGACCGGCTCGCGGCCGCTCGGTTGGTATACCGGACGCTCCTCGATCAACACCAACGGTCTGTTGATGGAGGAGGGCGGCTTCCTCTATCTCAGCGATTCCTATGCCGATGATCTGCCCTATTGGGTCAAGGCCGCGAGCGGCAAGCAGCTCGTGATTCCCTATACGCTCGACGCCAACGACATGCGCTTCATCAATCCGCAAGGCTTTGCCGAAGGCGAGCAGTTCTTTACCTATCTGAAGGACGCCTTCGACGTGCTCTATGCCGAAGGCGAGAGCGCGCCGAAGATGATGTCGGTCGGCCTGCATTGTCGTCTCGCCGGCCGCCCTGGCCGCGCGGCGGGGCTGATCCGCTTCCTCGACCACATCGGCAAGCACGAGCGCGTCTGGGTGCCGACGCGGTTGCAGATCGCCCGGCATTGGCACGACAAGCTCGCGGGCCTTGCCGACGATGCTTTCGAGATCGGATAGGGAAGCAATGTCACAGATCGCCTTGTCTGATCTCAATGCTGCGAGCTTCGATGATTTCGTGGCAGTACTTGAAAACGTGGTCGAGTACTCGCCTTGGATTGCCCAAGAAGCCGCGGCGCGCCGTCCGTTTGCCGGCATCAATTCACTGCTCGACGCGATCAAGGCGGCGATCGCTAGCGCTGAGCCCGAGGTGCAGCTGGCGTTGATACGCGCGCATCCCGACCTCGCGAACAAGACCCAGCGCGCAGCGGGACTCACGCCTGATTCGACTGCCGAGCAGAGCAGCGCTGGTCTAGATCGTCTTTCGGACACCGAATATGCGGCCTTCGAGCGGGCGAACAATGCGTATCGCGAAAAATTTGGTATCCCCTATATCATCTGCGCGCGCCGGCACACCAAGGATTCCATTCTGCGTGACTTCGAGTCGCGACTGCAGAACATTGCCAAGACCGAGACACGCCGTGCGCTCGAGGAAATCTCCCGCATCGCTGCGTTGCGGCTTAATCAACTCGTCGCAGCCGATGATAAGCTCAAGGTCCATGGCCGACTCTCGACCCACGTGCTGGACAACCACGCCGGTAAGCCCGCGCCGGGCATTCCGGTCGAGCTGGTCGAGCTCGCGAACCTCGGCGAGAGCCGCGTGATCGCGCGCGCGGTGACCAACGCGGACGGCCGCACCGACCAGCCGCTGATCGGCGGCCGCCCGCTGCCGATCGGCCGCTACGAGCTTCGCTTCAGCGTTGCCAAATATTACGCCGAGCGCAACGTGCAGCTCTCCGACCCGCCTTTCTTCGACGAGATCCCGCTGCGTTTCGCGATCAGCGAGCCGGAAAGCCACTACCACGTGCCGCTGCTGGTCACGCCGTGGAGCTATTCGACCTATCGCGGCAGTTAGACGTGTTGCGCGGATGAGGCGGCAGCTGCCGCATCCGCTTCCGCCGCTGCACCGCCGCTCAATCCGTTGAAGAAGGCGTTGAGCAGCACCGAGACGATCGCACAGAGCAGGATGCCGGACTCCAGCAGCGGCTGCAGATCATGCGGCAAATTCCTGAAGAAGCCGGGTGCGGCGAGCGGGATCAGGCCGAAGCCGATCGAGATCGCGACGATGAAGAGATTGTAGCGATTGGTGCGGAAGTCGACCGAGGTGAGGATGCGTGCGCCGGTCGCGGCGACCATGCCGAACATCACGAGGCCGGCGCCGCCGAGCACGACCAGCGGCACGGCTTCGACCAGCGCGGCGAGCTTCGGCAACAGGCCGAGCACGAGCATGATGCAGCCGCCCGTGATCGTGACCCAGCGCGAGCGCACGCCTGTGACCGAGACGAGGCCGACATTCTGCGAGAACGACGTGTACGGGAACGTGTTGAAGATGCCGCCGAGCAGCGTGCCGCCGCCGTCGGCGCGCAGGCCCCGGCTGAGGGCATCGCGATCGACCGTCTTGCCGGTGATGTCGCCGAGCGCGAGGAACATGCCGAGTGATTCGATCATCACGACGACCATGACGACGCACATGGTGATGACAGGCACCAGATGGAATTGCGGCATGCCGAAGCGGAACGGGATCACGACGGCGCCCCAGGACGCCGCAGCCACCTTGTCGAAATGCATCACGCCAAGGATGCTCGCAAGCACGGCACCGGCGATGATGCCAAGCAGCACGGAGACGTTGGCGAGGAAGCCGGTGCCCCATTTGATCAGGCCGAGAATGAAGAGCAGTACGAACAGCGAGATGCCGAGCCCCTGTAGCTGTCCGTAGGCCGGATTGGGAAAGCTGCCGGCGACGCCGTCGACCACCTTCGTCAGCGTCGGCAGGCCGCCGCCCGCCCAGTTGATGCCGACCCGCATCAAAGAGATTCCAATGACGAGAATGATGCTGCCGGTGACGACGGGCGGGAACAGCGGCAGCAGCCGGCTGACGAACGGCGCCGCGACAATGCCGAACAGGCCGGCCGCGATCACCGAACCGTAGATGCCGAGCAGGCCGATGTCAGGTGAAGCCGCCATCGACAGCATCGGACCGACGGATGCGAAGGTCACGCCCATCATCACGGGCAGGCGGATGCCGACGCCGGGAAAGCCGAGACATTGCACCAGCGTCGCAAGCCCGCAGGCGAACAGGTCGGCGCTGATCAGGAAAGCGACATCCTCCGGCGGCAGCTTCAGCGCGCGCCCGATGATCAGGGGCACCGCGACCGCGCCGGCATACATCACCAGCACATGCTGCAGCCCGAGCGCCAGCAGGCGCGGGACCGGCAAGACCTCGTCGACGGGATGCACTTCGCTGCTCATGGATCAATCCCCCGAAATATGCCTACCCAAACTTATCGTGCAGCGCCGGAAACAGCCGGTCCGGCTTGAAGGGCGGCGCCGTGAAGCGGATGCCGGTGGCATCGGCGATCGCGTTGCCGAGCGCGGCGGCGACCGGATTGTACGGACTCTCGCTCATCGATTTTGCCCCCAACGGTCCGATCGTGTCGGATGTCTCGGCGAAGAAGACCTCGGTGCGGGGCACGTCGGCGAAGGAGGGCAGGTGGTAGTCGCGAAATTTGGGGTTGGCGACGCGGCCGTCCGCGTCGATCACCATCTCCTCGTAGAGCGCGGCACCGAGCGCCTGCGCGACGCCGCCTTCGACCTGACCGCGGCACTGCATGGGATTGGCGACGACGCCCGCGTCCGCCGCATGTACGCTCCTGAGAATCCGGAGCTCGCCGGTGCCCTTGTTCACGGCGACGCGAAAGCCTTGCACGTTGAAGCCGACCGAACGCGGCGTGCCGCCGGAATTGCCGGCGCCTGCGAACGGCTGTCCGCGTTCGCGCGCGAGCTTGGCCAGCTCCACAAAGGACATCCGCCGCACGCCACTGACGACGCCTTCGCTCTCGAGGGTGCAGCTCCCGACATCGCAGAGCCATGCGCCGGCGGCGGCCGCCTTCAGCTCGGTCGCAAGCTGCATGGCTGCCGCATGCGTCGCCTTGCCGGCGACGAACATGCCGGCGCTGCCATAGGCGCCGGTGTCGTGGCCGCCATGGGCGGTGTCGGACTGGCGCAGGCGGATCCGGTCGACGGTGGTCGCAAGCGTCGTCGCCACAATCTGCCGGTGCACGGTGCTCGTGCCGTTGCCGAATTCGGCGGTGCCGACCGTGAGGTCGAAGCCGGCGTCGTCGTTGAGCGCGATCCTCGCATCCGCGAGATGGCCCGCCGGGGGCACCGTGTCGATCATGGTCAGCGCGACGCCGTCGCCGATCAGCCACTCCGGCGACAGCTCCGGCTGCGGACCATCGGCCCGCATCGCGCGCTCGACGAGGTCGAGGCACTGGTCGAGCCCGTAGGAGCCGTAGAGCACGTCGTGAAATTCCGACGGCGGCGGCGACAGCATGGGGTCGCCGGGCTTGACGACATTGCGCCGGCGCATCTCGTAAGGGCTGATGCCGAGCTGCTTGGCCAGTTCGTCGATCGCGGCCTCGACCGCGATCAGTGTTTGCGGCAAGCCATAACCGCGAAACGCGCCTGCCGGCACCGTATTGGTGTAGACCGCGTAGCCGTCGACCCGCTTGTTCGGGCAATTGTAGACGCTGATGGATTCGGCCAGCGAGTGGAACATCACGGGGCCGGCGTGATTGCCGTAGGCGCCGGTGTTGGAGAGCACGTCGAGCTGGAGCGCCGTGAGCTTGCCGTCCGCGTCGGCACCGGCCTTGACGTGGACTCGCATCGGATGCCGCGTCGAAGTCGCGATGAACTGCTCCTCGCGGGTGAGCTCCAGCTTCACCGGCCGTCCGGTCTTGAGCGCGGCGAGCGCCAGAATGTCCTCGACGAACATCTCCTGCTTGCCGCCAAAGCCGCCGCCGACGCGCTCGCAGAACACGCGGACCTTGTCCATGGGAAGCTTGAAGATATCAGACAGTGCGCGCCTGGTCAGGAACGGCACCTGCGTCGAGGTGCGGACATTGAGCACGCCCGAAGCATCGAGCCAGGCGAGGCCGCCATGGGTTTCCAAGGCGGCATGCTGCACACGGTGACTATGGAAGGTGCCCTCGAAGGTGACGGCGGATGTCGCGAGCGCAGCGGCCACGTCGCCGAATTCGCCATGCGTCTCCGCGGCGAGGTTGCGCTGGGCGTTGGCAACACGATTTTCGGTGGTGCGGTCGGGATGAATGACGGGCGCGCCGGGCGCCATCGCCTGCTCCGGATCGACCAGCGCGGGCAAAATCTCGTAACTGACCTTCAGCCGGCGGCATGCGTCCTCGGCGGCGGCTTCGCTGTCTGCGACGACGGCAGCGACCTTCTGGCCGATGAAGCGGACGATGTCGTCGAGGACACGGGTGTCCTCGGGATCCATCCAGTCCTGCTCATGCCGCGCGGTCGACATCAGAGTGGTTGGCGCATCCTCATGCGTCAGCACCGCGTGCACGCCGGGAACGCTCAGCCCTTCCGACTTGTCGATCGCGACGATCCTCGCGTGGGCATGCGGTGAACGGAGCAGCTTGATATGCAGCAATCCGTCGACCTGCGTGTCGAACGTGTAGCGCGCCTTGCCGCGCACGACATCGGGGCCTGCTGGCGCCGGCAGGCTGCGGCCGAATGCGGCGCCGGCCTCGACGCTCTCCTCGATATTGGTCTTGCCGAGCAACGCATCCTCGATCGAACGATAGCCGGTGCAGCGGCAGATATTGCCCTTCAGCGCCACGCCGAGATCGGTGCGCTGCGCCTGGTTCAGCGAGGCGCAGGTCAGGATCATGCCGGCGGTGCAGAAGCCGCATTGAAAGCCCTGTGCATCAAGGAATGCCTGCTGCATCGGATGCGCGCCGCTGTCACCGCCGAGGCCTTCGATCGTGGTGACGGCACGGCTTTCGGTGCGGAACGCCGGAATCAGGCAGCTATGCACCGGCTCGCCGTCCAGCAGCACGGTGCAGGCGCCGCAATCGCCGGCGTCGCAGCCCTTCTTCACGCCGAAATGACCGAGCTCGCGCAGGAACGTGCGCAGGCACTGGCCGGCGCGTGGCTCGTGCGAAAACGGCTTGCCGTTGACCTCGAAGCTCATGGCGACGGTGCTCCGAGGAGTTCGTCGCGGATCTCTTCGGCAAGCCGCAGTGTCATGTGCTTGCGCCAGAGCGGCTTGCCGTGGATGTCGGTGTGGTACAGATCGTCCGTGATCTGCTGCGCGATGGCGTCGCGAAGCGCCTTCGCGTCGGGGGCCTCGCGAAAGGACAGCCGGATCGGCCGTACCGTCGAGGCGGTGACTGTGAGCGTCAGCATGCCAGCGGCATCCAGACTGCCGATCAGGAGCGCCGCCGAGCGGCCGACCGGCGCCAGCGAAATCTGGCGGAAGGCCGTACGGCGCTTCAGCGCGGCGATCGGAATATCGATCTGCCGGAGCAGGTCGCCCGGCGCCAGAAGGTTGTGCTGGTTGCCGGTGACGAAGTCGACGACGGGCATCATCTGTTCGCCGCCGCCGGCCTTCCAGATCGTGCAGATGCCCTCCAGCGCAGCGGTGAGCGAGATCATCGGTCCCGCCGGCAGCGACATGCAGAGATTGCCGCCGACGGTCGCCGTCTTCCAGATCTTGAACGAAGCAAGGAAGGCGCGGCAGCACTGGTTGATCAGCGGCGCTGCGAACCAATCCGGTGGGCAGACGAATCCATCGAGCTGCGCAACGGTACAGGTGGCCGCGATGCTGAAATGGCTCTCGGTGACCGTCAGCGCCGGCCATTTGAGGTCGGTGAGATCGATGAGCCGAGTCAAGTGAACCTGCGGCTCCGAGAACAGCCAGGTGCCGCCCGCGAGCCAAGCATCACCTGGCGTCCAAACGGGCAGCTGCGCGCGCGTTTGCGGATGGGCGACCGCTGTGATGGTATTCAAGTCCATGGCGACGCCAACGCTTCCAACGAGTGAATCGAGCCAGGAGAAAGTCTTGCAAGACGAGCGCCAAGTCGCAACAACAAGTCGCAGCAAAAGTGCAATCAGGCCGGGCCCTGCCTTGCAGGCCTGTCGTCAGCGGATGTGAGGAGGAGCAGATACATGAGCGACGCAAAGCCGATCTGGATCAGGGATCCCCTGGCTATCCTCGCCGATGGCGCCGAGCGCGGGATCGTGGTGCAGGACGGCCGGATCGTCGAGCTGGTGCCGGCCGGCGCTGCGCCCGCAACCGCTGACGTCGCGGTGTTCGATGCTGGCGACCACGTCGTGCTGCCGGGTCTCATCAACACCCATCATCATTTCTACCAGACCCTGACGCGGGCGCTGCCCGCGGCGATGGACCGCGAGCTGTTTCCCTGGCTCCAGGCGCTCTATCCGGTATGGGCGAAGCTGACGCCTGAAGCTCTCGAGCTCGGCGTCACCGTGGCGATGTCCGAACTGCTGTTGTCGGGCTGCACCACCACGACGGATCATCACTACGTATTTCCGGCAGGCCTTGAGGACTCCGTCGACATCGAGGTCGCAGTCGCAAAACGGCTTGGCGTGCGCGTGCTGCTCACGCGCGGCTCGATGAACCTGTCGCAGCGCGACGGCGGTCTGCCGCCCGATTGCGTCGTGCAGGATGAGGACACCATCCTCGCGGACAGCGCGCGCGTGGTCGCCAAGTACCACCAGCGTGGCGCGGATGCGATGGTGCAGATCGCGCTCGCACCTTGCTCGCCCTTCTCGGTGACGACGTCCCTGATGCGCGCCACCGCTGATCTGGCCGACAAGCTCGACGTGCGCCTGCATACCCATCTTGCCGAGACCGAGGACGAGAACAAATTCTGCCAGGAGATGTATGGCTGCCGTCCGCTCGACTATCTCGAACAATGCGGCTGGCTCAATGCGCGGACGTGGCTCGCCCATGGCATCTTCTTCAATGCAGACGAGATGAAGCGGCTCGGCAAGGCGAAGACGACGATCAGTCATTGCGCCTGCAGCAACCAGCTTCTGGCCTCCGGCTGCTGCCCCGTCTGCGAGATGGAGGAGGCCGGTGTCGGCATCGGCATCGGCGTCGATGGCTCGGCCTCGAACGACGGATCGAACCTGATGCAGGAGGTGCGGGCCGCGTTCCTGTTGCAACGGGCGCGCTACGGGGTGACGAAGGTTAGTCACAAGGATGCGCTGCGCTGGGCCACCAAGGGTTCGGCAGCCTGCGTCGGTCGGCCGGAACTCGGCGAGATCGCCGCCGGCAAGGCGGCCGATCTCGCGCTGTTCAGGCTCGACGAGCTGCGCTTCTCCGGCCATGGCGATCCCCTGGCCGCTCTGGTGCTGTGCGGGGCGCATCGGGCGGACAGGGTGATGGTGGCAGGGAAATGGGCCGTGGTCGACGGCGCGATCCCCGGCCTTGACGTGGCAGACCTCATCCACCGCCACAGTTCGGCGGCTCGGGCCATGCAGGCCGGATAATATCCAGGCGAAAATAGAAAGAGGGGGCGACCACAAGTGCCGGGTGCTTCTGGCCACCCCCTCCGAACCTGTTCCGGGAGGAGCAGGTGATTTAGACAAAGCAAGAAGCGTGCTACTTGCCCGGCAGCTTGTCGTCGATGCCCTTGACGTAGAAATTCATGCCGAGGATCTGGCCGTCGTCGAGATTGGCGCCGCCCTTGCACTCGACAGGCTTGCCGTCCTGCCCAAGGACCGGGCACTTGAACGGATGCAACTTGCCCGCGGTGATCGCGGCCTGGGCGTCCTCGGCGATCTTCTTCACGTCGTCAGGCATGTTGGTGTAGCGCGCCATCGCGAACATGTGGCTGTCGAGGCCGCCCCAGCTGTCCTCGGATTTCCAGGTTCCGTCGAGCTCGGCCTTGACCCGGGCGATGTAGTAGGGACCCCAGGTATCGAGGATCGAGGTCAGCTGGGTCTTCGGCCCGAACTTGATCATCTCGGAATCCTGGCCGAAGGCGAGCTTGCCGCGTTCGCTGGCGATCTGCATCGCGGCCGGCGAATCCGTGTGCTGCATGATGACGTCGGCGCCCTGGTCGATCAGCGCCTTGGCGGCGTCGGCCTCCTTGCCCGGGTCGAACCAGGTGTTGGCCCAGATGATCTTGACCTTGATGTTCGGGTTGATGGTCTGTGCAGCGAGGATCGTCGCGTTAATACCGGAGACGACCTCGGGAATCGGGAACGAACCGATATAGCCGAGCACGCCGGACTTCGACATCTTGGCCGCGATCAGGCCCTGGATGTAGCGGCCTTGGTACCATTTGGCCGAATAGGTCGACATGTTCGGGTTGCGCTTGTATCCGGTCGCGTGCTCGAAATGCACGTTCGGATATTTCTTCGCGACCTTCAGCGTCGGATCCATGTAGCCGAACGAGGTGGTGAAGATCAGCTTGTTGCCGGCGCGGACGAGCTGCTCGATCGAGCGCTCGGCGTCGGGGCCTTCAGGCACGTTTTCGAGAAACGTGGTCTCGATCTTGTCGCCGAGCTCCTTCACCAGCGCCTGGCGTGCCAGCTCATGCTGATAGGTCCAGCCGAGGTCACCGACCGGGCCGAGGTAGATAAATCCGACTTTCAGCTTGTCGGCGGCGGAGGCTGCACTGACGCTCCCGGCAAGCAAAAGCCCGGCAGTCAGCGCAAGAAGTGATTTCCTCATTATCAATCTCCAAACATCAGGGGAAAGCCACGATCCCCAACGTGCGCGCCCCATCGCGCACGCCGCGGAAATGAAACGCTAGCGGTCCGGCACGAACACGGTGCCGAGTGCAGCCGGCGCCGTCGATCCGCCCGTGCGCGCGCGGGAGAGCAGGACCAGGACGATGACAGTCGCAAGATACGGCAGCGCCGACATCAACTGCGAGGGAATGCCGACGCCCCAGCCCTGCGCGTGCAGCTGCAGGATCGTCACCGCGCCGAACAGATACGCGCCGACCACGAGGCGGCCCGGCCGCCAGGACGAGAACACCACCAGCGCCAGCGCGATCCAGCCGCGGCCTGCGGTCATGCCTGGAATGAAGAACGGCGTATAGGCGAGCGGCAGGTAGGCGCCGGCAAGCCCGGCGCAGGCGCCTCCGAACATCACGGCGATGGTTCTGATGCGCAGAACGGGGTAGCCGAGCGCATGCGCGGAGACGTGGTTGGCGCCGCAGGCGCGCAGGATCAATCCCGACCGCGTGCGGTACAGGAACCACCAGACGCCGGCGACCAGCGCCAGCGAGAAATAGACAAAGGCGTCCTCGCCGAACAGCACGCGGCCGACCAGCGGAATATCCGTGAGGCCGGGAATGTAAAGATGCGTTGCCGGCGTGATGCGCTCGCCGACGAAACCGGCGCCGATCAGGCCGGAGAGCCCCACGCCCAGGATGGTCAGCGCTAGCCCTGTCGCAACCTGGTTGACCGCAAGCCCGAGCGCCATCAGTGCGAAGACCAGTGACATCAATGTGCCGGCGACGATGCCGAACAGCGCGCCGATGAAGATCGAGCCGGTCAGCCACGCACCTGCAAAGCCACATGCGGCGCCGACGATCATCATGCCCTCGACGCCGAGATTGAGCACGCCGGAGCGCTCGGTCACGAGCTCGCCGGTCGCCGCGATCAGGAGCGGCGTCGAGGCGGCGAGCACTGCGAGAATGATGGCTTCAATGAGTTCCACGAGCCACCTGTCGGTTCGGGAAGACCAGCTTGAAGCGGTAGAGAATGAGGGAATCGCAGGCAAGCACGTAGAACAGCAGGATGCCCTGAAAAACCTTGGTGACGTCCAACGGGATCTTCATCGCGATCTGCGCCTGCTCGCCGCCGATAAAGGTCAATGCGAGAAAAAGGCCTGCAATTAATATTCCAAGGGGATTCAACCGGCCGAGAAAGGCGACGATGATCGCGGTAAAACCGTAACCCGGCGAGATGCCGGGCTGCAGATGCCCGACCGGACCCGCGACCTCGATGATGCCGGCGAGGCCGGCCAGGGCGCCCGAGACGGCGAAGGTCAGGAGGATCAACTGGTTGGAATTGAAGCCGCCGAACCGCGCCGCGCGGGGCGCTGCACCGACCACGCGAATCTCGAATCCCTTGATGGTGCGTCCGAGCAGGATCGCCGCCGCAGCGACGACGAGAAGGGCGATGATGGAGCCAAGATGCAGCCGGCCGCCTTCGATCAGCAGCGGCACCGTTGCGACCGGATCGAACTCGGCCGTGGTCGGGAAGTTGAAACCGTGCGGATCGCGCCAGGGGCCGCGCACGAGATAGTCGAGGAAGAGATCGGCCACATACACCAGCATCAGGCTGGTCAGGATCTCGCTGGCGCCGAACTTCACCTTGCAGATTGCCGGGATCAGTGCGTAGAGCGCGCCCGCGGCGGCGGCGAGCACCAGCATGACCGGCAGCACCCAGACGCCGGCGTCGGTGCCCTGCGTCTTCACCGCAATCCAGCTTCCGGCGACGGCGCCGATCAGGAACTGCCCTTCGGCGCCGATGTTCCAGGCATTGGCGAGATAGCAGAGCGATAGTCCGATCGCGATCATCACCAGCGGTGTCGCCTTCACCGCGATTTCCTGGAGCGAATAGCTGTCGGTCAAAGGCGCGATGAAATAGGCGTGCAGGGCAAGCAGCGGATTCTTGCCGAGAATCGCGAACAGGATGACCATGGTCACGATCGTGAGGCCGATCGCGATCAGCGGAGAGATCAGCGCGATCGTGTTGGAGCGCTCGGCGCGCTTCTCAAGCACCAACTGCATGCGCGGCCTCCTTCGGCTCCAGCGTGCTGCCGCCCATCAACAGGCCGAGTTTTTCGCGCGTCGCCTCGCTGGTGGCGAGCGGCGTAGACAGATGGCCATGGAACATCACGGCGATGCGGTCGGCGATTTCCGCGAGCTCGTCGAGATCCTGGCTGGTGACGAGCACGGCGGCGCCTGCGGTTGCGAGATCAAGCAGCGCCTGGCGGATGACGGCGGCAGCGCCGGCGTCGACGCCCCAGGTCGGTTGGCTCACTACCAGCACCGCGGGATTGCGCAGGATCTCGCGTCCCACGATGAATTTCTGCAAATTGCCGCCGGAGAGGGATGCTGCTTCCGGATCTCGCTTGGCCTTGCGGACGTCGAACGTCTCGGTTGCGCGGTCGACCGTCTTCAGAGTGGCCGCAGTATCGATGAAGCCGTGATGGACCATGCCGCTGGCGGCGTGCCCGGTGAGCAGCGCATTCTCCGAAAGCTTCATGCGCGGCGCGGTGCCGTGGCCGAGCCGCTCCTCGGGAACGAAGGCCGCGCCGAGCTTGCGGCGCTGCGTGATCGAGAGATGGCCGGCAGCAAGGCCTTCGATCACGATCGTGCCGGGGTCTTTCGACAGGCGTTCGCCGGACAGCGCGGCGAACAGTTCGTCCTGGCCGTTGCCGGCGACCCCGGCGATGCCGAGGATCTCGCCGCCCTTCAGCTCGAACGAGATGTGCTCGAGTCGCACGCCATGCGCCTCGCCGGGGGCGAGCGAGAGGTCGTTGACGACGAGGCGCGGCACGGTGGTCTGCCGGCCGGCCGCCGCCTTCACCTCCTTGATCTCGCCGCCGACCATCATGCGCGCGAGCGAAGCGGCGGTCTCAAGCCTGGGATTGCAGGTCTCCACCTTCTTGCCGCCGCGCAGGATCGTTGCCGTGTCGCACAGCCGCTTCACCTCTTCGAGCTTGTGGCTGATATAGAGGATCGCGCGGCCTTCGGCCTTGAGCCGCTCCAGCACGACGAAGAGCTGGTCGGCTTCCTGTGGCGTCAGCACCGCGGTGGGCTCGTCAAGGATCAGGAATTGCGGATCCTGCATCAGCGCGCGGACGATCTCGATGCGCTGGCGCTCGCCGACCGACAATTGCCAGACCTCGCGTTTGGGATCGAGCGGCAGACCATAAGTCTTCGACACCTGCTCAAGCCGCGCCGACATGTCCTTGAAGGATTCTTTCCCGTCGAGGCCGAGCGCAACGTTCTCGGCGACGGTGAGATTGTCGAACAACGAGAAATGCTGGAACACCATGCCGATGCCGCGGCTGCGCGCTTCCGAGGGACCAGACAGCACGATCGGCTGGCCCTGCCAGAAAATCTGGCCAGCGCTGGGCTGGATCAGCCCGTAGATCGCCTTGACCAGCGTCGACTTGCCGGCGCCGTTCTCGCCCAGCAGCGCGTGGATTTCCGTTGGCCAGATGTCGATGTCGATGGCATCGTTGGCGAGGAAATCGCCATAGCGCTTGGTGAGCCCGACCGTCCTGAGGAGCGGGGACTCGCCGGAATGCAGGCTGTTAGCCGTGGGATCCAACATTCGCTGATGCGCTTGCATGGGGTGAAGTGCCTCAATACTGGGCTAGTTTGAACCGCCGCGTAAGGTGTGAAAAAGCGTCATCCCTTGCTCAACGCTTCGGCAGGCAAGTGGTGTCGGCGAGTCGGGGCTGTCGCCGGGCGGCGATTGTCCTCAAATGCCTGCCGAGCAGCCTTTGCAGTCCCGACTTGCGTGCGACGCGTGTTGCAAATTTGTGACGGCTCAAGCCAAATCGGAACCCGCTATGCAGGCTTGGCGTGAAGTTAAGCAGAGACGCGCCATCACGCGTATGCATTTGCGAACACCGCGACAGTAGCTCCGGCCCATCTTGTCTGCCTCGTCCGCTCGAGATGAAAAGGCGAGCGAAATCAAACGGGAATATCCGGCAATGCCGCTCTCGCCTGACCGTGTGGCGGTGAGGCTTGGCCTTCCAAATCCGCCGGTGAAACGCAGCGCCCTGTGCAAACAAGCGGCATGCCTTGAAACAAGTTGAGGCTTCTCACTCCGGGAGATCGGCGCAAGTGTCGCACCCAAGGGACGTTCATTTTTACGTGTCCAAACTTGGGGGTATTCGGATGTCGTTTCGTATGAAGGCAGTTGCGGCGGCGGCGCTGTCACTTGCTACGCTCGCTACCGGTGGCATGGCTCAGGCAGCCGACTTGCCGGTCAAGGCTGCCAAGAAGGCGGCTGACCTTCCGTTCTTCCTGGTGATCGACGACCGCGTCACCTTCTCCTACATCTTCAATGCCTCGCAGCCCGGTGCATTCACCAACACCAATGGTGTGATCAACGCCAAGACGACGAAGCAGGTCTACTCCTTCACCCACTTCGATGCCTGGACTTACGGCACCAACTTCTTCACCATCTCGATGTTCAAATCGGACCACAACGATCCGGCAGGCCCCTGCACCGCCACAGGCGTGGTCGTTTCGCCGGCTGCAGGGTTCGCAGCGACGCCGACGAGCTGTGCCGGCGCGACAGAAATCTACGGCCTTTTCCGCTCAACCTTCGGCTGGAACGAGATCTTCAACACCAAGGCTTTCACCCAGGGCCCGCTGCACAACATCTCGTTCGAGGTTGGCATGGATGCCAACACGGAGAACCGGTATTTCGGCGCCGCCAAGCGCGACGTTGTCGCCGGTCTGCAGTTCGCCTTCGATCTTCCCTATAAGGGCTACTTCAACGTCGCGCCGCTGGTGTATTGGGAGTTCGCCAACCACAACTCCTTCTCGCAGTGCGGCGCCGGTTGGTCCGCTCCGTGTATTGCTGACGGCAACACGTCGTTCAAGCCGACCTGGGCGATCGAAACCAACTACTATATGGACCTCGGCTTCCTGCCGCAGAACATGCAGTATTTCTCGATCAGCGGTCGCGCGGCGTGGTACGGCAAGAAGGGCACCGACACCGAGCCACTTCCCGCCAGCGTCGCCAACGGCGTCTATCCGACCAAGGTCGAGTTCAACTCCGAGCCGATCCGCCTGACCCTCGATGCCTCGAAGGCGATTTGGGGTGAGAAGTACTCGCACTTCGTCGACGTCTGGGTCGCCTACCGCTATTGGCAGAACAAGTTCGGCCTCGATCACAACAACGCCGTGGCCTGCACCACCCTGGCCGGTGGCGCGAGGGTGAGCACCGGCTCCTGCACCGAGTCCTCGCTCTACTCCGGTATCACTGTGAAGTTCTAGCCACCTGACAGGCTTCAGGTGAACGACGATGGCGCCGCGTCAAACCTCCGCGGCGTCATCTTCGTTTGGGGGATGGGCTGGGTACCGTCAGGCGGCCCTTCGGTGAGTGCGGGGCAAGGCCCGCTCGGCGCCGTCTACTTCGTCCACACGCCATCGTGCAGCGCTTCGGCCTCGTCTTCGAGCAGCGGCCCTGCAACCTGGGTCGGCCGCTGGCCGCTGGCAAAAACCTCGCGACATGGCAGGTCGAGGGTTGGGTTCTCCGGATGATCGCCGGTGATGCCGCGCAGGCGGTGCTCGCTGAGGCCATAGACGACACGGCCGATGCCGGCCCAGTAGATCGCGCCGGCGCACATCGCGCAGGGCTCGGCGGAGGAATAGAGTGTGGCCCTCGCCAATACCTCGCGTCCGAGCGTGCGGCAGGCCTGTGTTGCGGCGAGGCGCTCGGCATGCGCGGTGCCGTCGTGATCCGGCATGTAGCCGTTCTCGGCCTCGATCAGGACCTTGCCCTCGGCATCGACAACGATGCAGCCGAAAGGATGGTTGCCGTGGGTGAGGGAACGGCGGGCGACCGCAAAGGAAAGGCGGAGGAAGTGCTCGTCGCGCTCGGACCCGCCGCTCATCGCTCTCCCCTGGTCAATGCCCCGCCATATGCCGGCCGACCACGGTGAGATCGGCTTCGCTGGTCCGTGCTTCATACACGAATTCGCCGTGGAACATCACCACCAGCCGATCGGAGAGTTCAAGGAGTTCGTCGAGGTCCTCGCTCACCAACAGCACCGCGGCGCCGCGGTTGCGCGCGGCCATGATCTCGGCATGGATTTGCGCCACCGCCGCGAAGTCGAGCCCGAAACAGGGATTGGCTGCGATCAGCACCTCGGCGTCGCCGCCGAGCTCGCGGGCTAGCACGGCGCGCTGGACGTTGCCGCCCGACAGTGCCGAGATCGGCGTGTCGGGCGTGCGGGTCTTGATCTTGTACTGGGCGATCTTCTTCCTGGCGTCGACGCGGAAGGCACCGCGGTTGAGCCACCAGCCGAGGCTAGCGAAAGGCGCGCGGTCGAACTCGCGGAAGGCGATGTTGTCGGCGACGCTCATGCCGCCGACACAAGCGTTCTTCAGCGGCTCCTCCGGCAGGAGGGACATGTTATGCCGCCGCATCTCCTCGCGGCTGGCGTGATAAAGATCGCCGGCGACACGGATCTCGCCACTCTCGGCTGCGCGCTGCCCGGCCAGCACCTCGACGAGCTGGCGCTGGCCGTTGCCGGAGACGCCGGCGATACCGACGATCTCGCCGGCGCGGACCGTGAGGGAGACATCATGAACGGCGATGGCGCCGGCGTCGTCGAGCGCGCGCATCTTCGCCAGTTCCAGCCTCGCCTTGCCGGCCTCTCCGGTGCGGGGCGGCTGCACTGTCAGCTCCTCGGCGCCGATCATGGTGCGCGCCATCGCGTCCGGCGTCAGTTCGGACACCTTGCCGGCACCGGCGAGCTTGCCGCGGCGCAGGATCGTGACGTCGTCGGCGAAGGCCATGACCTCGCGGAACTTGTGCGTGATCATCAGGATGGTCAGCTCGCCCTTGACGACCATGTCACGGAGCATGCCGAGCACTTCGTCGGCTTCCGCAGGGGTTAGCACTGATGTTGGCTCGTCCAGGATCAGGAAGCGGCGCTTCAGGTAGAGCTGCTTGAGGATCTCGCATTTCTGCCGCTCGCCCGCGGAGATGTCGGCGACTTTTGCGCTGAGCGGGACCTTGAACGGCATGCGCGCGAGAAAGGCCTCGAGCTCCTTCATCTCTTTCGGCCAGTTCACGACAGCCGGCACGTCATCGCGCGCCAGCACCAGATTTTCGGCGACCGTCATCGCCGGCACCAGGGTGAAATGCTGGTAGACCATGCCGAGGCCGAGTGCGTGGGCGTCCTTCGGATTGCCGATCGCCTGCTCGCGCCCCCCGACCAGGATGTCGCCCTCGGTGGCGTGATAGTAACCCATGATGCATTTGACCAGGGTCGACTTGCCGGCGCCGTTCTCGCCGAGCAGCGCATGGAACGAACCCGGCCGCACTTTCAGCGCGACATTGTCCAGCGCCAGGAAATCACCGAAGCGCATGGTCATGGCGATGGCATCGACGCCGAAGGCGCCCGATGGCGGCGGCGTTTCGCCGACGATCACGAAATCGCTCCGATGAAAGCGTCGGAGGTCGAGACCGCGCCGAACACGCCGCCCTGCATCTTGATCATCTTCAGTGCGTGGTCGTGGTTGCTCTTGTCGGTGGCACCGCAGCAATCGTGCAGCAGTACGCATTCGAAGCCGCGGTCGTTGGCCTCGCGCATGGTTGTGTGAACGCAGACGTCGGTGGTGATCCCAGTGAGCACGATGTTCTCGATGCCGCGTACCCGCAGGATCAGCTCCAGATCGGTGGCGCAGAACGAGCCCTTGCCCGGCTTGTCGATAATGGGCTCGCCGGGCAGCGGCGCGAGCTCCGGGATGATGTCCCAGCCGGGCTCGCCGCGCACCAGGATGCGGCCGCAGGGTCCGGGGTCGCCGATGCCGGCGCCGATCTGCCGGGAACGCCAGCGCTTATTGGCGGGCAAATCTGAGAGATCGGGACGGTGGCCTTCGCGGGTGTGGATGATGTGAAAGCCTTGGCTCCGCATTGCGGTGAGCAGTCTCCTGATCGGCTCGATCGGCGCCCGCGTCAGTGAGAGGTCGTAGCCCATCTTGTCGACATAGCCGCCGACGCCGCAGAAATCGGTCTGCATGTCGATGATGATGAGCGCGGTGTTGTCGGGGCGGAGATCGCCGTTATAGGGCCATGCATAGGGCTCGGACTTGATGGTGCGCTCGGGCATGATTCGCTTCCTAGCGGGTGATCGACAATTCGGCCGGGGCTCCGGTCAGCGTGCGTTTCGGCGAGCAGGTGATGATCATGATCGCCAGCGTCAGGATGTAGGGTGCGGCGTTGAAGAGGTGGTAGCCGGAGGTGACGCCGACCGATTGCAGCGCCGGGCCCAGCGCCGCGGCGCCGCCGAAGGCGAGCGAGGCCCACAGACACAGCAAGGGGTCCCAGCGCGCGAAGATCACGAGCGCCACGGCCGTGATGCCCTGGCCCGAGGACAGGCCCTCGTTCCAGCTGCCGGGATAGAACAGCGACAGGAACGAGCCGCCGATGCCGGCGAGGAAGCCGCCGACCATGGTCGCGCGCAGGCGGATCAACAGCACGGAGTGGCCCATCGCACGCGCGGCGTCCGAACTCTCGCCGGCGGTGCGGATCAGGAGGCCCCAGCGCGTGGTCCGGAAGGCCCAGTAGAGAATTGGCGCGAGCGCGACGCCGATCAGGAACAGCACGTTAACCCGTAGGGCCGCGCGCACCTGCGGAATATCGCTCCACCAGCCGAAATCGATTGCGGGCAGTCGAGGTGCGGTGGGCTCGATCAGCGGCTTGCCGAGGTAGAAGGCAAGCCCGGTGCCGAACAGCATCAGCGCGATGCCGACCGCGACGTCGTTGACGCGCGGCAACGAGCAGATGCCGGCATGCAGCGCGCCCAGAAGCGCGCCGGTGATGCCAGCGGCGAGCACGCCCAGCCACGGCGATCCCGTGACATAGGAAATGCCATAGGCGCTCATCGCGCCCATCACCAGCGTGCCTTCGAGGCCGAGATTGATGCGGCCGGAGCGCTCGGTGATGCATTCCCCCAGGCTCACGAACAAGAACGGCGTCGAGACGCGAATGGCGCCGCCGAGCACGGCGAGCGGGACGGTCCAGAGTCCGATCGAGCCGTCTGCCATCTCAGGACTTTCCCTTCAGAAATCCGATGCGGCCGTAGAGCGCATCGCTCGCCAGCACGAAGACGAAGATGATGCCTTGCAGCGCCAGCACGGATGCATCCGGCAATCCGAGGCGACGCTGCAACAGCCCGCCGCTGGCGCTGATACCACCGAGCAGGATCGCGACGGGGATAATGGCGAGCGGATTTTGCCGCGCCAGGAAGGCGACAAGGATCCCGGTGAAGCCGTATCCCGCGGCGAGGTTGGCGTTGGTGCGCCCCTGCACGGCGGCGACCTCGACCATGCCGGCAAGGCCCGCGGCGCCGCCGGCGAGGAAGCAGATGGTCAGGATCAGCTTGCTGACATTGAGGCCGACGATCTTCGCAGCGCGGATGTTGCCGCCGGCAACACGCGCGGCGAAGCCAAACACAGTGTGATAGATCAGGATATAGGCGGCGACCGCGGCGATCAGGCCGAATACGAGACCCCAATGCACGTCGGTGCCGGGGATCGATCCGATCATGTTGGCGGCGCCGATCTCGCGGGTCGACGGCTTGTTGAGGCTCGCGGGATCACGCATTGCGCCCTCGACGAGATGGTTGAGGACCGCGAGCGCGATGTAGACGAGCAATAGGCTCGAGATCGTCTCGTTGACGCCGCGATATTGCCGCAGCGCGCCCGAGAGCATCACCCAGAGGCCGCCGCCGATCACGCCCGCGATGACCATGGCGATCTGCACGATGAGCGGCGGCATGCCCTGAAGCACCAGTGCCGCGCTGGTTGCCGACAGCGCGCCGACCAGAAGTGCGCCTTCGCCGCCGATGATGACCATGCCGAGCTGCGCGGGCAGCGCCGTGCAGAGTGCGGTAAGGATCAGCGGCGCCGCGCGCGTCAGCGTGTTTTGCCATGAGAACCAGGTGCCGAACGCGCCGTAGTACATGTAGAAATAGAGGTCGAGCGGGCTCTTGCCGAACATCGCGACGAAGATGCCGAAGACCCCGAGCGCGCCGGCCAGCGCCGCGCCCGGGATCAGGACATATTCGATCGCTCCGCCGTGACGCTGGAGGAATCCCGGATCGGCGGCCGGGGCAACCGTCCCGACCGCTTCAACGGAATCCGCAGCTTCCGTCGTCACGAAGTCGCCCCGACCACGCCCTCCACGAGATAGTCCATCTTCTCGAGTTCGGGATCCTTCTGGCCGCGATCGGTGCCGGCCGCGATCACCGTCTTGCCCTTGTTGTCGACCAGGCCTCCCTTGAAGATGGCGTAGCCGTCACCGGACAAGAACTTGGCCTTGACGTCGTCGGCGTGCTTGCGCGCCTCGGCGGAGACCGCTTCGCCATACGGCGAGGTCTTGACGATCTCTTCCTTGAGGCCGCCGCGATAGAAGTTCGGGATGCTCTCGCCGGCGGCGATCATCTTGACGAACTTGGGGTACAACGCTTCCCAGTTCCACTCGGCTCCCGTGAGATACGCTTTTGGCGCGAGCGGCGACTGGTTGACGTGATAGCCGCACACCATGGCGCCCCGACGCGCGGCGTTCTCGACCATGGTCTTCGGACCGTCGACATGGCAGGTCAGTACGTCGACGCCCTGGTCGATCAGACTGTTGGTGGCCTCGGCTTCCTTGACCGGCATCGACCAGTCACCGGTGAAGATGACCTGTGTGGTGGCCTTGGGATTGGCAAGCCTCGCGCCGAGCGTGAATGCGTTGATGTTGCGCAGCACCTGCGGGATCGGCTTGGCGGCGACGAAGCCGAGTTTGCCGCTCTTGGAGCTGTAGCCGGCGACGATGCCCGAGATATACTGGGCTTCATCGATATAGCCGAAATAGCTGCCGGCGTTCTTCGGGTCCTTGTCGCTCCACAGGCCGCCGCAGTGCTCGAAGTGCAGCTTCGGGAATTTGTTGGCCATCTTGACCATGTGCGGATTGTAGTAACCGAACGAGGTCGGGAAGAGCAGGGTGGCACCGTCGAGATTGATCATCGACTCGATCGTCTTCTCGACCGCGTCGGTCTCCGGCACCTTCTCTTCTTCCACGACCTTGAGGCCGGGAATCTTCTTCAGCGCCGCCGCGCCCTGCGCATGCGCCTGGTTGTAGCCATAGTCGTCGCGCGAGCCGACATAGATGAAACCGATCGTCGTCTCAGCCGCAAAGGACGGGCGGGCGCCGGCCGCCGCGCCGAGTGTGAGGGCCGCACTGCCTTGCAACAAATGACGTCGTGAGATCCTGCCAAATTCCATTGCTTGCTCCCCTTGGCGGATGCACCGCCTCATCTCGCGCTGCGCCGGTCTGGCGGAGCACGAGATCAATTGTCGCAAGCTTCGTGCCAGAGATAACCGAGAGACAGTTTCCGATTAAGCCGTTGAAAGCAATTAGTTATTTTTAGAGATCCGAGCTTGATCAGGAAAGCAGCAGATGAAATTATAAGCACTTTTGTGTAATTGTATGCAATGGAGTTAAGCAGTTTTGACCGGCCTGGACATGTGCATGACGAGGGGCCGGGTGGTCTGCCGGCGACCGCATTCATGCTAACCACGCGCTGATTGGAACGGTGTCGGCCGCGTGATTTCGCTGGCACCGAACTTGAATCGATTGCCGCCAGGACCGCCGTCGCTGCGGTCCCAAGAGATGGAAAGCTCGCCGAGATGGCTGCTGGTAACGCCGTTCACAATGGTTCGCTCGGCGAAGAGATCGTGCGAGGGATCAACGAGCTCGCGGCGATCTCGGAAGAAGGCGACAAGCTCACCCGCATCTATCTGACCAGCGAGCTGCGCAAGGCGGCGGACCTCATCCTGAGCTGGATGCGCGACGCCGGCATGAGTGCGCGTCTCGACGCGATCGGCAATGTCTGCGGGCGTTACGAAGGCGAGCAGCCGGGCGCGCCTTGCCTGATGCTCGGCTCGCACTACGACACCGTGCGCGATGCGGGCAAATGGGACGGGCCGTTGGGCGTGATCACGGCGATCGCCTGCGTCGCCGATCTCAACCGCCGCGGCAAGCGCCTCCCGTTCGCGATCGAAATCGTCGGTTTTGCTGATGAGGAAGGGGTGCGCTTTGCTTCGACCTTGCTCGGCAGCCGCGCGGTGGCCGGCACTTTTGACGAGAGCGTCCTCAACACACGCGACCGCGATGGCGTCGCCATGCGCGATGCGCTGGTGCAGTTCGGGCTCGACCCCGATCATATCGGCGCGGCCGCGCGGGCCCGGCGCGAGCTGCTTGCCTATCTCGAGCTGCACATCGAGCAGGGGCCGGTGCTGGAAACGCAAAACCTCCCCGTCGGGGTTGTCACTGCGATCGCCGGCGCGACACGGCTTGCCGCGCGACTGACCGGCATGGCGGGGCACGCGGGCACGGTGCCGATGGCGCTCCGGCGCGATGCGTTGGCGGGCGCGGCCGAATGCATCGGCGCGATCGAGCAGTTCTGCCGGACCGACGAGGGTGGGCTGGTCGGCACCGTCGGCTACATCCAGGCGAGGCCCGGCGCAACCAACGTCATTCCGGGCGAGGTGTCGTTCACCATCGATATGCGGGCGCCGACCGACATGCACCGGAAGCGCGCGGTCGCCGATATCGTCAGGCAGATCGAGGCGATCGCAAAGCGCCGTCAACTATCGCTTCAGCTCGACGTCACCCACGAGAACCGCACCGCGCCCTGCGCACCCTGGCTCAAGGACCAGATCGCGCAGGCGATCAAAGCCGAAGGTTTTTCCGTGTTCGAGCTGCCGAGCGGGGCCGGGCATGACGGCATGGCCATGATCGACATTGCCGATGTCGGCATGATCTTCGTCCGCTGCCGCGGCGGAATCAGCCATCACCCGGACGAGCATGTCGAGCTCGCCGATGCCGACGCCGGCGCGCGGGTGTTGCTGGGGCTGATCGAGAATTTTCGGCCGCGGCAAAGCTAAACTGAGCCCGCAAGTCACGGGATAGAGACACGAATCAGACAGGTCTAGAGCCGCGACGGCCTCCCGCCGACCCACGAGACACCATTCGACGGCGCCTATGAACAGCGGCATCTCTTCTCCATCCCCCGGCGAAAACCGATTTTACCAGGGGATCGCGCCGACCTTCGTTGCCAACGCGCTTCAGGCGATGAATTTTCTCGGTGATCGATTCCTGAGGAAGTCGCATCATCCGTTCACGTCCATCGAGGACCTCTATCGGCACTCGATGGACAGCGCTTTTTCGTTGACCGAGTCCTTTCTCGTCACCGGCGCGCCGCACGCCTCTGCGTACTATCCGCGCGACTTCGCCTGGTTCTATCCCGACGTCCTAGACCCCGACACCATCATGGATTCGCAGGATGCGGTGCGGCGGGCTCGTCTGCTCGACAAGAGCGTCCGCCTGCTGCTGGAAGCGGTTCGCGCCAACGTCGTCACGACGACGATCGTCCCGGCGGGGCGCGCCAGGTATCTTGGCGTGAACTATTTCTCGCGCCCCTCGGATACGCTGCTCGGCATTCTGGCCGGCCTTCAGCAGATGATCTCTGCCGAGGAGAGAGCGTCATCCCATCTGGCGATGTCGCAATGCGGGCATGCCGGCCGCCTGCTGCTGGCCGAATATTGCGGTGATCTGAAGCGCGCGATCCTCCAGCTCGCAAGCGAGCTCGCGCCGTTCAATGATGACGGCTCCACGTATTTGCTGTGCGACGCCAGAACTCCGCGCTCCGCGGCAACCGACACGCGCGCCGAGCGCAGGCGTTTCGTCACCAATGCCTGCGTCTACACGACGTTCGCGTGGGGCGTGCAGCTCGGAATCGTCGACGAGAACGAGCTGAAGCGGCGGCTCGGACGCGACCTGGCGCAGTACAAGAGGGACCTTCTCCGCCTGTTCGGCAAGGGCGGCCATATCAGGCATTCTCTTGATGGTCCCACGGGCTCGCCGGCGTCCTCAGTCGCGCTGGATTTCGTCAGTGTGCATCGCGGCTTCTGGGATATGAGCAAGGAAAGCGAGCGCGCGCTGTTCGCGGCCACGGCGGATCTGATCATTGCGGAGCCGCGCTTTCGCATCCCCGGCACATTCCACTTCCTGGTGTCCGCGGATAATCCGCGGAACAAGATGATCCACAAGATCGCGGCTCCCGCCTACCAGGGACGGTCCTCCTGGCCGACGTTCAACGTCGAATTCGCGGATCGCATGCTGGACTATGACGAATTCTCGGGGAGCAATACTTACCGTTCCTGCGCCCGGGGAATTCTGAAGGACATTCGCACCGCGACCGAAGTCCACGGCGGCTATCAGGAGCTGATCTCGGAGCAGGGCCTGAAATATCGCACCTGGGCCTACAAGGGCGCCGTGGCCCACTCCTGGTTTCCGCGTTTCCTCTCCGTCTGGAGGAGGGCGCATGGAACGCCGCTCCTCCAGTGGAATGACTGAACGGCGGTCGCTATCCCGCCGTCACGTCCACGAGCTCGCCACCGTCGAGGACCTTGGCCGCCTTGGCGCGGTCGAGGTCGCCTTCCCAGGCGGCTACCACCACGGTGGCAACGCAGTTGCCGGTGAGGTTGCCGACCGCGCGAGCCATGCCGATGAACCAGTCGACCGACAAGACCAGAACCAGGCCGATCGCAGGGATGCTCGGCACCGCGTTCAGCGTCGCCGCCAGAATCACGATCGCGGAGCCCGGTACGCCATGCGCGCCTTTCGACGTGATCAGGGAGACGCCGAGCACGAGCAGGAGGTCGCCGAAGGACAGCGGCGTGTTGGTCGCTTGCGCGATGAAGACGACCGCAAGCGTCAGGTAGATCGAGAACGCGTCGAGATTAAAGGAATATCCGGTCGGGATGACAAGGCCGACGACGGAATCCTTCACGCCCATCCGCTCCAGCTTCTTCATGATCTGCGGCAGCACGGCGTCGGACGAGGCGGTCGCGAGCACGATGGTCAACTCCTCGCGCAGGTAGGCGAGGAATTTGAGGATGTTGATGCCGGCGAGCGCCATGACTCCGCCGAGCACGCCCAGCACGAAGATGCCGACCGAGACGTAGAACAGCGCCACCAGTGAGACGAGCTGCTTGAGCGAGCCGACGCCGTATTTGCCGACGGTGTAGGCGACTGCGCCGAGCACGCCAAGTGGAGCGACGCGGACGATAAGCCCCATGACGCGGAACAGCACGGTCGAGGCGGCATCGATCATCGACGTCACGAGCTTGCCCTTCTCGCCGCCGACCAGTGCGAGGCCTACGCCGAACAGCACGGCGAAGAACAGCACCTGGAGCACGTCGTTGCGCGACAAGGCGTCGAACGAGGTGCTCGGGATCACGTTGAGGAGGAAGGAGCCGATGCCGCCGCCCTGAAGCTTGTGGGCGTTCTCGGCATAGGTGTTGAGCGCCTTGGCGTCCAGCGTCGAAGGGTCGATGTTCATGCCATGGCCGGGGCCGAACGTGTAGGCCAGGATGAGACCGACCACGAGCGCGACTGTGGTCATCACCTCGAAATAGACCAGCGCCTTGACGCCGACCCGTCCGACCTTCTTGAGGTCGCCTGCACCGGCAATGCCGTGCACGACGACGCAGAACACGATCGGCGCCACGATCATCGAAATCAGCTTCAGGAAGGCGTCGCTGAGAATCTTGAGCGAGATGGCAAAATCCGGCGTGGCCACGCCGAGAATGATTCCGAGGATCAGCGCGGCTAGGACCTGGACGAACAGCGATGTGTAGAGCGGCTTTGGCTCGGCGGCCGGGGCCGCGGCAATGGTCGACATGGTGACTCCCCCGTTTTGACGCGTCTTGGACGTCGAAAGGAGCAACTAGCGTGCCAGATTGTCGCGGTTTTCGCTGAGGAGGAGGTCTATTCGGTCGCTTTTGCGGTACGACCGGGCGTCCGAATCGGCACCGGGACACCGTTCGAGGTGCCGTCGGTCACGTGGGCAGGTGATTTTGCGGTCGTATTGTCACGTTCCGCATGCGGGGGCCGCGTCACGCCGCGAGATCCAGCAGGCGACACGATCCGCGTACCAGCGCCTTGCGTCCATTCGGCGTCATGACCGGCACGCCGTCGCAGACGACGACAAGACCGAGCTTGACGAGGCTCTCGATGAGATAGGCCTTGGAAAGGCGACCGTTCGACACCGGGTTGCGAAGCGCCTTCAGAACCTCCCATTGGTCTGGCGAAAGATCGAAGTCGATGTCGTTGCTCATGTTGCCTCAAGCCGTAGTGCCGTTCGTGCGCCTCTGTTAGAGGCGCTGCATGAAGACCGTGCGACGACAATGAGTCGGGAATTCGGTGAGGTCTTTAGAACTTCTCTTCACAAATTGCTGCACGCCATTGCGCCACAAGAGTTAAGATCGCTCGATCACGAACATCGTCCCGGGGCTCGATCACGTATTGATGATGTGGACTTGACGTTCGTTCGCAAACTACCGCGCTGCACGGGCAGCGCTGCTGTCCCATTCTGCGTCGCAATATGCACAGAAATCATGAGACGAAGGGTTCGGGATTCTGTTACGCTAATTCGCGGGGAATGGCTTCCACACGGCAGGAGTGGAGTGCATGAACAGGCTGGTTGAAATTCGCAGTCAGGAATCCCTGTGCCGGGAGCGCGCAGCGCTTGATTTCCAGCGCCGGGTTTTCTGGCTTGCGCAAGCTCAGGAATGGGAGCAGCGCGCGCTTGACGAGATCGCCTATCATTTCCGGGAGTGCAATGTGGCTCAGACGGAGCTGGTGCGAAACTGACGTCGGCTGTGGGTAAGGCCTACTACTGATAAGTCGCCACAATATCGGACACCGCGCGCTCGAGCTGCTGCGCGGTGGCGCACTGGCGCACCACGCTGCAGAAGGTCGCATAGCGCGGCATCTCGGAATCGCCAAAGCCCCAGGCGAGACGTCCTTCGGGATTGAGCCACACCAGTCGCTTCGAGCGCTCAGAGATGCGGCGCAGGATGTCGGCGCGCGGATCGAGATTGTTGCTGCGGGCATCGCCCAGCACGATCACCGTGGTCTGCGGCGTCAGCGTGCTCATAAACTCCTTGTCGAAATCGGCCAGCGAAGAGCCGTAGTCGGAGGAGCCGAAGCCGACCTTGGACATGATCTCGGCCATCGCCTCTTCCGGCGGTTTCGATTCCAGGATGTCGCTGACTTCGATCAGATGCGAGGAGAAGGCGAAGGAATGGACGTCGTCGACCACCTCGTGCAGCGAGTGGATCAGGAGCAGAAAGAAATCCGAGACCTGCGCGACCGAGCCCGAGACGTCGCAGAGCGCCACGATCTTCGGCCGGTCGCGATGCTTGCGCTTCCAGGCCGTGAGAAAGGGGATGCCGCCCCAGGCGGCGTTGCGGCGCAGCGTGCGGCGGACGTCGAGATGACCGCGCCGCTGGCGCTTGCGTGGCTTCGAATAGCGCTCGCGCAGGCGCCGCGCGATCTGGCGGATGAGAGCGCGCATTTCCGCGACATGGCGCCGCTCGATGCGGGCAAGCGGCGCGTTGCGCAGAATCTCGTTGCGGAGGTTTTCAGCCTCCTCGCGGGCATAGAGCGCAAGCCCCTGCGCGACGGTGTCGCGAACGGCGTCGCGCAAGCCATCGAGCGCGGCGCGAAGCCGCTCGGCCAGTGCCGGATTGGTCGCGGTCAGCTCGTCGAGATCGTCGCGAAGCCGCTGGAGCCCCATGGCGTCGAGGATGCGGCTGGAGAAGATGCCGCGCTGGGTGGAGTAGCGGATGTCGGACAGGGAGGCCGCACCCGAGGCGCTGGCGATTGCGGCGGTGATCGCATTGCGATCCTGCGACAGCAGCATTTGCGCCAGGGGGCCCAATTCTGCGGGAGGCGAACCGCCGCTCGCATCGCTGGCCTCGCCGGATGACGGAGATTGATCGGCGTCCTCCGAAACATCGTTGCTGTCGGCTTCAGGCTGTTCCTGCCGCGGCTCCGGCTGGCTGAAGAACAGATCGAAGCAGTCACCGAGCGCGAGCTTTTCGTCCTGGGACTTGGCGAGCGTCAGAAGGAGCGCATCGCGCAGGATGGTCCGGTCGGAAACGCCGACCTGCGCAACCGCACGCATCGCATCGATGCTTTCGGCCGGCGAGACATGGACCCCGGCGCCCCGTGCCGCACGGAAGAAACGATGAATATTCTCGCGCATCGGCGTCAACCGAAGACGTTGGATCGTGCTGCCTTGGCAATGAAGGTCGTAATCTGAGGCTGAGCCGCCTCGATGTCGGCCTCGTATTTCAGGAGCACGTTGAGCGTGTCCTTGACGATCTCGGTGTCGAGCTCCGAGGCCTGCAAGAGCACCAGCACGCGCGCCCAGTCGATGGTCTCGCTGACCGAAGGCAGCTTCTTCAGGTCGAGCGAGCGGATTTCGTGGATGAAGCCGACCATCTGCCGCCGCAGCGTCTGCGAAATGTTGGGGACGCGGCTCTCGACGATGCGCTCCTCGAGCCGCTGCTCGGGGAAGCCGATGTGCAGATGCAGGCAGCGTCGTTTCAGGGCGTCGCCGAGATCGCGCTCGCTGTTCGAGGTGAGGATCACCGTTGGCGGCGTGATTGCGGAGACGGTGCCGAGTTCGGGGATCGTGACCTGGAAGTCGGAGAGGATTTCCAGCAGCAGCGATTCGAATTCCGCATCCGACTTGTCGATCTCGTCGATCAGGAGCACGCAGCCGCCCGGCTGCTCCAGAGCTTGCAGCAGCGGCCGCGGCTCGACGAACTCCTTGGAGAAGAACACGTCACCGAAATCGTGGAGCTGATTAAGTGCAGCGTGCAAGGTCTGTGCGCCGCCCAGGACTTCGCCGAGCTTGTCCTTGAGGATCTGCGTGTAGAGAAGCTGCTTGGCGTATTTCCATTCATAGAGCGCCTTGGCCTCGTCGAGGCCTTCGTAGCATTGCAGGCGGATCATCTTCAGGCCGCGCCAGGCCGCGATCGCCTTGGCAAGCTCGGTCTTGCCGACGCCCGCGGGGCCTTCGACCAGGATCGGCTTCTCGATCTGTTGGGACAAATAGACGGCGGTCGCGATCTGCCGGCTCGCGATGTAGCCTTGCGCGGCGAGGCCGCTCTCCACTGCCTCGATCGCTGTCGAGGGCTTCTGTTCAGCCACGAAAAGGCGCTCCCAAAGGTCTTGATTGAGGCTTGTTCTGCCTGCGTTCACGGCAAAGAACAAGCCTCGTTTGGGAGAGCCCAGACCCGCGCGAATGGGCGTTTTTTCCGCTCAGCGCAAATAGTCGGGCGGCCAACCGGCCGCGCGATCAGTGCCGCAGCAACTCCGGCTTGCGGATCGTCTGTCTGACCTCGGCGCCGCAATCGGCGCATTCATAGACGAAGTCGATCTTGGCAAGACTCCAATGCGGTTCGACCTCGCGCACATACATTGGAAGGAACCCCATGCAAGCAGGGCAAATCACAGGCGCGATCTCGATATCCTGATGATGCTGTACATAAGCTGGCATCTCGGCTCTCCTTCGCAGACGACCTCCAAACCCGCGCGAAGGCTACTGCCGGCTGGCGCAAGGCCGACATCAACTCTTTCGAACAGAGGCGGAACGGCGGAGGTTTGTCGTTCGCTGTGACATTCTTGTTACGTCTCTGT
The DNA here is from genome assembly GCF_055807535.1 of Bradyrhizobium sp. Kon37. Lineage (NCBI taxonomy): Bacteria > Pseudomonadati > Pseudomonadota > Alphaproteobacteria > Hyphomicrobiales > Nitrobacteraceae > Bradyrhizobium > Bradyrhizobium sp. Kon37. The sequence continues at coordinate 30,656 of NZ_JBVVOY010000012.1, forward strand.
ACTGTGACGGGCGGACCAAATACCTATTTCAAAAGCCCGATCCGGTGTTCGGACTTTGACCTCAACGATAAGGGAGCAACGCCCATGACGCATGCCATTCGCTTTCACAAGACTGGTGGTCCGGAAGTGCTGGTCTGGGAGGAGGTCAGCGTCGGCAAGCCCGGACCTGGCGAGGCGCGAATCCGCCATACCGCCGTCGGTCTCAACTTCGTCGACATCTACAACCGTTCGGGCCTTTACCCGGTGCAACTGCCGAGCGGGCTTGGCAGCGAGGCCGCTGGTGTCGTCGAGGAGGTCGGGCCCGGTGTCACCGATCTGAAGCCGGGCGATCGCGTCGCCTACGGCGCCTCGCCGCTCGGCGCCTATTCCGAGGCGCGGCTGATCCCGGCCGACCGACTGCTGAAGCTGCCGGACGGTGTCGACGACAAGACCGCGGCGGCGATGATGCTGAAGGGGCTCACCACGCAATATCTGATCCGGCAGACCTATCGTGTGAAGGCCGGCGACACCATCCTGCTCCATGCGGCCGCCGGTGGCGTCGGCCTGATTCTCTCTCAATGGGCCAAGCATCTCGGCGCGACCGTGATCGGCACCGTCAGCAATGACGAAAAGGCCAAGCTCGCCAAGGCGCATGGCTGCGATCATGTCATCATCTATAGCCGCGAGGATTTCGTGAAGCGCGTGGATGAGATCACTGGCGGCAAGAAGGTGCCGGTGGTCTATGATTCCGTCGGCAAGGATACGTTCCTGAAGTCGCTCGACTGCCTCGCCCCGCTCGGCGTCGCCGCGCTGTTCGGTGCGTCGTCCGGCGCCGTCGAGCCGCTCAATCTCGGTTTGCTCGCGCAGAAGGGCTCGCTCTACGTCACCCGGCCGACGTTGTTCACCTACGCCGCCAAGCGTGAAAGCCTGGTCACGATGGCAGGCGAGCTGTTCGACGTCGTCAAGTCCGGCGCGGTCAAGATCGAGGTGCACCAGACCTATCCGCTGAAGGATGCCGCCAAGGCGCATGCCGATCTCGCCGCGCGCAAGACCACGGGATCGACCGTCCTCACGGTGTGATCTCCGACCGGGCCGTGGCGCAAGCCGCCTAGCCTTGCGTCATGTCGGCTCGTGCTTACGCAGATCGTGGGCGTGATCGAGGCGGATAGCCTGTAAGTCGACTTCTTCGGGCCCGATCTCCGGGAGGGCCGCCTCGGCGAGGATGGCCTCGGTAATGTCCTCGACCGAGCTCTCCGCGATCTCGTGGATGAACGAGATGTTCCGATATTCACCTGAGGCAACGCGGGAAATGACCTCGCGCCTGGTGACTTCAGGGTCGACGACCGCCTCGCGGCCGCGGCGCCCATAGTCGATCATCACGACGAAATACTGCATGAAACGATCCTGCCGTGCCCTATGTCGGGCACGGCAGAGTATTTCCGAAAAACGGAATTGAGTCAAGGCGAACTTCGTAAAAACGGAATTTAGGCCTACTTGCTCCTCTTGCGAGGGCGCGCCGATTTGGCGCGCAGCCGTTCCAGCTGCCCCTTGGGCATGGACAGGCAGATCTCGCCGACCCACTCCAGTTTCACGCCGACGATCTGCTTGGCATTGAAGCTGCTGAGATTGACGACGGAGGGGGATTTGCCCCGCTCGATGGTCTTCAGATAGCGCTCGCCGGTCTTGAGTCGGACCACGGCCTCCTCGCCGTAGAAGCTCGACAGGGGATGGCGCTGGTCCTTGTAGACCACGATGACGTCGCCGCTCTCGTATTTGGGCAACATCGAATCGCCCACGATCTCGAATGCGATGGTCTCCTCCATGATCGGAAAGGGCAGCGCGATGTCGCCTAGGCCTTCCGGGGGAACCTGCTCATAATCCGGCTCGATCACGGCACCGGCGCCGACGCGGCCCATGATCGGCGCGAGATTGAGCTCCAGATATTCCATGATCGGAATGATTTCCGAAGCCTTCACCAGACGTTCACCGCCGAGGATCTCCGAGACCGCGCCGGGGCGTACGCCCATGGCAGCCGCCAGGCCGCCCTTGCTCTTGCCTGTCTTTTCCAGGCCCCGTTCGATCATTGCCGCGTCCAACATGGTGATTCCCTCGATTGTCCATCGTTCCGCCTCTTGTAATCCGAAATTCGGAATTGATGCAATTATGAATATCAGAATTATCGCTTGACTCTGACTTCGGAATACCGGAATGTGCGCTTCGCCTCGCGATCGTGCGATCGGAGGAGGCGCATCACAGGACAGCAGCATGGAACCGGGCCATTGGCCGTCGGAGCACTCCGACGCGCTTCGCGACTATTTTCTCAAGGGAATGTCTTATGCGGAGATCGGAAGACAGATTAACGCAAGATTTGGAACGGCTTACACGCGCAACGCGGTGGTCGGCCGCGCCAAGCGGCTCGGGCTGGTCGTGCAGGTGCGGACGGCGAGCCCGTCGATCGTCCCGGTGTTGCCGTCTGGGGCCTGTCTTGTCCTGCCGCACCGCCCCACGGTGCTAACCCTGCCGCCGAAATCCGCGATGAAGCCTGCCGCGCCGGTCAAGTTGCGCTGCGTCGGCGTCCAGCCGCGCCTGGTCCCGTTGGTCGAACTCGCTGGCGAGGACTGTCGCTATCCCTATGGCGGCGACAAGGACGGGGAGGAGATCACCTTCTGCGGCCATCCGCGTGAGCCGGGCTCGAGCTATTGCACGCCGCATGCGCGCCTGACGCGCCGCGCCGGAGCTGGATCCACCCGCATCGCCGGCTCCGTCGTGCTGAGGCTGGTCTCTGCCGCCTGACCTGACCACCGCCCGTTCAATCGTCAATTTCGCAAGGAGTATCCGAGTGGCACGTGTCCGACGCAACAGGTCCTACAAACTGGCGAATGTCTACGATCGACGCTCGCGCGAGATACCGTTCAATGCGGAGGTCGCCGAAGTCGAGGTGGACAATCCGCTGGCGCTCGACCCCGGCGAGAAGATCATGGCCGTGCGGTCGATCCGCAGCGATCCGCTGGGCCGGCTGCACGCGCACCATCAGATCGACGAGGCGCAGTATCGCGGCGGGCGCGCCTTCCAGAACGATTGGGAGAGGGCCGAGCGTGGCCCTCAGGCGATGGACCCGACCCGCGAATATGTCGATGGCGCGCGCACGCGCGAGCCGGTTACCGAGAGCCAACGTCAGGCGGTGCTGCGGCTGAACCGGATCGAGCGCGAACTCGGCACCGACGGTGCCGCGCTAGTGCACGACGTCTTGGTGCTGGGCCTGACCATGGACGAGATCGGCCAGCGTCGCGCCGTTCGTACGCAACGCTGGACCGACTATTTTTCCCGACGTTTTCGTGAATGCCTGGACCGGTTGGCACTGATCTACGGCTTTGCGACGGAACCGGGGACACGGCGTGCAGGGCAGCGCAGCTGACAAGGGCGCGCCCGCGACCTCGGTCGCGGGCGCGCCGGTCTGCTGCTTAGGGATGCGGTAGGATCTGGTAGGTCGTGGTATACGGCTCGACCCGGAGCGACGCGTTGGCCAAAAGCCCGATTCTCGCGGTCGGCGCTTGCTGCAATTCGCCGTTCGGGCCGCGATGCACGTTGTATTGCCAGACGGTGAGGTCGCCCTTCTGTGCCAGAGCATGTGCAACGGCGCTGGCATCATTGCCGCCGAGCGCCTGAAGCTCCTCCGTCGACAATCCGACGACGATTTCGTCCTTGATGGTGACGATCTTGAACAGGTTCATCCTGGTCTCCTGCGCCCATGCGCCTTGTATCGAGAAGGTGAGAAGCGCGACTGCGGCGCCCTTGATGAGATCGCAGCGAGAAAGCATGCCGTCGTCCTTTGGTTCTGGGGCGCCGAATCGATCAATGCGTCGGCCATGGCGCCCGTGATCTGCGTGACTGTTTCGCCACCGCTTTGTCGTTTGCTCCTCAAAAACGGTTCACCGCCGGAAACAAATGCGGCCCGATGCATTCTGATGCGAAGAGGCGAGTCCAAGTCCAAGAGCTCGATGGGGCGGGTTTAGATGAATCCAAACGCCATAGTCTGTCTCTTGGTTCAGAAGGCCGCGCTGTGGCTGCCGATCCGTGGCCCGGGATCGACGTCTATTTCGTGGACGGTACAACCGCCGACGCCGAACTCAACAATTACGTGCATACGATGAAGAAGCACTGGCTCGGGTCCACCAATGTCCATTCACATCTGAAACAGACGAAGCAAGGCGTCGATTGACGGCGATCGAGGCTGCATGCCTGATCGATGACGCTTCTTGACGCAGGTGGGTGACGGCCGGCCATATTCCTGTTATCCGGAATTGCCGTGGCGCGATGCAGACGAAGCATCGCTGGGCCAACTGTTAGGCTTGCCGGAGGGGTTGTTTTTTGACATAGTTGCAACCTGTTCAAGTGTGCCCGCTTGCACATGTAGTTCGGCGTGCGAACACACCGGGCTTCCCCCGGACGAAAGCGCGCCGTCGCCATGGCATCCGGTTGTGGCATCCGGTTGTGGCGTTCGGTTCTTAGGTGGGACCTCGATGTTGGATCACGAAGTCCGATGCTTGTCATAGGTACGAGATGAAGAACCTCAATTTCGCAGCTGAGCTGCACCTCAAGCTCGGCGCGCCTGCAAGCGGTACTGTCGAAAGCCTGCGCCTGCTCCGCGCCTTTCTGAAGCTCGCGCCCCGGCAGCGTTTCGAGGTCATCAAGCTCGTCGAAGACCTCGCCACAGAAGAATCCCTTCCCGAGCACCCCCTGTCCTGAGCCGGTCTGCGCGCCGGCCTTACCCCTTGCCCTTCGTTTTCCTGCCAGAGCCGGCCGCCGGGCGACGTCTTCCCCGGCCTGGACGCTGGCAGGCGATCCGGCAAGTGTGGTATTCAGTTCTGAAAACGGGAGGAGTGCGACCATGATCGAACCGAAGCTCGAAGTTCCGGCCGAACTGCGCGACCTGGCCGAGAAGACGATTGACCAGGCGGAAAAAGCATTCGGCATGTTTTTCGAAGCCGCTACCAAATCGATGACGACCGTTCCGGGTGCGGGGACGGACGTCTCGAAGCAGGCGCTCGCATTCACCGAGCAGAACATGAAGTCGGCGTTCGAGCATGCTCGCAAGCTCGTCCATGCGACCGACCTTCAGGAGGCGATGCGAATCCAATCGGATTTCCTGCGCAGCCAGTTCACCAATGCCGGAGACCACATGCGCCAGATGACCGGCAGTCTCATGCAGCCAGGGAAGGGCAAGTCCTGAGTCTCGGTGCGTTCCTGGCGCGTCCAGAGATTGGACTTGCGCGGGCGTGAAAATCCGCACGTCGATGCGGGTACCGGTCCATGATGGGCCGTCGAACGGACCTCATTCGCCGCCCATCATCCCTTCTGCTGATCCCTGTCGGTTCTCAGGCGGGGATAAGCATTTGTCGCGGGTGTCTTGACCGATCGGTGGCTCTGCTAGCGCAGCGATGCGATGTAGGCCGCGATATCGCCGGCTTCGATCCGGCTCAAGGGGAAATTCGGCATCTTCGGGTGCGGGTCTAGCAGGAAAAAGGCGAGCCTTTCCGAACTGAAGTCAGGCCTGCGCGCAACGGACGCGAAGGAGGGGACGTCGGCGCTCGCCTGGGTCTGGCCGTTCGCCACGACATGGCAGCTGGCGCACCAGCGCCTCGCAAGGTCGGCGCCGTGATCTGCATCGGCGGCGAGAGCGGACGACGTGCACACGCTCGAGGCCACTGCAACCAGCAGACAGATTCGTCTCAAATCCCGGTGCATAGGGCAACCCTGTGTGTTGTTGGCTCGCGACGCCGTCCTCATCCGCAACACGAACCCGGAAACTGCGAGAGGTCGATGCGGGCGATGATCGACCGCAGCAGCTTGCGGGCCGAACGATAGAGATGCCGGGCGAATCTCGGCGTCCTTGCCGCAGGCAGGACAAAGCTTGTCGTAGCGAGTCTTTTCGTATCAAGGCTTTCGATGGAGTGCGACACGTGCCTCTCCGAGATGGCGAGGCTCTTTCTAGCGTGGTCAGCTCGCGACAGCCTTGATCTGCCGCAAAGGGGACGGACTAATAGTCGCCGGGGTTCATGATCATCGGGCTTCGTGTGTCAGCCGGGGCGAGCGCGCTGCTGGCGCTGTCGCGCAGGAAGCGGTCGAGTGTCGCCTGGATCTTCTCCTTGACCGCATCGGGACCGCGATCGCTCATCTCGGTATGCTGTGCGCCAGTGTGGATAATGTCGATGCCGCGCGCCTTGGCCTCTTCCGGCGTCGGCAGCACGCCGGGATCGGTTACGAAATGCGGATCCTTCGAGCGGAACGACAGGATCTTCATGTTGTCGCTAAGCACGAAAGGCACTCGCAGATTGTCCAGCGTGATCACTTTCGACACCAGCTCCGGGTGCTGATGGGCGACATACATCGAAACGTCGCCACCGTTGGAATGTCCGACGAGCGTGATGTGGTCGTAGTCGGCGTTCTCCTGCCGCCGCTTCAACTCGCCCAAGGTGAAGAGGATGTTGGCCTCGCAGCGGATATAGACCTCGCGCCGGCCGACATATTGCTGGCCGGCCTTGGTCATCAGCGGCGGATCGCTCGGCAGATCCTGCTGGATGCTGGCGACGAGATAACCGCGTGCGGCGAGCACGTTGGCGAGGAAGGAATATTCGGTGGCCTTGACGGTATTGCCGTTGCTGATGATGGCGAGCGGGAGCTTCCAGAGGCCGAGATTGGCCTTGGTCTCGTAATCGCGTCGTACAGCGATTTCGACCGCAATCGGCCGCTGGCGCGCGGCGTCGAACAGGGTCAAAACCTCATGGCGGATCGCGAACCGGCTGACGACGAAATACTGGCCGACGCCGAGGACGCAGAGAAACGCCAGAACAGCAAAAACCTTTTTCATGGTTCCGTCTCAAATCACTCTTGACTGAACATGGCCATTGGGAACTCCCGGATCGAGCGATCGTGAGCAGGTTACGGGATTAAATTTAGGCAAGTCTGTGAGCCGCGCCCCAAAGAGCCGCATGCCCGGGGCCATAGCGCGAAGGACAAGGGGTTTACAGACAGCCGCCCTTGCCGCGTTCGGGGCAGAGCCGCAGCGCGCTTGACAGAGTAAACAGGAAGCGGGGGCTGCGGCGGTCGTTGTCGGGCGCCCGGTAGCTCAGGGGGACGGCCACGCCGAGATCGGCCTGGAAATCGTCCGGCAGGAAGAACCGCACGCCAGCTCCGGCCGAGGTCAGCGACAGGCCGTCGTTCAGGCGGTAACCGTCGTTCCAGACGGCGCCAGCGTCGCCGAAGGCATAGAGCTGATAGCCGGTCCAGTAGCGGTAGTTGAGCTTCTGGTCGAAGCGCAGTTCGAGTGAGCCGGCAAGACCGTTGTCCCCGCTGATCTCTGCTGCGCCATAGCCGCGCCCGAAGGCAGCGCCACCGACATAGAATTGCTGCGAGGTGAACAGCGGCCGTGACGCCGTCTGGCTCGCAGCGGAAAGCTTGAGCGACCAGACGTCGTTGAGCGTCTGGTAGCGCGTGAACCAGAGGTTCAGCACCGAGAAGTTCGATGACGCGCCATCGCGCGACAAAAGATCGTCGTCGAAATGCGAGGCACCGAAGATGTCGAGGCCCTGGCGGTAGGTCAGCGTCGCGAAATTGGTGCCGCCGAACTGGTCCTGAAGCCGGTAGTCGGCGGTCAGGCTCACGGTCCTGATGTGGTCGTTGTACCAGGGGCCGTAAAGGTCATGCTCGGACACGTTGCTGAAGGTCGTCGCTGCGGTCAGGGTCAACGAGGAGGATTGCGACTGCAATGGGACGATGCTGGCACGCAGCTCGAACGCCTCGGTCGTGGTGATGTCGCTGTCGAGGCGGCGGGCATCGCCCGGCCTGACCGCGCTGTACAGGACGGACCCGCCGAGACGCACACCGTCGACACCGACCGGTGCATCGTAGGACAGCCGTGCGAAGCCAAGCTGGCGGGGGTCGTTGGCGATGGTCGATAGATTGACCGCCAGCGTGTCGCCGGGCGTAAGATAGGAGTTGAACGCGCCGGTCGCATAGGTCTGCCACGGACCAACTGATGATGAGCCGAGATTGTCCAGACCGAACGACGAGAAGACGTGCCAGGTCTTCAAATAGACGATGAGGCGGAATCGGCCGGTTGCAGTGCCGACCTCCTCCAGTGCGGTATCGGTGATCCGGACGCCAGGTCTGCCGTTGATGAGAAAGAGCTGACGTTCCAGCGTTGCCAGGCGCGACGGTTGCTCAGCCAGAACCGGCCCAAGCATCGGTCGCACGCCGAACTGCTCGGCGCCGTCGCCTTTCAGTTCGGCCTGCACGATAGCGCCTTCGACCACCTGGATCCGGAGCAGGCCGTCGGCAATGTCCTGCGGCGGCACGATCGCGCGGCTCAAGTGAAAACCATCGGCCCGGTAGAGATCGCTGATAGCGCCGGCGATCGCGGCGAGATCGGCCTGCGAAACCTTCTTGCCGACATAGGGCTGATAGACCGCGGCGATGCGATCGGGGGAAACGGCCCGGGCTCCGCTGACGTTGATGCCGCGCAGCACGAACTGAGGCTTGGTATCGCCGCCGGTGTTGGGCTGGCCGACTGTCGGCAGCCTGACCGGAGGGCGGGTCAGCGATTCCCGCTCGGTTTGGTTTTCAAAATATTTCTCAGGCTGGCGCGGATCGAAGCCCGGCTGGTTCGCCTGCTGTGCGAAAGCCTGAGGAACTCCCGTGAAAAAAGGGGCTAACAGCGCCAATGTGGTAACGAGATGCCGCTTCCCGACGCGCGCGACGCGACCGTCCCCGTAGTTTGACGGAGATGTGCCCCTGATGCGGTAAGGGTTCGTTAGCCACATGATTTTTCATAGTTTTTTATGGTCAATGAACCGTTAACGCGACCGCTCCGCTGGCCGCTTCCCGCTAATCCTATGTTGAGTGATTTCGGATACCCCTCAGGCTGGCTGTAACGCGGACTGAGGATCGTCATGCTGAGCAAAATTGGAATGCGGTGCGCCTTCGCGGCTGCGCTGAGCCTGGGAACGGCTTGCGGCGCATCCGCCGCCGACGATGGCGTCTGGTCGGTCGGCAAAGCCACCGGCGAGGTCTGGGTCGCCACCAGCGGCGCGCAGCAGGTCTCGTTGAATCAGCAGGAGGCGCTCAAGCCCGGCGACACCATTCGCACCGGGCGTAATGGCCGCGTGCTGCTCGTCCGCGGCGAGGAGACGATCCTGATCTCTCCCAACTCGGTGGTCGGCTTGCCGACCGAGAGCAAGGAGGGCCTCTCGACCACCATCATCCAGCAGGCAGGTTCGATCCTGCTCGAGGTCGAGAAGCGCAACGTCAAGCATTTCGAGGTCGAGACGCCCTATCTGGCCGCTGTCGTGAAGGGAACGCAGTTCAGCGTCACCGTGAATGCGGGCAGCACCAAGGTCGGCGTGCTTCGCGGCCAGGTCGAGGTCTCCGACTTCAAGACGGGACAGATCGCCCAGGTCCTGCCGGGGCAGGCCGCCACCGTCTTTGAGCATGGCAAGCCTGGTCTCAGCCTGAGCGGCGCCGGGACCTTCAATCCGATCGAGCACGGCAAGCCTCGCGCCTCGAGCATCGAGCGCGTCCCCGTGCCGAAATCGGGCCTGCCGGCGCCGCGCAACGGGGCGAATGGCCACATGATCCATGCGCTCGGGCCGATCGACAAGGGGACCAAGGCGGCCGGCGCGCTCAAGCCATCGCAACAGGCGGCTGGAGCTCACGCGTCCAAGGGCGGTGCTGCAAAGCCCGGCGTCGTACGCATCTCGAACTCGCTCGGCGAAGTCAAGCTGAACGTCCACAAGGTCACGCATGGGCTCGCCCATGGCGGCGGTGCCCCCGGACAAGTGCGCAACGCGCACGCCAGCACCGAGACGGTCTGGAGCGACTCGAAAGCGAGCACAAACGCATCCAACAGCACCGTCCAGACTGCGGTCACCACGAGCAGCGGCGTGACGGCTGGCAGCACCAGCTCGTCGGCTGCGAGCACGACAATAGCCGCGACCACGGCCGGTGCGTCCAGCGACGGCTCTGGCGGCGGCAGCGGAAATTCCGGTGGCAAGACCAACCCCGGCAACGGCAACTCCGGTAACGGCAATTCCGGCAATGGGAATTCCGGCAACGGTAACGGCAACAACGGTGCCACCGGTAACGGCAGGGGCAACAACGGTAACGGCAACGGCAATGGCGGCGGAAACGGCAGCAATGGCCACGGCAATGCCTTTGGCCACAACAAGCACTGAGGCGATTTCCTGGGGATGAGGGGGCGCAACCGCAGAAGCGGGTGCGCGGGAGGATCGGAGTGAAGCGCTATCGTCCGCATATTCTAGTCGTGGCCGCACTGGCGATCGTGCTGTCCACGGGGTGGCATGGTGCGCTTCGCAACGCGCTGACCGACCTGCGGTTCACATGGCAATCGCGTGCCGCGAGCGGCAACGTCGTCGTGGTGGCCATCGACGCGCCCTCAATCGACCAGATCGGGGTTTGGCCTTGGCCGCGCCGGCTGCACGCGGAACTGTTGCACAGGTTAGAGGCCGCGGGGGCGCAGGACATCGCTTTCGACGTCGATTTCAGCTCGCCATCGGATCCGGCCTCCGACGAGGCTTTCGTCAACGCGCTGCGTGAGGCCGGCGGCTCGACCATCCTGCCGTCCTTCAAGCAGCCGGCGCCGAATGGCGGCGCAGCTCACATCAATCGCCCCCTGAAGCCGTTCGGCAACCAGTCGTGGCCCGCGCTGGTCAATGTCGCCATCGAATCCGACGGGCTCGTTCGCCGATATCCGTTCGGCGAGAAGCTCGGCGATGCCCTGATGCCGTCGATGGCCGTCGTGCTGGCCGGGCAGGACGCCAATCGGCGGCCGCCGTTCCTGATCGATTTCAGCATTCGGGCGGGCTCCGTTCCGAGTGTCTCCTATGTCGACGTGCTCCGCGGCAACACGGCCACTCTCGACAAGCTGAGAGACAAGAAGGTCATCATTGGTGCGACGGCGCTCGAACTCGGCGACCGCTTCAGCGTTCCTAACGGGCGCATCATCTCCGGACCCATCCTCCAGGCGCTGGCCGCGGAATCGATCCTGCAGAACCGGATGCTGCGCTGGACTTCCGATACCGGAATGATCCTGGGTCTCGCGGTGATCTGCCTGCTGATGGTGTATTCGTGGCGCCGCTTCGCATCGGGAATTCGCGTCGCAATCCTGATCTCGGCCGGGGCGGCCTTCGAGCTGGTTGCGGTCCTCGTGCAGGCAAGATGGCCCTTCATCATCGACACATCGCTGTTCCACATCGCGATTGTCGCTTATCTGACGGCAATCGCACTCGACGAAATCGATTTCCGCGGTCTGCTGGGGCGCATCGCCGAAAGCCGCTTTCATCGTATCGCGATGTCGCTCGGCGATGGCCTCGTCTGCACCGACGAAGGTCAGCTGATCACCGTGTGGAATCCCGGCGCCAGTGCGATCTTCGGCTATATGCCCGCCGAGATCATCGGACGCCCGTTCGAAACGCTGTGCGCCGTGCCAGTGGACGGTGACGCGAGGCCGTCCATGCGCGACGCCGCGCGCCAGGCCCTCCTGGTCCCAGGCGGGGCGGTCGTCGTCGAGTTCGAAGGCCGGCGCAAGAACGGTGAAACTTTCCCGGTCGAGGCGAGCTTCTCGGGCTGGCAGGGAACGGACGGCTTCCAGTATGGAGCCATCCTGCGCGATATCTCGGTCCGTAAGCGCGAGGCCGAACGCGTCAGATATCTCGCCGAGTACGACGCGCTGACCGGTCTGGCCAACCGCAACACGCTGCATGCCAGACTGGTCGGCAAGATCGCGGATGCGGGGCAGCGCCCTTGCGAGGTCGCGCTGCTCGTGATCGGGCTCGACGGCTTCCAGAGCATCAACGACATGCTCGGCCATTCCGCCGGAGATCTCGTGCTGCAGGCCGTCGCTGGTCGGCTGAAAGCCGAGGCGCGCGAAGGCGCTGTCGTTGCCCGGCTTAGCGGAGACGAATTCGCCATTGCGCGCAAAGGCGGCGATGGCGACGAGCCGATCGCAGAATTCGCCGAGCGCATCGCGCGCGCGTTCGAAGCGCCGCTTGCGACGGGCACGCGGCAGCATCGCGTCAGGATCAGCATCGGCGTCGCGGTCCATCCGGAAGGCGGACACAGCGCCGACGATCTCCTGAGCAACGGCCATCTTGCGCTGACCAAGGCAAAGCTGACGCGGCGCGGCGGTTATGTGGTCTTCGAGAGCGCGATCCGGCAGGAGCTGGAAAACCGGCTGACGCTCGAGAGCGAATTGGCGCTTGCCGCGGACCGGGGCGAGTTCGAGCTGTTCTACCAGCCCCAGGTTCGCCTGGTCGACGCCAGCTTGGTCGGAGCCGAAGCGCTCATCCGTTGGCGGCATCCCGTGCGCGGCTACGTTTCGCCGGGAGAGTTCATGCCGGTGGTCAACAGCTCAGCCCTGTCCGAGCGGATCGGAAACTGGGTGATGGAGACCGCCTGCCGGCAGGCACGCGCCTGGGAATTGTCCGGCGACAGAGTGCGGGTCGCGATCAATTTGTCGCCCTCGCAGATCCACTCCGGCGATCTCGCGCATTCGGTTGCGGGGATGCTCGAAGCGACGGGGCTCACGCCGTCGCTGCTCGAGCTCGAGGTCACCGAGGACATCCTGCTTCATGACGAAGCCCGCGTGCTCGACATGTTCAAACGCATCCAGCAGCTCGGCGTCCGCGTTCTGTTCGACGATTTCGGCACTGGCTATGCGAGCCTGAGCTATCTGAAGAAGTTTCCGCTCGACGGGCTCAAGATCGACCGGTCGTTCGTGCTCGGTCTGCTCGCGGACTCCGACGATGCCGCGATCGTCGGGTCGACCATCGGCCTCAGCAAACAGCTCGGACTGACGGTCGTGGCCGAGGGCATCGAAAACCGCGCTACGGCCGACTTCCTGGTGAGCATGGGATGCGAGGAAGGCCAGGGCTATTTCTTCGGCCGTCCGATGCCGGCGGAAGCGTTCGAGCGGCAATTCCTCGCAGCCGAGTGCGCCGCCGTAAGTGCGGCCTGAACATCCGTTGCTCTAGCGCCGACGCGCGACCGCTACGCCGAACAGGAAAGCAACGAACAGGCTGGCGAGCGGCGCTTCGCGCGTGATCGCAGCGACGGTCGCGAGGGGCCGGCCCGGCTTTCGCGCTTCGTCGATAGCGGAGGTCATGCGGTCGACAGCTGCATGCAGGCCACCCGCGACTTCACCGATGGTGCGGGATACGTCCGTCGCGGCATCGATGGCGCGCTCGGCCATGCCGGGATGTGAGGTGGACTGCGGGATCTCCGTGCTCAAGTGCGCGACCTCCGGGCTGATCATATGACGGAGGCCGATACCTTTGGCTATCCGCGCGAGCGCTCGTTCTGAACAGCGGGTCAGATGACCTTTGGCTATCCGCGACAGGCGCCGTGGTTTTTACGGCGGGTACCGGCCTTGAATGAGCAATTCGGCGCGCGGGCTTTTGTTCCGAAACGATGCGCCCCTGCGCGGACTGCCCCCGTGAAACGACGGATGCGAATCTCTGTTAGGCTGGCTCAATCTTGCTGATCTCAGGAGACAGCTGTGACCGACCGGACCACGACGGATCGAGCCCGGCGCATCGCCTTGCTCGGCGCTCCCATCGACATGGGGGCTTCGCAGCGCGGTACCCTGATGGGCCCTGCGGCGCTCCGCACCGCCGGCCTTGCGACGCTGCTCGAGAGCCTGGATTTCGAGGTCGTCGATTTCGGCGATCTCTCGGTGGCCGAGCTCCGGGACCTCACAGACAGGCCCCCGGACAAAGCCAATCACTACCGCGAAATCCAGCGATGGACGCGCGTGCTGAGCCGCAGAGGCTACGAAATCGCGAAAACCGGCGGGCTGCCGATTTTCCTCGGCGGCGATCACACGCTGTCGATGGGATCGGTGAATGCCATGGCCCGTCACTGGCAGGAGCGCGGACGCGAACTGTTCGTGCTCTGGCTTGATGCCCACGCCGACTATAACACACCAGAGACGACGATCACTGCCAACATGCACGGCATGTCGGCGGCATTCCTTTGCGGCGAACCCGGCCTCGACGGATTGCTGGGCGACGATCCGCGCGCCTCGATCGATCCCGACAGGCTCGACCTGTTCGGCGCGCGCTCGATCGACAAGCTCGAAAAGGAGTTGATGCGCTCGCGCCGGATCAGGGTTGTCGACATGCGCCAGATCGACGAATTCGGCGTCGCCGTGCTGATCCGCCGCGTCATAGAGCGCGTCAGGGCCAGCAACGGCGTACTGCATGTCAGCTTCGACGTCGATTTTCTCGACCCCTGCGTCGCACCTGGCGTGGGCACGACGGTGCCGGGTGGAGCGACCTATCGCGAGGCGCATCTGATCATGGAGCTCCTGCACGATTCCGGCGTAGTCGGTTCAGTCGACATCGTCGAGCTCAATCCGTTCCTCGACGAGCGTGGCCGCACCGCGCGCACGGCGGTCGAACTGATCGGCAGCCTGTTCGGCCAGCAGATCGCCGACCGGCCGACCCCGAGCAATGCGATCGCGCCGGGCGAGTGACGGACGAGCCGTTTGTGCGTTGCGAAGAAGAGAACTGCCGTCGCCGCTACCGGATTTAGATCAGTCCAGATCGAAATCGCCTGTTTTTGAAACAGGTGCGAATTGCAAATGCTCGTCGCAGAATGTTTCATGCGGGTCGCGCTTCAACCGAGGATCCGCAAATGAGCCGCACGTTCGACGCCGCCGACAAACCTGCGGGGACGACCCGCCGCCGCTTTCTGCGCGGCAGTGCTGCGGTGGCGGGTGGTACGGTCCTGAGCGCCGGCGCATCGGTTGCCGCCGGAACCGACAACCTTCCACCCAACATTCCCGAATGGATGAAGGTGCCCGGCGAACCGACGGGGGGCCAGCTCTATGGCGCGCCATCGTCGTTCGAGAAGGGCGTCGTCAAGAACATCTCGAAGACTCTCAAGCAGTACATCTCGGCCTCCAGCCGGACGCCGTTGCAGGAGCTCGACGGCATCATCACGCCGAACGGACTGTTCTACGAGCGGCATCATGGCGGCGTTCCGACCATCGATCCGGCCCAGCACCGGTTGATGCTGCACGGGCTGGTCGAGCGCCCGCTGATCTTCACAATGGACGATCTCAAGCGTTTCCCGTCGGAATCGCGCGTCCACTTTCTCGAATGCTCCGGCAATCCCGGCTACAGCAAGCCTTACGGCAAGACAGCGTCGGACCTTGTGGGTCTGGTGAGTTGTGCAGAATGGACCGGCGTCAGCCTCAAGCTGGTGCTGCAAGAGGCCGGGCTGAAGCCGGAAGCCAAATGGGTCGTTGCCGAGGGCGCCGATGCGGCTGCGCTGACCCGCAGCATCCCGATCGAGAAATGCCTGGAGGACGCCATGCTGGTCTACAGCCAGAACGGGGAGCGGCTGCGCCCGCAGCAGGGCTATCCGCTGCGGCTGTTCCTGCCGGGCTTCGAGGGCAATATGAGCGTGAAGTGGCTGCGCCGCCTGCATGTGGCGGCTGAGCCGGTTTATTCGCGCGAGGAGACCTCGAAATACACCGACCTTCTGCCGGACGGCACAGCGCGTGAATTTTCGTTCTACATGGAGGCGAAGTCGATCATTACACGGCCCTCCGGCGGCCAACGTCTGAGCGCGCCCGGCTTCCACGAGATCACCGGCATCGCCTGGAGCGGGCATGGCAAGATCGCGCGCGTCGAAGTGTCCGTCGACGAGGGAAAAAGTTGGCAAAGCGCGCAATTGCAGGAGCCGGTGCTGACGCGTGCTCTCACGCGCTTCCGTTTGCC
Source organism: Bradyrhizobium sp. Kon37 (assembly GCF_055807535.1). Lineage (NCBI taxonomy): Bacteria > Pseudomonadati > Pseudomonadota > Alphaproteobacteria > Hyphomicrobiales > Nitrobacteraceae > Bradyrhizobium > Bradyrhizobium sp. Kon37. Next base: position 46,435 of record NZ_JBVVOY010000012.1, read on the forward strand.
GTGGCGATGGGACGGCAAGCCTGCCGTGATTCAGAGCCGTGCCATCGACGAGACCGGCTATGTGCAGCCGACGCTCTCCGAGTTGCTCGCGGTGCGCGGCGAGAACTATTTCTACCACAACAACGCGATCTGGCCGTGGCGCATCGCGGCCGACGGCGAGGTGACCAATGCCCTGGCGTGAGACTTGCGGCATTGCTGTCGTCATCTTGCTGTGTGCGTTCGCGAGCGGAGCGCAAGCACAAAGCCTGTACGGCCTCGGACGCCCCGCGACAGCTGCGGAGATCGTTGGCTGGAATATCGACATCGGACGCGACGGCAGCAATCTGCCGAAGGGAAGTGGCTCGGTCAGCCATGGGCGCGAGGTGTTCGCCCAGCAATGTGCATCATGTCACGGCGACAAGGGCGAGGGCGGGCTCGGTGACCGGCTCGTCGGCGGGCAGGGCACGATCGCAACGCCAAAGCCGATCCGCACGGTCGGTAGCTATTGGCCGTATGCGCCGACGCTGTTCGACTACATCCGCCGCGCGATGCCGCAGAACGCGCCGCAATCGCTGAGCGATGAGGAGGTTTATGCGGTCTCCGCGTACATCCTGAACCTGAATGGACTGGTAGGAGCGGATGCGACGCTCGATGCCAAATCGCTCGCGGCTGTCAAAATGCCGAACCGCGACCGGTTCGTCGGCGATACCCGGCCGGATGTGAAACACTGAATGCCTTGTGGCCCTCAGGTTCCCCGCTTGGAACTTGCGTTGGCCAAGGGCGGAACTCGCAGGACCCGATTGCATTAACCTGTGAGAGGAAAAACCTATGGATTCCACGATGGCAACGGACCGCTTCGCAAATTCCATGTCCTCAGCGCTTCGCCATCCCGGCGTGATCGCGTTGATTGTGGCCGCGGTGACGATTGCTGCGATGCTCATCGTCGATCACGGACCATGGAATCGGGCCAAGACGCAGCCAGCCCACGTTGCGATGTACGCAACCACTGGCGAGGCCGCACGCGCCGCAGGTGCCAAAATTCTCCCGACCGAACCGAAATCACCGATCGAGCCGGCGCGGCCGGGGCCAAAGACGTCCCCGACCGTCAATCCAGTGACGCCGTAAGATGCTCAGCCCTTGCGGCCGTAGTTGAGCAATCCGCCGCTGGTCTTCGGCGGATGCGCGCGAAGGGCTTCCTCGTTCGGATCGGTGCCCCAGCCGGGCCGGTCCGGAATGACCAGATGGCCGTTCTGAATTTCAGGCTCATGCGTGAAAAGCTCGCGGTCCCACGCCAGGCGATCGATGTCGATCTCCATGATGCGCAGGTTCGGCACGGCGGCGCAGAAATGCGCGTTCATCATCGAGCAAAGATGACCGTAGAAATTATGCGGCGCAACGTTGACTTCGAACGCTTCCGCAGCGGCTGCGATCTTCATCGACTGCCAGACGCCGTTCCAGGGCGTGTCGATGATTGCGACGTCCATGGCCTGTTCGCGGAAATAGGGCAGGAATTCGCGCAAGCCCAATAGCGTCTCGCAGGACGAGATCGGATGCGGACTTTGCCTGCGGATGTAACCGAGCGCTTCCGGATTGAAACTGTCGATCTCGATCCAGAACATGTCGAGGTCCGCAATGGTGCGCAGGATCTCCAGATAGCCCTCGGTCTTGGCGTTGAAGTTGCAGTCTAACAGGATGTCGACATCAGGGCCTGCACCGTCGCGGATCACTTCCAGATGCATGCGCAGGTCGCGCAGGATCTTGCGATCGACGTTGATTTCGGGGGCGAAGGGCGAGCCGAAGCCCGGTCGCCAACCGGTTGGCTTGCCGTCGTCGTAGGAGAAAATGTTGGTTTTGAGTGCGGTGAACTTGTTCTCGCGGACCTCGCGTCCCATTGCCTTGACGCCGTCGAGGTTCTCGATCGGCGGTTTGTACCAGGACGGATGATTGATCCGCCACGTCGCGCAATGCGACCAATAGACCCTGACACGGTCGCGGATCTTGCCGCCGAGCAGTTCGTAGCAGGGCACACCGAGACACTTTGCCTTGGCATCGAGCAGCGCATTCTCGATCGCGCCGAGCGCCTGCGCCACCACGCCGCCGGCGGCGGGACGCGTGGCTGCAAACAGCTCGGCGTAGATGCGCTCGTGCCGGAAGACGTTCTGCCCGACGACGCGGGCGGACAGGCGCTGGATCGCAGCGCCGACGCCAGGCGAGCCGAAGCCCTCGTCGAACTCGCTCCATCCGACGATGCCGTCCTCGGTCGTCAGCTTGACGAAGTGATAGTTTCTCCAGCCGGCGTCGCAGGCGAGAATTTCGAGACTCGTTGCTTTCGACGATTTGGTCATGTCGCTCCCTGTGACCCGGCTGGGTCCTTTTTTGTTTTGGCCGGCTCGCAAGCCCCGCTCCAGCCGCAACTGTTAAGCTAATGGCCCTGCGCAGTGAAGCCCGGGCAGCTGCGCCGGGGGCGCTTTGCCGCCTTTCTTCGGCGGGAAAGTCGGGGGAATCCGGTGGGGACAGCCATGATCTTTCCCGGGATCGTCCTGAAAAGGGACCATGCTTTGACGTTTTTGGCCACAATCGGGATCGACCCTCCGGCCATGAAATTTCTGGCTGTGATTTCGATCCTGGCGCTGCTCACGATGGGTGGAGCCGCCATTTCCGATCAGTTTCTGACGGCCGATCAGCACGCCGCGCACGGGGTTGAATAGCGCGGCGGGCGGAGATGCTATTTGTCTTGGGGGAGACAGTGATGCTTTCGATCGACCAATTCCTGCGCTTCATCAGCGTGCCGGCCGTGTTCGCGGCCCTCGTCATCGCCTCGCAGATATCGGCCGCCTTGTCGCAAGGTTAGTGAAAGGCTGGTCAGCCGATCGCGGACGCGCCGAGCAAAGCGAGCACGGCCAGCGCCATCAGCGCGGTGCCGAGCCAGCCCAGCGCGACGAGCCATGAGCTGCCCTTGAAGCGGCCCATGATCGCCTTGCTCGACACGATCAGCATCATCATGGCCATGATCGGAACGGCGACGATGCCGTTGAGCACGGCGCTCCAGACCAGCATGTGGATCGAATCGATCCCGGTGAACCCTAGGCCGAAGCCGATCGCGGTCGCCGCGGCGATGATGGTGTAGAAGCCGACCGCCTCGTCGGGCTTCGCCTCCAGCGTCGCGCGCCAGCCGAAGATCTCCGCGACGCCGTAAGCGGCCGAGCCCGCCAGCACCGGAATCGCGAGCAGGCCGGTGCCGATGATGCCGGTCGCGAACAGGGCGAAGGTGAAGTCGCCGGCGAGCGGCCGCAGTGCTTCGGCGGCCTCCGTCGCCGAATTGATGTTGGTGACGCCATTCGCGTGCAGCACCGAGGCGGTGGTGAGGATGATGAAGAAGGCGATGCCGTTGGAGAGCAGCATGCCGGAGAGGGTGTCGGCCCGGATGCGCGCCAGCTCCGGACTGCCGCCGCGCTTCAGCTCGCGCAGCGGCTTGTCGCGCTTGCCCTGGTTCATCTCCTCGACCTCCTGCGAGGCCTGCCAGAAGAACAGATACGGGCTGATCGTGGTGCCGAGCACGGCGACGACCATCATGAAATAATCGGCGCTGACATTCGTCTTCGGCCACACCGCCGCGAGCAGCGCCGTGCTCCACGGGATCTCGACCGTGAAGGCGGTCGCGACATAGGCGAACAGCGCCAAGGTGAGAAATTTCAGCACCGGCGAATAGCGCCGATAGGGCAGGAACACCTGCAGCAGGGTCGAGCCCGCCGCGAAGATCAGCGCGTGCTCGTGGTTGAGGCCGCCGATTACCAGCGAGAGCGCCTCCGCCATCGCCGCGATGTCGGCGGCGATGTTGAAGGTGTTGGCGGCGACGAGCATGGCGACGAGCGACAGCACCGCCCAGCGCGGCGCGATCTGCATGATGTTGGCGGCGAGCCCCTTGCCGGTGACGCGGCCGATCCGGGCGCTGACGAGCTGGATGGCGATCATGAACGGCGTGGTCAGAAACACCGTCCAGAGCAGTCCGTAACCGAATTGCGCGCCGGCCTGCGAATAGGTGGCGATGCCGGACGGATCGTCGTCGGCGGCCCCGGTGACGAGACCCGGTCCCAGCCTCTGCAATAGCGTCGGCGCGGATTTCGTGGGGGTGAGGGCATCGTCGGTCATGACAGGAGGGGTCCGGTCGGTCGCGTCCTTCACAAATGCTAATGATGGAACAAGGTTCCCGGGCCAGCGGCAACGGGCTCCTCGCTGATTTCTGATAAAGCTAATCGCCTTTGACTCGTCGGGCAAAACACCTGTATAAGTGCATCATCGCAGAATATTCGGTGTCGCCTTCGCATCCCCGGCGCGACCGGCCCGCCATGGAGACCGTCGCGCAGTCCGCAGTCCGCAACCCGCGCACGGACACGGCGAGACGTTTGTCCCCCAAGCGCGTGCGTCGGGATTACTTGATGCTGACGAACATGCCCCAGGCGCCGGCCAGCGCGGCGCCGGAAAAGACGATCAGCGGGTTGTCGCAGAACGCGCTGCCATAGGTGCACATGGTAACGCCGAACGAGCCGATCTCGTGATGGCTCGCGGAGTAGAACAGTCCCGACAGCACCAGCAACGCGGCGGCGACGACATACATCGACGATCTCTCCGAGCCATCCCCGTTGCGTCTGTCGCAAGGGACATGTTCCAGCATGGCGCGAACCCCTTGCATCCTGCCGAATCCGCCCTGCTGCATTTGAACTAAAGTCGATCTTTCCCGCGAGATGCTGTCGTCGTCAGCTGCAGACCGTGCGCAATCTGCACGTGTGATCGGAATCGGAACAGCTGCGCGGGAACTCCGGGACGTGCTCTTCATTAAGAAACATGAACAGTTGGACCAATCCAGGGGAGTGGCCCATGGGAGCCGAGCGGATGCACCCTCCGCGGTACTGGCGGATGCGGGCGGAAGAATTCCGCACCAAGGCCGACAATTGCGAATACCCCGAGACGCGGGACGTGCTGCGCAAGGTGGCGGAAAATTACGACGAGCTGGCCCGCCGCGCCGCGCGCATCTGCACACTCGAGAGCCTGGACGAACTGCGGGGGGGGGACCCGTCAACACCAAGCCGGCTTGATCGTTCAGGACAAGCCCGCTTGATGGTTCAGGACGAAGCCGACGACAAGCGCGCGCGATCATGGGGCGCCTAGGCCCTCGCTTCCAAGAGAAGCACCGCCCGCGCCATTGGAACGAATGTCCACTTTGGCACTTAGGAACTCAGTCCTCCAATGAGGAATGAGATGAGCAGTGAACAGCAAGGCCCGGCAACGAGGCCGGATCAGCATTTCAAGCCGGGGCCGGCCTGCCCCAAATGCGAGAGGGGCACGCGCTGCCTGACCTCGATCTTCGACGTGAGGCGCGATTGCTCGATCGTGATCTATCGCTGCGACTCGTGCCGCGAGGACGTCTGGATCTGAGCGAGCGCCGTCGTCGGCCCATCTGCGGGACGCCCCATCGCAGATCTCAGAACAACGTCCGATAGGAACTTCGCCTGTTGCGCTCGCTTGTCGCCTGCATCGACCACGCAAGGCGAGACAGCTTCCGACCATGCAATCACGCTACCCGTTGTTGAAGAAGTGGACAGCGGAAGAGCACGAGCGGCTGAAGGCGTTGGCCGAAGCCGGCTGGCGGCCGGACGCGATCGCCGGCGAGCTTGGTCGCAGCGAAGCCGCCGTGAGGGTGCGCGCCTGGCAGCACGGCATCGCGCTGCGGCTCGTCACGCAGAAGCGCGGACCCTGAAAACGGCCCGCCTCTCTCGTCAAATGGCGACTGAAACATCCAGCCGCTGGAGTCCCGCAACCTGCGGCAGCGACATGAAGCCCGGTTTGGCGAAATAGTAACCCTGGAACAGCGCGATCCCGGCGGCTCGCAAGGAAGTGAGCTCGGCCTCGCTCTCGACGCCTTCGGCCAGCACGGTGATGTCGAGCTCGCGCGCGATCGCGGCCACCGCGGAGACGATCACCTGCTTGGGATGGCTGAGCTGAATGTCTCGCACGAGCTCCATGTCGATCTTGATCAGGTTCGGCTGCAACCGGGCGAGCAGGCTGAGGCCGGCATAGCCCGCGCCGAAATCGTCCAGTGCGGTCCAGAACCCGAATTCCTTGTAGGCGCGGACGATGTTTTCGATATGCGCCGGATCTGACATCCGCTCGTTCTCGGTGAACTCGAACATCAGCTTCGAGGTCGGAAAGCTCGCGCGCCGCGCGGCCTCCAGCGATTTCTGGATGCAGGCGCGCGGCTCGTACACCGCGTTCGGCAGGAAGTTGATCGAGAGCCGCGCCTCCGGGTCGTCGAACAGCGCGCCTGCGGTTTCGATCGCCAGCACGCGGGCGGCCTGGTCGAAGCGGTAGAGCTGCTGGTCGGTGAGCTGGCTGAGGACGCTATGCGCACTTTCGCCGTTCGGACCGCGCACCAGGGCCTCATAGCCCCAGATCCGGTGTTCGACGACATTGACGATCGGCTGAAACGCCATCTTGAACTGGAACGGGAGCTCGGTCCCGTCGGCACATCCCGCACATTTCACAGCCATCACGCGAACCCCACGTCCTCTCAAGCGCCGCGGGAAAAACTAGGTGGCAGGCGTTAAGGAACAGCGAAGAGCAGAACGATAGAAACCTCCTGCTCTGTCCCGCGTTTGCGCGCATGGCGAACCGAGACAGCAGGCAGCGGCCGATGTGTGCCGCGTGCAACAAGCCCATGACATTCATCGACGCGGTCAGTTCACCCGAGGGGGCGATTGCCATCTTCCGGTGTTCCGGCTGCAACAAGCTGTCCTGGGAGAAGCCGATGCGAGACCAGAACGCGGGCTCGGGTTGAATTTTCGCGGGCGGAGAAACGGCCCCAGCCCGGGGGGGCGAGCTGAGGCCGTTGGGGAGGTGCCGGTCGTGCATCCGGACCGACGCCCGAATAACTTCTTCATCCCAAAAGCTGTTCCTAATTTGCTGGCGCGCCCCCGACGAAACACGCCTGAAACAGTGCTGAAACCAGATAGTCTCGAACGCCCCGCCCGCTGGCCCCGACCAACCTAGCGAAAAGGAGATCATCATGATCGAGGTTGGTTCGAAGGAAGAAGTCGCGTTCTTGCTGGCGCTGTTCGGCACTCACACCCAGCCGGTCAAGCGGCCGGCGAAATCGCGGCAGGCGTGAGGCGCTGATCCCATGCCAGGTTTGGCCGAATGCCAGAGCCTCTTGCGGCTTCTGATCGCAAGGGGCGACCCGAAGGCCATCCCGCTCGCAAAGGGCGCCATCGATCAATATCTGAACACGGCGCCGGTCTGCATGCGTGGCCGCGGGCTGCGCGTGCTCCAGCGCGACGCGCTCGACCAGCATGGGACCGCGGTCGGCGTGCAGCGCTCGTTCGCCGAAACGGTGGATGCCTATATCGTCGGGAAGCTTGCGGAGGAGTGAAGGGCCGAATGTCGTTTCGCCCCTGTCGCTTCGCACCTGTCGCTTTCGCTTCAAGGAAAGACACGAACGCGGCAAGCGATGCTGCCGCGTTCGATTTGGTCATCGTATCCTGAGCCCGGCTCCCGCGATTACTGGGTCGGCGGCAGCACGGCCTGCGTGGTCTGCTGCGGCAGGTTGGTGTAGGTCGCGCTTTCCTTGGTGCAGATATCCCTGAACACCACGACGCCGGCCTGCGGATATTCCTTCACGAGGCAGTTGCAGTTGTTGTTGACCACCGGAGCGGGCGCAGCCGCTGCGACCGGTGCCGCAACCACGGTGGCGGGCCGCTGCACGACGACCGTCTTTTCCACCACCTGCGGCGTCGGAACGTACACCGGCCTGTTCACGACCACCGGATACTGGACCGGCCGGACCACGACCTGCGGCGGGATATAGACCGGCGGCGCGGGCCGCGGATAGACGACGACCTGGGGCATCGGCCGGGGGCCGGGATAGACGACCGGGCGCTGGCCGCCGTTGCCGCCATAGCCGTTGAAATGGGGACCGAATTGGGGCCGGGCCTGCGGCGCGTTGCCATACTGTCCGTTCTCGCCCCAGCCGGCCTGCGCCGAGCTGCTCGCAACGCCTGCCGCAACACTGGCCAACACGATCGCTGCCGCCATCTTCGTGATCATCAAGGTCTTCGTCATGGTCCACCTGTCTGGTTGTTTGTTTTGTCTCATGCCGTCGTCGTGGGATGAGTGATAGGCGGACATGGCGCGTGCTTCCGTGACGCCGCGCACACAGCAGGCGAAATCCTCCTTCGTTGGAATGAGAGAGGACGGGGGAGCGGCGGCGCGGTCGGCGCTCGTGGCCTGCCGGATCGACCTGAGATGGGTACACGCAGGCGAATTGCAGGCGCCGGTCGGGAAACTCTGGGTTCCCGGAACCTGTTGATTCCACCAGATTTTTTCGCCGCCGCCGGAAACCCTTTGGCCGTTTCGGACCTGTTACGGGCAAAGGATGCTGCAATGCCCCGATATTATTTCGACCTGCGCGACGACACCGGTGTAGCGCTCGACGAGGAAGGGTTGGAGCTGGCCAGCGCGCGCGCCGTTCAGGCGGAGGCCGCCAAGTCGGTCGCGGACATGGCGCGCGATGCCATCCTCTCCGCGCCGCCCGCGGGCGGCAGGCAGACCATGGCGATCGACGTTCGCGATGCCAGGGGTCCCGTGATGCAGGTCAAGTTCTCGTTCGCGTTCGAGACCTTCAGGCCGCCCTCGACATCACGCGATCATTGACGCGTGAGAAAGTCCGGCGGGAATGACTCGGGCTCGAGCACGGCGATCTTGCGGCCGAGCTGCCAGACCTCGACCTTGCCGTGCCGCGTGAACTGCTGCGCGAAGGTGAGGGCGTTCGCATCGGAGGCGGCCTCGAACGCTTCGGCGGAGCGGAACACGCCGTTGTCGCCGACCAGATAGGCGCGATATTGTAGGGTCATGACGGTGCCCTCAGCCCTGGCGATTGCAGCCAGGCGTCGATGTGCATGGCGGTCTCGTCCTGCCGCGCCCTGCGCAGCAGCATCTCGCGGCGGCGCCCCGGCGCGAGCATGCGCGCCTCTTCGCGCAGCCGCGCGGCCTCCTCGGCGAGCCGTTCGGTGAGTGTCGTGGTCTGCTTGAAACGTCGGCGCTTCTGCATGGCATGTCCATCGTGCGAGCAGGCGGGAGCGCAACCCCGGCGTCATTGCCGATCGATGCCGAGTGAGGCGCGGTGATGGGTCAAGCGTAGGCCGCCGGTTTCGCGCCGTCTGTGTCATTTGCTAGTTTGTTTGGAAGAATCTTTCGGGCCGATGGCGGCCGGTTTGAGCGGGTGGAGCGGCTTACTCATTTTGCGGTGCGGGAGATTGGCGACTTGCACTTGGATGCGAACTACTTGGACGCGTCTTCGCATCGGCTCGAGCAGCAGCGCCGCCACGGCCGATGGGTGCGCATCTTCGAAGTGGATTTTTCAAGATGAAGCTGAAGCCCCGAGAAGCTGGCGCCAGCTAAGAAGCAATAGAAAAGCCCGAGAAATCATCTCGGGCTTTCCTTATGAGGCCTCGGCCATCGGCTTTTTAGCGGCTTGGGTCAGAAGGCCCGAGCGTGTGAAGCCGTGTGCCTCAGCGTATTTATCGATCTGGTCTAACACATTGCGGGGAGGGTGACGTTTACGCGAATTGCAGAGCTGAGAGAGGCGGTCCGATCCGATGATCGTCGCCGAAATCTCCCGTTTTCCGACGCTTTGAGCTATCGCCGCAACTCAAGTTAAACCAAGCCTGTCAGCGAGAAATTCACTCACGTTCTCTACCTGGGGGCGAATGATAAGGAGGTGTAGGTGGGCTGGAAGCTTTTTGCACTCTTAAACCTATTGTTCATGTGTTGGCTTATCACCAGCCCGGCGGCCACCCCTCATAGCTTGCAGGAGATGGTGGTTCAGGTGCTGGTGACCATCGGTCTTGTGCTGATGGCTTTCAAGATCAACGTACTTCCTCGCAGGTTCTGGCGCGGATTCGCTTGCGCCTATGTCGCGTATTCTTTTGGGGTGCTGGCGGCAAACGTTTGTGTGATCCTCTATCAGCATGATCAGGTCGACGGCGAAGCTGTGCTCGGATACGCCCTCTGGAATTTCGCTGTCGGCTGCGGACTTTGGCAAAATGGCTCAAGCCCCGATCAGCAAGGGAATGCACAGCTCGTCGGCTGAGATTTAGGGCAAGATGCAGCCAACGCGCTGCCGTCTTGCCAACCGATGTCCGTTCCTGGCCTTAGCCGACATGCTCATCAGCTTGTTATGACATCCGATAACCGTCCCTAACGGACACCAGAGCCATGATGCATAGTCGGTGCAGGTCATACTAAACTGTCGGGGCAGCTCAATCCTGGGGACTCATACCGTGCAGATTACGCTACCCGAAACGGACCTCAAATTAGCCCAGAGCCTCCTAACCATTGAACTCAAGGATGGGAGCGGGCAGCACGTGGGCCAATACTTCTTCGGAAAGGGACACGGCCGAACCGTTTTCTTGTTCGGCAAGTACAAGGGCGCCTTCAAAACGCATGCTGAGTGTCAGGCCTTCGTCGACGGCGTTCTTGCAGTGCTTTTCCCCTGAGGGAGTGGCTAGCAGCGACTGCCCTGAAGGGCGCTGCGGATCGCCGCGACGCGTCGCTGGATGGTTTGCCCGCAGTCAGCGAGCTGCGCTAGGTAACGGGCGACGATCGGAAGAGCTGGCAGCGGACCCTCGGAAACTTGTCCATACCAGCCGATGAAGTCAGCCCAATCAGTGGCGTAGCCCTTGCGGGAGTTGGAAGACTTTTCCGCCTCGAGATAGGCCTCGCACCGCGGCCTTCGGGTCGACGAAAGCGCCGGGGGACCCTACGCTGCATCTTCGGTTGAGGATCTCACCGGAACCGCCCTCGCAAAGAAATAGTCGTGAGCTTGCCGATCAACAAAGGACTCGATCTGACGCCTGCGCAGTGGACTGCAGCTGGTGCCGGGCTTTTTGTGTCAGCGGCCGTGGCTCGATTACTTGTCTTCGAAGGCGACATCCCGCGAAACTGGGCGATAATCCTAGTCATCATTGGATTTGGTGTGCGGCCCGCTTTGATCGGCTGGCTCAGGAAACGCACGATCTCCTAGGCTCGATGAGGCGGAGCCAGGCCACCGCCGCCCGCTGTATTCCGTCAAGGCCGTTATTGGACATCATCGCCAGATCCAAGATGGCGGCAAGTGACACCCATTGCGGACATTTTTAAGAGCCGAGTAACGGATCGTTAGACCTTCAATTGACCACTTCGAGAACCGACACAACTCTCGTGAGAAACCTGACCTTAAACGTTAGTTGCTTGCTCATCTATCTCTAAGGCCCGAATCCATTTGGGTTTCCGCGCGTCTAACTTTCGATAATTGAGGGCGACAATTGAGGTCATCATCCGGCTTGCACTTCATCGGGCTTGACCATATTCGGGCCTACTCGTCGCTTATCGCCTACTATGACACCAGCTTCAGGCTGGGAGGCGCCGGCCTTTCATGGGCGTTATCGAAGATCGGCGAATATAGCTATTCCATCTACCTGCTGCATACGTTCTTCGTGTTTCAAGTAGCGGAATTCGTTCAACGCCACCTGATGGGCATCTCGAACTTCTACGTTGCGCTGGCGTGGTCATTCGCCTGTTTCACCCTGATGATTCCGATCGGGGTCATCAGTTTCACCTACGTGGACGCGCCTTTTCTTCGGCTTCGTCGGTTCTATACGAAGCCAAATGCACAAGCGTCGCTCAGTACGCGCGCAGTGTCGCTACGTAGGGATCAGACGTGGTCGTGCTGATGTATGCGCCGAAACGTGCGACATTTGTTGAAATTCGTCCGTTACTACGCCGCAGGCGCCCCGAACCACCTCGTCAGCGCGTCCGCAAGTCCATCATCGCTTTGATCTCTCACCCAGGCCACGTGCCCGTCCGGCCGCACCAACACGGCGCTTGGTACTGCGACTTGTCCGACGGTCGGAAGCTCCCAGGCGCTGTCGTGTTCGACATCCACTGTTTTGACGCGATCAACCCATGGTGCGGTATCGAAGCTGCTCTTCTCGCCGAAATTGAGCAGCAAGCCCCGCGCGTCGTGCAGCAGCGTGAATAGTCGCAGCGGACGCCCTTCGACCGTCAGATCGAAATCGGGCATGCGGCGCCCGAGCAGTGCGTGTCCTTTGCCGAGATCATAGTGCACGTCGAGCCCGCTCATCATCGCGCCAAAACGCTTACGCGGTTCGTCCATGCCGAGCAGTTCGGAGACGACCTCACGCGCGGCCTTGAGGCCGTCCTCGCCGCGGCGGAGCAGGGCGATTTGCGCCATGGTGTTGCGCAAGGTCCGCGCGCCGACAGGATGCCGCTCGGAATGGTAGGTGTCGAGCAGGCTGTCGGGCGACAGGCCCTTGACCACTTGTGCGAGCTTCCAGCCGAGATTGACGGCGTCCTGCACGCCAATGTTGAGGCCTTGTCCGCCGACGGAGTGATGGATATGCGCGGCATCGCCGGCGAGCAGCACGCGACGCTTGCGATAGGACACCGCCTGCCGCGCCGCATCGGTGAAGCGGGAGATCCAGGACGGGTTGTGGAGCCCGAAGTCGGTGCCGTACACGGCGACGAGGGCTTCGCTGAGATCGCGCAAGCTGGGTTCGCCCGTCCGATCGAGTGTCGCTTCCGTCACGACCACCAGCACGCGTCCGCTCTCGGTCTTGCTGAGGCCGTGAAAGCCGAGCGCGTCATGGCGCAGGCCCCATGCGGGCTCGTCGCGCATCTCGACTTCGGCCATGAGGTTGCTCAGCGTCGGATCGGAGCCTGCGAAGTCGATGCCGGCGGCCTTGCGCACCAGGCTGCGGCCGCCGTCACAGCCGACCAGATAATTCGCGCGCAAGGTTTCGCCGCCGGACAGCGTCATGTCGATGCCGGTCTCGTCCTGCGCAAAACTCGTCACCTCGCGGTTTCGATAGATCGGCACCGCGAGCTCGCTGACCCAGTCGGCCAGGATGCGCTCGATGTGGCTCTGCCGCAGGGCCAGCCCGTAAGCGTGCCGGGTGGGGAGGTCGCTGATGTCGAGCCTGGTCCAGGCGAAGCCCGCGAGCTGGGTGATCTGTCCTTCGCGCAGGAAACGATCCGCGACGCCGCGCTGGTCGAGGATCTCGATGCTGCGCGCGTGCAAGCCGCCGGCGCGCGTGCCGACCAGTTCCTGATCGGCGCGCCGTTCGACGACGGCGACGTCGACATGCGCGAGCGCGAGCTCCGCGGCTAGCATCAACCCGGTCGGGCCACCGCCGGCGATCACCACGGCATGGTCTTTCAATTGGTCTTGCGTGTGGCGGGCGCCGGCCCCTTTGGCGTGGCCGCGCGTCCGGGACGTCGGAAGCAGTACAGGCATGTGATGACCCCTCGCGTTTGATGGTGTTCGGGTCGAGGGTTCTACGGCAGGGTCGGGGGCTTGAAGCAAGCCCGTTGCACACCACATATCTGAGTGGGGAGAGGGAATCCTTTGTCCTCGTTCGCCGCGTTGACACGTCGGGCAAAACACCGGCATGATGCGATCATCGAAAAGAGTTTGGTTTGACCCGCGCGGAGGCGATCCGCTGCGGGTTTTGTTTTGGGTTTTCTGGGCTTGCGCCCTTCAGCAGATGCCGGTGGTCCGCTGCATGGTGCTGGCGAGTTCCTCGAACGAAAACGGCTTGCTGATCATGGGAAGGCCGTCGCGCCGGGGTTCACGCCCGGACAATTGCAGGATCTTCAGTTCCGGGCGGTTTCGCCTGGCCCGCTCGGCCAGTTCGTGACCGTCCATGCCGGGCATGTTGATGTCAGTGATGAGGATTGAGATCTCCTGGTTCTGCTTGAGCCGGTCGAGCGCATCGGGGGCGCTCCGGGCGCTGATGACTTCGCAGCCGAGATCTTCCAGCATGTCCACGATGACGTCGAGCACGCTGGGATCGTCGTCAACAACCAGTACGGTATGGCTCATCGCACAACGTTCCTTCTGAAGGAATAAACGCGCCCGCCGTGGCGTAAGTTCCAGCACGGCCTGGTCGAACGAGCGATGTTTCACACCTCGTGCAAGGCGCCGCAGAACGGCAAGATCAAGATGCGCCCCCGCCTGCGGAGTGGCCTAGTCGTCCTTCGACAAATCGCCGGGTTTGGTGGGAAGGTCGATGGGGCCGCCCTCGCCATGCACGAGATCGCAGTCCTTGTCCTCCGTGTCGCCGGCGTTTTCAACGACGGCTTCTTGAGTGTCGCGCTCCTTGTCGATGCGCGGCTTTCGTCCTGCAAGATTTGGCGACGTGTTTTGTGAGGTCGTCTTGAGTGTCATCTGCCGGCCCTCCTGATCGGCTAACGCTGCTTAAGCGAATTCGTTCTTTTGACACGTCTGCGAAAACACTGGCAGAATGGCATCATCGAAACGAGCTTAGTTCACCCGCGCGGAAAGCTTTCGCCGCGGTTTTTTTCGTCTCGATCGAGATCGGACGGCGGCGGCGCGCTGCGGCCACGCACTCGTCAAATCTGGTGCGCCGCCGGCCGTACTATTGCTGGCCGCGCACGTGCGAATGTGCCGGCCCGCGGCGCTGGGCCAGTGCTCGCGCCGCTGCGGCCTTCGGAGCCAATCTGGTTGTCTCCTACTTCGCCATGCGCAGCTTCGAGAACATTGAAAGGATCATCAAGCGGTGAAGATGGCAGATGACGAAATCAGGGCGATCGTTGCCGAGACGCTGGCCGAGCAACACAGGCTTCAGCAGGCGAACATCGATGCCATCGTATTGCGGACGGTGGCATTGGTGCTGGCGTCTTTCGGAATCGAAGATGACGACCGAAAGGAGCTAAGGGCCGATTTTCAGCACTTGCGCCGATGGCGAACGAGCGTCGAGCAGGCGCAGAGCTACACGCTCAAGGCCGTGATTACGGTGATCGCCACCGGTCTGATGGGTGTGATTGGGCTAAGCGTCAAGGTCGTGCTCGGCAAGTGAGCCTCAGCCGCGACGACATTGCTGCATTCCACTCACGTCGTCCTTCGCCAACGGACCGTCTCATGTACAGAATTCGCATCGTCGACGGATCCGATGACGACATCGCCGATACATTGGCCGATCTTCACCGGTTGACGTTCTTCGATGCGGCTCCCTTGCCACGATTCGAGTTAGGGGCGTGGTGGCTTGCCTATCACGGCGATGAGCCAGTAGCCTTCGCCGGTGTCGTGCCGTCAACGCACATTCGAAATGGCGGTTATTTCTCCAGGGTCGGTGTGTTGCAGCGGCACCGGGGACGTGACCTCCAGTGCAGGCTGATGCGTGTGATCGAGGCAAGGGCACGGCGTATCGGGTGGGACAGCATCGTCTCGGATACGACGGACAATCCGGTGTCCGCCAATAATTTCATCCGGGCGGGCTATCGGCTCTTTGAACCCCATGTGCCCTGGGCTTGGGCCCATACGCTTTACTGGCGAAAGCGGCTTCGCTGAGCGAATGGAGCCAGGTTTCCCGTGGTGCGGAACGCAATTCCCGCAACGTAAAAATGGTTCGCGCGAGATGAGGCGCAACACGGAACGTCCAAGGGCCCGGCAGCTTGACAGCTGCCGGGCCCTTTTTGCGTATTCAAGCGATGCGGGCGAAGGACTTGCGAAGTCAGCGGTGCCGGGCTTTAAGTTTGCTCCTGCGGGAAATTCGGTAACGATAAACCGATGTAAGGGAGCGCCGTCGATGCCCACCAAGCCTCAATTGCCGGAACGTTCGTCGCGGGCGACGGGGGCGCCTACCGCGCTCGACGGTCTGCTGGTCGTCGATTTCACGCGTGTGGTTGCCGGCCCGGCTTGTACGCAGACGCTTGCTGATTTCGGCGCGCACGTCATCAAGATCGAGAATCCGGACGGAGGCGATGACACGCGTGCGTATGAACACGCCGAGATCGGTGGAGAGAGTGCCGCTTATCTGAGTCTCAATCGCAACAAGCGTGGCATCACGCTCGACCTTACCGTGCCGGAGGCTCGTGAGATCGCGCTGGATTTGATTGGCAAGGCGGACGTGGTCGTCGAGAACTTCTCCAGCGGGGTCATGAAGAAATTTGGCCTCGACCATGAAACAGTTGCGCCGCTCAATCCGCGGCTAGTCTATTGCTCGATCTCCGCCTACGGGCGCACCGGACCGTTTGCCTCGCGTCCCGGCTTTGATCCGATCACGCAGGCGGAAAGCGGCTTCATGTCGCTCAACGGATTTGCTGATGGCCCGGCGGTTCGCACCGGCCCGCCGATCGTAGACATGGCGACGGGGATGTCTGCCTGCAACGCCATTCTGATGGCGCTGTTGGTGCGGGATCGGCTCGGTCGCGGCCAGCATGTCGAGGTCGCCCTGTTCGACGTCGCGATGGGCATGACCGGCTTCTATGGCATGGCCTATCTGATCAACGGCGAAAATCCCGGCCGGTTTGGTAATTCGCCGAGTGGCTCTCCTACCGTCGGCGTGTACGAGGCCTCCGATGGACCGCTTTACATGGCCTGCGCGAACGACCGGCTCTATCGCCGGCTGGTTGTTGAGGTGCTGAACCGGCCGGATCTGATCACCGATCCGCGGTTTGCCTCGCGCAAGGCGCGTTCCGAGAACAAGGAGCTTCTGCGGGCAGCCATCGCGGAGGTCTTCGCGAGCGATACTCTCGAAAACTGGATGACCAAGATGAAGCTGGCCAATATCCCGGTCGGCTATCTGCGGACGGTCGAGGAGGGGTTCAATGCACCGGAGGCGCGAGAGCGCCATCGCTTGAACCGGATTCCACATCGTACGGCGGGGTGGGTCCCGAACATCGAGCCGCCGATTGCGATGAGTTTGACCGGCCCGATTGACCCTGTGGCTGCTCCGTTGCTGGGCGAGCATACGGAGCAGGTCTTGCGGGACACGCTCGGTTACGACGAGCGTCGGATCTCGGAGTTCAACCAAAAGGGGGCTTTTGGATCGGGCAAGCCGTCGGAGCAGGTTTGAACCCAAGCGGTCCTTCCCTTGGGACGTGCAAATCGCGCCCTAGCGCCGCCTCGGCTTGATTTGGCAAGGGTCTCGCCGCATAAATGCATGAAAGCGAGGGATGCGAATGGCGCCTGGTCAAGAGCCGAGCGTGGGCCGACCCGCAGGGGCGCAACCCGATGAGCCTGCCCATGCGGCAATGGTCGCGAAGGCCCGCGCGCTCGTCCCACGGCTGCGGGAGCGGGCGGCGCGGACGGAGGAGTTGCGGCATCTGCCGCCCGAAACGGAGAAGGATCTGCACGACGCGGGCCTGTTCCGAATGCTTCAGCCCAAGCGCATTGGCGGCGCAGAACTCGATTATGTCGCCTTGATCGATTGCGCGGACCTGCTCGGACAAGCGGACGCCTCGGTGGCATGGAATCTGGCCAATCTGGCGAGCCATCATTGGATGCTCGGCATGTTCGAGCCGACGGCGCAGGAGCTGGTCTGGGGCCGTGACCCGGACGCGCTGATCGCGTCCTCGTTCATTTTTCCCGCCGGACGTGCCACGAGAGTCGAGGGCGGATACCGGCTCCATGGCAGCTGGCCGTTCTCCTCGGGCGTTGCCTCCTGCGCATGGAACATGCTTGCGAGCGTGGTCTACTCCGACGATGAGGCAGACGGCATTGAATATCGGATATTTCTGCTGCCGAAAGCCGACTACAAGGTCCTCGACACCTGGAATGTCGCGGGGCTGCGCGGGACAGGGTCCTGCGACGTGGAGGTCAGGGACGCTTTCGTGCCCGACGATATGACGGTCGCGGTCGGCGATCTTGACGGCGGTCCGACGCCGGGAAGCAAGCTCAATCCCAACCCGCTGTATGCGCTCCCGGTGTTCTCGCTATTTCCCTACGTCCTCTCCGGCGTCGCGCTGGGGAACGCGCAGGCGTGTCTCGACGATTATGCGGAGGTCGTCCGTCATCGCATTTCCACCTACAATCACGCCAGGCTGAGCGACTTTCAAAGCACCCAGATCAAGATCGCGGAGGCGTCGGCGAAGATCGACGCTGCACGCCTGATCATGCGCTCGGCCTGTCTGAATGCCATGGAGGATGCAAGGCGGGGTCATCTCCCCGATATGGCGATCAAGACCAGATATCGGCGCGACGGCGCCTTTTCAGTGAACTTCTGTACGGATGCGGTGTCGATGCTGTTTGCCGCGAGCGGAGCACGAGGCCTGTTCACGACGGGCGCGTTGCAGCGGCAGTTCCGCGATGCGCACGCGATCAATTCGCATCTCGCGTTCAACTTCGATGCGGCCGGGACCAATTATGGACGTGTGGCACTGGGCCTGCCGTCCGAGAATCTCACGCTGTGAGGCCGGCCGATGAATGATCTGCCGAAGCAGCCGGCCGTTCCCGATCCGGGCAACGAACTCGCGAGCGACAACTCGCCGATCGATCCCCGTGATTTTCGCAGCGCGCTCGGCACCTACGCCACGGGGGTGACGATCATCACGGCCGCGGCTCCTGACGGCAAGCCCTATGGCCTGACGTGCAATTCGTTCGCCTCGGTCTCGCTGAATCCGCCGTTGGTTCTTTGGAGCCTGGTCGTCTATTCCTCTAGTCTGACCATCTTCCAGAACGCCAGTCATTTCACGGTCAACGTGCTTGGCGTTTCGCAACAGGCGCTTGCGAGCAAATTCGCCAAGTCGTCTGATGACAAGTTCACCGGTGTCGAGTGGACGCCGGGCCTCGGCAACGCGCCGGTGCTCGCCGAGAGCGTCGCCAATTTTCAATGCCGCTCAGTCAATCGCTATTACGGCGGCGACCACGTGATCTTTCTCGGTGCAGTCGAGGCCTATACTTACAATACGAAGGAGCCGCTGCTCTTCGCGCGCGGCGCGTTCGGCCGATTTCTTGCCGACGGCTAGCGCAAGCAGTCAGTGCAAGCGTGCTTCAGTTCGCGCTCGATGGTTTAGCGCTCCCCGCCGAAAGCTTGTAGATTTCGAGCGCATCCGCATCCGCGCCTCGCGCGGCCTTGGCGAGCCTGAAAAGTTGTCCGGCAAGCGAGGCCATGGGCACCGGTGTCGACGTCGTCTGCGCGACATCGGCGACCGTGTCGAGGTCCTTGAGCATTGTCGCAATGTGACCAAGCGGCGGTGAGTGAATGCCCTGAACCATTCGCGGCACGAATAGCTGCAACGGAATGGAGTCAGCAAAGCCGCCGGCGAGTGCTTCGGGCAACCGGTTGGCGTCGATTCCGGCGTTCACTGCAAGGCGTGTTGCCTCCGCAAGAACGGCCATTGCGCATCCGACGATCACCTGGTTGCATAGCTTTGTGGTCTGGCCGGCGCCGGTCGGGCCCATGTGGGTGAACCTGCGTGCCATGGCGAGCACGTAGGGGCGGACCCGCTCGATATCGCCGGCTTTTCCGCCGGCCATGATGGCAAGCGTGCCTTCCTCGGCGCCCTTGGTACCACCGGACACCGGCGCATCGATCCAACCCGCGCCGTTCGCAGCTAACAATCGCATTGCAAGGTCCCGTGCGGCATCGGGATGGATGGACGAGAAGTCGACCACGAGCTTACCCGCGCCGGGCGCTGTTGAGATGCTCGCGGGCCCGAAGATCACCTCTTCCACGGCGGCCGCATCCGTCACGCACATGAAAACGATGTCCGAGCTCTCCATCAAGTCGCGGGGGGTGGCTGCACGCCTGGCACCGGCCTCCACGAGCGCGGCCATCTTTCCTTCCGAACGGTTCCAGACAGCGACCTGATGGCCGGCGTTGAGCAGGCGTCGGCTCATCGGTGTCCCCATCAGTCCAAGGCCTAGATAGCCGAGCCGCTCGGCGCCTTGCGGGTTTGTCTTGCTCGCTTCAGCCATAGGTTGCCTCCATCTGTCGGTCCGCGGCGCTGCATTACCATATATCGCGCAACTCACGACGAAACCGCCCCGGCCGGCATGGCTTGCTTGATTGTTTGAACCATGAAACATTTGCCGCGGTCGGGTTGGATGGCGCCGGTCGGCGCCTGGGCAGCGGAGTGGGCACGATGCGAACCGTTTCGAAGTGGATCCTGGCTTTGGGGGCGGCAGCGGCCGTGAGCGCGAGCGCAGGCCCGTCATGGGCGCAGCAGACAATTCGTGTCGGCTGGACGATTCCGGCCGAAGAATCCAAGTACTGGATGATGCGCCGCCCGGCTGAGTTTCCCAATATCGGCAAGGCCTACAACATCGAATGGACCCAGTTTCAGGGCACCGCTCCGATGACGCAGGCATTGGCGGCCGGCGCGCTGGATTGCGCGACGCAGGCGCCGCTGTCGCTCGCCAACGGCGTAGTTGGCGGCAACCTCAAGGCCTACATCGTGGCGCAGCACGTCTTCGAGAAGGCCGGCGGTTTCTCGGTCTATTGGGCTGTCATGGACGACTCCCCGATCAAGACGATCGCCGATCTCAAAGGCAAGACGGTCGGTATCTCCGTGATCGGCGGCGGCACCCAGGGCCCGTTCAATCTGCTGCTGAAGCAGAATGGCATCGATCCGGCCAAGGACATCAAGCTGGTCGAGGTCGGCTTTGCCGTCTCCGAAGATGCGTTGCGGCAGGGCCGCGTCGATGCGGTCAACATGAACCAGCCGTTTGCCGCGCGCGCGGAGGCAAAGGGTGGCACGCGCAAACTGTTCTCGCTGTCGCAGGCGATGCCGAACATCGTGCACATCCTGGAAGCCTGCCGTGCCGATTTCGTCGACAAGAACCCGGAATTGGTCAAGGCTTACGTGCGTGACATTACCTCTGGCATGAAGAAAGCGCTGGCGAACCGCGAAGAGACGTTGAAGGTCGTCAACGAAGTCCTGAAGGCACCTATTCCGGTTCTCGAGACCTATCTGCTCAAGGACAATGATTTCGGCCGCGATCCGGGCGCTGCACCGAATTTCCCCGCGATCCAGAAGATGCTGGACATCTACGCGGAGACAGGGATGCTGCCAAAATTGGATGTCGCGCAATTCAAGCATTCGACGATTGTCGCTCCGCTGCAATAGGCGATCGGGCGAATGAACCGAGCGAGAAGGTCGCGGCGTCCAGGATGATCCGGGACGTTGCATGAAGATGATGCACGTATGAAGAAGCTCCGATCTCGGATCACGACGGATGGCCTCGACCGGGCTCCGCACCGCGCATTCATGCGCGCCATGGGGCTCGATGACGCTGCGATTGCCAAGCCGATGGTGGGCGTCGTCAGCATGAAGGGCGAACAGACGCCCTGCAACATGACGCACGACTTTCAGGTCGCGGCGGCCAAGACCGGAATCGAGGAGGCCGGCGGCACGCCGCGCGAGTTTTCGACCGTGTCGGTTTCCGACGGTATCAGCATGAATCACGAAGGGATGAAGTTCTCCCTTTTTTCGCGGGAGCTGATTGCCGACTCGATCGAAGCCGTCGTCCATGGTCTCGCCTACGATGCGCTGATCGGATACGGCGGATGCGACAAGACGCTTCCCGGCGTGATGATGGGCATGGTCCGCTGTAACGTGCCGGCTATTTTCATCTATGGCGGCAGCGCGCTACCGGGCCGCGTGGACGGGCGGACCCTGACCGTGCTCGACTCCTATGAGGCTGTCGGCAGCTTCATGACCGGAGAGATCGACGGCGCCACGCTCGAGCGGATTGAGCGGGCCTGCCTGCCGACCATCGGCGCGTGCGCCGGCCAATTCACTGCTAACACCATGGGGATGGTCTCGGAGGCGATGGGCCTCACCATTCCTAACGTGTCGATGGTGCCGGGTGTCTATGCCGAACGCGCGCAGATATCCAGGCGGGCCGGGCGCCTCGTCATGGAAATGCTGGAGCGCGGCGGGCCTTTGCCGCGCGACATCGTGACGCGGAAATCCCTGGAAAACGGTGCGGCAATCGTAGCCGCCACGGGCGGTTCGACCAATGCTGCGCTGCATCTGCCAGCGATCGCGAACGAGGCCGGCATCGCATTCACGATCGATGATGTCGGCGAGGTTTTTGCCAGGACCCCGCTGATCGGAAACCTGCGGCCTGGAGGCAAATATACAGCGAAGGACGTCTACGATATCGGCGGTGCCGCCGTGGTGATCCGGGAGCTGATCCAGAGCGGGCATATTGATGGCAGCTGTTTGTCTGTCACGGGCCGTACACTTGCCGAAGAATACGGCGCCGCCAATGCACCTGACGGAGAGGTCGTTTACGCGGCTCGCGCGCCGATCATGCCAGATGGCGGCGTCGCGGTGCTGAAGGGAAACCTCTGTCCCGACGGCGCGGTCATCAAGGTCGCGGGCCTGAAGAGTCAGTTCTTTGAAGGCGTGGCGCGCGTTTTCGAAGACGAGGAGGCCTGCGTCGCTGCGGTTCGTGATCGCACCTATCAGGTGGGCGAGGTTCTCGTGATCCGAAACGAGGGGCCGGTAGGCGGCCCCGGCATGCGCGAGATGCTCGGGGTCACCGCGCTGATCTATGGACAGGGCATGGGCGAGAAGGTGGCCCTGATCACGGATGGACGGTTCTCCGGCGCCACGCGCGGAATGTGCATCGGCTATGTGTCTCCCGAGGCCTTCGTCGGCGGTCCCCTGGCGCTGGTACGCGATGGTGACAGGATCCGGATCGATGCAGCGAACCGGCGGATGGATATGCTGGTCGACGAGGAAGAACTCACTGCTCGCCGACACGATTGGAAGCCGCGTCCGCCTCGTCATCGTGCCGGTGCGCTGGCGAAATATGCGCGATTGGTTGGCCAGGCACCGGGGGGGGCCGTGACGCATGAGGGGCCTGCGGAATGGCCCTGGTTCGGATGACGCGGCGCACTTGCCCGAAAACAGCCAATGGTCTGGCAAGTTTCTTGCTAAGCTCGCGTCGCTGACGAAGGATGTTTAGCAAGCCTGTTGCGCAGGGTTCGCGCGAATGAAGTGAGACGGGATGAAGGTAGTGCCTTCGAGATCGAGCGAATGGGTGAGACCGGTGACGCCGCAAAAACCGGCTTCTGCAATCATCGAGATCGAGAACGTCTCGCAGGTATTTCAGACCTCGGCGCGCAAGGACCATGTGGCGCTATCGGACATCTCGCTGGCAATCGAGGAGGGAGCCTTCGTCTCCATCCTTGGTCCGTCCGGCTGCGGCAAGTCGACATTGCTTTACGTCGTCGGCGGCTTCGTCAGCCCCACCAGCGGCTCAGCGAAGATCAGGGGACGGACGATCACGGGACCAGGGCCGGATCGCGGCCCGGTATTTCAGGAATTCGCGTTGTTTCCGTGGAAGACCGTGCTGGGCAATGTGATGTATGGCCCTCGCCAGCAGGGCGTGCGCACCACCGAGGCGGAAGCACAGAGCCGGGCCCTGATCGAAATGGTCGGGCTCAAGGGCTATGAGAACTTCTATCCCAAGGAGCTGTCCGGCGGCATGAAGCAGCGCGTAGCGCTGGCTCGAACGCTGGCTTACCATCCTGAGGTTCTGTTGATGGACGAGCCGTTCGGCGCGCTCGATGCTCACACGCGAACGCGGCTGCAGAACGATCTGTTGAATATCTGGGAGCGTGATCGCAAGACGGTGCTGTTCGTCACTCATTCGGTAGACGAAGCGGTTTTCCTGTCAGACAAGGTCGTGATGATGTCGAAGTCTCCCGGCCGCATCCGCGAGGTCATCGACATCGATCTGCCGCGGCCGCGCCGCCGCAGCGAGCTGCTGCTCGATTCACGCTACCAGAAATACGTTGTCGATATCGAGCGCATGTTCGACGAGACCGACCCTGTCGGGTCTCCGTCATGATGTCGCCCACCGCCCTGGCGAGACGTGCTGCCCCGGTGCTTGCCTGCATCGGATTGCTCGCGATCTGGCAGGCGGCGTCCCTCGCGTTGAAGAATGACAGCTTTCCAACGGCGATCGAAGCAATTCGGGCGATTCCGGACATTCTCGGCGACAAGGAATCTCTGATCAACATCCTGGCCTCGCTCCGCCGCATGGCGATCGGGTTCGGGGTGGCGGTGCTGATCTCCATCCCACTCGGCCTGTTGATGGGCCGCAGCCGGGCCGTCGCGGCATTCTTCAATCCGCTCTTGATGGTGATCTACCCTGTGCCGAAGGCAGCCTTGATGCCGATCATCATGCTGTGGCTCGGCGTCGGCGACATCACGAAGACGCTGGTGATCTTTCTCGGCGTCAGCCTGCCCGTGATCTATCACAGCTTCGAGGGCGCCAAGGCGGTGGAAGAGAAGATGCTGTGGTCGGGTGCCGCGATGGGGCTTTCGCCTGCGCAACGGCTGGTCTGGATCGTACTGCCGGCGGCGCTGCCGGAAATTCTGACCGGTTGCCGCACGGGACTCGTGCTGGCGCTGATCACGATGATTACGAGCGAGATGATCGCCCGTCAGTCCGGCGCCGGCAATATCCTGTTCAATGCCCTCGACATGGGCCAATACGACACCGTCTTTGCGATGATCATCATCGTGGGGGCGATGGGAATTTGCCTCGATGCGATCTTCGAGCGGGTCCGCGCAAGACTGGTGCGCTGGTCGGAACCGCAGTTCGACATGCCGCTGAGCTTCTCATGATGCCGCAGCTTCGCTCCACCAGCATTATCCTTGGGCTTGCGCCGATCGTGCTGGTGATCGCGCTGTGGCAAGGCCTTGTATCATTTGGCTTCGCGCCTGCGGTCTTGCTGCCGCCGCCGGGATACGTCTTCAGCCGGTTGCTTCAGCAACTCGTGACATGGACGTTCCAGCAGGAGATCGCGGCGACCCTGATCCGGCTGTTTGCAGGCTTCGCGATTGCCGTCGTGCTCGGTGTCAGCATCGGCATCGCCGCCGCCGCCAGTCCGGCCATCAACGCCGTGGTTCGGCCAATCGTTCGCGTGCTCGCGCCCTTGCCCAAGGTCGCGCTCTATCCAGCATTGCTGCTGCTGCTCGGTTTCGGTCACGGATCGAAGATCACGCTGGTGGCAGCGGATGCACTCTTTCCCATTTTGTTGTCTACCTATTACGGCGCGTCGACGGTGGAGCAGAAGCTGATCTGGTCGGCCATGGCGGCGGGAACGCCGCGCTATGAGATCCTGTTCAAGGTGGTGCTGCCGGCCGCGATGCCGTCGATCCTGACCGGTTGCCGGATCGGCCTTGTCATTTCCTGCATCGTGGTGTTTCTGGCGGAGATGATCACGTCGAGCGACGGGCTCGGACATGTGCTCGTCACGGCGGCCCGGACCTTTCAGGCCGTCGACATGTTCGTGCCGCTGATCACGATCTCGCTGCTGGGCCTGATCCTCAATGGTCTGCTGGGGGCAGTGCGCGCGTATCTGCTGCGGGGTTTTCCCGAAGCATGAACTGACGAAGAAGAAACAGGAAGACCGGGAGTAGACCATGCTGGCTGATCGCATTGAGGCAAAATGGATCGACGCATTTTGCGAGATTTTTGAGCGATGCGCCGTCAAGGCCGGCGATACCGCGGCGATCCTCTCGGAAACCCAGTCACGTGCGTTGAACGTTCATCTGGCGGAGCTCGCGCTGCTGCGGATGGGCGCGCGACCGTTTCACGTGGTCATGCCGACCCCGCGTAACCGGAATATCGTTCCGGTTCGCTCGACAGGGGCGAGCGAGGCGATCCAGCGGCTCGGCCCGGTCATCACCGCGCTTCAACAAGCCGGCTTTGTGGTGGATTGCACCATAGAGGGACTGATGCATGCGGTGGAGACACCCGAGATCCTCAAAGCCGGCGCGCGCATCCTGGTGATCTCCAACGAGCATCCCGAAGCGCTGGAGCGGATGGTGCCGGATTCCGCGCTCGAGAAGCGCGTTCGCGCGGCGGCAAAGATGCTGCGCGGGACCAAGCGGATGCGGGTGACGTCAAAAGCCGGCACGGCGCTCGACGTCGATATGGTCGGCGCGTCCACGGTCGGCGTGTGGGGGTGGACGGACAAGCCCGGTACGCTGGCGCATTGGCCCGGCGGCATCGTCGTCAGCTTCCCCAAGAGCGGAACGATCAACGGCACGCTGGTGATGGCGCCCGGCGACATCAACCTGACCTTCAAGCGTTACCTGACCTCGCCGGTGAAGATGACGCTGAAGGACGATTATGTCGTCGAGCTGGAAGGCGAGGGCACGGATGCCGCAATGATGCGCGCCTATCTTGCCGCCTGGGGCGATCGGGAAGCCTATGCGGTGTCGCATGTCGGCTTCGGCATGAATCCCGGCGCGCGCTACGAGGCGCTGTCGATGTATGACCAGCGCGACACCAACGGCACGGAAATTCGTGCTGTCTCCGGCAACTTCCTGTTCTCGACCGGTGCCAACGAATTCGCCGGCCGTTACACGGCGGGCCATTTCGATCTGCCGATGATGGGTACGACGATCGAGCTCGACGGCATTGCGGTGGTGCGCGAAGGGGTGCTGCAGGACGTCTTCGGCTAACCGCGATCGAGCACTGGTGGCCGCGCCAGGTCAAAGTGCCGAAGCAGGTCGACCATGGCCTGAAGCCGTTTTGCCCGATAGGCGTCGATGTCCATACCTGAATAATCGAGAAAGCCTGCGCCCGTTCGCAGGCCGATCCGGCCCTCCTGCATGTTCCGCGAAATGACCTCCGGCGCACGATAGCGGTCGCTGCCGAGTGCGCCTTCGAGATAGCGGCTGGCGTAGTACAAAATGTCGCCGCCACCCCAGTCGATGAATTCGAGCAGCCCGAGCACGGCATAGCGGAAGCCGAAGCCGTAGCGGATCGCCTTGTCGATCTCCTCGGCGCTAGCGACGCCTTCCTCGACCATGCGCGCGGCCTCGTTCATCGCCAGCGCCTGGATGCGCGGAACAATGAAGCCGGGCGTCGCCGCGCAGACCACCGGGACCTTGCCGATGCCTTCGAGTAGCGCCTTGACCTCCTCGACGATGCCTGGATCGGTGGCCTTGCCGGGCGAAACCTCGACCAGCGGGATCAGATAGGCCGGATTGAGCCAGTGCACATTGAGGAAGCGGCGAGGATTCACGATTGCGCCCGAGAGATCGTCGACCAGGATGGTCGATGTCGTCGATGCGATGATCGTATCGGGGCCGACTTGTTTTGAGGCCGCCCCCAGCACATCCCGCTTGAGCTCGACGATCTCGGGGACTCCCTCGAAGACTATTCCCGCATCGGATAGTGCCGCCTCGCTCTGACTGGCGGGCACCACCGAGACCCGCGCGTTCAGCGGATCGACATCCGCCTCGGTCAGTAGCCCCAGCTTCGCCAGACTGGCAAAGGTCTTCGTGACTTCGCCGAGCGCATCTGCCTCCAGCCTGTCGAAATCTTCGGCTGGACGGGCCTTGATGTCGATCATCGTGACCATATGCCCCGCGTAGGCGAACGCGACGGCGATGCCGCGGCCCATGCGGCCGGCCCCGAGACAGGCGATTGTAGCTCGGCTGGTCATCGGTCAAAATCCCTTGCGAAGAAGCGTCTGCAAGGCGGCCTTGTCGAGATTGCCGAGGCCCAGCGTCTCGAGGGTTCGGCCGTCTTGCGTAAAATCCTCACCGCAGATTGCACCACCGATGGCCAGAAATCCTTTGGCCAGCGGCGTAGCCACGCCCGCCAGGCCGGCGACGGAGACCAGCAGCGATAGCCCAAGCCGCAAATCTTCTCTCATGTAGCGGTGCTCGGTCAGCACGAGCCGTTCGCGCCAGTCGCCGGAATCGGTCAGCCGGTCATGCGAGCCGCGGCCGTACATCCAGATCTCGCCTTCCTTGGCATAGTGATGGGCGAGCGGAAAATGCGGTGCGCCATATCCGAGCGCTTCACGCACGGCGGTCCGTTCGGCGTCGAGCGCGTCGGTGACCCGGCGGATCGCGGCTTGCGTTCCTTCCTTGTGGATGTCCCACTTCTCGAAATGCTCGATCGGACCTGCATTCATCACGATCAGCGGCGGATGGATGATCGGGCCTGCGTTCATCAGTGCGCCGGAGAGAGCATCTCCGCACGGCTCGATTGCGCCGGGGAAAGCCTGTCCAATCACCTCTAGTGCACGTGGCGCCTGATCGAGCGGGAAAACGCCGACCGGCAGGCGCTTGGCGCGGATGGTGATCGCGACCTCGAACGGGCCGTGCTTGCGGGTCAGCCAAGGCAGGGTCCCGGTTTCGGCAAAGCACGCCTTGGCGCGGTTGCCGGCATCCCGCGCAGCCTGGGCGAAGATCATCGAGCCGAACGTGGCCGGCGGCAGAAACACGACCTGTCCATCCCGCAGATGTGGAGCAAGCAGGCGCGCGATATCCGTCTGCGCGAAGGCAGGGGCGGGGCACAGGATCAGCTCTGCACCGTTGACGGCCTCGGCGATGCCGGTCGTCACCAGCGCCAATTTCACGTCGTGACGGCCGTTATGATCCTTCACCAGGATGCGCGAGCCGGCGGCGCGATGTGCTGCGACCTGATCCGCGTCGCGGCGCCAGAGCCGGA
Source organism: Bradyrhizobium sp. Kon37 (assembly GCF_055807535.1). Taxonomy (NCBI): domain Bacteria; kingdom Pseudomonadati; phylum Pseudomonadota; class Alphaproteobacteria; order Hyphomicrobiales; family Nitrobacteraceae; genus Bradyrhizobium; species Bradyrhizobium sp. Kon37. Next base: position 74,711 of record NZ_JBVVOY010000012.1, read on the forward strand.
CCTCATGTCCCGACAGCGCAAAATCGCCCGCGGCCGCGAAAGAGCCGTTTCCCCCACCCAGAACCGCAATCTTCAAGATGCCTCTCCTTGCGCGCGCGATTGCGCATCAAGCTGCTTCAGCAGGAAATGCTGGACCTTGCCCAGCGCTGTGCGCGGCAGGTCGGTGACGAAAACGACGTCGCGCGGAACCTTGTAGCGGGCGAGCTGGGCCTGAAGATGTATTTTCAATGCGTCTGCTTCCAGTCGACGGCCGGATCGCGGGATCACATAGGCGATAGGCACCTCGTCCCAGCGTGGATCGGGCCGGCCGATCACGGCGCATTCGCTGACATCGGGATGTTCGAGCAGGACGCGTTCGACCTCCGCCGGATAGATGTTCTCGCCGCCGGAAATGATCATGTTCTTCTTGCGGTCGCGCACCCAGAAATAGCCGTCCGCGTCGCACAGGCCGATATCGCCGGTACGATACCAGCCGTCGTGCAGCGCATCGCGCGTGGCGTCCGCATTGCCCCAATATTCGAAGAACACGTTGGGGCCGCGCACCGCGATCTCCCCCGGTGCGCCCGCCGGCACCTCGTTGCCGGCGTGATCGATTACTTGCGCTTCGCAGCACAGGCCGGCAAGTCCGGTCGATCCCGCGCGCGAAAGATCGCCACCAAGCCGGGTGTAGACTGCGATGGGACAAGTTTCCGTCGAGCCGTAGACCTGAAGCACGGGTACGCCGCGCGCCACGAAGCGGTCGATCAGATGCGGCGGCACGATGGTCGAGCCGGTCGCGACGGCTTTGAGTGACGAAAGGTCGGTCGTGGGCCAGGCGGGATGCTCGCTCACCGCCTGGATGATCGCCGGTACCATCACGGTCAAGGTCGGCCGTTCCCGTTCGATGGCTGCAAGCGCGGTGTCCGGCGTGAAGCGTGCGTGAACCGTGACCGTCGCGCCCAGCTGGAGCGCCGCCGTGGTCTGGATGTTGAGGCCACCGACGTGGAAGAACGGCAGCAGCGTCAGCACATGGTCATCGGACGTCATGTTGTGCATGTGCTGGCTCATGACGCCGTTCCAGAACAGCGCCTCCTGGCGCAACACCGCGCCTTTGGGCCGTCCGGTCGTTCCCGATGTGTAGACAATGAGGAGCGGGCAGGAGAGATCGGTGTGCAGGTTGCGGCCGGTGCCCCGGCTTCGAGCCAACAGGTTTTCGAACGTCGTGCCGCGGGGCGGCTCGAAATCGAGCCCGACGATTGCGGTTCCCTCAAGCTCGGCAAGTACCCCCTCAAATGCCTGCTCGAGCACCAGGACCTTGGCGCCGGCATCGTTGAGGATGAAAAGCTGCTCGGCGACAGCGAGCCGCCAGTTCAGGGGCACCAGCATCGCGCCGAGCCGCGCGCAGGCATAGAGCAGAACCAGATAGTCCGGCCGGTTCAGGCTGAGGATCGCAACGCGGTCGCCCCTGACGACGCCGAGCTCATGCTTCAACGTCGCCGCCGTCCGCTCGATGTACGCAGCGAATGCCGCATAGCTCAACCGTTCGCCCTCGAAGGCGATGGCTGTCTTGTCTGGCGCGAACGCCGCGTTGCGATCGATCAGACTGCAGAGGTCCACCGTCAGTCGTCCGTTTCGCCGGCCTCGTACAGCGCCTCGCGCCCGATCCGGTCGAGGCAGAGCTCGGCTGTCCAGGGCAACATCAGCGAGCCGCAGCGGCTATCGCGATAGATGCGCTCGAGTGGCAACGAGCGGAGCATGGCCTGTCCGCCGCAGGTGCGGATCGCGAGCGCGGCGAGCTCATTGGCGCCCTCCATCACAGAATATTGCGCGGCATAGGCGCGAAGCACCTGCTCCTTGCTCGGATTGGCGCGCGCCTCGGTGACTGCCTGGAACCAGATCGCCTTGATCTGCTCGAGCTTGATCTGCATCTGCGCGACCGCAATCTGCTTGGTCGGATACATCCTGCGCTTGACCGGCGGCATGCCCGGTACTTCGCCGCGCAGATATCGCACGGTGAAGTCATAGGCGGCCTGAGCAAGGCCCATATAGGTCGGCGACAGTGTAAGGAACATGTGCGGCCAGCGCATCGCGGCCTGGAAATAGACGCCCCGCGGCATCAGCGCCGAATCTGCCGGCACGAACACGTCCTTGAACAGCAGCGTGCGCGAGACCGTTCCGCGCATGCCGAGCGGGTCCCAGTCGCCGACGACCGAGACGCCTTCCGATTTCGAGGGGATGGCGAGGTAAAGCGTATTGCGGCGCGAAGCCTTCTCGCCTTCCTCGATCTCCGTGCAGAGAACGCCGTAATAGTCGGCATGGCCGGAGAGTGATGCAAAGATCTTCTTGCCGTTGACGATCCAGCCGCCCTCGACCGGCCGTGCTTCGGTGCCGAAAGCGACACCGCCTGCCGCTGCCGCACCGCCCTCCGAGAAAGGCTGCGAATAGATCGCGCCGTCCTCGACGATACGCTTGTAGTGGACTGCACGTCGCCGCTCGTGCTCGGCGCGGGTCTCTGCATCCATGTCGAGATCGTCGGCGAGCGGGCCCGACCACAGCGTCGAGCAGACATGCATGTTCCAGGTGAGCGCAGTCGCACCGCAATAGCGGCCGATTTCGGCTGCCGCGAGTGCGTAGGTTTGATAATTCGCCCCGAGCCCACCGTGCTTCTTGGGGACGGCAATACCGAGCAGGCCGACGCGATGCAGATCGCGATAGTTCTCCGACGGGAAGATCGCCTCGCGATCATAAGTCGCGGCGCGGCCGGCGAACACGGTCTGGCCGATCTCGCGCGCCCGCGCGATGATGCCGGCCTGCTCGTCGCTCAGTCGGAACGCGACGGGATCGAAGATCGGTGCATCCAGCGCGACCTTGTCGGTCGCGCCGATGGTCTTGCTGACTTGCATGGTCATTGCGGAGTCATCCTACGTGTTGATCGCGACGGAATTCAGGAACCGGCCGAGGGCCTCGTTAAAGGCATCGGGGCGTTCGAGGTTGGCGAGATGGCCGACAGCGTCGAGCTCGACATATTCCGCGGAAGGAATGTAGGTCGCCGTCTTCGCCATCATCGGCGCCGGCGCGTTGTTGTCCTTGGAGCCGGACAGCAGCAGCGTCGGTATGGAAATATCCTTGAGGGTGCTGCGTTGGTCGAAGCCGATCAAGGCCAGCATCATGGCGCGATAGCTCGCCTCGGGCACACTTGCCATGCACTCGCGTGCAAGCTCCATTCCCCTGGGATCAGGATCGTCGCCCACCAGTTCCTTCACCAGAGAGGGCGCCAGCGACTTCATCGTTTCGCCGCGATCGAGCGGCCCGAGCCGTGCGGCGATAAACGATTTCTGCCAATCGCCGTCGGCCTTGCCGAACGCGGGGCTGGTCTGCGCCAGCACGATCGCGCGCGCCAGTTTTGGGGATTGCAACAGCCATTTCTGGACGATCATGCCACCGATGGAATGGCCGACCAGAATCGGCTTGCTCGCACCAAGCTGCTCGATGAATTGCTGAAGCGCATCCGCCAGGGCAGCGATGCTGACGCTGGCGAGCGGCGCCGATCCGCCATAGCCCGGCATGTCCCATGCAATCGCGTGGAAGCGGTCGCCGAATGTCGCAAGCTGCTGCCGCCAGGCCCGTGCCGCACCGCCGATGCCATGCAGGAAAATCAGAGGTGTCCCGCCCGGATCGCCCGCTCCTTCATAGGCGAAGCGGCCGTCCTTTGTTATCATTGGCGCAGGCTGCGACACGCGACATCCTTTTGCTTGGCCCTTCGATGCTAACAGGCCTGTGAGGGATGGGAAGAGATAATTTTATACTTAAAGCAATTTTCGGGCCGGTCTTCGGCGTGCCGCCTTTCGCGGGGTCGCGTCGAGCTTTGTTTGCAAAAGTTTGAAGGTTAAAATATATCGGGAAGAGCGATCAGCAGAATGCAAGGAAGCCAGCGCATGTCCGGATTACCGCATTCGCCGCACGCGCTGGTGACAGGTGGCGGTCGCGGCATCGGTCGCGCCATTGCAGCTGCGCTCGTCGAGGCCGGTGCTACGGTGACCGTCCTTGGGCGGAACGCTGCGACGCTTGAAGAGGCCGTCAGCGCAGGGGCAGCGCATTTTGCGGCCGTCGCCGACGTCTCGGACGAAACCTCATTGAAAGCCGCTATCGCTCAAGCAAGTGCGCGGCAGCCGATCGATATTTTGATCGCCAATGCGGGAAGCGCCGAGTCCGCGCCGTTCTCCAAATCCGACAGTGCCCTGTTTGCGCGCATGATGGATGTCAATTTCATGGGCGTGGTCCATGCTGTCAGCGCTGTGCTGCCAGGGATGAAGGATCGTCCCTATGGCCGTATCGTCGCGATCGCGTCGACGGCGGGGCTCAAGGGATATGCCTATGTCAGCGCCTACACCGCGGCCAAGCATGCGGTGGTCGGTCTCGTGCGTTCCCTTGCCATTGAAATGGCTGGCAGCAACGTGACCGTCAACGCGGTGTGTCCCGGTTTCACCGACACCGATCTGGTCGCCGGCAGCATCGAGAACATCATGAAAAAGACGGGGCGTAGCCGCGAGCAGGCCATTGCCGAGCTCGCAAAGCATAATCCACAGGGACGATTGATCTCTCCTCAGCAGATCGCGGATACCGTGCTCTGGCTGTGCGGCGAGGGCGCCGGCGCAATCACCGGGCAAGCGATCGCTGTTGCCGGTGGTGAGATTTAGCGCGCATGGCACCGGCACGGAACAAGAAAGCCAAGGAGATCGTATGAGCAGACCAGCCAATCCCGTGACCTTACCGCTTGCGGACTATTCGCCGCAGCACTTCCTGCTGGCCGTCGTCGATGGTGTGGCAACCGTGACGCTCAATCGTCCGGAACGGAAGAATCCGCTGACCTTCGAGAGCTATCGCGAACTCACCGATTTCTTTCGCGCCTGCGCGTTCGACGATGCGGTCAAGTCCATCGTCGTGACCGGCGCTGGTGCCAATTTTTCGTCCGGCGGCGACGTGTTCGAGATCATCGGGCCGCTCGTGAAAATGGACACCAAGGGGCTGACGGCGTTTACACGGATGACCGGCGACCTCGTCAAGGCGATGCGGGCCTGTCCGCAGCCGATCGTTGCTGCGGTTGAAGGCATCTGCGCCGGGGCGGGCGCCATCATTGCCATGGCGTCGGACATGCGGCTTGCTGCGAGCGGGGCCAAGGTCGCATTCCTCTTCAACAAGGTTGGCCTTGCCGGTTGTGACATGGGCGCCTGCGCGATCCTGCCGCGGATCATCGGACAATCCCGCGCTTCCGAGTTGCTCTACACCGGCCGGTTCATGACCGCGGAGGAGGGTGAGCGCTGGGGCTTCTTCAGCCGTATCGTCACGTCGGAGCAGGTGTTGCCCCAGGCGCAGCTACTGGCCAAGCAGATTGCTGAGGGACCGACCTTCGCCAACACCATGACCAAACGGATGCTGGCCATGGAATGGGCGATGTCGGTGGAGGAGGCGATCGAGGCGGAAGCCGTTGCTCAGGCGCTGTGCATGACAACGGCCGATTTCGAACGGGCCTTCGAGGCCTTTGCCAACAAGGTCAAGCCGGTCTTCAGGGGCGATTAAACGGGGGCTTTGCCGGCAGCCTGCCGCAATGGGGACTTGCGCGAGATTATTTTAGGCTTAAAATAGTTTCGCCGGGTTGAATTGGCGAGGCTCCCATGAAAGTCGCGATCATCGGTGGCGGACCTGCGGGTCTCTACGCTGCAATCCTGCTGAAGAAGCAGCGGCCGAGCGCTGAGATCGCGGTGTACGAGCGCAACCGCGCCGACGACACCTTCGGCTTCGGCGTGGTGTTCTCGGACGCCACCCTCGATAATTTCGAGAAGCACGATCTTCCGAGCTATCGCCGCATCACCCAGGAATTCGCCTACTGGGATGACATCGCCGTGCACTTCCGCGGAACGGTCCATCGGGTCGGTGGCAACGGCTTTTGTGGCTGCTCGCGGCAGAAGCTGCTCCTGATCCTCCAGGCGCGCGCGCGCGAACTGGGGGTCGTCCTGAATTTCGAAGCGGACGTCGAGGACGAATCCCGCTTCACCGACGCCGATCTGATCCTGGTCGCGGACGGCATCAACAGCCGTTTTCGCGACAAATACGTCGATCATTTCGCGCCGGAAGTCGATCTCCGTGCCAACAAGTTCGCCTGGATGGGCTCGACCAGGCCGCTGGATGCCTTCACCTTCATCTTCCAGGAGACGGAGTGGGGGCCGTTCATCGCCCATGCGTATCAATATGAAGCCGGCCACTCGACCTGGATTTTCGAGACCGATCCCGACACGTTCGAACGCGCCGGGCTGACAGGGCTGAACGAGACCCAGTCGGCTACGCGAATGGCCGAGATCTTCGGCTGGTTCCTCGATGGGCATCAACTGCTCACCAATCGTTCGACGTGGCGCAATTTCCCGATGATCCGCAGCAAGCGCTGGGTCAAGGACAACATGGTTCTGCTCGGCGACGCCAAGGCGAGCGCGCATTTCTCGATCGGCTCGGGCACCAAGCTCGCGATGGAAGACGCGATTGCGCTGGCAGAGGCGATGGAGAAGGCGCCCAGCATCAAGGTGGCGCTGGACGTCTATGAGCACGGCCGCCGCGAAGAGGTCGAGAAGACGCAGCACGCCGCCGACGTCTCGCTGGTCTGGTTCGAGCATGTCGACCGCTTCTGGGATTTCGATCCCGTGCAGTTCGCCTTTGGCGTGATGACGCGCTCGAAGGCGATCACCTATGACAATCTGAAGCTTCGCGCCCCTGACTTCGTGGCGGAGGTCGAAAGATCGTTTGCCAAGCGTGTTCGTGACGGCGGCTTCGACGTCGACACCGAGAAGCCGATGGTGCCGCTGTTCCAGCCCTTCCGGTTGCGCGAGATGGAGATCGCCAATCGCGCCGTGGTGTCGCCGATGTGCATGTATTCGGCGAAGGAGGGTGTGCCGACCGATTTTCATCTGGTGCATTATGGATCGCGTGCGATCGGCGGTGCCGGCCTGATCTTCACGGAGATGACCTGCGTTGCCCGCGACGCCCGCATCACGCCGGGCTGCACAGGATTGTGGAACGACGAGCAGGAGGCGTCCTGGCAACGCATCGTTGATTTCGTCCATGCCAATTCAGCCGCAAAAATCTGCCTGCAACTGGGGCACGCCGGGCGCAAGGGTGCGACCAAGCTGATGTGGGACGGCATGGACCGTCCGCTCGAGGAGGGCGGCTGGGAGGTGTTCTCGGCGTCGCCGCTGCCCTATTTCCCCGACAGCCAGGTCCCGCGCGAACTCGATCGCGCCGGCATGAACGCAGTGAGGGACGCTTTCGTCGCGGCGGCCGAGCGCGGCGAGCGCTGTGGCTTCGACATGCTCGAACTGCACTGCGCCCACGGCTATCTGCTTGCGAGCTTCATCTCGCCGCTGACGAACACCCGCACGGACGAGTATGGCGGCTCGCTCGAAAACCGCCTGCGCTTTCCGCTCGAGATCTTCGAGGCGCTGCGGGCCGTGTGGCCGTCGCACAAGCCGATGTCGGTGCGCATTTCCGCGACCGACTGGGCCGAGGGTGGCATCGGCGGCGACGACGCGGTGGCGATCGCGCGGGCTTTTGCCGAAGCCGGCGTCGACCTCGTCGACGTCTCAACCGGGCAGACCGTGCGCGATGCGCAGCCGATCTATGGGCGCATGTTCCAGACGCCGTTCTCCGATCAGGTCCGCAACGATGCGCGCGTGGCCACCATGTGCGTCGGCAACATCACGACGGCGGACCAGGCCAACACCATCCTGGCTGCCGGCCGGGCGGACCTCGTCGCGCTCGGGCGGCCGCATCTGGTCGATCCCTCCTTCACCATGCGGGCGGCAGCCTGGTACGGGGCGGACGACGCGTTCTGCCCGCCGCAATATCTTCCCGGAAAAGATCAGATTTTCCGCAACAGCGTGCGCGACCGGCTGGATCTCGAGGAGCTGAGAATTAAGGCTAAGCCCAAGACCCGGGCTGAGCTCAAGGCGGAGGCGACAAAGCCGCTTGCGGCGGAGTGACCGCCTGTGCGAATTTGGCCGCATTGCCTGGTGTGTACCGAGTGGAGTGAGGGCGATGAAGGCGATTATCGTCGGTGGCGGTATCGGTGGTCTCACCACCGCATTGATGCTGCGTTCGCGGGGCCTCGCTTGCGAGATTTTCGAGCAGTCCGACACCATCCGCGAGCTTGGCGTCGGCATCAACACGCTGCCCCATGCCATGCGCGAATTGGCAGGCCTCGGTCTGCTCCAACAGCTTGACGATGTCGCGATCCGCACCGACCAGCTCTATTACCTCAACCGTCACGGCCAGGAAGTCTGGCGCGAGGCCCGCGGCGTCGATGCCGGCCACGATGTGCCGCAATTCTCGATTCACCGCGGCCGCCTTCAGGGCGTCATCCATCGCGCCGTCGAGAAGCGGCTCGGGCCGGAGGCCATCCACACCGGCTGCCGCCTCGGCGCCTTCACGCAGGACGAGAGCGGCGTCACCGCTTACTTCTTCGATCGCGCTGGCGCGCACATCCATACCGCGCGCGGCGACATTCTGATCGGTGCCGACGGCATCCATTCGCGGGTCCGTGACACGCTGTTCCCGAGCGAGGGGCCGCCGTGCTGGAACGGCCTGATGCTGTGGCGCGGTGCGCGGGATTGGCCGCTATTCCTCACCGGCAAGTCGATGATTGTGGCCGGCGGGCTCAACGCCAAGGTCGTGATCTATCCGATCGCGGAGGGATCGAGCCCGGCGAGCCGTCTCACCAACTGGGCGGTGCTGGTGAAGGTCGGCGAGGGCAATGCCCCGCCGCCGCGGAAGGAAGACTGGTCGCGGCCGGGCCGTCGCGAGGAGCTGATGCCGCATGTGGCGCGCTTCTCGGTGCCTTACGTCGACGTGAAGAGCCTGATCTCGGCCACGCCCGAGTTCTACGAATATCCGACCTGCGACCGCGATCCGTTGCCCTATTGGTCGTCGGGCAGAGTCACGCTGCTCGGCGATGCCGCGCATCCGATGTATCCGGTTGGCTCCAATGGTGCCTCGCAGGCCATCCTCGATGCGCGCTGCCTCGCCGACGCGCTGGTGCGCGCCGAGCATCCGCGCCAGGCGCTGCTTGAATACGAGAAGAAGCGGCTGCCCATGACCGCGGACATCGTCCGCTCCAACCGGCGCGGCGGCCCCGAGGGCGTCATCGACGCCGTCGAGCAGCTCGCGCCTGATGGTTTTGACAATGTCGACAACGTGCTGAGCTATTCTCAGCGCGAGGCGATCGTGCGCGGCTATGCCACCAAGGCCGGCTTCGCCGCAGTGCCGGGACTTGCGGCGGTGCGGGCGTGAATTGCGCTGCTAGCCGCCGGGAGGCGGCGGCAGGAAGTGGATGTTGAACTCGGCGGCCATTGCCACCACGTCCTCCGGCTTCTGTTCTTTCATGTTGTGAAGGCCCCAGAACAGGTCGAACAGCTTGCGGGTCGGTGACACCCAGAACAGCACCTTCGCGGTCTGCTCCGATTTGTTGAAGATGCCGTGCGGCACGCCCATGCCGAGCCGGATCAGGTCGCCCGCGGTCGCCTGCGACTCGGAATTGCCGAGTATGAAATCGAGCTTGCCCTCCAGCATGTAGAGATATTCATCCTGGTCGGGATGAATGTGCGGCGGCACGAACGTGCCCGGCGGCAGCGTCGCATGCCAGGAGAAGCTGTGCTCCGTGTTGCTCTTCGGCACATAGGTCTGGCCGAGGATGTTCCAGGAGATGCCCTGGATCCCCTCATTGGCCCGGGTGATGCCGGTGATTTCGCTTTTCATTGTGATCCTCCCTCGACGCGATGTGCGGCTTAGTTCGCCGCCTTGCAGTCCTTGGCGTAGCGGTCGCCGTAATTCTCAAAGACTTTCTGGACGATCTCGGTCTGGAACTTGCCGTCCGCGCGCTTGGCGACCTTGGTCAGGTAAAAATCCTGGATCGGATAGCCGTTGGTGTTGAACTTGAAGGCGCCGCGCAGCGAGGTGAAGTCGGCCTTCTTCAGAGCGGCCGCGACCGCGTCCTTATTGGAGAGGTCGCCCTTCACGGCCTTGACGGCGCTGTCGATCAGCATCGCGGCATCATACGCCTGGAAGGCGTAGGTACCAGGCACGCCGTTATAGGCGGCCTCGTAGGCGGCGACGAACTTCTTGTTCTGGGGATTGTCGAGATTGGGCGCCCAGTTCGCGCCGCCGAACATGCCGACCGCCGCGTCCTGCTGCGCCGGCAGGGTCGATTCATCCACCGTGAAAGCCGAGAGCACCGGAATGCTGTCGGCGAGGCCAGCCTGCTTGTATTGCTTGACGAGATTGACGCCGAGACCGCCGGGCATGAAAGTGAAGAGCGCATCGGGCTTCTGCGATGAAATCTTGGAAAGCTCTGGCTGGAAATCCAGCGTGTTGAGCGGCATGTAGGATTCTTCGACGATCTCGCCCTTGTAGTCGAGCTTGAAGCCCGCCACCGAGTCCTTGCCGGCCTGATAATTCGGCACCATCAAATACATGCGCTTGTATCCGCGATCCTGCGCGACCTTGCCGAGGATTTCGTGCACCTGATCGTTTTGATACGAGGTCACATAGAAGAACGGATTGCAGTCCTTGCCGGCAAAAGTGGACGGGCCGGCATTGGGGCTGATCAGGAAGGTTTTCGATTCCGTGACCGGCCGGTGGATCGCCTGGAGGATGTTGGAGAAGATCGGGCCGACCACGAAGTCGACCTTGTCGCGCTCCAGAAGGCCCTTGACCTTGGTGACCCCTGCGTCCGGCTTCAATTCGTCGTCGACCACGACGACCTCGACATCGCGGCCGCCCATCTTGCCGCCGAGATCCTTCATTCCGAGCGCAAAGCCGTCGCGAACCTGTTGGCCGAGCGCGGCGGCGGGTCCCGACAGGGTCACGATCACACCCAGCTTGATTTTCTCCTGGGCGAGGGAAGGGCTCACCGCAGTGCCAAGCAGCAAGGCGGCTGCGGCCAACGTCATTTGCGTCTTCATGATCTATCCCCCGTGATAACAGGACTTGCGTTGCAAGCCGCTACTCCAATCCAAGTTTATGCCGATGATTGCTGCCGCGGCAAGCTAAGCTCAAACTCGTCATCCTGCGGGCAGCGGTGCATGCAAGCGGCGCGCCAATTATTTGAAGCCTAAAGAAATCAGCATGCGGTCGATTGTTGCGGCTTTAGGCTTGCAGCCGGCTTCGATTTATTTGAAGCTCAAAACGTTGGGATTCCGTGCCGACGCCAATGCCGGCCGAGATTGACTGCATCAACATGCTCGATTCCGAGACCAAGGCCGTCGAAACTCCGGAGGATCACGCCGAAGAGCTTCGGCTGTGGCTGCGCCTCTTGACCTGCACGACGCTGATCGAGGGCGAGGTCCGTGGCCGGTTGCGGCAGCGCTTCGACGTCACATTGCCCCGTTTCGACCTGATGGCGCAGCTCGACAAGGCACCCGACGGCATGACGCTGTCCGACGTCTCCAAGCGCATGATGGTGTCCAACGGCAACGTCACCGGCCTCGTCGAGCGCCTCGTGGAATCCGGTCATCTCGACCGCCGCACGTCGGAGACGGACCGCCGCGTCCAGGTGATCCGGCTGACTAAACTCGGTCGCGCCGAGTTTCGCAGAATGGCCGCGGAACACGAAACCTGGATCGCCGATCTCTTCGCCGATCTGACGCCGAAGGATGTGCGCGAATTGATGCGGCTGCTCGCCAAGACCAAGGCATCGGCGCAGAAATCGGCCGCTCGCCGCCGGGCCTAGTGCGCGGCTGAGGCACCCGCCAATCCCGTTTGCCGCCGGAAAAAGCATAGGATGCCCAAAATCCGCTATTGCGCGAAATTGCTTTAAGCCTAAAATGTTTCCAAGTTAGTGCTGCCGGGTGCTTTCCATGCTGAAAGGAGCGTGCGATGGCCAACGCCGCCAAGGTTCAAGTCTCGGGCTCGCGTGACGACAACGCCGCGACAGCCCATGTCGATACGTTCGCGCGGCAGCATCTTCCGCCAGCCGAGCTCTGGCCGGAATTCGTCTTCACGCGACCGGAATTGCAATATCCGCCGCGCCTCAACTGCGTCAGCTATTTCCTCGACCGCTGGGTCGAGCAGGGACATGGCGACGCTCCTTGCTTGATCAGCCCCGCCGTCAGCTACACCTATCGTGAGCTCCAAACGGTCGTGAACCGCATCGCCAATGTGCTGGTGGGCAAGCTTGGTCTCGTCACCGGCGGGCGCGTGCTGCTACGTTCGGCCAACAATCCGATGATAGTCGCGACCTATCTGGCGGTGATCAAGGCCGGCGGCATCGTCGTGGCGACGATGCCGCTCTTGCGCGCCAAGGAGCTGTCCTATCCGATCCAGAAGGCGGAGATCACACTCGCGCTCTGCGATGGCAAGCTCGCCGACGAAATGGAGAAGGCGAAAGCCGCAGCCCCCGGCCTCAAGCGCGTGGTCTATTGGGGCAACGGCGGCAGCGACTCGCTCGAGGCGCTGATGGAGGATGCAAGTCCGGAGTTCAAAGCTGTCGATACTGCCTCCGACGACGTCTGCCTGATCGCTTTCACGTCGGGCACGACCGGCGATCCCAAGGGCACCATGCATTTCCACCGTGACATGCTGGCGGTGTGCGATGGCTATGCGCGCAACATCCTGCGCGCGGAGCAGAAGGACCGATTCGTCGGCTCGGCACCGCTTGCCTTCACATTTGGTTTCGGCGGCGTGCTGTTTCCGATGCACATCGGTGCCTCCTTCGTCGTTCTTGAGAAGACGGCGCCCGACGACATTCTGAATGCGATCGAGCTGTACAAGACGACGGTCTGTTTCACCGCGCCGACCGCGTACCGGGCGATGATCGGCAAGCTTCCGGGCCGCGATATTTCCTCGCTTCGCAAATGCGTGTCCGCCGGCGAGACGCTGCCCAAGCCGACATTCGATGCCTGGCAGAAGGCGACCGGCATCAAGCTGATGGACGGCATCGGCTCGACCGAGCTGCTGCACATCTTCATCAGCGCGACCGAGGACGAGATCCGCCCTGGTGCGACGGGCAAGCCGGTGCCGGGGTATGAGGCGAAGATCGTCGACGATTCCGGCAATGACGTTCCGCCGGGCACGATGGGGCGGCTCGCGGTACGCGGGCCGACCGGATGCCGCTATCTCGCCGACGAGCGCCAGCGCAAATACGTCCAGAACGGCTGGAACATCACCGGCGACACCTACCTGATGGATAGCGACGGCTATTTCTGGTATCAGTCGCGCTCGGACGACATGATCGTGTCGGCCGGCTACAACATCGCAGGCACGGACGTCGAGGCGGCGCTGCTCACGCATCCCGCCGTCGTCGAGTGCGGGGTCGTCGGCGCGCCGGACGAGGCGCGCGGCATGATCGTGAAGGCCTATGTCATTGCCGCGCCGGGCGTAACGCCGAACGCGGAACTCGTGGCCGCGTTGCAGGAGCATGTCAAACGCGAGATCGCGCCGTACAAATATCCGCGCGCGATCGAGTTCGTGACGCAACTACCGAAGACCGAGACCGGCAAGCTAAAGCGCTTTGCCTTGCGGCAACTGGCGCAGACCGCGGTGACGTCCTCCGGCGTCGCGGCGGGATGAGAGAAGGATAGAGAATTGTCCGTGACGACGCCGAAAGGCCCGCAGCTCGCGGTGCTGCCGACAGCAGCCGAGGACGAAGCCCGCTCCAGAGCGCAGGTGCTGCAGCCGTCCGGCTGGCCGGTGCCGAAAGGCTATGCCAACGGCATGGCCGCCGAGGGACGCATCGTCGTCACCGGCGGCGTCATCGGCTGGGATGCCGAGGAGCGTCTCGCGGAGGGGTTTGTCACGCAAGTGCGCCAGACCCTGAGCAACATCGCCGCGATCCTCGCGGAGGCCGGTGCGCAGCCCGAGCATCTGGTGCGCCTGACCTGGTACGTCGTCGACATGGACGAGTACCTGGCGAACCTGAAAGAGCTCGGCAAGGCCTATCGCGCCATCTTCGGCGCGCACTACCCGGCGATGGCGTTGGTTCAGGTCGTCCGGCTTGTCGAGAAGGCGGCGCGCGTCGAAATCGAAGCTACCGCCGTCATTCCGCGCTGAATTGCGATCGGCGCGCGCTCAGCTTGCCTTGGTCAGCTTGCTTTGGTCAGCTTGCTTTGGCGAGGTCATCGTCCTCGGGCGAGTTCAGATATATTCCTGACATGGTGTCGACCCAGCAGAGATGGTCATGCACCTTCTTCACGCCGATGACGTTCTCCGCTGCGACGACCGCGGCCTGTCGCACGCGCTCCTCGGTGATGACGCCGCTGAGATGAACGATGCCATCGCGGACGATGACGTTCAGCCCGAACGGGCACCAGTCGTTCTTCTCCATGGTATCGATGATGCGGCTGCGAATGTGATCGTCGTCCGCGGTCGGGTCGGGTACATCTCGGGCGAGGTCCGCCACCGCCTGGAGCAGGTTCGCCCGCGACACGATGCCGACGATCTTTTCGCCGCGGACCACCGGCAGACGCTTCACATTGTTCCGTTCCATGAGGTCAACGATCTCGGCAAGTGCCGCATCCTCGGTGGTGGTCACCGGTGAAGAGGTCATCACCTCCGAGACCTTGCGGCCGTGCTCGTGGACGAAGTCGCTGGCCGATTTGCCGGATCCGAGAATAAACCGCAGCCAGCGCCCGCGCTTGCGTCCCGTGCCGATTTCGCTGCGGCGGATGAAGTCGCCTTCCGAGACCACGCCGACCAGCTTGCCGGCATTGTCCACGACCGTGAGACCGCTGACATGCCGCTTCAGCATGATGTTTGCCGCCTCGACGATGCTGGTGTCCGGGGTAACCGAGATGACCGACCGGGTCATGATCTGATGGGCACGCATGGCAGTCTCCGCTGGCTTGTCGATGTCGATGCGCAAAACCTAGCTCCGGCGTGGTGCTGCGGCTTGATGCAGGTCAAGGGGTGAAGCGGGGCTCTTCCCGATGCCCGGACTTGATGCAGCTCAACGCGCATCCGAAGCCTCGCCATATCCTGCTGCCACGCAGCCAAGAAGCTGGCAGGAACATTCAGCCATGAGCGTCGTGCAGATATTTCCACGGGCCGAAGAGCCATCCGCGCAGGCTCTCTCCGTTAGCCCTGTCGTTGAGCCCGAAGCCTCTACGAGGGGCCCCGAAACGCCGGCTGGAATGCCGGTCGCCGCCGATCCCCTGCCTGTATCGGAGCCATACCCTCTCGACCGCGCGTTTCATGCGATGCTGGCGCGGTTGACGGGCGGGATTTCGCCGCTGGCCTTGTCGCTCGCCTGGCTCGATTGGAGCTCTCATCTGGCCGCGGCGCCCCAGCGTCAGGTGGAGATGTCGCGCAACGTGCTTCGCGACATGGGCCAGTTCGTGGAAGCCGCCGCGCATGCGACGTCGCAAAAGCCGTGGTCCGTGATTGCGCCGCAGGGGCGGGATCGTCGCTTCAGGGGTCCGCAGTGGGAAGCCGCACCGTTCAATCTGCTGGCGCAGGCGTTCCTGCTCGGAGAGCGCTGGTGGCACGATGCCACGACCGGCGTACGCGGCGTGTCGCACGCAAATGAAGCCGTCGTCGAATTCGCGATGCGTCAGATGCTCGACATGCTGGCGCCGTCGAATTTCGCGGCGACCAATCCGCAAGTGCTGGAGAAGGCGTTCCGGAGCGGCGGGGAGAATTTCGTATTCGGCTGGCAGAACTGGTGCAGCGACCTGATGCGCCTGCTCTCCGCCGCAACGCCGGCGGGTGACGAACAGTTTGTCGTCGGCAAGACGGTCGCGGCTTCGCCGGGCAAGGTCGTCTATCGCAACGCGTTGATCGAGCTGATCCAGTACCATCCGACGACCGCTCAAGTGCGACCCGAGCCAATCCTGATCGTGCCGGCCTGGATCATGAAGTACTACATCCTCGATCTATCGCCGCAGAATTCTCTGGTGAGGTATCTGACCGGCCAGGGCTTCACCGTATTCGCGATTTCCTGGCGAAATCCGGATGCCAAAGACCGGGATGTTGCCTTTGACGACTATCGCAAGCTGGGTGTCATGGCGGCGTTGGACATGATCGGCCGGATCGTGCCGGGCCAGAAGACCCATGCGCTCGGCTACTGCCTGGGCGGCACATTGCTGTCGATCGCTGTGGCTGCGATGGCGCGCGATGGCGACAAGCGACTGTGTACGACCACCCTGCTTGCCGCACAGACGGATTTCACCGAGGCCGGCGAGCTGACGCTCTTCGTCAACGAGAGCCAGGTCGCCTTTCTCGAGGACCTGATGTGGCAGCGGGGCTATCTGGACACGACGCAGATGGCCGGCGCGTTCCAGTTGTTGCGCTCCAACGAACTGATCTGGTCGCGGCTGTCGCACGACTATCTGATGGGCGAGGGTGCGCCACCGAGCGATCTGATGGCCTGGAACGCCGACGCCACGCGGCTGCCCTATCGCATGCACTCGGAGTATCTGCGAAAGCTATTCCTGGGCAACGATCTGGCCGAGGGCCGCTATCGTGTCGAGGACAAGAGCGTGTCGCTTTCCGACATCCATGCGCCGATGTTCGTGGTCGGTACGCTCGCCGATCACGTGGCGCCGTGGCGATCCGTCTACAAGATCCACTATCAGGTCGATGCCGACGTGACCTTTGTGTTGACCAGCGGCGGCCATAATGCCGGCGTCGTCGCGCCGCCGGACGAGTCCGGCCACAGCTATCAAGTGCTGATCAAGGCCGCCGATGCGCGCTATGTCGGCCCGGACGAATGGCTGAAGCTGGCACCGCAAGTCGAGGGATCGTGGTGGCCGGAATGGGCAGAATGGCTGGCCGCACACTCCGGGGCGCCCTGCGATCCGCCGCAGACCGGAGGCGGAGACCTTGACGGTTTGCCCGACGCGCCGGGAGACTATGTCCACACCTAATCCTCAGGCTGCGCATTCGGCGCAAGGTCGGCGGAGCGGAACGGCTTGGCCTTGTCCAGTTTCCGGTAGGCGTCCGAAGCGATCCGCAACAGTTTCTTTTCGCGCTTGCGGTTGAGGAAGCGAATGCCCGCTTCGGGGATGGCTACGTTCAATGACGCGGCCAGCGACTGCCCTCGCGCGTCGTCGTTCAATCGCCCAAGGGACTTTTGCGCCTTGCGCAATTGCTTGAGGATCGACTTCTGCCTGGTCAGCGACTCGTCGGCGAACAGGTCCTCGAGCGACTCGATCGAATAAGTCAGCCGCTTGTTGAGAAGCCGCAGCTTGTGCCGTTTCTCGACACCGAGCTTGCGGAGCTTACGCGCTTTCTTGAGCAGCGCCTTTTCCCATTCCGCGAGTTTCGCTGTTGCGTGGTCGGCGAGCGCGCAGCGGCGCAGCCTGATGGCCTCCTTGCTGCGGCGGGTCGACCAGGGGCCGCTCTCGATCCAGGCTGACGTCTGCTCGACGAGCCGGCGATACCGCGCGGATTGCAGCGCGCGCGCCAGCAGGCGGTGGCTCTCGGCGCGCTTCTCGTCCCAGTGCTGGAGCTCGGCAATCACGGTCAACTCGCCTCCACTCTCGGCGATGACCCGCTCGATCGCCACGTCGAGGTCCCGCACCATGCCGAGCTGGCTGTTCAGCCATTTCAGTTCGGTCCAGACCTCCGGCCGTACGGCGTCATCCACCATCGGCGAGAAGAAGCGGATGGCGGTGCGCAGATGCGTCAGTGCAATCCGGATCTGGTGCAGCGCCTCGGGATCGCCGCGGCAGGTGCCGTCATGCTGGGCGAGAACGGCGGCGAGGTGACGGCGGGCGATGATCCGGAACGCCGTATCGCAGACCATGCCGGGGCTGAGGCGGCCGGGCAGGACATTGTGCCTCGCCGCAGGCTTGACGCGCGCGGCCGTCGAATTCGTGCTGGGTCGCGCCATTTGCAGACTGCCTTACTTGCTCTCGGCGATCGCGTCCCGGCAGTTCTGGAGCGTCTGCTCTTGCGTCCCGGATGCATCGATGGTCGCCCAACCGACATGGCCGATATTATAGTGCTCTTGCAGCGCGGCAACCTCTTGCGTGGCGTCGGATGCGTCGCCCCGGCGGCCTCCGATCCGCGCCTGCCTGGTCGCGAGGTCCGCAACCAGAAAGAGGCCGCTCAGCGGCACGTTACGCTCGCGAGCCAGTGCTGCAACCGCGTCCCGTTCGTCCTCACGGGCGAACACACCGTCGATGATCGCTGAATGGCCTTGCGCCAGCACCCGCCCGGCGTGCTGAGCCAATATCTCGTAAACGCGGGCCGTGACCTCCGGTGTGTATGCGGATGCCGGCAGCCGGTCCGTGTCCTCGATCCCGAACATCTGCTTGCGGACGAGGTCGCTGCGCAGCACGACGGCGCCCGGCTGCGGCGAAACGTCCGGCGCGAGCGTGCGTGCCAAGATCGTCTTTCCGGTGCCTGACAGTCCGCCGACTGCAATCAGCCGGGGAGCGGGAGGATGGATCAGCGCGCGGGCGAGGCCAAAATAGCGTCGCGCCCCGTCGAGAAGGCTGGGATCATCGGAATGCGGCGGCTTCAGCCGTGCCAGCGCGACCTGGGCGCGGATTGCCGCCCGGATAGACATGAACAGCGGCAGTGCGGAGAGCGCGTCGAGATTTTCGACTGGAGTCGCGGCGAGATAGCGGTTCAGCACGATGTTGGCTGCGCGTGCCTGATCGTGGTGCAACAGATCCATCAATCCGAATGCGAGATCGTAGACCACGTCGGTGGTTGCCATCTGCGCATCGAATTCGATGGCGTCGAACAGCACCGGCTTCTCGTCGATCGACACGATGTTCGCAAGATGCAGGTCGCCATGGCAGCGGCGCACGAAGCCTTGACGGCCGCGCTCTTCGAGCAAAGGCCGGAGGCGGAGGAACATTGCGTGTGAGTCTCTGCCGAGTTCTGCGATCTCTTCGGTTTCGAAATGATTGCCGGTCCGCAGGCCATTGCTGTTGCCATCGATCAGGCCGGGGATGGAGGAAACCCATGCGCTGCCGTCGGCGCGAACAGCCTGCGCATGCGAAGCCACGATCGCGTCGGCGACAGCTGAGGCAAAAGTGTCATCCAGCGCCCCGGCGTTGGCCCGATGATCCAGCGTCCGGCTATCGTCGAAGCGCAACATCTCGACCGCATACTCGATCGGCCGGCCGCTTCCGTCGACCTTCACCGATCCATCGGGCTCTTCCGTGATCGCCACGACGCGGTGATAGATCTGCGGCGCCAGCGGCCGGTTGATCCTGATCTCCTCCTCGCACGCCGCCTTGCGCTTCTCGAGCGTCGAATAATCGAGGAATGGAAATTTCACGGCGCGCTTGATTTTCAGAGCACGCTTGCCTTCGAGAAAGACCGAAGCTGCGTGCGTATCGATCCGCCTCACGTTCGGATGATCCGCGGAATTGGTGAGCGCCGCAAAGATCCGGTCCTGGGTCGCAGAATCGTCTGTCATTCCAGCTGGTACGTCCAGATGCGTTAAGGCTGCTTGCCCCGCGATCAGGGTAATCCATAGAAGCAGATCGCGGCCAGTCCTTGACTTCGGTCAACGCCTGTTTCCTTCCGGCCGGTCGAAGTTCCCGGGCTTGACGAGGATCAAGCGTCCCGACCAAAGCCAGCCTATTCTGGTGCCTGAGGAGAATCCCGATGCCGATCAAGGACGTCTTTCTGCCGCTCGTCGGCCAGCCACGCGACCCGGCCCTTGCTGCGATCGAGAAATGCGTGGCCGTTGCTGCCGACCTCGGCGCCAGGATCACCGCGCTTGCACTCGAGGAGGATGTCTTCGTGCGGCCGAAGGTGATGCTCCCCGATGCGGCCGAGGCAAACGGCTCGCTTGGGGTGGGCGACAGTCAGCATCTCCTGGATGCGTTCACCCGCGCAACTTCCCGCACCGGCATTCGCGCTCAAAGCCGGTCGGCCAAGGTGCCGCCAGACCAGATCGCGTCAGTCCTGGCCGAGCACGGACGCTTCAGCGATCTCACGCTGGCCCCCGTGAAGCCGCACGACAGTCGCATCGAGCACATCATCGAGACGCTTCTGTTCGAATCCGGGCGGCCCGTGCTGCTTTGCCCGGAGCAGCATGTGGACAAACTGCGACCGGAATTCGAGAACGTCATGATCGCCTGGGATCACTCCGCGCGTGCGGCGCGTGCGGTCGGCGACGCGCTGCCTATCCTTCAGGCAGCAGCCCTGGTCCGCGTGGTGACCGTGGCGGACGACAAGTCAGACGCGATCGTGCAATCCGGGACGGCTCTGGTCGATCACTTGAGGGAACATGGGGTCTACGCCTCGTTCGAAACCACGACGGGCAGCGGCAGCTCGATTGGCAAGGTGCTCGGAAGCTGGGCGAATTCCCATGCCATCGATGCGATCGTGATGGGCGCCTACCATCATTCGCGCCTGAACGAGATCGTTTGGGGCGGTGTGACAAAGACCGTCATTGGCGAGCCACCGTGCTGGGTTATGCTCTCGTACTAGGCGGGTCGTCAGTTTATCGGCTTGATCGTCAACCATCGGAACCGCCACCGACCGGGCGCATTTGCTTTCATGTCAACCTATCGTCTGAAGAACCTGCTGTCGCCGCGTTCGGTCGCGCTCGTCGGTGCGAGCGCCCGCCCGGTGTCCGTTGGACGCGCCGTTCTGGAGAACATCCAGAAGGCTGGATTCTCGGGACAATTCGGCCTCGTCAATCCGCGCCATGCCGAGATCGGCGGCGTCGCGGCCGTGGACAGCCTCGACAAATTGCCGTTCGTGCCCGAGCTCGTGATCATCACCGTGCCGGCGCGCGCGGTTCCCGGCATCGTCGATCAAGCCGGGCGACGCGGCTCGGCGGGCGCCCTGATCGTCTCGGCCGGGCTCGGCCATGGACCGGGGTCCCTGCACGAGGCCGCCATCGCTGCGGCCCGCAAATACGGCATGCGGCTGATCGGGCCGAACTGCTTGGGCATCATGATGCCCGGCGTGAGCCTCAATGCCAGTTTTGCTGCGCACATGCCGGGGCCGGGGAATCTCGCGCTGATCTCGCAATCAGGCGCGATCGCGGCCGGCATGGTCGATTGGGCCGCGCAGCGCGGCGTCGGCTTCTCCGGCATCGTCTCGATCGGCGATCAAATCGACGTCGATGTTGCCGATCTGCTCGACCATTTCGCGATGGATCACAAAACCAGGGCGATTCTGCTCTACATCGAAGCCATCAAGGACGCGCGCAAGTTCATGTCGGCCGCGCGTGGCGCGGCGCGCGTGAAGCCGGTCGTCGTGGTGAAGTCCGGCCGAATGGCGCAGGGCGCGAAGGCGGCTGCCACCCATACCGGTGCGCTTGCGGGCGCCGACGCCGTCTATGACGCGGCGTTCCGGCGCGCGGGCGTCCTGCGGGTCTCTGATCTGCGCGAGCTGTTCGATTGCGCCGAGACACTCGGCCGCGTCGAGTCGCCGGCGGGAAAGCGCCTCGCCATCCTGACCAATGGCGGCGGCATCGGCGTCCTCGCTATTGACCGATTGGTCGAGCTCGGCGGCATTCCGGCGACCATCTCGGCCGACGCCCGCAAGAAACTCGATGACGCGCTGCCGCCGACCTGGTCCGGCGCAAATCCAGTCGACATCGTGGGCGACGCCGATGCGTCGCGCTATGCGGCAGCGCTTGAGGTGTTGCTTGCCGATCCCGACAATGATGCGGTCCTCGTCCTCAATGTGCAGACCGCGATCGCCTCGGCTGCCGATATCGCAACGATGGTGACCGAACGGGTCAAGGCATATCGCGAGAAGCACCGCAGTTGGGCCAAGCCCGTGCTCGCCTCGTGGATCGGAGCAGACCAGAACATCATCGAAACACTGTCCGGTGCGGGCATCCCGAACTATCCGACCGAGGATGACGCCGTGCGCGGCTTCATGTACCTCGTGAGGCACCGCGAAGTCGTGGAGGAGCTGAGCCAGGTTCCACCGGCGATGCCTGAGACGTTCGTGCCGGACGCACGTGCTGCAAAACAGATCGTAGCTGCTGCCATCGCCGATGGGCGCCAATGGCTCGAACCTGTCGAGATCAAGCACCTGCTCGAAGCCTACGATATCGCGATGGTGCCCACATACGCCGCGGCCGATATCGAGCAGGCGGTGGCCTACGCGAGCGACATCTTTGCGCAAGGCGCCACGGTCGTGCTGAAGATCATGTCGCGTGACATCGTCCACAAATCCGACGTCGGCGGCGTCGTGCTCAATCTGACGACGGTCGAGGCGGTGCGCGCCGCCGCCACCGACATTCTCGCTCGGGCAAGAAAGCTGCGTCCGCAAGCCCGCATTGAGGGCGTCATCGTGCAGGCGATGGTCGTCAAGGCGAAGGCGCGCGAGTTGATTTTGGGTCTCGCCGACGATCCCACCTTCGGCACCGTCGTGGTGTTCGGCCGCGGCGGGACCGCGGTCGAGATCATCAACGACAAGGCGCTTGCGCTGCCGCCGCTCGATCTGCAACTGGCCCGCGATCTGATCGACCGCACCCGCGTGTCCCGGCTGCTTCGCGCTTACCGGGACGTGCCGGCGGTGAAGCCTGACGCCGTCGCCATGGTCCTGGTCAAGCTGGCGCAGATGGCCGCCGACATTCCCGGGATCCGTGAATTCGACATCAATCCGCTGCTGGCGGACGAAACCGGCGCGACCGCGGTCGATGCCCGCGTCGCAGTCGGGTCGCCGCAACGGAAATTTGCGGGCTCCGGCGCTGCCAATTTCGCCGTTCGGGCCTATCCGTCGCAATGGGAGCGCCGCCTCAAGCTCAAGGAGGGCTGGCGGATCTTCGCGCGGCCCCTGCGTCCGGAGGACGAGCCGACCATCCACGCATTCCTGAAGCATGTCACGGCGCACGACCTTCGTCTGCGCTTCTTCGCGCCGATGAAGGAGTTCACCCACGAGTTCATCGCGCGCCTGACCCAGCTCGACTATGCGCGGGCGATGGCCTTTATCGCGTTCGACGAGGCGAACGGCGAGATGGTCGGCGTGGTCCGACTCCATTCGGACTCGATCTACGAGAGCGGTGAATATGCGATCCTGCTGCGCTCCGATCTCAAGGGCAAGGGGCTGGGATGGGCCCTGATGCAGCTGATCATCGACTACGCGAGATCGGAGGGGCTCAAAGCGATCTCCGGTGATGTTCTCAGGGAGAACACCACGATGCTCGAAATGTGCCGGCAGCTCGGCTTTGAGGTGAAGCCGGATCCCACTGAACCGGATATTTGCGACGTCAGGCTGAAACTCTGAGCTCGACCGCTATGAGCGGGCTTCAGCCGGATTTGCGGCGGGGGCCTCCTTGGCCGTTCTCCGCAAAGTCTTTACCAGGACCGCAATCAGCGGCACCAGCACGGGCAACATCGTGCTGAGCGGATGATGCACGGCGCCCGACATTTGGGCCTTGAATGTGCGTGCCTCGAGCTGAAGCGCTTCGATGGATGCGCCGTGAATCTCGTTGGCGAGTTCGATGTCGCGACCTGAAGGCGGCCGGCCGGCAATCACAAAGAGAATTGCGGCGATGGCAAAATTGACGGCGCCGAGAATGGCGGCCGCGCCAATGGCACTCCATATCTGCACCAGTGCGAAATAGGCGGACAGCTCCAGCATCAGGAGCCCGAACGCGGCGATCAGCGCCGCAAAGGCACGCAGGCCTAGGCCGATCAGCAGGTGGCGCAGCCTGATGTCCGCGATGATCCTGTCGGTACGCCAGAGCACACGCAGATGTTTGACGACATTTTCCGTGTTCACCTAGTGCCTCCGCAGCGCAAATCCGACGACCACGCCGAGCGCGAAGGCCGAGGCCAGTGATGTGAGCGGGCGGTCCGCAATGAGGCCCTGAAGCTGGTCCTGCTCCTCGTCGACGGTCTCGCCGAGCTCGGCGAGCGCGGCCTTGATCTGATCGGCAAGTGCCTCCGCGCGGTCTTTCGAACTGTCGAACATCTCCTCGCCGGCCGTGCTCAGCAAGCGTGTGACGTCAACCTTCAGCGTGCGCAGTTCTTCGCTCATCCTGTCGCGGTCGAACATGGATCTGATTTCCCCGTTAATGGAAACAAACCTAGGACTCGCCGGCCCGACCGCGCTTGATTTGCGTCAAGGAGGCAGACGCGTCGTGGTCTTGAGACAGGTCAAACCGGCTGCCACATGCTGGCCTAGAATGACCGGCTGAATGGGGACCCGGTTGTCCCGATGAGGTGGAAGCGTGAACTCCGAACCGCTGTTGCTGGCAACGCCCTCCGGCGAAGAGCTGAAATTGTGCCCGGAAGGGCCGTGGATTGCCGCGAACGTGTCGATGCTGGAGACATTGTCCCGGTCGGTCGGGGCGGATGTCGATCGATCCAGAGCCGTGACCTTGGACATGTCGGGCGTCAGCGCACTCGACACGCTCGGCGCCTGGGTCCTGGAAAAGCTGTCGCGCAGGGCTTCATCATCCGGCAGGTCGGCCGAGTTTATCGGTGTCGCCGACCATTTCAGTGGCCTGATGGACGAGGTGCGCCAGGTCAACCGCCACACCCCACCGCCGGCGCCCGCACCCAACCCTGTTCTGCTCAGGTTGAACGATCTCGGCAAGTCCACGGTCGGCGCGCGCGAAGACATCACGATCTTTCTTCAAATGCTGGGCGCCTTGTTCATGGCCGTGATCGGCGTGCTGCGCCGGCCGCGCTCGCTGCGGCTGACATCGCTGATCTACCAGCTCTACCGCATCGGCTGGCAGGCCATCCCCATCGTCGTGCTGATCACCTTCCTGATCGGCGCCATCATCGCCCAGCAGGGATTTTTTCATTTCCGCAGGTTCGGCGCGGAGTCCTACACCGTCGACATGGTCGGCATCCTGGTGCTGCGCGAGCTTGGTGTGCTGATCGTCGCCATCATGGTCGCCGGCCGCTCGGGAAGCGCCTACACCGCCGAGCTCGGCTCGATGAAGATGCGCGAGGAGATCGACGCGCTCTCGACCATGGGCCTCGATCCCGTCCACGTCCTGATCCTGCCGCGGGTTGCTGCCCTGGTGATTGCGCTGCCGATCCTTGCCTTCATCGGATCGATCGCCGCACTCTATGGCGGCGGCCTGGTCGCGCAGTTCTACGGCGGCATGGCGCCGGCGATCTACATCGCGCGGCTGCACGAGGCGATCTCGGTCACCCATTTCGAGGTGGGCATCCTGAAGGCGCCGTTCATGGCGCTGGTGATCGGAGTCGTCGCCTGCAGCGAGGGCTTGCGCGTGAAGGGCAGCGCCGAGTCGCTGGGACGACAGACCACGACGTCGGTGGTCAAGTCGATCTTCCTGGTGATCGTGCTCGACGGCCTGTTCGCGATCTTCTTCGCCTCGATCGGAATGTGATCATGGGCGAATCGCAAGAGCAGTTCGCGATCCGCGTCCGCGACCTCGTGGTCGGCTTCGGCCGGCAGACCGTGCTCGATCATCTGTCGCTCGACGTGCGCCGGGGTGAGATCCTCGGACTCGTGGGGGCGTCCGGTGGCGGCAAGTCGGTCCTGATGCGAACCATCATCGGCCTCATCCCGCGCCAAAGCGGGACCATCGAGGTGACGGGACGGCCAATCGGCGGCCGCACCGAAGGCGCGGCCACGACATGGGGCATCCTGTTCCAGCAGGGCGCGCTGTTCTCCTCGCTGACGGTCCGGCAGAACATCCAGTTTCCGCTCCGTGAAAATCTCGTGCTGTCGCAGGAGCTGATGGACGAGATCGCGATCGCCAAGCTCGAAATGGTCGGGCTGCGGGCGCAGGACGCCGATAAATATCCGGCGGAGCTGTCCGGCGGCATGACCAAGCGAGTGGCGCTGGCGCGCGCGCTCGCACTTGATCCGCTGATCCTGTTCCTGGACGAGCCGACATCAGGCCTCGATCCAATCGCGGCGGGCGATTTCGACGCGCTGATCGGGACCCTGCAAAAGACCCTCGGCCTCACCGTGTTCATGGTCACCCATGATCTGGCGAGCCTGACCACGGTCTGCGACCGGGTCGCCGCGCTCGCCGACGGCAAGATCGTGGCGATCGGTCCGATGCGCGAATTGCTGCAATCCGAGCATCCCTGGGTGCGGGCCTATTTCCACGGCAAGCGCTCGCAGATGCTGCAACACGAGATGAGATGAGACATGGAAACACGCGCTCCCTACGTGCTGATCGGCAGTTTCGTCCTGGCCGCGATCCTCGCGGTGTTCGGCTTCGTCTATTGGCTGAACAACACCGGCGGCATCGGACCGCGCACCAGCTATCACGTGCAATTCCAGGGCCCGGTGCCCGGTCTTCTGGTCGGCGCCGGCGTGCTGTTCAACGGCATCCGCGTCGGCGAGGTCACCCAGCTAGGCCTTGCGCCGGACAATCCACGCTTCGTCAATGCGACGATCTCGGTTGCTTCAACCACGCCGGTGCGCGCCGACAGCAAGGTCGGGCTTGATTTCCAGGGGCTGACCGGCGTGCCGGTGGTGACGCTGGAGGGGGGCGTCATCGTCACCAAATCCGGCGAGCCCCCGACCTTGATTGCCGAGGCCGGTGCGGGCCAGAGCATGACGCAGGCCGCGCGGGATGCATTGCGGCGGGTTGACACCGTGCTGGAGGACAATTCGGGCCCGCTGAAGGACACCATCGCCAATCTCAAGACCTTCTCCGACGGGCTTGCGCGCAACACCGGCAAGATTGACGGCATTTTGGCGGGCCTGGAGAAGATGACCGGCGGCGGAACGCCGGCGCAGAAAGTCACCTATGACCTGCGCACGCCGCAGAACCTCGGTCCGGCCGGCAAGACGCTCGCGGCGTCACTGGCCATTCCAGAGCCGACAGCGGTCGCCATGCTCCAGACCCAGCGCATGCTGTTTGCGCCCGGCGGCGACAATCCGGGCTTTGCGGACTTCCTCTGGGCCGACAGCATTCCCAAGCTGGTGCAGGCGCGGTTGATCGACAGTTTCGAGAACTACGACATCGCCCACGCGCCGCTGCGCACGGCCGATCTCGGGCAGGCGGACTATCAGCTGCTGATCGACATCAGGCGCTTCCGCATCGCCACGGAGGGGGAGGCACGGGTCGAAATCGGACTGTCGGCACGGATCGTCGACAAGAACGGCAAGGTGATCGCCTCGCGTCTCGTCGAGACCAGCGAAAAGCTCGACAAGGTCGAACCGGCCGCGGCGGTCGCAGCGTTTGATACGGCCTTCACGCGCATCGCGAAGGAGCTGATCGGCTGGACGGTGCAGGCGGTGTGAGGGCGGCTATTCCAGGGTCTTGAGGTAGGACAGGAGATCGTGGATCTGGTCCGGAGTGAGCTCGAAGGCCGGCATGTCGGCGTGGCCTGTGTTGATGCCCTCGGCCAGCGCCTCCCCAAGACTCTCGATGGGATAGCGCTGGTGCAGGGCTCGCAGCGGCGGTGCAATCTTGAGCGGACTGTTCGACGCACGGTCGATCGCGTGGCAGCGCACGCAATTGGCGCGCGCAAAGGCCTTGCCGCGTTGTTCGGCGGTCGGGGCCGCCAGGGCAGGTGTGATCAGAAGCAACCCGACCAGCCCGTGACGCAGCATTCCTTGCAGCATGTAAAGTGACCCCGTTTAAGTCTGGGAGAGAATAGGGCGGGGATTCCCTCCAAAATTGATCTGGGTCAACCGGCTTTGGCGCAGTGCAGTAAAATGCAGCCGCGCGACGGAATGGGCCTGATGGGCACCCGGCGCTTGGAGCGGTCGATGAAGCCCGTAGTCACGATTGAGCCGAACTGGCAGCTCTGCAGCGATTGCGCCGTCCGCGCATCGGCGGTTTGCTCGTCGTTGGATGCGGTCGAGCTTCGGGAATTCGAACATCTCGGCCGGCGCGTCCATTTTGCCTCAGGCGAGACCGTGTTCTCCGAGGAGGACATCACCACCTCGTTTTACAATCTCATCGAGGGCGTCATGCGGCTGTACAAGCTGCTGCCCGACGGCCGCCGGCAGATCGTGGGCTTTGCCTTGCCCGGCGATTTCCTGGGGATGAATATTTCCGGCAGGCACAATTTTTCGGCCGATGCGATCGGCACGGTGACCGTATGCCAGTTCGCGAAGGCACCCTTCGGCCGTTTCATCGAGGACCGGCTGCACCTCCTCAGGCGGATCAATGAGCTGGCAATTCGCGAGCTGAACCAGGCCCGGGACCACATGGTCCTGCTCGGCCGCCGTTCGGCGGGCGAAAAGGTGGCGGCCTTTCTGCTCGGCTGGCGCGAGCGGCTGGTCTCGCTGAAGGGGGCATCGGACACGGTCCCGCTTCCGATGAGCCGCCAGGACATCGCCGACTACCTCGGCCTGACCATCGAGACCGTCAGCCGCACCTTCACCAAGCTGGAGCGCCACGGCGTGATCGAGATCATTCATGGCGGGATCAGCCTGCTCGATCCGGCGAAGGTCGAGGCCCTGGCCGCAGCCTGATTCCGACGCAGCGCGGCTCGATTTTGATCGGGATCAATGCGTTCCGCCGCGTGTCCCGAATAATGCCTGAATTCACAGGGGAGGGCATCATGCCGGCCGACGCGTTGCTGATGAGCATCATTGTCGTGGCAATCTTTGTCACATTCGCCGGGGCACTGGTCTGGGCAGGCCGGCAAACCAGTCCAGGCCGGCTCAAGTCAGACGTCAAGCATCGAAGCGCCTGAGATCACGGTCGCATTTGCGGCGCCCGCGGCGCGGCTATGCCGTGCGAGTTCGGGCGGGTTGGCAGCGCCTCAACGCAAGGCGGCGTGCGGCGCTTGCAACTCTGCATCGACCGGGACGCATTGGCTCATCCTTCGGCTGCCGGCTTCGCGCCCGACCGCGGCATTTTCGCCGCGTTTGCCTCAAATCGAGACCATGCTTTCCGGTTGAAAAACTGGGCTACACTGACTACGCAGGGACCCCAGTGCCTCGCAGTCTTAGGAGCCCAGTGGCGTGCCTCAGGACAAGACCGGCGACGACCCCCGACAAGCGGCGGGGAATAAATTATCGGTCCTGCGCAAGCACCCGATCTTTGCGGATCTGGAGCCGGAGGCGCTGGATCAGCTCTGCCGTTACGCCAAGCACACCACGGTGAAGCGCGGCGCGACGATCGCTGCCAAGGGCGATCCCGGCAACAACCTGTTTGCGGTGATCACAGGGACGGTGAAGATTTCCTCTTCGTCGCCCGACGGCCGTAACGCCATTCTCAATCTGATCGGTCCCGGAGAGATCTTCGGCGAAATCGCGGTGCTCGACGGCGCCCCCAGGTCGGCCGATGCGACCGCCAACACCAATTGCGAGCTTTACATCATCGATCGCCGGGATTTCCTGCCGTTCGTGAAGAGCCAGCCGGCGCTCGCAATGAAATTCATCGAGCTGCTGTGCGCGCGCCTGCGCTGGACCAGCCAGCAGGTCGAGCAGGTGATCCTGCAAAATCTGCCGGGCCGGCTCGCGAGCGCGCTGCTCGGCCTCACCGAAGAGCGCAAGTTCGACTCCGGCAGCGGCACGCTCGCCATCACGCAGCAGGAGATCAGCGAGATGGTGGGCATGACGCGCGAGAGCATCAACAAGCAATTGCGCGCCTGGGCGGGCCGCAACTGGGTTCGCCTCGAGCACGGCGCCATCGTCGTGCTCGACATGGATGCCTTGCGCGAACTCGCCGAGAGCGGGCTCGACAGCTAGCTGTCGATGATCGCGACGGCGCGGGTCCAGCCCGCGGAGGCCCGCTCGATCTTCACCGGAAAGCACGAGACCGTGAACCCGGTCGAAGGCAGCTGGTCGAGATTGTGCAGCTTCTCGAGATGACAATAGCCGATGTGCCGTCCCGCCTTGTGGCCTTCCCAGATCAGGCCGGCATCTTTCGTTTCGGCATATTTCTTCGCGGTGTGGACGAACGGCGCGTCCCAGCTCCAGCCGTCGGTGCCGGTCAGCCGCACGCCGCGTTCGAGCAGGTACATGGTGGCCTCATAGCCCATGCCGCAGCCTGAGCTGACATAGTCGACTTGGCCGAACCTGGCGCCGGCGCCGGTGTTGACGACGACGATCTCCAGCGGCGACAGCGAATGCCCGATCCGCCTCAACTCCTTCTCGACGTCGTCGGCGCTCGCCACGTAGCCGTCGGGGAGATGCCGGAAGTCGAGCTTCACGCCGGGCTGAAAGCACCATTCCAGCGGCACCTCGTCGATCGTCCATGACCGCTCGCCGCGATTCATGGTCGGATGGAAGTGCCAGGGCGCATCGAGATGCGTGCCGTTATGGGTCGACAGCGAGACCTGCTCGACGGCCCAGCCCTGGCCGTCCGGCAGGTCCTGTGCCGTGAGGCCGTCGAAGAACTGCAGCATCCGCGGCAGGCCCTGCTGGTGATCGATGTACTGGATCGTCGGGTGATTGCCCGGCGGATCCGCCGTCACGTCGTTTCTGAGCGGCACGGAGATGTCGATCAGCTTCCGCGGCATGGGCATTCCTCGGGATGGTCCGTTTTGTTTCGCAGCATCTTGAGGGGGCCGCACCGGCGGCGTCAAGCAACGCGCATAAACGCTTTCCGCGGCAGACGGACAGATGATTTCGGAAAAAGCGGGCTACGAGCCGGTTGTCCGCCCAAAGCCGGTCTGATCCATCGATGCAACTCTAGCATTGATCGATGCCGGATTTGGCTTGGACAGAGAATGCCGCGCGCCCTAGGGACGACAATGGCGCTTGACTTCACACCGGAAGTGGAGCGACCCAAAGGCGGCCCGCAGCATCTGCCCAACGATATAATCAACTCAGGAGGAAGCCCAGATGAAGATACTTACCGGCGTCATCACAGCCGCTCTGCTGGCGGTCTCAGCCCCCTTGGCGACCGCACGCGATTTCCGTTCCGCCGACATCCACCCCGCCGATTATCCGACCGTCGAGGCCGTCAAGTTCATGGGCAAGCAGCTCGCCGCGGCGAGCGGCGGCAAGCTTGGCGTGAAGGTGTTCCCCAACGGTGCGCTGGGCTCCGAGAAGGACACCATCGAGCAGCTGAAGATCGGCGCACTCGACATGATGCGGATCAACGCATCGCCCTTGAACAACTTCGTGCCGGAAACCATCGCGTTGTGCCTGCCCTTCATCTTCCGGGACACGCAGCACATGCGCACCGTCCTTGACGGGCCGATCGGCGACGAGATCCTGGCGGCCATGGCGCCCGCAGGCCTGGTTGGCCTCGCCTATTACGACAGCGGCGCCCGGTCCATCTACACCGTCAAGGCACCGATCAAGTCGCTCGCGGACGTCAAGGGTCTGAAAATTCGCGTCCAGCAATCCGATCTGTGGGTCGGCATGATCCAGAGCCTCGGGGCCAATCCGACCCCGATGCCGTATGGCGAAGTCTATACCGCTCTGAAGACGGGTCTGGTGGACGCTGCCGAGAACAACTGGCCGTCTTACGAGTCCTCGCGCCATTTCGAGGCCGCCAAGTTCTACAACGTCACCGAGCACTCCCTGGCGCCCGAAGTTCTCGTGATGTCCAAGACGGTCTGGGACACGCTGAGCAAGGAAGACCAGGCGATGGTCCGCAAGGCGGCGAAGGAATCGGTTCCTGTCATGCGCAAGCTCTGGGACGAGCGTGAGCAGGCGTCCCGCAAGACCGTCGAAGCGGCCGGTGTTCAGGTCGTGACGATCGCCAACAAAGCGGAATTCGTCGACGCGATGAAGCCGGTGTACGACAAGTTCGCCGGTGACGAGAAGCTGAAGGGCCTCGTCAAGCGTATCCAGGACACGAAGTAAGACCATAGCGTCGGTCCGGCGCGCCGACTGGCGACGCCGGACCGACGCGTTGGAGGCGCGCAAGGAGACTTGCAAGGAGATTTGGATGACAGATCCTCACGTCGCAGACCACGAACTGGACGTAGCCGGACGCCCGTCCACCGGCTTGCTGTCCCGGATCAATGCTCCCGTCGCTCGGCTGGGCATGTATCTGTCGGTGACCGGGCTGCTCGTCATCGTCACCATCGTCTTCTACCAGGTGTTCGGACGCTACGTGCTCAATTCCAGCCCGACCTGGACGGAGAACCTTGCGTTGGTTCTGATCCTGTATGTCACATTGATCGGCGCCGCTGTCGGCGTGCGCGATGCCGGGCATATCGGCATGGACAGCTTGCTGGTGATGCTGCCGGATCACGCGCGCGAGAAAATCGAGCTTGTGATCCACGTCCTGGTCGCCGGGTTCGGCGTCGCCATGGCCTATAACGGCTGGATCCTCGGGGCGTCGGTCGGAACCGTGAAGATCCCCAATCTCGGGCTGCCCGAAGTCATCCGCTACGTACCGCTGATCGCCTCCGGTGTCCTGATCGTCTCCTTTTCAATCGAGCACATCATCGCTCTCCTGCGCGGCGAAGAGGTCGTCCCCTCATGGAACTGATCATTCTCGGCGCCACTTTCTTCGGCTTCCTCGTCCTCGGCGTCCCCGTCGCCTTCGCGATCGGCCTCTCGGCGATTTGCACCATCCTCTACGAAGGTCTGCCGGTCGCCGTCATCTTCCAGCAGATGATGTCGGGGATGAACATCTTCTCCTTCCTCGCCATCCCGTTCTTCGTCTTCAGCGGTGAGTTGATGCTGCATGGCGGCGTCGCCGACAAGATCGTGCAGCTCGCCAAGAATCTCGTCGGACACATCCGCGGCGGGCTCGGCATGTCGAACGTGGTCGCCTGCACGCTGTTCGGCGGCGTGTCCGGCTCGCCCGTGGCCGACGTGTCGGCGATGGGGGCCGTGATGATCCCCATGATGAAGAAGGAAGGTTTCGACACCGACTACGCCGTTAACGTCACGACCCATGCTTCGCTCGTCGGAGCACTGATGCCGACCAGTCACAACATGATCATCTATGCGCTCGCCGCCGGCGGCAAGGTCTCGATCGGCGCGCTGATCGCCGCCGGCCTCCTGCCGGCACTGGTGCTGATGGTGTGCATGCTGGTCGCCGCTTACGCGGTTGCGGTGAAGCGCGGCTATCCGGCCGGCAAGTTCCCGGGCTGGCCCGCAGTTTTTCGCTCGTTCGCGGCCGCTCTGCCCGGCCTTCTGATCGTGGGCATCATCCTGTCGGGCATCCTGTCCGGCGTGTTCACGGCAACCGAATCCGCGGCCGTCGCGGTCACCTATACGATCCTGCTGACGTTCTTCATCTACCGCACCATGACCTTGCCGAACTTCCTGCGCGCTGCGGCCAAGGCGGTGAAGACGACGGGCGTGGTGCTGCTGCTGATCGGCGTCTCCACCATGTTCCAGTATTTGATGGGGCTTTACGAGGTCGCCGACTTCGCCGGCGAGATGATGGGCAAGGTCTCGACGCAGCCCTGGGTCATCTTCCTGCTCATCAACGTCATCCTGTTCGTGCTGGGCACGTTCATGGACATGGCCGCGACTATCCTGATCTGCACGCCGATCTTCCTGCCGATCGCGATGAAGGCGGGCATGGATCCGGTGCAGTTCGGTATGCTGATGCTGATCAACTGCGCGCTGGGACTGAACACCCCGCCGGTCGGAACCACGCAGTTCGTCGGTTGCGCCATCGGCGGCATCTCGGTGGGCGCGGTGATGCGCACCATCCTGCCGTTCTACGCCGCCCTGATCGCAGCTCTGATGTTCGTAACCTACGTCCCCGCCTTCTCGCTGTGGCTGCCCCGTCTGCTGATGGGCTACAAGGGCTAGCAGCAACGCAGGGAGAATCTATCCGTGACTGACTATCGCAAGCTCTTCGATCTCACCGGCAAGACGGCCGTGGTGCTGGGCGCCGCGTCGGGCATCGGCAAGTCGGCGGCCGAGGCGCTGGCTGGGCTCGGCGCCCGTGTCGTCTGCGCCGATCGTGCGCTTGACGGTGCCGAAGCAACCGCCGCCGGCATTCGTGAAAAGGGCGGCTGGGCCGAGGAGGCTGCCTGTGACGCGGCGAGCGCTGCGGACGTCAATGCGCTGGCCAAGACCGTGATGCAGAAATTCTCGCGGCTCGACATCGCGGTGACGACGCCCGGGCTCAACATCCGCAAGACCATCCTCGACTACACCGAGGAGGATCTCGACCGCGTCCTCAATCTCAATATCAAGGGCACGGTCTGGTTCTTCCAGGCGTTCGGCCGCATCATGGTCGAGCAGAAGGGCGGCAGCATCATTGCCTGCTCCTCGGTGCGGGCGGTGACCATCGAGCCGGGCCTCGGCGTCTACGGCTCGACCAAGGCCGCGATCGGCCTGCTGGTGAAAGGCTTTGCCTCCGAAGTTGGACGCTCCGGCGTGCGCGTCAACGCGATCGCGCCGAGTATCGCCGAGACCGCGCTGACCGGCCCGTTCAAGCAGCGTCCCGATATCTACAATCTCTACGCCGGCCATACCGTGTTCAACCGCTGGAGCAGCGCCGACGAGGTCGCCACCGCCGTCGCCTATCTCGCCTCGGACGCCGCGAGCTATGTCAGCGGCAGCACGCTGTTCGTCGATGGCGGCTGGACCGCCGTTGACGGGCCGCCGACCGGCCTCACCCAGTTGCACACATAGGGTGGTTATCTAGCCGGTAAAACCGGCGCGCTGGCGCAGATCCCGGCGGTCTGCGCTGGTCAGCAACGCGATCAGCGCGGCCGCCTCTTGTGGATGTGCCGCCCGCGTGGTCACGCCGGCCGTGTACATCGTCACGAGCTCGCAGCCCGGCGGCAGCGCTCCTGACAGCGCGATGCCGTCGGTTGCGATGATCTCGGTCGCTTGCGTGCAGCCAATCGGATGCTTGGCGGTGGACGCCGCAAGCTCCCGCATCGCAGTCGCGCCGTTGGGAAAGATCTTGAGGCGCCAAGCGACCTCGTAGGCGATGCCGAGCTGATCAAGCACCTTTGCAACGTGCTGTCCCGCCGTCGAGGCTTTCGTATCAGGCACGTAGATCGCATCGGCGCTGCGCAGCACCTCGCGCAAATCGGCCTCGGTCTTCACGGTCACCTTCGGATCGCGGCCCCGGACTGCCAGCGCGGTCTCGACCCGCCCGACATCCGAGATCGAGGAGGGGACGACGAGCTTCTCTTCGACAAGCTTTGCAAGCAGCGCCTGCGTCAGGATCACCAGATCGGCGGCCGTTCCCGCCCGCAGCCTGTCGGCCATGATGCCGACCGCGCCGAACTCGCCGTCGATGCCGAAGCCGGTCTGTGCCTTGAAGGGATCGCTGAGGCCGCGCACCAGGCCTTGCGCCGCGCCTCCACTCAAAATGCTCACTGTCGTCACGATGCCAGCTCCATGGCTGCAATGATCTTGTCGCGGGTGATCGGCAGGTCGCGCACGCGCACGCCGAGGCAATCGTAAACGGCATTCGCGATCGCCGCCGTCACCGGGCCGTGGGCGGCCTCGCCGGCGCCGACCGGCTCGATCTCCGGTCGCTGGACGATCTCGACATCCACCATTGGCACCTCGCTGAAGGTGAGGATCGGATAGTCGGTCCAGGACGTCGACGTAATGCGCGTGCGGTCGAAGCGGACACGTTCCCTCAGTACCCAGCTCGTCGCCTGGATCGCGCCGCCCTCGATCTGGTTGATGACGCCGTCGGGATTGATGGCCTCGCCGACATCGACCGCAAGCGTCAGCCGCTTGACGCGGATGTCATCAGTGCCTTCGATCTCCGCAATCGCGGCGCAATAGGCCCCCGTGTTCTTGTAGCGGGCGAAGCCGACGCCATGACCGATGCCCGCCTGCTTCTGCGGTTTCCACTGCGCGCGTCGTGCCACCGCGCGAATGACCTCCTTTGCCCGTTCGTCGCGCAGATGGCGCAGGCGGAACGCGATCGGGTCTTCGCCGCGCAGGGCGGCGATCTCGTCGAGCAGGGACTCAATGGCGAACACATTGCCTTGTCCGCCAAGGGTCCGCAGCGCCGAGGTCCGCACCGGCATCGTCAGCAGCCGGTGGCTCGTGATCGTCCAGGCCTTGAGGTCGTAGAGCGGAACGGAGTTGCGGTCGCCGCCGCCGCCATTGGCCGCGGGCGGATTGGTCGAGACCATCCGCGGGTAGGGGTTGGTAATCTCGGTTGCGGCAAGCAGCGCGGGCTGTGCTGCGCGCCCCGGCCGCGCCGCGTGGCCGTTGCTCCAGATCGCGTGGCGCCAACCGACGATCTCGTTGTCCGCATCGAGATCGGCCTCGATCTCGATCGCCATCGCCGCGCCGAACGGCGCGTGAGACAGCTCGTCGTGGCGCGACCATTGCACCCGCACCGGACGGCCGCCGGCCCCTTTCGCCAGCAGCACGGCATCGAGCGCGACGTCGTCGGCCGCGTTGTGTCCGTAGCAGCCCGCGCCTTCCATGTGCTCGACGACGATGTTCTCTGCCGGGAGCTTGAGCACGATCGCGAGGTCGGCGCGCAGCAAATAGACGCCCTGGCTGTGGGTCCAGACATGGACACGATCGCCGTCCCATCGCGCCATCGCACAGGACGGTGCGATCGAGGCATGCGCGATGTAGGGACGGATGTATTGCCGACGGAGGGTGCGAGCAGCCTTCTTTATCGTTGCCGCCGTGGTCCTGGTGTCGATGACAGTGGTCTCGACCGGTTGGCTCTTCAGGAATCCGGCCAGATCATCTTCATCGGGCAGCGGCTCACCAGCCGACCATGTCGCGCCCCTGCGCAAGGCTTTCAGCGCGGCCTCCGCCGCTGCCTCGCTGTCGGCAACCACGCCGGCAAAGCCGCCGTCGCGGACGATCGCGACGAGGCCGGGAACGGTTTGCGTCGCCGTTTCGTCGAGCGCGATCAGCCTGGCGCCCGAGATGTCCGGCCGCAGCACGCGTCCGTGCAGCAAGTCCGGCAGCGGACAGTCATGAATGAAGCGCGGCCGTGCGAACACCTTATCGGGAATGTCGACGCGCTGGACCGAATGTCCGGCCACAGTGCGTTTGGCGACAATTTTCGCCGTTGCGCCCGCTTTGGCGTCGCGCTCGAGCGAGACGTCACCAGCCAACTCCCAATAGCTGGTCCTGACATTGCCGGGGCCCGAGATCGTGCCGTCATCGATCCCGAGCAGCGACGCATCGACACCCAGACGCTCCGATGCCGCGGTGAGGAAGCGCTGGCGGACCTCGGCACAGGCGTGGCGCAGCGCGCGGCCGGATTGCTGGACCGAAAGGCTGCCCGAGGTGACGCCCTCGTTCGGACTTGCCGCCGTGGAGGCGCGGATCATCTCGATGCGGCCAATATCGACGTCGAGCTCGTCGGCTGCGATCTGCGCCAGGGCCGTGACGATGCCCTGGCCGATCTCGACCTTGCCGGGCGAGATCGCGACACGGCCATCGCCGACGATCTTCACCCAGGATGACAGCTTGGGATTGGCCGCAAGGCTGACCGGCAGTGTCGGGGCAGGGGACAGCGCACTCATGATCCCGCCATCTCCGACGCCGCCCGCAGCACGGCGCGGACCATGCGGTTGTGCGATCCGCAGCGGCACAGATTGCGATCAAGCGCCGCTTTCACCTCGGCCTCCGTCGGCGACGGATTGCGCTTCAGCAGCGCCGCCGCGCTGATCAGGATTCCCGAGACGCAATAGCCGCACTGCATCGCCTGCTCGGAGATGAAGGCGCGTTGCAGCGGATGCGGTGCGTCCACTGTGCCGAGGCCTTCCACCGTGACGACGTCCTTGTCCGCGACCGACCACATCGGCATGTCGCAGGAAGCCATTGCGCGGTCGCCGACCATGACATGGCAGGCGCCGCACTCGCCGGCCCCGCAGCCGAAATGCGGACTTGTGACGCCGAGCCGGCCGCGCAGCAGATCGAGCAGCGTCTGATCCGGATCGGCATCCACGGCCGCGGCCGTGCCGTTGAGCTGGAATTGAATGGTCGGCATTGTCGCTCTACGGCCTCAGGACTTGTCGAACTTCTTGACCACGTCGGCCCATTTCTCGATGTCGCCGCGCAGGAATTTGTCGAATTCCTCCGGCGTCATTGACATGGGCACCGCGCCCTGCGCAGTCCAGAGCTTGACGATGTCGGGCCGCTTCACCATTGCGGTCACGGCGGCATTGAGCTTGTCGATCACGGGTTTCGGCGTGCCGGCCGGCGCCATCAGGCCGAGCCAGATCGTGGCTTCATAGCCTGCGACGCCCGCCTCGATCGCCGTCGGCACGTTCGGCAGCACCGCCGAGCGCTGCTTGCCGGTGGTCGCGAGCGCGCGGACCTGGTTCTCGCCGATGTTCGGCGCCATCGCCGGCACCGCGTCGATCATCATCTGCACCTGCCCCCCGATCACGCCACTGCGTGCCTCGCCACTGTTGCGGTAGGGGACGTGGACGAGGTCGATGCCGGCCATGGCTTTGAACAGTTCGCCGGCCATGTGATAGGGCGTGCCCTGGCCGGACGAGGCGTAGTTCAGTTTGCCCGGCTGCGATTTGGCGAGCGCGACGAAGTCCTGCAGCGTCTTCGCTGCGACTTGCGGGTTCACCACGATGACGAGATCGGAAGCGTTCACCGGTGCGATCGGCGCGAGGTCGCGCATCAGCTCGTATTTGCGCTTGTCCGGCGTCAGCAGGGATTCGTTCGCGGTCTGGGTGTTGGACATCATCAGCAGCGTGTAGCCGTCGGCCGGGGACTTCGCCGCTTCGACCGTGCCGATGACGCCGCCGGCGCCGGTGCGGTTCTCGATCACGAAGGGTTGGCCAAAGCTCTCCTGGAGCGCATTGCCGATCTGCCGGGCTGCGACATCGGCCGGCCCGCCGGCGCCGAAGGGCACGACGATCCGGACCGCATGGTTGGGATAGTCTTGCGCCAGGGACGGGGCTGCGGAGCATGCGCTGAGCAGGCCGGCGGCCAGCGCCAGCATGAATTGTCGGGCCGTCACACCCACCTCCCTGATGTCGTTCTTGTTGGCCGGCACTGTAGCGGCAGGGGAGGCGGACTGTCGACGCCTCACAAGGCCCATGGCGCCTGGAATATCGGGCGGTTGTCGGTGTGGCGGCGCCGCTCTTCGCGGTCGCGGCAGGAACCGGCGGCGCACGCGGTCTGAGCAAATCGCATGGGCGTTGCCGGATAAATACCCTCGGCTGAGGGGTATTTTGGTGTTACCAAATTGGACATGAACCAGCACGCCAAGATCGAAATCCGCCATTCGACCTGTCCGCATGATTGCCCGTCGGCCTGTGCTCTCGATATCGAGGTGCTCGAGGGGCGCAGCATCGGTCGCGTCCGCGGTTCGAAAAAGCAGACCTATACGGCCGGCGTGGTCTGCGCCAAGGTCGCCCGTTATGCCGAGCGCATTCATCATCCTGAAAGACTGACGTATCCGCTGCGCCGCACGGGTGCGAAGGGCTCCGGCCAATTCGCCCGGATCAGCTGGGACGAGGCGCTGGACGAGATCGCGGATCGCTTCAACCAGGCCGAGCGCGAATTCGGCGCGGACTCAATCTGGCCCTAT
The DNA here is from genome assembly GCF_055807535.1 of Bradyrhizobium sp. Kon37. Taxonomy (NCBI): domain Bacteria; kingdom Pseudomonadati; phylum Pseudomonadota; class Alphaproteobacteria; order Hyphomicrobiales; family Nitrobacteraceae; genus Bradyrhizobium; species Bradyrhizobium sp. Kon37. The sequence goes on from NZ_JBVVOY010000012.1 coordinate 113,943, forward strand.
TATTACGCCGGCACGATGGGGCTGGTGATGCGCGACGGCCTCAACCGCCTCACGCATGTGAAGAAATATTCGCGGTTCTATCAGACCATCTGCGCCAACGTCGGCCGCATCGGATTCGCGATCGGCACCGGCAAGATCGCCGGCGTCGATCCGCGCGAGATGGCGTTGTCCGATCTCGTGGTGATCTGGGGCACCAACCCCGTCAACACGCAGGTCAACGTGATGACGCACGCCGCCCGTGCGCGCAAGGAGCGTGGCGCCAAGATCGCAGCCGTCGACGTCTACGACAACGAGACCATGAAGCAGGCGGATATCAAGATTATCCTGCGGCCCGGTACCGACGGCGCGTTCGCCTGCGGCGTGATGCATGTCCTGTTCCGCGACGGCCATGCCGATCGCGCCTATATGGACAAATACACCGATTGCCCTGATGAGCTCGAGGCGCATCTGAAGACGCGCACGCCCGAATGGGCATCCGCGATCTCAGGCGTGCCGGTGGCGGAGATCGAGGCTTTTGCCAAATTGGTCGGCGAGACCAAGCGGACCTTCTTTCGGCTCGGCTACGGCTTCACCCGCTCGCGCAACGGTGCGGCGCAGATGCATGCCGCGAACTGCATTCCCGCGGTAACAGGCGCCTGGCAATATGAAGGCGGCGGCGCCTTCTTCAACAATTACGCGCTGTGGCACTTCAACGAATCCATCATCGAGGGCCACGACGCCATCGACCCAACCATCCGCGCGCTCGACCAGTCGCAGATCGGCCGCATCCTCACCGGCGATTCCAAGGCCCTGCTCGGCAAGGGGCCGGTCAAGGCGCTGCTGATCCAGAACACCAATCCGATGACGGTGGCGCCGGAGCAGGCGCTGGTCCGTCAGGGCTTTGCCCGCGAGGATCTGTTCGTCGCGGTGCACGAGCAGTTCATGACCGAGACGGCCGAGATGGCCGACATCGTGCTGCCGGCGACGATGTTCATGGAGCATGACGATCTCTATTACGGCGGCGGCCACCAGCACATCTCGGTCGGGCCGAAGCTGATCGACCCGCCCGGAGAATGCCGCTCCAATCACGAGGTGTTGCAGGCGCTGGCGCCGCGGCTTGGCGCCAGGCACCCGGGGTTCGAGCTGACGCCGCGCGAGTTGATCGACGCGACGCTGAAGCTGAGCGACCACGGCGACATTGCCGGCCTCGAAGCCGACCTCTGGCGCGACCTGCAGCCGGACTTCCGCACGTCGCATTATCTGGACGGCTTCGCCCATCCCGACAAGAAATTCCATTTCAAAGCCGATTGGGCGCATCCGCCGTTCGGCCAGAAGATGGGTGACTTCGACAAGATGCCGTCGCTGCCGGACCATTGGGCGGTGATCGAGCATTCCGACCAGGCCCATCCGTTCCGGCTTGCCACGAGCCCCTCGCGCAGCTTCCTCAACACCACCTTCAACGAGACGCCGTCCTCTCAGGCGCGCGAGGGCAAGGCCAGCGTGATGATCCATCCCCTGGATGCGGCCGCGCTCGACATCGCCGATGGCGATGCCGTGACGCTCGGCAATACCCGCGGCGAGACCACGCTGATCGCCAAACTGTTCGAAGGCGTGCGCCGCGGCGTGCTGATCGCGGAATCCGTGCATCCCAACAAGAACCATATCGGTGAGCGCGGCATCAACATGTTGACCGGCGCGGACACCATCGCGCCGATCGGCGGCGCCGCTTTCCACGACAACAAGGTCTGGGTCAGGAAAGCGGTCGCGGCCTGAGCCGCACAGGCGCTTCGATCCCCTGCAGGTTTGTGTCGAGGCGCTAAAGCGGCGCCGCGCCGCAGTTTGCCCTTGCACCTTCCGCCCGAGCTGCCGCAAATGGCCGCTAAACGGGAGCCAAGGAAGCGAGCGTGCCATGACCGACACCATAGCCGTGATCACCGAGAAGCGCGGGCAGGCGCTCTGGATCACCATCAACCGGCCCGAGAAACGCAACGCGCTGAATGACGAGGTCATCGCCGGAATCGCACGGGGCTATCGCGACGCCCATGACGACAAGGACGTCCGAGTCATCGTTCTGACCGGTGCGGGCGACAAGGCGTTCTGCGCCGGTGCGGATCTGCAGAACTCCGGCGCGGCTTTCGCGATGGATCATTCCAGACCGAATGTCGACTATGCCGATCTGTTGCGGTTGTCGCAGAACGCCACCAAGCCCGCGATTGCGCGCGTTGGCGGCGTCTGCATGGCCGGCGGCATGGGCCTGCTCTGCATGACCGACATGGCCGTCGCCGCCGATCATGTCATCTTCGGTCTTCCGGAGGTCAAGGTCGGCGTGTTCCCGATGCAGGTGTTGAGCCTGTTGCAGTCCATCGCTTTACCGCGACTCGTCAACGAATGGGCGCTGACCGGCGAGCCGTTCGACGCGAGGGCAGCGCTGGGAGCGGGCCTGCTGAACTACGTCGTGCCCGCGGCGGAGCTGGACGCCAAGGTCGACTGGCTGATCGGCCGCATCGTCGATAAATCCCCGACCGCGATCCGCCGCGGCAAATACGCGATGCGCGCCATCGCCTCGATGTCGTTCGACGAGAGCATCGCCTACACCGAAAGCCAGATCGCGCTGCTTGCCATGACCGAGGATGCCAAGGAAGGCCTGAAAGCGTTCAGCGAGAAGCGCAAGCCGGTATGGACGGGAAAATAGGCGATCCTTTCAGCGCATTCGTCGGCGCTGCCGTCGGCCGACGTGCCTTTATTCCGAGGAGAGATTGGCGTTGAGCCGAATAAGCAGAGATCTTGCCCGCTCCTCGCGACGCTTTTTTGTGGCAATGATCAACTGCCTGCCAGTCCGCTTAGCATAGGTTGGCAGTTGGCGACTTGATCTATGACGGCCAGCCGCGCGCAACTCTGCATCCGTGAGATCGCTGTCGGCGCCTTCAGTAAATCCTCCGTGTCGGAAGGACCGAAAAGAAAGCTCCTGACGTAGGCCAGCCTCTGTGATAATTGTTTTTACCACGCTACGTAGATAGCGGAGATCCTTGCGCGGGGTAATCCATGGTAGCGGGATTGCCGACTGACGATGCGCATGGTCACGCCGGAATACCAGGCCGGAGAGGGTGGTCCTTTTGATCTCGTCAAGTTCCTCCATAAGTTCAGGGAAGAGAGGGGCGCCAGTTTCGTCCGTTAGGGGCCACCAGGCCTCCTCTCCATTCTTCGGATGCACGATTCTGACGCTATTTGGCCGCTCGCTGGGGCGATAGTGCGAAATGTCGAAGGCGCCAAAAACGTGCTGCTCTCGTTGCAGCCACTCCCACGACAGTAGAGCAGCTGTTGCGATCGAGCGGTAATCAAGTCTTCTCGCGGCAGCTCTGAAGGCGACGAGTTCATCCCAAGTTGCGGTCGGTGTGGGCTCTATCGGCCGCCCGGGCGGATGAGATTTTAATCCCATCCGGGAAAACGGATTGGTCGCCGGTACAATCCTTTCTTGAGCACGCTGACCAACGAACCAAGCCCGGCGGCAGGACGCCATAGCCATATTTACATAGCGACGGCGCTCGCGAACGACGACCTCTCCACTGTTTCCGACTTTCGTCACGAACAATAATTTTCGATAAACTGCGTCGACGAACGCTTTGGTGAAATCGGACAGCTGCTTAGACCCAACGCGACTTCCATCTTTCAGCTCGTGATTGGCGAACAGCGCGAGACTTTTTGTGTAGTGCCGCTGTGTAGCGCTTTCGATTTCTGTCCACTTCTGGTGAGCTTGGAAGACGCCGACGAGCCAATCGAACGTGCCGGGTTCGATAGTCGCCGGCACGATGTCGCTTAGACCCCGTGAGTGCCAACTGTCGAACGCCGGCAAGAGAACTTTCTCTACCCGCTCGACGGCACTTGCGTAATCGCAGCCCAGAGCTTCAGGGTTTAAATCGCAGCCCTGTCGACGGGCCCAAGTTGGGGGTTCGAAATAGTAGGCTATTCTATTCTTCGTCAATATTTTGCGGCGACAATACCGAGGCAGACGCGGTGCCTTCCCAAGCGATATCACACCAGGCATAAGAGATCTTCCCCCTGCTTAAGATCTCCTTTTCCGATCGACGCTGCGAAGTGATCCATAGTCGCCTTCGACCAAACTGGCTGGCGCTGGCGCCCTGTTCCGCGAAAGCCGATTGGTGGGGGTGCGTCTCCTCGACTGATCGCGCGCATGAGTTCGCTCGTGTCTACAAAGTCAAGGTAGGCGGCGGCCATGTCCGCCCTCATCATCGTGGGCCAGGTTCTAGCGAGAGGGTAGCGGGCAGGTCGTGCGGTGCGCGGCGAGCCTAAGCGGTTTGATCTCACTGCTGAATGCCCGTGGTGTAACATGTGCTGATTTCACTGACGAGCGAGACGGGATCTGGTCGATCCAGATTGCTCTTCGCCCCTGATCGGGGGAGCGAGAGTTCGGATCGCGGATTAAGCGGAGTGTTACGGCCAAAGAGTTTGCACCTCTACTGCGAAGCGCGGCCGGGCGGGAAAAGGCTGGATTGGCGCGCGAAAAGGAAGCCTTCGGTGTATAGTTCTCCAAGAACGCCAATGTCGCTCGCGAAAGAAAAGGGGAACAGTTGCGGCGCTCCGTTGGCAGGGGCCGGTAGCAGGCAGGCAACTGCTTTGGATGATAGATCAATAGTCTATCCGACAGGTCCGATGGGAGACTTGTATCGAAGCCTTCGGATCGCTTTCGGGCGTCGGAATTTGGACGTGCGGGTTGAACTCAGCAGGCTATGATCGCGGAGGGGCTGAGTACTGTTGGCCGGCCATTGCTCGAGTGGTTCAATTATTGCTCATGTATAGGGACTGAATAGTTGCAGATATCCGTGAGCTGCAGGCCTCTCGTGATGCGCTTGAGCCGGATGGACGATGCAAGGCGGAATGCAACCCGAACTGCGCCGGCATGCGTAAATAGGGACTAAGAGACTTTTCTGCGCGTCGACGAATTCAAGCGACGAAACGAGGTCCTCTGGTCAAGCCTGGCGAGTTTTCCCGTTTGCGCGCGTGCGGCTGCGCCGCAACGGGCTCTTGTGAACCGAGCCGCGCTGCGTCTCGGCCATCCGGCTTCGATCCCTCGCGCAGGGATAGCGGAGCTCCTCGCCGGGGGCACTCGGAAAAGGGGCTCGCCTTGCGGCGACCGCTATCACTGCCCCGTTCCCGGGTGCCGCTATTGAACCGGACTCGTCGCTGCACTCGGACCCGCGTGCCCCTTCGGGTCGCTATGCTCACGCTCTCCGGGTGCCATTTTCCGTTGAGGCGATGCGCGCCTGGCGCACGCCTCGTGGGGCCTGCGGCCCCGGTAGCTCAACTCAATTCCCATGAAGATACGATGGAAGGCGGGCTGCGTCACAGGTCTCGCATTCCTTCAAGTAGGAGGAGAGTCAGAGTGTCGGCCGGGTTTTGCCATGACGGGCTACAGGCTGCGAGAGAGGTTCGCGGTCCCCGTCGCGGAGACCCGCGATGTCCAGATATTATCCTCACGCGCGCACCGGTAAGGACCGGGCCAACCTTTATGACAACATCACCAACAAGATCATCGCCGAGTTGGAGGCTGGCCGAGTGCCGTGGGTCCAGCCTTGGGGCACCGCGGCGGCGAAGGCGCCTTTGGCTTTGCCGAAGAGCGCGGCGTCCGGCCGCCAATACAGCGGCATAAACATTCTAGTTCTATGGGGTGCCGCGACCGAACACGGATTTACAGGCCAGAGCTGGCTTACCTTCCGCCAGGCGCTGTCGCTCGGTGGTCACGTCCGCAAGGGCGAGCGCGGCACGACCGTCGTCTATGCCGACCGATTCGTGCCTGCCTGCGAAAAGCGCCGCGTACATGAAACCGGCGAGGAAGCGCAGGCCATTCCGTTCCTCAAGCATTTTACGGTCTTCAACTGTGATCAATGCGGCGGCTTGCCTCCAGAGATCGCGACGACGGCGCCGCCCCCGCCGCCGGGCCTGATCGAGCCGCAGGTCGAATACCTGATCAAGGCGACCGGCATCGACTTCCGCATCGGCGGCAACCGTGCCTTCTATATGCCGACGGAAGATTATGTGCAGGTGCCGCCTCCGCAGGCCTATTTTGAACCAATCAATTGGCATCGAACGGCTCTCCACGAGCTGGCGCATGCCAGCGGTCATCCGACGCGTCTGAACCGTGACCTGTCAGGCAACTACGGTACCAAGAAGTATGCCTTCGAGGAGCTGGTTGCGGAAATCTCGTCTGCGTTCAGTTGCGCCTCGCTCGGCATCGTGCCGACGGTGCGGCATGCCGACTACATCGGCTCATGGCTTGAAGTCTTGCGCGAGGACAATCGCGCCATTATCCGGGCTGCTTCCAAGGCCAGCAAGGTTGCCGATTATCTCCTTGGCTTTCTTCCAGAACCCGTCGGCGTCATGCCGACGGAGGACTAGCAGGCGGCGTGAGGCTCTGCTCGGTGGCTGCGGCACAAGAGTAAGAGGGACAGGGTCGTTTCCGTGACGGGTTGGAGGCCGAGAGAAAGGCTCCCGGCTGCCCGTCGTGGAGCATCGCATGCCAAAAGCTGTCCAAAAAATTAAGTCGGCCGATGTCGGAATGATCCGTGGAAAGCGCATCGAAGTGTCGGGATCCAAGTCCAAGATGCGCAAGAGCTTGCGAGGGGACGGCCTCTTTGAAGAGATCATCTTCTGTCAGCTCCTCATGTTCGTGCGGATGGGCGCAAGTGGCATAGAGATGCCGTCGAAGGTACGCGACCGGTATCCGGTCGAAGGTGCCGTTTGGCAGGAGGCGGCCTGATGTCCCGCCAAGCTTGCGAGCTGGCACGCCGCCTCGCGCGCGAGGCGGAGGCGGTATGCCGACACTATCTCTCCAATGGCAAGCGGATGGGGCGGTATTGGGTGGTCGGCGACGTCTACAACAACCCGGGCCGCTCACTATTTGTGCGGCTCCAGGAATCGCCGAAGGGAGCGGCGGGTAAGTGGACCGATGCCGCAACCGGCGCGCATGGTGATCTTCTCGACATCATCCGCGAAACTCTGGCTCTGCGACACTTTCGTGAGGTCGCCGAGGAGGCGAGGCGCTTTTTGAACCTGCCTCGTTCTGAGCAGAAGCCCGCCCCAAGACCTATTCCCCCAGCCGTACCGCCCGGATCGCAGGTAGCCGCCAGTCGGCTCTTTGCGATATCCAGCCCGATCGAGGGGACACTGGCTGAAACGTACCTGCAGCGCCGCGGAATAACCCGCGTCCACCATGATGGCAGCCTGCGCTTCCACCCACGTTGCTACTATCGGCCCGACGAGCATTTGCCGACTGAAACCTGGCCGGCGATGATCGCCCGCGTCACGGATCTTGACGGTCGGATCACCGGCGTGCACCGGACTTGGCTCGATCCGGATGGCTTTGATGGTGTTCGGCTCGGCAAGGCTCCGGTCGACACGCCACGACGGGCCATGGGCGGTCTTCTCGGCAATGCCGTTCGGTTCGGCGTGGTGGACAACGTGCTCGCTGCCGGCGAGGGTATAGAGACGATGCTTTCGTTGCGCTGCGTGCTGCCGACCTTGCCTATGGCTGCTGCACTCTCGGCCAATCACCTCTCAGCCATGCTGCTGCCGTCTAGCCTGCGCCGGTTCTACATTGCGCGCGATGCCGATGCCGCCGGTGATGCGGTGCTGGCAATTCTCAGCCAGCGGGCAGCAAACGCCGGCATTGAAGTGGTCGTGCTGTCGCCCCGGCTGGGCGACTTCAACGAAGATCTGCATGTCTTCGGTCTCGAAGCCCTCCGAGCAGCGCTGCGGTTTCAGCTTGTGCCAGAGGATAGCGTTCGCTTCCTGCATTCGTCGACGGTGGCCGCGGAATAGCTCCCGGTCTTCGATCGACGTTGATGGGCCGGTCATCTATGTCGTAGTTCCTGAGCAACGCGTTATCCCATCGAAAGCACCAGCCTCCGCCACCCTGGGATCCGTTTTCAGCGACAGGCGCTTCTGGCGGATAGCCCCGTTGTCGGCGACTTGCGTTGGTTCAGCTTGGTCGCTGCAGGGATTGTGGGCATCACCGTGGCTTGCAGACGTGGAGGGCCTCGATCGCGCAGGCCTCGTCAGACAGCTGTTCATAATGTCGATCGTACTCAGCGGCGGTGCCTGGTTGTTCGGCATGACGATCCATCACGTCAAACGAACAGGTCTCACGGCTGAGACGATATTCGCGATGGTGGCCATGCTATTTATCGCAGCCGAGCTAGCCTTGATCCTGCGAGTACCTCTGCCGTCCATCTTGCCCTGGTCGGTTGTCGCAATCATCGGAACGGCAACTGTGGTCAGCTTTGCCGTGATAGCTGATTACTTTCCGTCGGAGCTTGCCGGCCGTGCCAATGGCGCCTTGAACGTCTTGCACTTTGGTTGGGCATTTCTGGCACAATATGCGACCGGACTGATCCTGGAGCAATGGTCCACGAACGATGGCCATAGGTCGATCTTGGCTTATCAAGTCGCGTTCAGTCTCAACGTAGCGCTGCAGATCGCGGCGTTGGTTTGGTTCGGGCTACCTCGGATCCAATCCTTTGCTTGCTGGATGAATTCAGTCCCTTCCACCATGCCGGTCAGCGCTTTCGACGTGGTCGAAGCAAGCATTCTCTGCGAGCAATCGGACGGCGAGGTGGAGTGGTGACCCGCGCGACCTAAGCGCCACTCTCCGTCGTGACGAGGCTGTTGAGGCGTCGCTTCGCGCCGGTCGCGATGGATTCTGCCATCGCCTGCGGAAAATCTTTCGGCAGCTTCGCAATCGTTGCGTCGATCTTCGTGCCAGCCGTACGGTCGACAATGACCTGAAGGGCTACATCAATTGGGTCGACGGAAAAATAGCAGAGCTTAAGGGAACTGCCCCCGCTGCTGGATCTCCGAACATCGCCTTCTTCCCGGACGATACGGACCTTTCGACCCTATCGCAGGCGGTGTTGGAAGCCGAAATGGCGAGGCTGGAAAAGCTGGTCAGCTCCGACAAGGAGACGCAACGGCAATACACCGCGCTGTCCGGTCGCATCGCCACGGAGACCGCCGCGATGCAGACGCTCGCCGGCAAGCTGGAAGACAGCAAGGGTGCCAAAGATCGAGCGCGGGATCTTCAGACGCAGCGCGAGGAAGCCTATGGCAGGGCCTTCGACGCACTGGTTGCCGAGCAAACGGTCTTGGAGGATTTATATGGGCCGCTGATGGCACGCTTGGCGGCAGCATCTGGGACGTTGAAAAAGCTGTCGTTCTCTGTGGCGCGGGTCGCCAACGTCGCGCAATGGGCGGCGCAGGCGGAGGATGGGCTGATCGATCTCCGGAAGAGCGGGGCGTTCAGGGGCAAGGGCACGCTGCTTCAACGCGCGAACGAGGTCCTGAAACAGGCATGGGAGACGGGTTCATCTGCCGGGGTCGTATCGGCAATGAAAGAGTTTCGTCGCCTCTATCAGAAGGAATTGCTCGACCACTCGCCGGTCGCTCATACCGAGCAGGTGGAATTCCGGGCTTGGTCGAAACGATTCGCTCAATGGTTGTTCAGCACGGACCACATCGATATTCACTATGGCATCGAGTATGACGGGGTCGATATCCGCAAACTGTCGCCCGGCACCCGCGGCATCGTGCTTCTGCTCCTCTACCTGGCACTCGACGACGGTGACGGCAGGCCCCTGATCATCGACCAGCCGGAGGAAAACCTTGATCCCAAATCCGTCTTCGAGGAGTTGGTGGGGCTGTTCATTGAAGCCAAATCGAACCGCCAAGTGATCATGGTGACGCACAACGCGAATCTGGTGATCAATACCGACGCCGATCAGATCATCATCGCCGAATCCGGGCCGCACCCACATGGTGCGTTGCCGCCGATCACGTACCAGTCCGGGGGGCTGGAGAACGCTGATATCCGAAAAGCGGTGTGCGACATACTGGAGGGTGGTGAAGGTGCCTTCCAGGAAAGGGCTCGCAGGCTGCGGGTCCGATGGGAGCGATAAGGGAGTTGGCTCGTCGACATTTGTCGGCGGATCAGTACGACGTCACTTTGCCGCGACGCTGGCTTCGTTCATTTCGGTGAGGGTGCCGTCCAAACGGTGAAATTGTGCTGGCGTCATGCTCATCGACCAAGATGGAGCCGACGCAAGAACGTGCGGGCGGTCACAAGCTGGAGCGACAATTAGGCCTTCGGCAACCGGCGACCTTAGGTATGCGCGCTGCTCTTTACCGTCGACGCCGGGGAGATCGCAGAATTTGGCGCGGGTAGCACGGTGAAAGGAGGCCTCGATGGAAGATGAGGGCGCGGCGCCAGAAGAACGACCGGATTTGGAACGTCTGGATTTTGCCGAACTTGACCGAGCGGGACGCGAACGAGGTCAGAAACGCGATCGCGCGCGGGGAAAACTTCCATGGCTACATCCCGGCGGAGAGCCTCGGCTTCATCATCCGCAACTATCGGATACTCGCCCCAATGGGAGCTCTCGAGGCGGCATGGTTGGACGCCTACGTGCACTCATCTCATTTTTGCGAGCACGGCTTATCGGTGGTCAAATCCGTATTCGATGCGTGCAATCGGGAGCGTCTCTGCATGCTCAAGCCGTTGGGCCAGGCGCTAACTTTTGAAAAGGAGAGCCGGCTCACGTTGTTCCGGGGGTGCGCAGGACAGGCGCACAGCATGGGCATGTCGTGGACGCCATCGCTCGATAAAGCGATCTGGTACGCAGCACATCACGTTGAATACTATGATCTTGCGAATCCAGCGGTCTATGTCGCGACCGTGCCTATGGCGGAGATTTACTGCCGCCTGGACCATTATGATGATGACTTCATCGTTTATCCTAGCAATGCTTGGCGTGTCGACGTGCCGGTCGAGGAATTCCGCCTCGATCGGCCGCGCTGACGGTACTTTGCAGACGGTGATCGAACACGGCGCCGGCCGCTTCAAGTGCTACAATCGACCGAATGATGCCGATAGCTGGCGAAACCACAAAAATATTTCTGCGATGATTTTCCCTCTGAAATCAAAAGTGTAACTTTTTGGCGGACCCGTCGTCGGAATATGTTTGGCCGCAGAAAAAATTGCGGAGGAATCTCAATATGCTATGTGCGATTTGAACAATCGCGTGGGATTTAATCCCACCGGGGCCGCCTTCACCCCGGATGGGACACGTGCCTACGTGACGGATACCAACTCCGACGACGTCAAGGTGATCGATACGGCCAGCCAAACTGTCGTCGCCACGATCAATATCCCTGCTGGTATCCCCGTGCTCGTGGTCATTGCCCCCGATGGAAAACGCGCGTACGTCGCGAGTTTCTTCGGCGCCACTGTCTCCGTGATCGACACCGCCACTAATGTAGTGGTAGCCACGGTGCCGGTGCCTGGCCCGCACGCCATAGCCGTCGGCCCGGACGGGAAACATGTCTATGTGACGAGCTATTCGAACTATGCTTTGTCGGTGATCGATCCGGCGATAAACCAGGTAGTGGCGAGGCTCGAGCTGAGTTTGCAACCCGAGGGAATGGCGATCACGCCAGACGGGCGATACATCTATATTGCGACTCCAATGAATGGCAGTATTTCGGTAATCAAAACGGCACCCCTTAGAGTGGTCGCCCCGGTGCCGGTGCCGACTGACGGCCATGGGTCGGGCCTTATGACGATCGCTATTATGCCTTGGAGTGGGCCGCACCCTGGCCGAACTCCCTGACCGTTCCTAAGATGACGCCGCAGCACTAGCTGGCGGGCTTTTCGAACGTGTTCGCGGAGCCGCTGGCATGCTCGCGCAAGGCGAGTGCTCCGGCTGAGGCTTTTTCTTGGACCCAACCTCACGATCTCGAACGGCCGCATCAGCCTCGTCCTGTCACCGGACATCAAGGCGACACTTCTTGGCGGTTCAAGGAACCAGCCCGCGGATAGCTACGGTGGAAAGCTACGACTCTGGTGTGCTCACTAGGGTGCGTACTCGATAGCTGTTGCGCTTCGAAATGCGGATCAGCCGGTCGATGTTGGCCGCTTTCGATGCCTACGTGGACAAGCGTATCCGCAGACTAGAGGCGCGCTATGACAGGTTGCGCAGAACTAAGACGAGCTAGCTCTGCGAAGTGGCACGGGAATACTCGCGTGACTTCGTGCCCATCCACCATCAATGCCGAGGAGGGCCATAGGTGGCAAATCGTCAAGAAGTAGGGTGAGGCAGGCAGCGCCAGCTACAGCGGGTCGTGGGTCTAGATGAGCGTCATCTCCCGACGTGGGCTACCCCAGAACGATGGTGTCGACTCTCAGGCACGGAAGGCACCTGTAAGCATACACTGCCGGTAGGTTTACAATCGCTGGCAGCGTCGCGAGGTAATCCATTGGCTGCCTGCATTTCCTGCAAATGAGGATCGGTGGGCTGCCCCGCCCCTCGCTGCGCGTCATCCGAAATGGTCCCAAAAGTCGGCAGGGTAGTTCCCTTTATACGGCTGCGCATGTCCGGTGGAGTACCGGGGACTATCGGAAATTGGCACATCCGGTCAGCTGGCTACATGCGGCTGCTTTGGACGTACAGCCTGGCAAGGGGCGTTCAGAATCCAAGCGCTGCATGGGGCAGGGGGAATTGTTCGCGTTTGCTACCGGCTACGCCCAGCCCGGGGCGCGCCCCCCTGCGGTGCCCGTGCTCGATGGCATCAGCACTACGAACTCCGCGGCGGACTTAGCGAGGTAGCCAAGCTGTTGTGCGGCTGCTCACAATCCATAGCAGCACCAGGGTTCGATGTCGGCTACCGGCGGCGCAGCGGACGCGGAGCGCCGCTCGCTTTGCCCCCCGCTGGTGACCTACCGTGCTCTTAAAGCCGAACACCTGTTCGATTGTCCGTACTCCTACGGGGCGACAACTTAACGCATCATGTATGTCGCGAATGCTAATGATCTTCCAATTCAGGCGGTAAGTCTGAAATAGGGGAAACTCAGATGTCGTTGCTGTCTCGAATCAAGATCATCACAAAAGTTCTTGCAGTGATCGTAATTCTTGCCACGGTAGCTATCGGCACCAGTTGGCTCGGCATTCGCGCCATGGGCGTGATGAATGACGACGCTGAGACCATGGCGTCCACGGCGAAGAAAGCCTTAGAGGCAGCGAGAGCCAGCACCAGCCTTATCTCGCTCAGTAGCGCTGAATTTCAGATAGCCCTCGACCCCCGGCCGGAGAACCGTGCTGCAGTACGCAAGATTGTTGATGATCAATTAAAGCTGTTCAACGATCGCATCGAGAATGTCAGCAAGACGCGTGATGAGAAGACTAGAGCGCTGCTGCCGGCAATCAGGGAAGCAATGGCTGCGTACGAAAAGAGCCTTGAAAACACGATACGTCTTGCAGCCGAATCAAAAGACGTTCAATTGACGGAGCAGATCGAACGTTTGCGCGCGGCAGCTACGCAAAGCCAAGTTATTGCTCAAAAGCTGCGAAGCGAGATGCGGGCCGCTGCAGAACAGCTTAACCATCGGGTTGATGAATTCGCGCAACAGGCCGCGGAAGAATATCACTCCACCTCGCGTCAACTGATGATCATTGCCGCCATTGGAATATTCGTCGGAACGTTAGGCGGATGGTTCATCGGTCAGTTTGGCATTGTAAAGCCGATTAACGTGCTCAAAGGTGTGATGGAGACCTTAGCGCGAAATGACCTGCGCACCGAAATCCCCGGTACCGAGCGCCAGGACGAACTCGGCGATATGGCTCGTACAGTAGAGATCTTCAAAAAGAACGGCCTTGAGGTTGAACGTATGCGGGGCGAGCAGCAGGCAATGGAGAAGCGCAGCGCAGAACAACGGAAAGCCGATATGTATAAGCTGGCTGACGATTTCGAAGGAGCGGTGGGTGAAATCATTGAGACAGTGTCGTCGGCTTCTACCGAACTGGAGGCGTCCGCTGGAACGCTGACTAAGACCGCCGAGCGGGCGCAGGAGGTTACCACTACAGTTGCTGCTGCTTCCGAAGAGGCTTCTACAAACGTACAGTCCGTCGCGTCAGCGACTGAAGAAATGGCTTCATCGGTCAATGAAATTAGCCGTCAAGTGCAGGAATCTGCCAGACTGGCCAATGAGGCGGTGGATCAGGCTCGAAAGACCAACGATCGCGTCGGCGAGCTGTCGAAGGCAGCAGCGCGCATCGGCGATGTTGTCGAGCTGATCAACACCATTGCCGGCCAGACCAACCTGCTGGCGCTCAACGCCACCATAGAGGCGGCACGCGCCGGCGACGCGGGTCGGGGCTTCGCAGTAGTGGCGTCAGAGGTGAAAGCTCTTGCCGAGCAGACCGCGAAGGCAACAGGCGAGATTGGCCAGCAGATATCAGGTATCCAGGCGGCCACTCAGGAATCGGTAGGGGCAATTAAGGAGATCAGCGGCACCATCGAGAAGCTTTCAGAAATCTCCTCAACCATTGCCTCTGCTGTTGAAGAGCAGGGGGCAGCGACACAGGAGATATCCCGAAACGTACAGCAGGCAGCTCAGGGCACCCAGCAGGTCTCCTCTAATATCACCGACGTGCAGCGTGGCGCGGGCGAAACGGGGGCCGCGTCGTCCCAGGTTCTCTCGGCAGCACAATCTTTGTCACGAGACAGCAACCGGCTAAAGCTTGAGGTCGGCAAATTCCTCCATTCAGTGCGCGCCGCCTGATGCTTTTGGCCCGTTTCGGACGGATTGCGTCGGTACCTCTATGTCCGCTGTTCGGCGTGAGCCGGGAACTGACAGGGGTGCCGGATAGCCGGTCCAGCTCTGTACACGATCAGCCAATTGACTCAGGTTGCCCTGAACAATGAACAATCTTGCCTTGCTGAAGGCAGAGCTTCTGAAATGCAGATCGGAATTGGAAGCGCTTGAGCGAGAGGTTCGGCACGCTTCATACAATAGTCCGAGCGGTCTGCCTGAGATTAAGCGAGCTTCGGAACGGATGCGCGACATTGCGGCTAGAGTTGATGCCCTTACTCGAGCCATTGCTCGAGGCGACCTTGGCAGTAAGCATTGAAAGGCTTTCCAGAGACTGCCTTTTGCGTCGATGGGGCAAACGTCCTTATGGCGCCGGTCTTGAGCAATGCGAAGAAGTAAGTTGGTGACGTCGCCCTCGATAAGGCTTCTGAGACCGAGCTGCGGAAGCGGCTGAAGCCGCTGATCAGGAAGACGCAGCTGTATGCGAAGCGCGTCGCGCCCCGGCGAGGTGACCGACTGGAAATAGTTGCGGGCGGCCATTTGCCCGACGAGCGCGCTGGGAAGTTCGATAGCTTCAGCGCGTTCGTCCAGGCGCAGCGGCCGGTCCAGCACGGCACCGTGATGATCTTCGACCAGGCCGGCTCGATCATTGCGCATCCGGTACGGAGGTCCGAGATGTGCCGGGAGCCGACTTGTTCTCCAGAGCCTTAGCGGTAGCGGTCAGTTGCCTTCAGGCAGTTGCTCATGGAAAATCGCGCGACGCTCACGTTAAATTCGCGATGGAACGCTGACCTATCAAATCCATCGGGCTTGTCGGTGCAGGGGCGAGGCAGCGCGGCCGTGAGTTGCGGCGAGCATGGCGCTAGGAACGCAAAGTGGCTAGCAGGCACGTTGTGAATTTCCGGCGTGCCGGGCAGCGCATGGGCAACCCGCGCGGTGCCTTGCGGATCGATAATCCCGATTCCGACCTCCGCTCGCCAGAACTGCACCAGAATCTTGATCGCGGCGAGATTTGATTGCGTGAAGAAGGCTGATACCGGATCGACGATCACACCGGCGCGAATGCGCGCATCCCGCGCTACAGCGGGAATGACGTCGGTACGAAGTTGCTCGCAGATTTTCGACGCATCCGTGCAGCCTTGCGCATAACGGTCGAAGTCCGGTACTGCGCCGATCAGCGCCAGACCAGTGTAACCACCCATAGGAGTCCGAACAGTCCGATTCTTGTCGGATCGACAACGGCCTTATCTTTCCAGTCATGCAGCATAAAATCGAGCAGACGGACCATGTCTGCTGGGCGCGACAAGAAAGTCGACAGATCGTATTTCTTCGAAGAGTCCTTCGCGCTGTCCCCGGATGATTGATTGCCGCGACGACAAATCCGGTATCAGCTAGCGCAACTGCTGTATCATGATGCCCACCGAACCATCCGACATTACCATGGGAGACGATGACTAGCGGCAGCTTCGCACCAGTAACCCGGCAATCCTTCACGCCGATGAGATCATAATCGAGGCCCACCCCTAGATCGCCGAGCTCAACATCTTTCGGTTGGGCCTTGCATGGATACCAGATCGCGCCCGACAAGTTCGGGCCATGGTTGAAAAGCTGGATACCAGCGGCGTCGGCGGAACAAGCCGAGCAAAGAACCACAACAACTAAACACCAAAAGGCCTTGCGCAAATAAGCCCCCCGATCTTCGTCCAACCCGGAGCTCGAATCATGCGCTACGAACTCAGCGACTACGAATGGACGGCCATCAAACCAATGCTGCCCAACAAGCCGCGCGGCGTTCGGCGGGTAAATGACCGTCGCGTGCTCAATGGCATCTTTTGGGTTCTGCGCTCAGGCGCTCCTGGCGCGACCTGCCAGAGACCTATGGTCCCCGCACCACCTGTTAGAATCGCTTCGTTCGGTGGCGGCGGGCTGGCGTCTCGGACCAGATCATGGATGCGCTTGCCGCCGGTCATGACGCGGCGGTGCAGATGATCGATACTTCCGTCGTGCGCGTGCACCAGCACGGTGCCAGTGTCGGGGCAACAATCATCAGGATATGGGTCGCTCGCGGGGTGGCCTGACCAGCAAGCTTCACGCGGTCGTGGACACCAATGGCTTGCCGGTCCATCTCGCCCTCACGCCGGGTGAGGCGCACGACAACCGGCTGTGCTCGATTCTCCTCAGCGCCTTGGTTCCACAAACGATGTTGCTCGCGGATCGCGGCTACGACGCCGACTGGATCAGGGAGCTTGCTCGCCAGCAAGGAGCATGGGCGAACATTCCGCCGAAACGAAATCGCAAAGACCCGATCTGCTTCAGCCCGTATCTGTATCGCGCACGCAACCTGATCGAACGGTTCTTCAACAAGATTAAGCAATGTAGGCGTGTCGCGACCCGATACGACAAGCTTGCAGCCAACTATCTGGCATTCATCAAACTCGCATCAATCCGGATTTGGCTACGCGCTAATGAGTCCACGCCCTAGAAAAGAGTATCATCGAAAACAACCGCCGAAAAGCCAAGTGCGGCGAAGGGCAGACGCAGGCGGGTCAGGTCCGGTGTGACGACGATGCTCCCCAAAATGCACGCGAGCGCTGTTGTAGTTACGTTGGACCCCGAGCGAGGTCAGTACCCAGCGTGCCGCATGCCCCATGCTGGCTAGAAAGGGAACGGCAGCATGAGTGACGACATGAGAAGAAGCTGCCGAAGGTGACGGCGGCGTATCCTGCTGCAATTGCGCGGGGCAGATCGTCAAACTAAGTCGTTGATCTGTTGAGCGGTGAAGGAGGCAAGCCTGATTGTTCGCGCACGTCTTCTGCGCGAGGGCCGTGACGGTCAAACCCGTACATCCGGCGTCGGCCTTCGTTCTGCGTGGCCGGTGCTGACCGAATTTGGTGGCAGCTGTCCGTGAAATCCACCATCAATGTGCTGTCCATTTCGAGTCCGGTAGGGCGCGCGGAACATCGCCGACGTCGTCAAGGTCAGGAGCCTGGCCGTATCCCATGCGTTTCATCTGCTCATGTACCTGCGCCATTTCAGCATCGCTGAGGCGCGGCGGCTCGCAGATAGCCAACGCATGGACATACATCTTCGCCAGCGTCTCCACCTCCAAGGCGAGCCAAAGCGCCTTTTCAAACGTCTGGGCCGTCACGATCAGGCCGTGATGACCAAGTAGGCAAGCGTTGCGATCTTCGAGAGCCTTGAGGGCGTAGTCCGATAGTGCCTGTGTGCCGAAACAAGCATAAGGCGCACAGCGAACATCGTTGCCACCCGCAACTGCGACCATGTAGTGGAAGCAGGGAATGCCACGCTGGTGCACGGCGAGAATCGTGCTGAAGGTGGAATGCGTATGCAGCACGACGTTGACGTCCGCGCGTGCGCGCAGAATATCGCGATGAAACCGCCATTCGGATGAAGGACGATGGTTGCCCTGGTAGTTCGCGGCAAAATCCATCGCGACAACGTCCTCTGGCTGCATCCAATCGTAGGACATACTGGTAGGCGTGATCAGCATGCCGTTTGGAATTCGGTGCGAAAGATTGCCAGATGTGCCCTGATTAAGACCGTTTCGATTCATCTCTCGGCAGGTATGGACAATACCTTGGCGGAGATCGGCATGATTGTGGTCCGTCATGAGGTGGGCTCCGAGAAAGCGATCCAGGACTGGTAGGCGGTGGAAAGGCCGCGAGGCTCGAACCCATCGTTGCTAAGCGATGTGACGGCTTCAAGTACTACGCTCGAAACCGGCTGCGTACGCGAGAATCGCCGCCACAGCAGCGCAGCGCCAAGCGCCGTTCCGTGCGGTGATTGACTCACCCTGACGCTTTGCCAGGGTCGCAACGTCGCAATGCAGCGGGCGAAGGGCAAATTCGCCGCAAAGCCACCATCGATGACTATGCATTTTGAGCTCTCAAGTGCATCAAGGCAGCGGTTTGCGCTGAACGCTGCGTAGAGAAGTGCCAATGCCTGCCATTCGGCAGGCGTCTCGGGAGACGGTCCGATGACCCGTCCACGGCGAGCAGCGCCCGGAAATAACCCATCGTCGCCAATGAAGGAGGGGAGCGCCAGGGTCCCCCTCGACAGCAGGGCCGTCAACGCGGCAAGGACGGCTGCATCAGAAGCACGATGTTCCCCGCGGATCAGGTCGTATTCGCGGCCGGTCGCGATCAATGTCGAAGGTGCATTCTCGCCATCGACATCGATATTGAGCACCATCGCGCGCGCGCGATCGAGTTTGTCCAGGGAGAGGTCGCGCTGAAATCCGATCATCCAGGTTCCGGTCGATAGGATCGAGGCATCGGCCATGCCGGCAGCCTTGTAGCGAAACAGGTTGGCGTTGGAATCATGCACGCCACAGAGGATCTCGGTCGATTGCGCCAGGCCAGTGCGCCTGGCTACGGATTCCGAAACCGTCCCTAGCACCTCACCGGCGGGTACGCATTCGGGCAGCAGATGGCTCCAACCGCGCTTGCGCATAAGAGAGGAAGGCTGATGGTGGACGAGGTCCCAGATATGGCTCTGAGCCGCGAGCTGCGAGATTTCACTGGCCGCACGTCCGCCAAGCCGCAAGGCGAAAAACTGCGCAGTGGTCAGATAGGTTTTTGCGCGGGCGAATTCGACGGGACATGCGCTTTCCTGCCACAGCAGCTGCTTTCCGAGCCGCATCGCGCCGCCAATTCCGCAAAACACCTCATCGTAACCCGGCGCGATCCGGGCATAGGCTTCATCGATTTCGGGCGGACAGACGGCATCATAGTCCATCATCGGCAGCACTGGCGCATCGCCATCGACGAGAACCGCGCCGCATCCATGCGCGGCCACTATCACGGCGCCGATGGCATGACGTTGAGACACGTTGGCAAGGGCATCGAGAAACCATTCCTCTAGCCCGGCAAGATCATAGGCGAGGTACAGGCCCTGAGTCATCGGCACGTTCGGAATCGCATGCGTTTCGAGGGGCCACCCGTCGTCACTCGCTACCAACAGCTTGAGACTGGTCTTGCCAATGTCGAGTACCGCGATAGTGGGCGAGACGATCGAACTAATCATCGCTGGCTACCGCGGCGCTTTGCCGGCGAAATGAGGAACCGCCGCAACGGCAATCAAGATTCCACCCCAGATCGCCAACGTGAGGAATTGGCTAAGGTTCAGAAGGTTGAATGCCGAGGAGATAACCTGAAGGATGATCAGTGCAAGCAATAGCCCGCCAACCTTGCCGAAGCCACCAAACGGATCGATGCCGCCGAGGACGGCCGCAAGAATGGTGACGAGCAGGTAGCTCTCGCCGTATGCCGCGTTGGCCGAATTGAAACGCGCCAACATGACGACCGCTGCCACGCCCGCGAGCAGGCTGGAAAACACATAGAGTTTGAGGAGGACGGCGCGGGTATTGACGCCGGAGTAGCGGGTCGCCTTCTCGTTCGAGCCGATCATGTAAACCTTTGCACCGAACGGCGTCGCGTTCAGCATGAGCGCGACGGGCAAGGCGCAGAACGCAAGTACGATCAGAGCAAAGGGTACCCCGAAAACCGTTCCGTTGCCGATGAACACAATCGGCTCCGGGAATCCGGAGATGACGTTACCGCGCGACAGGCCAATCGCGAGACCCTTGCAGAGCGTCATCGTGCCGAGCGTGGCCAGGATCGGCGAAACGCCGAGATAGGCGATGACAAAACCATTGAGGAGGCCGACCAATGCGGCCACTGCAAATCCTGCAGCGATCGCAAACACCTGAATGCCGACCCAGGCAAGACCCTGACTCCCCGGGATGTAGCGCGTCAGCAGGAACGCGATGGTTAGTCCGGACAGATTGGCGGTCGCGATGATGGAAAGGTTGAGTCCACCAGACAGCAAGGCCAGCATCATCGCGAGTGAGAGGATGCCAAGTTCGGGCATCTGGAAAGCCATGGATTGCAGCGTGTTGACCGAGAAGAACCGGTCGCCGATCGTGATCGCGAACACGACCCAGAGCGCGAACAACAGCAGGATGAGGGTGGCGACCGTGCCGCTGCTGGCGAGGCCGACCATGCGCCGGCGAAGTGAGAGGGCGGGTACATTGCTCATCGGGATGCGCTCTGGCTCCGCCGCTCTCGCTGTGACCAGGCGGTCGCAGAGACCGAAATGAGAATAACCAATCCGACGAAGAACGGCGACCAGTAGGACGAAACGCCCAGCAAAATGATTCCGTTTTGGAGTACCGCGAGGAGTGTCAAGCCCAGAAACGTGCCGAAGACCGTGCCGACGCCGCCCATCAGGCTGGCGCCGCCGAGCACGACGGCAGCGACCACATCGAGTTCCTTGCCCACCAGCACCGTCGGTGCAACGGACTGCGCGAGTTGTGCTTGAATCAGGGAGGCGATTCCGGCCATGACACCCATGTAGCAATAGACCAGTATATTGAGACCGAAAATGTGGAAGCCGAGCCGCTGTGCGGCATCGGTATTGCCTCCCATGGCATAGATTTGCCGGCCGATATTGGTTCGGTTAAGCAGGAGCCAGGTGACGAGAAATGCGAGCGCGAGCGCGAGGATCTGCAGGTTGACACCGTATGAGCTATCCTTGCCCCATTCGAACTCGAACCAGAATATTCCGGTCGCAAACCAGTCGGGCAACGAATAGATGTATTTGCCGCCGGTGAAGAAGATCAGAAGCCCATAGAAGATGTTCAGCGTCGCGACCGAAACGATGATCGATGGTATTCGAAGTTTCTGGATGAAAATCGCGTTGAGGGCACCGAGCGCGCCGCCAATTCCAATCGCGATGGCGAAGACGCCGATCCAGTTCGCCCCGTAAGCATTGGCAAGCGAAAGTGTGACATACTGCGCCACCGACGCGGTCGCGGTGAATGAGATGTCGATTCCGCCGGCGATCAGCACGACGAGCAGCCCCAGCGCCAGGATGCCGACAAATGCATAGGAGGTCAGCAGATCAAACAGATTCTGCATGGTCAGGAATTGGGCGTTCGCGAAGCCCAAGCTGGCGCAGAGTCCGAGAATGACTATCAGCAGCCAGAACTCATGGCTGCGACGAAACCTGCCGAATGATGCCATGTGCGATTCAGGCATTGACGGCCTGCCGTAGCGCATCTTCGGAAGTGGCTGCGGCAGCCACGTCGGTTGTCAAACGACCTTCCCGCATCACCAGGACGCGATGAGTATGATAAAGGACCTCGGGGATTTCGTCCGATATCATCAAGACCGCGACGCCGTCGCGGGCCAACCGCCGGATGATCTCGTAAATGCCGTCCTTGGCGCTGATGTCGACGCCCACCGTGGGGCTATCCAGGATAAGCACCCGCGGATTGGTCGCCATCCATTTGGCGAGCACGACCCGCTGCTGATTGCCCCCGGAGAGCGTCTTCACCGCGTTGGCCGGATTGGCGACCTTGATCCCGAGTTCAGCGACCCACCGAGCGACATGGGTCTGTCGCGCGCGTGCGGCAATCAAGCCGAACGGGCCAGTCAGACGATCCAGCACGGTAAGCGTGACGTTCGCCGTGACGGACTGATTCAGGATGAGGCCAAGCGTAAGCCTATCCTCGGATACATAGGCGATCCCTCGATCGATCGCCTCTGCATTTGTACGGAGGGCGATAGGCCGCCCGTCAAGTGCGATGGTGCCGCGATCGGGCGGCTTCATTCCGAACAGGGATAGCGCCAATTCGGTTCGCCCTGAGCCGAGCAGACCAGTGAGACCCACCACTTCCCCCGCGCGCAACTGCAAGCTTACATCCTCATACTCGCCCTCGCGGCCCAGGCCCTTAACTTCCAGCACAATCGGGCCAGCGGCAAGCTCAGGCGCCTGTATCTGATAGTCGAAGGACTTACCCGTCATCAGGTGGCTGAGTTTCCGCCCATCTATTGCGTCTGCTGCAAAAGTACCGACTTTGGCGCCATCCCGCAGTACCGTTACGCGTTCGGCGATTTCAAGCACCTCATCGAGACGGTGGCTGACGAAAACGACGCAGATGCCAGCACGCTTCAACTCGCTTACGAGCGCGATCAGGGCGTTCACCTCGTGGCGGGTCAACGATGCCGTCGGCTCATCCATAATCAGGAGTTTGGCATCCGCAGCCAAGGCGCGGCAGATCGCGACCAGCTGGCGTCCGGCAATGCTGAGCTCTGACAGTTTCGCGTCCGGGTCGAACTCAACGCCGATCTTTGCCATTGTGGCCTTGGCGGTGGCGCGCATTGAGGCCCAGTTCACCGAATGGAGGCCGCCAAGATGGTGCGCCATCGCGATATTCTCGGCGACGGTGAGGTTGGGGAATAACGAAAGATCCTGGTAGATGACCTGAATGCCGCAATGCGTGGAGTAGACCGGGTTTAGTTTGGGATATTCCTTGCCGGATATTGCAATACGGCCGCCAGGCTCCGCTGCCTCGACGCCCGAAATGATCTTGATCAGGGTGGACTTGCCGGAGCCGTTTTCACCGACCAGGCAATGCACCTCGCCGACTTCCAGAGTGAGATCGACGTCGCGGAGCGCGTGCACGCCGCCGAAGCGCTTCGATATGCCGGACATCTCCAGGAAAGTCGCCAAAGGTTCGCCTGCAATGGACCGTTCGATCGTGCGATCACTCGAGTGGTACCGCATTCCCGACCGGAAGGGCCGGGAATGCAGCGCGATGAGGCGACTAAACCGGTGCCGGCCTAGAGCCCGCCGGCGATCAGACCGTCGATGGTTTCCTTGTTGATGCGCATGATCTTGTCCACCTTGATCTGCTTTCCTGCAACGTCGACGGCTGCCTTGCCAAGACCGGGTATATCGACGCCATCCGTGATCGGCTTGCCATCGAGCACGAGTTTGGCAACCGCGACCATCGCGTAACCCGCATCAGTGGGATTCCACAGAAAACCTTCGCGGATCGTATCATCCGCGATAAGCGACTTCGCCTGGCTCGGCAGCACGGTGCCGACAACGGCGATCTTCTTGCCAAGACGTTGCTGACGCACAGCATTTCCGGCCCCGATTGGTCCGTTCGAACCGAAGCCGAGAATACCACGCAGGTTGGGATAGGCCTTGATCACGTCAAGCGTCGTGCGCTGGCTGGTGTCGATCTCGTCGGCGCCGGGGAAGCGGTCGGCGACGAGCTTCATTTTTGGAAAATTCTTCTGCTGGTAGGCAATCGCGGCATCGGCCCATTTGTTGTGAAGTGGCGTCGTAAGAGTCCCGACATAGACCACATAATCACCTTCGCCGCCCATGTCCTTGGCGAGACGTTCCATCTGCACCTCGCCGAAGCGAACGGAGTCGATCAATTCCACATTCCAGTCACGGCCTTCCTGTTCCGGACCCTCATGCGTGATGACCTTGATTCCGGCGGCCTGGGCGCGCTTCAGCACGGGCTCGCAGACTTTTACATCAAGCGGCACCAAGCCGATCACGTTGACCTTCTTGGCGATCAGATCCTCAAGCAGCTTTACCTGCTGTGCCGGATCGACGTTCGCCGGGCCAACCATAGTGGCATTAATGCTGAAATCCTTCGCACCCTTCTGGATTCCCTTTTCAAGTGCGTTGAACCAGGGAATTCCCGCGATCTTCACGACCGTGACCATTTCCTTTTGGGCTTGCGCAAAGGCAAAGCCCGGAAAACCGGCGCCGGCCAACGCGGCCGTACCACCGATCAGCTTGAGCGTCTGGCGTCTGTCCATTGTTCCCTCCCAGGAAACGATCTTGGATTCCGCACCCTTGACCTGACAGTCGCTGGGTGGGGCAGTCGAGCCTGTTCTTGCTTGGGGGCAGAAAGTATTGCCTGTCCAACCGCAGGACCTTGAAGGACATTAGAGACCGGCGCTTCAGAACGTGTCAAGCAAGTGCCATGCTGGCCAGCCGCCGCCGCGGTGCGATACCTGATCTCGTCTTCGAGCTGCTCAGTGAGGAGCTGCGAGCGATCGGCGTCCCTACAGCCATTATCTCGGCGGAGGAGCGCCAGGCCACCCCGCCGGACGAAAGCAAGTAGTCCCAGCCTCTGGCTTCAAAAGCCAGCTTCAGCAAGCGGGCTTCGTTCGGCTTCGCGTAGCGATTCACACTTTTCCCTGAGTGTCATTTTTTTCGTCACGCGCGTGGATGCCACCATGAAAGGCCGGCCATGACCAGCTTCGCCGTTGCACAATCGCTTGCCGCCCACGAACATCCGACTGTCATTGTTACGTTTTCTGCTTCCACAATTGTCGTCAGTTGGCCGTGCGTTCAGATCCTGTCTCGCGCCGGGGCGTCCGCCCGCGGCTTGTCAGCATCGCAAGTTGCGTGCCATCCTAGCGCGACACGCGCACGGGAAGGTCAATTCCCGGCATGGCTACGCGCCGCGTTAGGGTGGAACACAAACGCTCAGGGAGACACGACATGGTGTGGACGCTTCGTCTGGCGGGGCTGGCTTGCGCCGGCTTGCTGTTGTCATCGGTGAGTGCTCTGGCAGGTCCCAAGGTCGTCTCCGGCCCCGGCGCCGACCCCGCCTGCTTCAAGCCATGGTCGTCCGAGACCAAATTCTTTCAGTGGCCCAAGAAGGCGGGCCCCTACAGGATCGCGCTGGTCAACGGTTTTGTCGGCAACACCTGGCGCATCCAGATGGTGAAGACTGCCAAGGCTTTCGCCGATCAGCCCGGTATCAAGGAGAACATCAAGGAGTTTAAGGTCGTTTCCACCGGGACCGATGTGGCGGCGCAACTTGGCGCGATGGAGGACTTCATCAACCAAGGCTTCGACGCAATCGTTACCATTGCGGTCGCTCCCGACGGTTTTGATCGCATCATCCGACTTGCCGACAAGAACAACGTCGTGGTGGTGCCGTTCGACAACGTCCTCGACACCGACAAGGTGATGATGGTCAACGAGGACCAGAAGGAAATGGGCCGCATGTCGGCCAAATGGCTGATCGACGAGAGCGGCAAGAAATCCGGCGACATCCTTGAAGTCCGCGGCCTGCCGGGAAACTCCGTCGACCGCGACCGTCATCTCGGTTTCCGCGAGGTAATAGAATCGCCCGGCAACAGTTTCAAAATCACGGAGGTGGTTGGCAATTGGGACACCGGCACGTCTCAGAAGGTGACTGCGGATGCGCTAGCTGTGCATGGCCATTTCGATGGAGTATTCACCCAAGGCGGATCCGACGGCACCGTGCAGGCGCTGATGGCTGCCAAGCATCCCTTTGTGCCGATGTCGGGTGAGGGCGAGAACGAGTACCGCAAACAGATTGCCGATCACGCCAAGGACGGACTGAAGGGCATGTCCTACGGCCAGTCGCCGGCGCTGGTGGCGATCGCGACCAAGGCGGCGATCTCGGCGCTGCAGGGCAACATTATGCCGCAGCTGATCTCGATCCCGATTCCAGTGGCGACCTACAAGGATCTCAAGCCGGGCACGAATTACTGGCCTGAGCTCAATGCCAACTTCTTTGCGCCAAATCAGTTCACGCCGTGCGGCGTGAACTTCACTGCGCCGGAGATCATGTCGCAGAGCGAGAAGAACACCCAGTGAGGGCTGTAGCGATGTCCCAGTCACGGCCCGGCATTCGCCGGGCCGTCGTTGCGTGAAGGCCCGGCATGCCGGTTGCCGACCCAACGCAATCCGCCTTCCTGGAGCTTACCGGCATCTCCAAGCGCTATGCCGGCGTTCGGGCGCTGGAAGGGGTCGATTTCGCCTGCGAGCGCGGCAAGATCCACGCCGTGCTGGGCGAGAACGGCGCCGGCAAGTCGACGCTGATTAAGATTATTGCCGGTGTGGTGCAGCCCGACAGCGGCCGCATGCGCCTCGCGGGGCGCGAGGTCAGCTTCGCCACGCCGTCGGCGGCGAATGCGGCCGGTGTCGTCTGCATCTTCCAGGAGCTATCGCTGATGCCCGACCTCTCGGTCGCGGACAACATCTCCATTGCATCCCCGCCGCGGCGGTTCGGCCTGATCGATGCGAAGGCCCAGCGCCGCCGCGCCGAAGAGCTTTTGTCCGAGATCGGCTGTGAGGACGTCAATCCCCTGAGGCACGTGCGTGATCTGCCCCTATCCAGGCGCCAGGTGGTCGAGATCGCGAAGGCGCTCGGCAAGCGGCCACAGTTGCTGATCCTCGACGAGGCGACATCGGCACTGACGAGCGCCGATGTGGAGAAGGTTTATGGGATGCTGGCACGGCTCAAGGCCGAGGGCGTCGCAATCCTGTACATCTCGCACCGCATGCACGAGGTCGAGGCGCTCGCCGACCGCGCCTCGGTGTTTCGCAACGGCCGCCATATCGAGACCTTCGACAAGGGGAGGCGTTCGACCGCCGATATCATCCAGCTCATGATCGGGCGTGACATCGCGGCCCAGTATCCGCCCAAGCCGGCGCGAAATACCGCGAAGCCGGTGCTGGCGCTCGAGAACCTGTGCTGGGAGAGGCAGCTCGATCGCATTTCACTGAGCATTGGCGCCGGCGAGATCGTCGGGCTCGGCGGTCTCGACGGGCAGGGCCAGAAATCCCTGTTGCTTGCCGTGTTCGGTGTTTTGCGCGGTGTCACTGGTCGCCTCACGGTGGCAGATCGCGAGGTACGTCCCGGCTCCCCGGCGGCGGCAAAATCGGTCGGCATCGCACTCGTGCCTGAAGACCGCAAGACCGAAGGACTGATGCTGCCGATGTCGATCGCAGACAATCTTGCGATCGCATCGCTCGACGCGCTTTCCACCGGCCCATTCATCGATACCGGGAAGGAACGCACCGCGATCCAGCGAGCCATCGCGAGGCTGCAGATCAAGTTGGACGCCGCGAGTGATGCGGTCTCGACGCTGTCGGGCGGAAACCAGCAGAAGGTCGTGCTCGCCAAATGGCTGATGACCGATCCGCGCATCATCTTGCTCAACGATCCCACGCGCGGAATCGACGTAGGCACCAAGCAGGAGCTCTACCGGCTGATGCGCGAGCTCGCCGACCAGGGCGCCGCAATCCTGTTCTACTCAACCGACTATGACGAGCTGATCGGCTGCTGCGACCGCGTCGTCATCATGTATGACGGCCGCATCGTGCGCGAGCTCGAGGGCGACGACCTCACCGAGACCAACATTGTCGCAAGCTCCCTGAATGTCGACAGCGATACCGCAGCGGGGGCGGCGCATGCTTGACGATCTCGCGATCAGGATCCGCCAGAACATCGGTCTGGTCACCGCCATCCTGTTGTTCTGTGCCCTCTACGTTTTCTACAACGCCGCGCATCCCCGCGGTTTCTCCTCCCCCGTGCTGGTGCAGAATGGCGACGAAATCTTTGCGCTCGCCATGCTGGCGATGGCGCAGACAGTGCCGGTCTTAATGTCGGGCCTTGATCTCTCCGTCGGAGCGGTCATGACCATGGTCGGCTGCTTTGCGAGCTACCTCCTGACCGGTGCGGCAGGTGGTGCGCCGCTGCATCTCGACATGTTCGGCGTGCATCTCGGCCTCGGCACCTTTCCGGGCGGCGTCAGCGGCATTCTGCTGGGGATCGTCGTGTGCCTTGCGATCGGCGCGGCTGCTGGCTTTATCAATGGTTGCGTCGTCGTCTATGGGCGCATCCAGCCGATCATCGCGACGCTTGCGACCGGCGCGGTCTACATCGGCATCGCGCTTTTCCTGCGTCCGACGCCGGGCGGCAAGATCGATGTTGACCTGAACTGGGCGCTGACTAACTCGGTGGGCGATTTCGCCTCCACCGTGCACATCTTCGACGATGGCGCGGCTGCCTGGTTTGCGCCGTTCGCCTGGATCCCGGTGCCTTTTGTGCTTCTCGTTCTCATTCCGCTGCTGGTATGGGTACCGTTCCGCCGCTCCGTTCTCGGCCGCGCCGTCTATGCGATCGGCTCGGCCGAGGGCGCGGCTTATATGTCCGGCCTTCCGATCGAGCGCGCCAAGATCGCTGCCTTCACGCTCGCGGGCTTCTTCGCCGGCTGCGGCGGTCTCTTCCTTGCTATCCAGACTTCGTCTGGGAATGCGGACATTCCGCAGGCCGGCGCCTATACGCTCAACTCGATCGCCTCCGTGGTGATCGGCGGCACTTCGCTGCTTGGCGGAACCGGCAGTGCGATCGGGTCGATCTTCGGCGCCATGGTCTTGCGCGTGATTTCCTTCTTCTTCCGTATCTTCGACATTGCCCCTCTTCTGCAGCCCCTGTTCGAGGGCGTGATCCTCCTTGCTGCCGTCAGCATCGGCGCGTTGGGTATGCTGCGCGTCAAGAACACGTTGGAGCTGTTTCGATGAGGGCGGCCTCATTCAACCTCTCGCGCGACGACCGCCCGATCCTGATTGCGGCGCTGTTCATCATCGTCATTCTCATGACGGGTACGGTTTACACGTTCGCCCGTTTCGGCAGCGCTCCCCTGTTGTCTCCGGGCTATCTGCTGCAGCAATTGCAGATCGGTGCGTTCCTCGGGATCGTCTCGGCCGGCATGATGATCGTGATCCTGATCGCGCAGATCGATCTGTCGGTGCCCTGGACGCTCGCCGCCGCGGCCATGATGGCGACCTCGCTCGGCGGTCCTCTCGCAATTCCGGTCGGGCTCGGGGTCGGCGTTCTGGTCGGGCTCGTCAACGGCGTCGGGGTCGCGTATCTGCGGGTCCCCTCGATGATCTTTACGCTGGGCGTGAATGCCGTGATGCGCGGCCTGATGGTCGCGCATACTGGCGGCTACGCACCGCAGACCGGGGCGACCGACCTGATGCGGATGCTGGCGGGCGATCGTACGTTCGGCATTCCCAACGCGCTGTTCGTCTGGGCCGCGGTGTCCGTGCTGGTGGTCCTCATTCTGCAGCGCATGTCGCTCGGCCGCTACATCTACGCCATCGGCAACAAGGAGGCGGCGGCCTATCTCGCCGGCGTCAACACGCGTCGCGTCACGGTGGTCTGCTTCGTCTTGTGCGGCCTTGCTGCCGCACTCGCCGGCGTGCTGCTCGCCGGCTATTCCACCAAGGCCTATCAGGGCATGGGAGACGCCTATCTGCTGCCCTCGATCGCCGCCGTCGTGATTGGAGGCACCAACATCCTCGGCGGCCGGGGTCGCTATCTCGGCACGCTGATCGGCGTCGTCCTGATCGTGCTCCTGAACAGCGTATTGTCGATCATGGAGATGCCGGAGGCGGGCCGCCAGGTGATCTACGGTCTCGTTATCATCTTCATGCTGCTCGTCTACGGACGGGGCGAACGCGTCACGAACTAGACGGTCGGCCCAAGGTAGCCTGCCTTCTTTGCGAATTAGAAACCCTCGCAAATGATCCGAAGAATTTAAGGAAACGAACTGCCTTGCTCGACGTCGTATCGGCGGAGACCACACATCATGAGCGACATCGGATTAAGAGACCAGCAAGTCCGGATCGGGCGCTATCGCTCTCTGGAGCGCGACATGACCGATCGTTTAGCCATACGCCAGCTTCACACCATCATCGAGGAGCTCGAATCTGATCCGCGTGGCGGCGGGGGATCCGGCGCTCCGTAAAAGCATCGGCAGAACGGTTGAGGATGGCACCGCACGCCGCCCCGCAACGCGTTTTCCCTTACACGGCCGCGCGCGTATTAAGGAAGATCGAATACAGCGATGTCTGTCCGCAAATGTAGAGGCGGTTGCGCTGCGGACCGCCGAAACAGACATTCGCCACGATCTCGCCGATCGGAATGGTGCCGATATGTGTCCCGTCGGCTGCGTAGCAGAACACGCTCCGTCCCGCCGACGTCCAAACGTTGCCATGGATGTCGCAGCGAAACCCGTCATAGAGCCCGTCGGGGCAGGTGGAAAACAGCGAGGGCTCAGCAACCTTGTTTCCCTGCACCTTGTAACACCAGATCGTCGCGGGCAGCCCGTCGACGTGGGTCGCGCCGGTATCGGCGACATAAAGCAGCTTCTCGTCTGGCGAGAACGCCAGCCCGTTCGGCTGCACGCGGTCAGAGACCACGAGGCTGATCTCGCCGCCCGCTGGATCGATCCGGTAGACGTTGGAGGCGCCAATCTCGGATTTGGTCTGCTGGCCCTCGTAATCGCTGTCGATGCCGTAGGTCGGATCCGAAAACCAGATCGATCCGTCCGATTTCACCACGACATCGTTGGGCGAGTTCAGCCGACGCCCTTCGAACTGCTCGGCAAGCACCGTGATGGAGCCGTCATGCTCGGTCCGGGTGACGCGGCGCATGAAGTGCTCGCAAGTGACCAGCCGCCCCTCGTGATCGGTCGTGTTGCCGTTCGAGTTGAAGCTCGGCGAGCGGAACACCGACGCCGATGAATCCGTCTCATCGAAGCGCATCATCCGGTTGTTCGGAATGTCGGACCAGATCAAATAGCGGCCGGCTGGAAAGTAAGCGGGTCCTTCGGCCCAGCGGCAGCCGGTGGTGAGTTTTTCGAGATTGGCGTGACCAAAGATCAGGCGGGCAAAGCGTGGATCGTGCGTGACATAGGGGAGCATCGTTCCTCCTCGTTGCCGCAGGTCGTGAAGTGCCCGCGTGCCAGTTCCGCTTTTCTTAGCAACCCGAAGGCATGAGCGGAATAGGCTTGTATGAGACCCGTAATCCTCGCGTTGACACCTGACGGCAAATACATACGCTGCACGTCGCAGCCAATGAGACCAGCGCGCGACTGAGGCGCGGAGAAGGGAGAGCAAGCCACCATGGTTTCGCAATCAACTTTGCCGCGCCGCACACTTGGCCGGACCGGTCTCGAAGTTTCCATCCTGGGGTTCGGAACCGCACCGCTCGGCGATCTCTTCCTCGAGCTCGACGACCAGACTGCGATTGCCGCCGCGAGCCGCGCCTTCGAGCTCGGCATCAATCTGCTCGATACATCCCCGCACTATGGCAACGGCCTGTCGGAGCATCGCTGCGGAACGGCGCTCCGGCGCGTGCCGCGCAAGGATGTGGTGCTTTGCACCAAGACTGGTCGCTGGATGGATCCGTTTCACCAGCCGGAGACTCGGTCCGGATTTGTTGGCGGACAGCCGCACCGGGCCGTCGTCGACTATTCCTATGACGGCACCATGCGCTCGATCGAGCAGTCGCTGTTGCGGCTTGGCACCGACCGGATCGACCTGTTGCTGATCCACGATGTCGATGTGTGGACCCACGGCAAGGCCGCGATCGAGGACCGGTTTCGCGAAGCGATGTCCGGGGCCTATGTAGCGCTCGACAAACTTCGTTCCGAAGGTGTGGTCGCGGGCATCGGGATCGGGGTCAACGAGGCCGAGATGGGCGTGCGCTTTGCGC
Source organism: Bradyrhizobium sp. Kon37 (assembly GCF_055807535.1). Lineage (NCBI taxonomy): Bacteria > Pseudomonadati > Pseudomonadota > Alphaproteobacteria > Hyphomicrobiales > Nitrobacteraceae > Bradyrhizobium > Bradyrhizobium sp. Kon37. The sequence continues at coordinate 145,742 of NZ_JBVVOY010000012.1, forward strand.
AGGCCGGATCCTTCGAGGTGATGCTGCTCGCGGGACGCTATTCGCTGCTGGAGCAGCCAGCACTCAAGGAGTTCATGCCGCTGGCGCTGAAGCAGGGGATCGCGGTGCTGCTCGGCGGCGTGTTCAATTCGGGGATTCTGGCGACGGGCGCCACCAAGGGCGCCAAGTACAATTATCAAGACGCACCGCCGCAGATCCTTTCGAAGGTTGCCGAAATTGAGCGCATCTGCGTTGCTCATGACGTGGCGCTGCCGACGGCCGCTCTACATTTTGCGCTTGGTCATCCCGCGGTCGCGAGCGTGGTCCTCGGGGCGCATAATGCGCAGGAGGTCGAGCGCAACGTGGCAGCGCTGACCACCACAGTGCCAGCCGCGCTCTGGAGCGATCTCAAGGCCGCGTTCCTGCTGCAATCGGAAGCGCCTCTTCCGGACGGCCGTACTTGATCTCGCTAAATGACTCGCCGCTACTTCCCGGCACCCGTCGTCCAATCGCTGAGCATGTTACCGTTCGAGGAAGATGCCGACGATGACGAGTGGCGCGATCGCGGGGCCGTCGACCGCGCGGCCACTGATGACCAGTTCTGCCAGGAGAGCCGGGCTACGGCCGACGGAGACGGGAGAGTGGTGGTCACAGGTCGTTTTCAGCAAGCTTGCGAAACTCGTCGGGCACCGAACGCGAGATGCCCCGTGCCACGGAGCCATATCCGATGCCAACCCATCCATTCGAAATTGAACCTTGTCATCATCGCCGATACGATGCCTTGACGATTGATGTGCCCGGAACGTGATTGTCTCGACGGCTGAAGCTTTCTAGCTGGTTACCTTCAGGAGCAATGGGATGAACGAGCGGGTCGGCGTGACACGCACCAGCTGCCATTCTGAGCCCTTGTTTACCGGACTATCCTTAGATGGTTCCGCTCGGCGAGCGTTGCGCAGTTATCTGCGTTCTCTTTGATGGCTTCACCATTGGGCTCCTGCGTAATGCTTAGGAGAGGAGTCTGAAAAAATGTGCTTCGCCCGTCCCAGAGAACCACCAGCCTATCCGACGCATAAGCTTGAGCCGACTTCCAGGCTGGATTTACTGTTTTTGAATAACCGACCTAGCTCTGCCAATCGCCCAGGGCTAGCGTCGAATCCGTGACTGGCGGGTCTACCTTAGAAGAATATCTTGAGACCAAGGCCGTTCTCGGATTTTATCGATAGAGCGTCGTGTCCAGGACAACCTTTCGAAATCTGGCTGCCGACATCGCGCTACCAGAGGTGATGAAGCGAACCGCGCGCGGTCTTGATGGGGACACTTCGTTTTGCGGAATATCGCGCTCCGCAGACACATATTGCTGGAGCATCCAGGGAGAAGGAAGCAAGAGATGAAGATGATGAAGGGACCCGCGATATTCCTCGCGCAGTTCACAACTGATGTGGCGCCGTTCAACTCCTTCGACAGGATCTGCGAATGGGCTGCCTCGCTCGGCTATGAGGGGATTCAGATCCCCAGCTGGGACGGGCGGCTCTTCGATCTCAGCAAGGCCTCAGAGTCCCAGGACTACGCCGATGAGGTGAAGGGGGTAGCAGCTGAACACGGCCTTTCGATCACCGAACTCTCGACCCATCTTCAGGGGCAGCTCGTTGCGGTGCATCCGGCTTATGACGCAGCATTCGACGGCTTCGCCGTGCCGGAGGTGCGCGGCAATCCCAAGGAACGCACCGAGTGGGCCATTGACCAAGTCAAGCGCGCAATTCGCGCCTCAGGACGCCTTGGGCTCACGGCACAGGCGACGTTCTCCGGCGCATTGGCCTGGCCTTATGTCTATCCCTGGCCGCAGCGTCCAGGCGGCCTCATCGAGGCTGCCTTCGATGAGCTCGCCAGGCGCTGGCGGCCGATCCTCGACTATGCCGACGAGCACGGTGTCGATCTCGCCTATGAGATCCACCCGGGCGAGGACCTTCACGATGGCGTCTCCTATGAGATGTTTCTCGATCGGGTCAAGGGTCACAAGCGCGCGAACCTGCTCTATGACCCGTCGCACTTCGTGCTGCAGCAGCTCGACTATCTGGACTACATCGACATCTATCACGAGCGCATCAAAGCCTTCCACGTCAAGGATGCCGAGTTCAACCCGACGGGTCGCCAAGGCGTCTATGGCGGGTTCCAACGCTGGGTGGACCGCGCCGGCAGATTTCGCTCGCCAGGCGATGGACAGATTGATTTCGGCGCGATCTTCTCGAAGCTCACGCAGTACGACTACGACAGCTGGGCGGTGCTGGAATGGGAATGCGCGCTCAAGCATCCTGAGCAGGGCGCGCGCGAGGGCGCCGAATTCATAAAAAGGCACATCATTCGGGTGCCTGAGAAGCCGTTCGACGATTTCGCGGGTTCCGGCGCAGACGACCAGATGAACCGCAAGATGCTCGGCATCTCCTGAGGGGGGAGCAACAAATGGCTATTGAGGCAAGCAGCGGGGGCGGCGCTCATGCTCGTATCCGGCTGGGCATGGTCGGAGGCGGTCAAGGGGCCTTTATAGGCGCCGTCCATCGTATTGCCGCGCGTATCGACGACCAGTTTGTGCTGACGGCCGGTGCGTTGGCGTCGGATCCGGCCCGAGCAAAAGCCTCGGCGCGCGAACTCGGTGTCGCCGACGACCGCGCCTATACCTCTTTCGAAGAGATGGCGAAAGCGGAGGCCGTGCGCTCTGACGGCATCGAGGCGGTCTCGATCGTGACCCCCAACCACCTGCACGCCCCGGTCGCCCGGGCGTTTCTTGAAGCCGGCATCCACGTCATCTGCGACAAACCACTCACGACGAGCCTCGCCGAGGCGGAGGAACTGGTTGAACTGGTCAGGAAGACGGGCAAGATCTTCGTCGTGACGCACAACTACACGGGCTATCCGATGGTCCGACAGGCCCGCGCCATGGTGGCGAACGGTGATCTCGGCGAAATCCGGCTCGTTCAGGCCGAATATCTGCAGGACTGGTTGACAGAGCCGTTGGAAGCGAGCGGCCACAAGCAGGCCGCGTGGCGTACGGACCCGACCCGTTCCGGGGCAGGCGGATGCATTGGTGACATCGGCACCCACGCCTACAATCTCGCTTGCTTCGTCACTGGTCTCGAGCTTGAGGAACTGCTCGCCCAACTTTCGACCTTCGTCGGCGGCCGGCGTCTCGATGACAATGTCCAGATCCTCCTCAAGTGGAAGGGGGGTGCCAAAGGGATGCTCTGGGCGAGCCAGGTCGCGGTCGGCAATGAGAACGGCCTCACGCTGCGCGTCTATGGGACCAAGGGCGGGCTCGAATGGGCACAAGAGAATCCGAATTATCTCTGGTTTACGCCTTACGGGCAGCCCAAGCAGCTCCTGACGCGCGAGGGTGCCGGGGCCTTAGTCGATGCGCGCCGCGTCAGCCGTGTGCCATCGGGGCATCCCGAAGGATATCTTGAGGGTTTTGCAACGATCTATGCTGAGGCAGCGCGCGCCATTCGTGCCGCGCAGACCGGCAAAGCACCTGACTCCTCGGTGATTTTCCCGACCATCGAGGATGGCCTCGCCGGCGTGAAATTCATCGACGCTGCGGTGAGTTCATCTGCAAGGAATGGCGCCTGGGTTCGAATGTTTTAGGTGCCTAGTTCTGTTGAGCCGAACCTGATTGCGTAGCGGCGCCGATCGTGCCCTTGCGTTGGGATGCTTCAGGCCGACAGGTTCGCCAGCCCGCTTGACACTCACTACGTGTGCGCCGAAAGGCCGATAGCAATTCAAACATGATCATTGGGAGCGTACATTTTGAAAAGGAGGCCCCCGGTTGTTGCGGCGCATTCCGTGGGTTGAACGCAAGTTGCTAACAACAAGGAACCAGGATCTCTTCCGCGCAATCGTGATCTGCTGACCGACCGTGCGCGAAACCCCGCTTTGTAGAGCCGCAATTGTGAAAAACCGTTTCACGGAGAGTGCGGCCTCGTTACGAGGGGCCGGGACAGGCGTGCTGCACGTCAAAAAAGTATCAGTTCGCATCTGAAATGGTAGTGGCGTGCCTAGGTACCGGTCGCTACTCTCCGCCGAGAAAGCGCTGAAGGAAATTCAGCCGATAAGGCAGCGGAGGCGGATCACCACAAACCGCTCCGTCCCAAAGGGAGCGAACATGGAACCGGACCTGGAAGTTGTCCAGATACGGCGAGGCGAGTCGTTCAAGGCATGGTCGCACGGCTACCCATTCCACACGGTTCGCTGGCATTTCCACCCGGAGTATGAGCTCCATCAGGTTGTAACCACCTGCGGTCGCTATTTCGTCGGCGATTTTCTCGGCGAGTTCGAGCCCGGCAATCTCGTCCTTACCGGTCCCAACTTGCCGCACAATTGGGTGAGTGATCTGCCGGCGGGAAGTACCATTCCGCTGCGGGGACGCGTCCTCCAATTCAGCGAAGGATTTATAGGCGACCTGATAAAGGTAATGCCTGAGCTTTCTGGCCTTGCCTCTCTGCTGGAATTCTCCCGCCGCGGCGCGCTTTTCACCCGCAGCACGAGCGACAAGATTGCCCCGCTCATGGAGGAGATCGTGACGGCGAGCGGCGTTCGTCGGATCGAGCTGTTCCTGATGATTTTGGGAGCACTTTGCCGCGCCCGAAATGCGCGCCCGCTCTCCAGCCCGAATTATCTGCCTGATCCGTCTGGTTACATGTCTGCGGGCATGAACAAGGCGCTCGCCTTCATCCGGCAGAACCTGACGCAGCCTTTCGGTGAAACGGAGCTCGCGGCAATCGCCGGCCAATCGCAGAGCGCGTTTTCGCGCTCGTTCCGCCGGCACACGGGGATGTCACTGGTGCAATACGTCAAGCGGCTGCGTATCAATCTCGCCTGCCAGATATTGATGAGCGACGAGCAGGCTTCCATCACCGACATCTGCTTCGAGGTCGGCTTCAACAATCTCTCCAATTTCAACCGGCAGTTTTTGGCCGAGAAAGGCATGCCACCTTCGCGCTTCAGGCGATTGCTGGCGCAAAACATCAATACGGCGCACGCAGCCTAGCCGGCGGGGAAAAAAAGGAGGACGATCACTACGGGAAGAATGACGCGGGCACGCGACAGGAATCGCTTATCCAGGAATTGCCGCGGCTTCGGAGCACCTGCACTCGTCACCGCCAGGCACGAAGCCGAAGGCTCATCCTCAAGGATCAACCACAGCACTCTAGTTCTGGAAAGGAAACTCTGAATGAAAACATTCTTCCCGAAACATACCGGCACACTTGTCTTGGCCTTGTCGCTGTTCGGCACAACGGCCATGTTGTCGCATGCGGCAGAAGTGAAGGGCGCGACCGTTGCTTTCCTGATGCCGGACCAGGCCTCCACCCGATACGAACAACACGACTATCCAGGCTTTGCGGCGGAGATGAAGAAGCTGTGCGACAGTTGCAAGGTGATCTACCAGAACGCAAGCGCGGATGCCGCACGGCAGCAACAGCAATTCAACTCAGTGATTTCGCAGGGCGCCAAGGTAATCGTGCTCGACCCAGTCGATTCGGCCGCCGCGGCCTCCCTGGTCAAGATGGCACAATCGCAAGGCATCAAGGTCATTGCCTATGACCGGCCGGTCCCCGACGCCAAGGTCGATTTCTACGTGTCCTTCGACAATCAAGCCATCGGCAAGGCCATCTCCGAATCGCTGGTCAAGCATCTCAAGGCCGCAAATGCGACCGCGAAGGAGGGCGAAGGCGTGCTCGAAATCAATGGGTCTCCGACCGATGCCGCTGCGGGACTCATCAAGAAGGGTATCCACGAGGGCCTTGATAAGAGCGGCTATCCAATTCTCGCCGAATACGACACGCCGGACTGGGCGCCGCCGAAGGCGCAGCAATGGGCGAGCGGCCAGGTCACCCGCTTCGGCAAGAAGATTCTCGGCGTCGTGGCCGCCAATGATGGCACGGGCGGTGGCGCAATTGCCGCCTTCAAGGCCGCCGGTGTCGATCCGGTGCCGCCGGTGACCGGCAACGACGCGACGATTGCCGCGCTTCAGCTCGTCATAGCCGGCGATCAGTACAACACGATCTCCAAACCCAGTGAGATCGTGGCCGCTGCGGCGGCGCAAGCGGCAGTGAAATTCCTCTCTGGCGAGGCTCCTAAGGCGGAAACCACGCTGTTCAACGCGCCATCGAAGCTGTTCGTGCCGGCGGTCGTCACTCAGGAGAACCTGAAGGCCGAGATCATCGACAAGAAGATCCAGACGGCGGACCAGCTCTGTACGGGCCGATATGCCGCCGGCTGCAAGAAGCTCGGTATCGCGCAATAACTGCGTTCGTCCCGGTCGCTCGCAGCGGCCGGGACGAAAGAGGGGAGGGGCACTAGACATGACGACGATCTCGGATGTCGATCACGCGCAGGGCGGAACGCGCAAGCCGGTCTTGAGTCTTCGCGGAATCTCCAAGCATTTCGGCGCCGTGTCCGCCCTGACCGATGTTGATCTGGATGTGCATGCCGGCGAGGTCGTGGCGCTTGTGGGTGACAATGGTGCAGGAAAATCCACGCTGGTGAAGATCCTTGCCGGCGTGCATCAACCCACCTCAGGTACGATTGCCTTCGGCGGCCAGCCTGTCGTCCTGTCCGATCCGGCCACCGCGCTCGGCCTCGGCATCGCCACCGTTTTCCAGGATTTAGCGCTCTGCGAGAATCTCGACGTGGTCGCAAATATCTTTCTCGGCCGCGAGCTCAACCCGCTGCGGCTCGACGAGGTCTCCATGGAGCTTCGCGCCTGGACCTTGCTCAACGAATTGTCGGCGCGGATCCCAAGCGTGCGCGAGCCCGTGGCGTCGCTCTCCGGTGGACAGCGCCAGACCGTGGCGATCGCGCGCTCGCTGCTGACTGAGCCGAAGCTCATTCTGCTCGACGAGCCGACTGCCGCGCTCGGCGTTGCCCAAACCGCTGAGGTGCTAGACCTTGTCGAGCGCGTTCGCGCGCGCGGTCTCGGCGTCATCATGATCAGCCACAATATAGAGGACGTCCGCGCGGTTGCGGATCGGATCGTGGTCCTGCGCCTCGGTCGCAACAACGGCGAGTTCGAGCCCGACGTGTCCAACCAGGAACTCGTCACGGCGATTACCGGGGCGGACGAAAACTCAGTCTCGCGCCGCGCCAGGCGGCGCCACGCCGATCAGTCGCCGGAGCTTGGGCGATGACCGACGACACGCAGGTTTCGGCGGCGCGGTTGCTCGACCGCAGTGACGAACGGGTCAAGCACGCGGACACGCTTGGAAACACGATCGGCGCCTTTGTGGACCGTGTGCGGTCGGGTGATCTCGGCTCGTTGCCGGTGGTCGTCGGGCTCATTGTCATCTGCGCGGCATTCGAGAGCCTCAATCCCGTTTTTCTCGCACCGAACAATTTGGTCAATCTGCTGTTCGATTGTTCGACGGTTGGCGTGATCTCGCTCGGTATCGTCTGTATCTTGATGGTCGGCGAGATCGATCTCTCGGTGGGTTCGGTGAGCGGGTTCTCTTCGGCGCTCGTCGGCGTGCTCTGGGTCGGTCAAGATTGGCCGGTCGTGGTGGCGATCGTCACGGCGTTGCTATTGGGCGCTACCATCGGCGCGCTTTACGCATTTCTGTTCAACCGTCTGGGGATGCCGAGCTTCGTCTCGACGCTGGCGGGCCTATTGGCGTGGCTCGGCCTGCAGCTCTATCTCCTGGGCTCCTCCGGCTCGATCAACCTTCCGTATGGATCGGCGTTGGTCAATTTCGGGCAGATGCTCGTCATGCCGCCGATCGTATCCTATGTGCTGGCGGCGGTCGCGAGTCTGGTTATGTTCCTGACCGGCTACAGAACGGCCGCGCGCCGGCGGGCAGCGGGGCTGTCGGCCAGTTCGCTTGGCCGCATGGTGCTGAAGGCGCTGCTGGTCACCATCGTGCTCGAATTCGTTGTCTATTATCTCAATCTCGGGCGCGGTATTCCCTGGATGTTCGGGCTGTTCGTCGGCTTGTGCGTGATCATGAACTACGCATTGACGCGCACCAAATGGGGCCGCTCGATGTGTGCCGTCGGCGGCAATCGCGAGGCGGCCCGTCGTGCTGGCATCAACGTTCGCTGGGTCTATGCGACTGCATTCATGCTGTGCTCTATGCTGGCCGCTGCCGGTGGCATTCTGGCCGCAGCGCGACTGGCATCTTCCAGCCAGCAGGCCGGGACGGGAGATGTGAACCTCAACGCGATCGCCGCCGCGGTCATCGGTGGTACGAGCCTGTTTGGCGGCCGCGGGAGCGCCTATTCCGCGCTCCTTGGCGTCATCGTCATCCAGTCCATCGCGAGCGGCCTCACGCTGCTCGATCTATCCTCGTCGCTGCGGTACATGATTACGGGCGGGGTTCTTGCCATTGCAGTCGTCGTGGATTCGCTGGCGCGGCGCTCTCGCCTCTCCCATGGCCGAGCTTGAATAACTCTCTCAAGAAAAGGACAAGCCTTGGCCCAGGAACTTGCAGGAAAAGTCGCCGCGATCACCGGCGCCGCATCAGGCATCGGTCTCGAATGCGCTAGAACGTTGATCGGGGCCGGCGCGCGGGTGGTGCTGATCGATCGGGCGGAGGAGGCGCTGAGCAGCGCCTGCGCCGGGCTGGGCGATCAGGCGATTCCATTGCGTATCGATCTCACCGATCCCGCGAGCGTGGCAGCCATGATGCCGCAGGTGCTGGAGAAGGCCGGCCAACTGGACATCTTCCATGCGAATGCTGGTGCCTATGTCGGCGGCGAGGTGCTTGGCGGCGATCCCGATGCGTGGGACCGCATGCTCAATTTGAACATCAATGCACTATTCCGGTCGATCCATGCGGTGCTGCCACACATGGTCGAGCGCAAGAGCGGCGACATCATCGTGACCAGTTCGATCGCAGGTCTCGTGCCCGTGGTCTGGGAGCCGATCTACACCGCCTCCAAGCACGCCGTGCAGGCTTTTGTGCATACTCTGCGCCGGCAGGTCGCGAAACACGGTTTGCGTGTCGGCGCCGTTGCGCCCGGTCCTGTCGTGACCGCGCTCATCAAGGACTGGCCCAAAGCGAAGGTCGAGGAGGAAATGGCGGCCGGCGGCTTGATGCAGCCGGTGGAGGTCGCAGAGGCGGTGCTCTTCATGTTGACGCGTCCGAGAAATGTCACCATCCGCGACCTCGTCATTCTCCCGCAGAGCAACGATCTGTAGCGTCTTCATGACCAAGCAATCCGATCACCGCCATTTCCTTGGCATCGATGTCGGCACCGGCAGCGCACGGGCCGGCGTATTCGACCGCTCCGGCAGACTGATCGCGAGTGACAGCGCCCCTGTCGCGCTGTGGCGGGAGGCCGGCGACGTCGTCGAGCAGTCGAGCGAGGATATCTGGCGTGCTGTCTGCCGCAGCGTGCGGGGCGCGGTGGCACAGGCCGGCCTCGCGCCGGACGGCATTGCCGGCATCGGCTTTGACGCGACCTGCTCGCTGGTGGTGCTTGGCGAGGGCGGCGCACCGCTGCCCGCCGGCCCCTCAGGCGATCCTGCCCGCAACGTCATCGTATGGATGGATCACCGCGCTGCCGATCAGGCGCGCCGGATCAACCAGACGGGCGAGAAGGTTCTCGATTATGTGGGCGGCACGATCTCACCCGAGATGGAGACGCCGAAACTGTTGTGGCTCGCCGAGAACATGCCCGAGACATTCTCCCGGGCGTGGCAGTTCATGGACTTGACGGACTTCCTCACTTGGCGCGCGACCGGGAGCTTGTCCCGCTCCATTTGTACCGTGACGTGCAAGTGGACTTATCTCGGTCACGAGAACCGTTGGGACGACAAATTCTTCCGCAAGGTCGGCCTCGACGTGCTTGCCGACGAGCAGTTCCGCAGGATCGGCACCGAGATCGTGCCCGGCGGAACAAGGCTGGCGGCGGGCCTGACTGCGGAGGCCGCGGCCGATCTCGGTCTTGCGACGGGTACGCCGGTCGCCGCAGGCCTGATCGATGCACATGCCGGCGGCGTTGGCACGGTGGGCGCGCGCGGTACGGCCGGCACGGTGCTCACGCGCATGGCCTATGTGTTCGGAACCTCCGCCTGCACCATGACGACCACGCCGGACTCGTCCTTCGTGCCCGGCGTTTGGGGACCATATTACTCCGCCATGGTTCCCGGGCTTTGGCTCAATGAAGGCGGGCAGTCGGCCGCCGGCGCTGCCATCGAGCATCTGTTGCAGATGCATCCGCATTCCGCGCAAGCGATCCAGGCTGCAAGCCGGACGCAGCAGACGCTTGCCGATTGGCTTGCCTCGGAAACTGAATCCCGCGGCGGTGCCGAAATGATTCCGCAGTTGGTCGGCGAGGTTCATGTCGTCCCTGAGTTTCTCGGCAATCGCGCGCCATTCGCGGATCCTGACGCGCGCGCGTTGATCGCCGGGCTCGATATGCGCTCCGATTTGGAGAGCCTGCTGGCGCTTTATCTGGCCGGGTTGTGCGGTCTCGGTTGCGGGGCGCGGCAGATCGTTCGCGCTCAGCAAGACAAGGGCATTGCGGTCGATACGATCGTGGTCAGCGGCGGCGCCGCAAAGAGCCGCGTCGTGCGGCAGGTCCTCGCCGATATGACGGGTTTGACGGTCGCTGCGTCGGCCTCTCCGGAGGCCGTCCTGCTCGGCTCCGCGATGCTTGGATCAGTTGCCTCGGGCGACCATGCCGACCTCAGTGAGGCGATGCAGGCGATGTCGGTTTTGGGAGACATCCATCGGCCTCAGGCCAGTTTGGCAGGCTGGGCCGATCGGCGCTTTGCAGCCTTTGAGGCCCTGCAAAAGGTCGGTCGGGCGATTAGAGGCGCTTCTTAGCCTCAATGTCGGCACCCTGAGGAGCCGAGGAGCGTATCTGTTACTTTGAAGAAGCCTCCACAGCTTGCGCTTCGAGCTGACCGCTTAGTTGCTGGAGCTATATCAAAATTGCTGATAGCGGCTATCGAGGCGGTGCGGCTGCTGCGCCCCGGTGGCCGGATCCGCCATATCCTCACGACCGGGGACCATACAGTGATCTATCTTGGTGAAGCTACCTATCGGGGTGATCCGAAAGAAGGTGAAACGGATTTCCGATAATATCCGTGCCCGACCTCAAGGCAGTTACCGGGAAAACAGCTCCACCACCGCTCGAGCTCGCCCGTAGGTGTGCGGCACGTGGGACTGGCTCAGTGCCGATTGCGGCGCGGATTGTCGGCCGTGCGTTGAAGTCCGCGATCGATCTGCGTAAGGGGTCTATGTTGTCCGCTAGGTGTGGCCAAGGCGTTCGAAATCTGCGCGGGCGTCGGGGGCCGTATGGATCAGACCGCCATACCTGTCCGCGATTGGCTTAAACGATCCAGGCAATCGATCATCGATGACGAAATGGTGGCAGTCGTCGAGATGGCCGCCCCGGACCGTCGCATTGCGGCCGAACTTGGTGATGTCGGCCACTAGCACGGACGTTCGCGAATTGGCCGCAATGGATTGACGTGCCTTGACTTCATCGGCATGGAAATCGAGCAGCGTGCCGTCCTCATCAATCCCCCCGACGCCGAATATACCAAAGTCGGCGCGGAAACCCGCGAAGAAGCGCGCAGCCGCCTCGCCAATGATATCGCGATCGAGTTGCCGCAGCGTGCCGCCCGCGATGCTGATCTCAACGTCCGGATTGTGCGTGAATGCTGCGGCCACGTTCAAGCTGTTGGTGATCACCCGCAGATCGCGGCGGCGGGATAGCGCCTGCGCGACATATTCAGGTGTTGTACCCAGCCCGATCATAAGCGACGCCCCGTCGGGAATGAAGCTCGCAGTCGCGTGTGCGATGCGCCGTTTGGCGTCGGCGTTCAATCCCTGTCTGCTTCCATAAGCGAGATTCTGGTTTTGAACGGGCAGGCTGACGCCGCCGTGCATTCGCCGGAGTAGCCCTTGATCGCAGAGCCCGTTCACGACGCGGCGAATGGTCTGCTGGGTGACGTCAAAACGCGTTGCAAGCTGCTCGATCGAAGCGAAGCCTTCGTCGCGCACGATCTCCAGTATGTAGGCCTGACGTGACGAGACTGTCTTGAGCATAGGGCTGTCCGTTCAAAGCAAACTATCATCCGAACGTTTAAGGCGCAATTTTCTGTTTCATATGCTGCTCCAATATGTTCATATGAACAAAATAGCTCGCCGCGCCGGCGAGCGTTGCGTGGCCATCGGGAGGGACGGCATGGATCGGTCTGCTCATGGCGACCAGCTTTGGGCTGCTCCGCGCGAGCAGGATGCTGCGAGCATGCCAAACTATGTCTGCGCGCGGCGCAGAGCTCTGCAACTGAGAGCGAACGGGCCATGTCAGCGATCACGCTGAGTCATGTCTCCAAGTTCTGGGGCGCGATGCGCGCCGTCGATGACGTCAGTCTGACGGCGGACGAGGGCTCGCTGCTGGTGCTGCTGGGACCGTCCGGCTGCGGCAAGTCGACCACGCTGCGGCTAATCGCCGGCCTTGAGGATGCTGACGCCGGCGCGATCGCCATCGGCGGCGTCGACGTGACCCATCTGACTCCGGCGCAACGGAAGATCTCCATGGTCTTCCAGTCGTACGCGCTGTTTCCGCATTTGAGTGTAGCCGAGAACATCGTCTTCGGCCTGCGTGTGCGGCGCGTGTCGCGCGCCGAACGAGACGAACGGCTCCGGCGTGTGGCCGAGATCGTTGGCCTTGCGCAGCTGCTTGAACGAAAGCCGTCGCAGCTGTCCGGCGGCCAGCGCCAGCGGGTTGCACTGGGGCGAGCCATCATTGCGGAAGCGCGGGTCTGCCTCATGGACGAGCCGCTTTCAAATTTAGATGCCAAGCTGCGGCATGAGATGCGGACGGAGATCCGCGCCCTGCAACAGCGGCTCGGAATGACGATGGTCTACGTGACCCACGACCAGACCGAAGCCATGACGATGGCGGATCGCGTCGTGCTGATGCGCGATGGTCGTATCGAGCAGAATGGCACACCGGAGGAGCTATACAATCGGCCAGCGACGGCGTTCACGGCGAGGTTCATCGGCACGCCGCCGATGAATCTGTTGCGCCACGGCGATCATCTCATCGGCATCCGGCCGGAGCATGTCCGCATCGTGTCGAGCGGAGATCATTTAGCGCGCGTAAGGGCGATCGAGCATCTTGGGGCCGACAGCATCGTTCTGTGCGAGGTCGATGGTCAGCCGATCTCTGTGCGGCTCGAAGGTTTCTGCAAGGTTCGGCCGGGCGAGGATGTCCGGATCGCGTGGGAACCCGGGCTCGAGCATCGGTTCGATTCGAATTCGGAAGCTCGCTTGGAGACCATCGTCACAGAGGGCCAGCGGGCGATAACCGGTCGATAGCAGCGGCTGTTTCAAACGCAGTAACGAAGGAGATTGTCACATGTTTGCGCGACGAACGATGTTGATGGCAGCGGCACTTGCCGTACTCTCGATGGCTGCACGCCCGGCCGCTGCGGTGGATCTGACCATGTACTATCCGGTCGCGGTCGGTGGTCCCGTCACCAAGATTATCGACGACATGGTCTCGCGCTTCGAGAAGGACAATCCCGACATCAAGGTGACGGCGGTCTATGCCGGCAACTACACCGATACGATGACCAAGGCGATGACCGCGATGAAGGGCGGGCAGCCGCCGCAACTGTCGGTGTTGCTGTCGACCGACGTGTTCACGCTGGTGGACGAGAACGCGATCGTGCCGTTTGACGGCCTCGTCGGCGACAAGGCCTGGTTCAGGGAGTTCTATCCGGCGTTCATGGCGAACGGGCAGATCGACGGCAAGACCTGGAGCGTGCCGTTCCAGCGTTCGACCATCGTGCTGTACTGGAACAAGGACGCCTTCAAGGAGGCGGGCCTCGATCCCGAGAAGGCGCCGGCGTCATGGGACGAATTGGTCGAGATGTCGAAGAAGCTGGTCAAGAAGGATGGCGGCAACACGACACGCTGGGGCATCGAAATTCCCTCGACCGGTTATGCCTACTGGATGCTGCAGGCGCTGGCGATCGAGAACGGCCAGAAGATGATGAACGAGCCCGGCAACGAGGTCTATCTGACCGCTCCGAAGACGGTCGCCGCCCTCGAGTACTGGGTCGACCTGTCGCGCAAGCACAACGTCGCCCCGGCCGGCAGCATCGATTGGGCGACGCTGCGCAACGATTTCCTCGAAGGCAAGACGGCGATGATGTGGCACACCACCGGCAATCTGACGGCGGTCAAGGACGCCGCGAAATTCCAGTTCGGTGTGGCCATGCTGCCGGCCAGGGAGCGGCGCGGATCACCGACCGGCGGCGGCAATTTCTACATCTTCAAGAGTGCGTCTCCCGACCAGCAGAAGGCGGCCGTCAAGTTCATTCAATGGATGACGGCTCCGGAACGCGCGGCGGAATGGAGCATGAAGACCGGCTACGTGGCGGTGTTGCCGGCCGCCTACAAGACGCCGGGGATGGAGGCCTACGCAAAGGGCTTCCCGCAGGCCACAGTTGCGCGCGATCAGTTGGAACATGCGGTGCCGGAGCTCTCCGTCCATGAGAACGGCCGCATCTACAAGTTTGTCGGCGATGCCGTGCAGGCTGCGATCACGGGCGCGCAGAAGCCGCAGGAGGCGTTGGCTGCCGCGCAGCAGCAGTCTGACCGCGTCTTGCGCGCCTACAAATAAGGACGTGGCGGGATGGCGCGCCGCTGCCATCCCCGCCGGCTCACAGATGTCCGACCAGGTCGCCTCATCGCCAATCGCCCCGCCCCGCGCCCGATCGCAGGCGTGGTGGAACACCGTGAACGCCTGGCTGCTGCTGTTGCCGGCGGCCGTCCTGCTGATCGCATTCACGCACTTTCCGATTCTGGCGACGATCCGGCATTCGCTGTTCGTCACGCGCCGGAATGGCACGGAGGCCTTCGTCGGGCTTGACAGCTATCGGTCCATGGCGGCCGATCCGATCTTCTGGAAGGCGCTGGTCAATAATTTCTGGTTCGCGCTCGGCACGATCCCGACCTCGATCGCCTTGGCTCTGGTGATGGCGATCTGGGTCAATCGCAACATGCGCGGCCGCGGCTGTCTGCGACTGGCCTACTTCACGCCGACCGTGCTGCCGATGATCGCCGTCGCCAACATTTGGCTGTTCTTCTACACGCCGGACTATGGGCTGCTCGATCAGTTGCGCGGCCTTTTCGGTCTCGGTGGCTGGAACTGGCTGGGCGATCCCTCGACGGTGATGAGCTGTCTGGTCGTGATGGTGATCTGGAAGGAGGCCGGCTTCTTCATGATCTTCTACCTGGCGGCGCTGCAGCAGCTCTCGCCGGACCTCGAGGAGGCCGCTTCCATCGAAGGCGCGAGCCGGTGGTACACGTTTCGCCGGATCACGTTCCCGCTGCTGATGCCGACCACGCTGTTCGTGGCGATCAACGCAGTCATCAACTCCTTCAAGTTGGTGGATCATCTGGTCATCATGACCAAAGGAGGTCCCAATAACGCCAGCACGCTGCTGCTCTACTACATTTATGAAGTTGCCTTCACCTTCCAGGATTCCTCTTACGCGGCAACACTGACGGTTGTGCTTCTGATGCTGCTGAGCTCGGTTGCGCTGATCAAGTTCGGTTATCTCGATCGCAGGATCCACTATCAATGAAAGGCCGGACACGCCCCATTGAAGCCGTCGCAGCATGGCTCCTGGCTTTGATCTGGCTCGCCCCATTGGCCTATGCCTTTTGGAGCGCGCTGCATCCGGCCGCTTACGCCACGTCGTTCAGCCTGTCCGCGCCCTGGACGCTGGAGAATTTTGCTCGGGCCTGGAACCAGGCGCCGTTCGCGCGGTACTATCTCAACACGGTCGTGCTGGTGACACTGATCCTGGTCGGTCAGCTCATCCTGTCGACGCTGGCGGCCTACGCCTTTGCGCGCTTCAGGTTCAGGGGCAGCGGCATCGCTTTCGCCCTCGTTCTGCTCCAGCTGATGATCATGCCCGACGTCCTGATCGTCGAGAACTACCGCGCGATCGCAAGGTTGGGATTGCTCGATACGATCCCTGCGATCGCGCTGCCCTATCTCGCGAGCGCCTTCGGCATCTTCCTGCTGCGGCAGACTTTCAAGGGTGTGCCCCAGGAGTTGGTGGAAGCCGCCCGGGTCGAGGGAGCGGGTCCGCTCGGAATCCTGTGGCGGGTCTATGTCCCGCTGGCTCGCCCGACCTACGTCGCCTTTGGCCTCGTCTCCGTCAGCTATCACTGGAACAATTTCCTGTGGCCGTTGATCGTCACGAATTCGGTGGAAGCGCGGCCGCTCACGGTGGGGCTTGCCGTGTTCGGCGCGCCTGAGACCGGTGTGGATTGGTCGGTGATCACGGCGGCAACCGTGATGACGATGGCGCCGCTGCTGATCGCGTTTCTGCTGTTCCAGCGTCAGTTCGTCCAGTCGTTCATGCGTGCAGGCATCCGGTAATGAGACTTCTCACCTGGAACATACAGTGCGGAAAAGGCTGCGACGGCGTGACCGATCTGGCTAGGATCGTTGCCGTCGCCCGGCAGACGCTCGACGCGGACGTGTTCTGTTTCCAGGAGGTGAGCGCGAATTTCCCGAGATTTGGTGATGGAGCGGATCAGAGCGTACAGCTTGCAGCCCTGTTGCCCGGCTACTCCGCAATATTCCGACCTGCAGTCGAAACTGTCGATCGTCATGGCAACCTCCATCGTTTCGGCAACATGACGCTGTCGCGGTTGCCAGTGCTGCAGATTGCCAACCACCTGCTGCCGTGGCCGGGTGCAGCCACGGTGCGCAGCATGCGCCGTCACGCCCTGGAGGTGACGGTTCAGGCCTCGTTTGGCGCGATCCGCGTCGTCAACACGCATCTCGAGTTTCATTCGGCCGGCCAGCGCGAGGCACAAATCGCGCGGCTGCTGGATTTGCAGGAGGAGGCGTCGATGAGCCCGAAACAGGCCGGCTCCCGGCACCATGAGCCGTATGGAAGTCAGACCGTCGCTGCATCGAGCCTGCTGTGTGGCGATTTCAATTTTGACGTTGCCGACCCTCTGCACGCATTGATTGCTCGATCCGGCCGGCCTGGCCTGACGTATCGGGATGCATGGACCGCCAATCGTCCCGGCCGAGCGCGTGCGCCGACTTGCGGAATCTACGACCGCGCGCAGTGGGCCGACGGGCCCGACTGCCGCGACTTCATTTTTGTAACGGAAAATTTGACCCGCTACCTTCGCAGCATCGAGGTCAACGAAGCGACCGATGCTTCCGATCACCAACCCATTGCAATCGAACTTTCGGAATAGAGGAATGGTGAAGCTACTAAAGAGTTGTCGTTGCAAGGGGCTGGCTTCCTAGATCTAGAGGTCCACTACGTGGCGATACGTCCGAACTCGGTCAAACAAAAAGAATGGCACGCCACGATGAACGCGGCGGCGGCTGACGCCGCCGCCGAATTAATTTGCTCTGGCAGGTGGGCCGACAACACGTGATTGATTCAGAAGGCGTCCAATGCCTTTTACGTTTGGCCGAGGTTAGAAATTGCGAAGGCGGCAAGCAAACCGACAACAACAAGCACGCCGGCCAGCTTCTGTTCGCCTTCGACAGCTTCCGGCACCATGGTGTTCACCACCATCGTGAGAAGAGCGCCCGCAGCTACGGCACTCACGGTAGCAACGACCTGAGGGGCAGCACCGCCCAAGAAGGCTGCTCCTAAGGAGGCGGCAAGTCCCGAAAGGACGGTGATCGCGGTCCAAAGGCCAAAGATATAGGTCGCGGAACGGCCAGCCGCTCGCATGCCGAGCGCACTCGAAAGGCCTTCTGGGAAATTGGATAGAAAGATAGCGGCGAGCATCGCGATGCTAATGCCCTTGCCGCTCAACAGCCCCAGACCCAGGACAACGCTTTCCGGAATACCGTCGAGAAGTGAGCCGACGGCAATCGCCAGGCCTCCGCCTTCGCTGGCGTTGACCTGCTGGTCCCCTGACCGCTTGCGGGAGTGCGCTCCTTCTCGGGAGATCGCCCAATCGGCAAGAGCATAGGTGGCAGAGCCTGCCATCGCACCCGCAACGATGGGCCAGATGCCGCCTTCCTGGTATCCGTCCTCCAGAAGGTCATAGGCCACGGCCGAAATCAGCACGCCGCAGCCGAAAGACATGACCCCTGCAGTAACGTACCGAGGCAGCCTGAAGACGAATGCGACGGCGGCTCCCAGGAGCAACGATGAGGCCCCAAGCAGCCCCCAAAGACCCGCAGCAAGCCAGACGGGCATGGGGGCCTCCGCTACTTTTCGGGACGTAGCGAGGACGAGGTCTGGCGAGGTGCTTTTTCCTCTTTTCCATGGCCCTTCTTCGGAGAGGTGACGGAATGGCGCTTCAGAGCGGACGCCAATGCTCTCGCTACCTCGTGGGCGACCTTGCCTGCGGCCACTGCCCGTGCGCCATTTGGCAATGTTCATTCCTCCTTTTTGCCGGAAGACCCCATGCCGCAACACCCGCATGCTTTGGCCGTTCCGATTTAAGCCCCTTACACTTGGTTGAGAATGGTGGTGTGCGGCTGTGACTATCCCCCGCTCGCAAAGCCCGGGAAAAGCATCATGCCGCCGTCGATGAACAAGGTGGTGCCAACCACGTAGTCGGCCGCATCTGAAACCAGCCACGCGACCGCCTGCGCGATATCGTTTGGCTCACCGATGCGCCGATAGGGGACCAGTGTCATCAGGCTGTCGTAGGCTTCCTTGGTTTCCCAGGCGGGTCGGTTGATCGGTGTACGGATCGCTCCAGGCGCGACGCCATTGACCCGGATCCCCAGCGGAGCAACCTCTTGCGCCAAGCTTCGCATCATCTGCATGACGCCTCCCTTTGAGGCCGCATAGTTCGCATGACCCGCCCAGGGGATCTCCTGATGGACGGAGCTCATGCAGAGGAGTTTGCCCGCTGCGGCGGAGATGTTCTTCACTACACCTCGTCTCTTGAACTCACGGATCGCTTCTCTGGCGCAGAGGAACTGGCCGGTGAGATTGACGCCGATGACTGTGTTCCACTGTTCGAACGTCATCTCGTGAAACGGCGCATCACGCTGCAATCCGGCATTGTTCACTACGATGTGCAGAGTTCCAAAGTGATCTATCGCCTTGCCGAACATCGCCCGGACGTCTTCTTCGTCGCTGACGTCGGCCTTGATCGTGATCGCCTTCCGGCCAAGCGCCTCGACTTGATGCGCCACGTCGTCCGCTGCTTGCGGGTCAGCGACGTAGTTGACCACCACATCAGCGCCAGAGGCCGCGAGCCCAAGGGCCACTGCGCGCCCGATTCCCGAGTTTGCCCCCGTCACTAGCGCGGGCTGTCCTTCCAGCGCGATCGGAAAGCGAACCGGCCCTTGAGGTCGCGCCTCCGGAGCCGGTGAGGCAGCAGGATCGATCGGCCTCTCTGTCATACGGGTCTCCTCGTGGTGCCCATACTTTCTTGTCCCTTGCTCGGGAGCGCTTTCTTGCTACCGCGGTGCTCCGAAGGCTTTTGGCGGTGAGTGAGATTGTGCGCTGTGTTCACCAGAGCGATATGAGAAAAGGCCTGGGGAAAGTTGCCGACCAACCGATTCCGCCCGGTGTCGTACTCTTCCGACAGCAGCCCGACGTCATTGCGCAGAGCAAGAAGACGCTCGAACATTGCTTTGGCGTCAGCATCGCGGCCGATCAGGTGATAGGCATCGGCCAACCAGAAGCTGCAGGCCAGAAACATCCCTTCGCCAGGCGGCAGGCCGTCCTTGGTCGCCTTCGTATCGTATCGCTGCACAAAGCCGTCCTTGAGCAACTCGCGTTCGACAGCTTCAATGGTCGATATCACCCGCGGATCTTCGGGCGGCAAGAAACCTACCGCCGGGATCAGCAGCAGGGATGCGTCGAGTTGGGACTCTCCGTAGACCTGAACAAAGGTCTTTCGCTGTTCATCGTAGCCGCGCTGACAGACATCTTTCTGAATGGCGGCGCGTTGCGCTTTCCAATCGTCCACGGGACCGCGCATCCCGAACTCGTCGGTCGATTTGATGGCTCGGTCGAAAGCCACCCACGCCATGATCTTCGAATAGGTGAAATGCTTGGCTCCACCTCGCACTTCCCAAATACCTTCATCAGGCTCTGTCCAAATTCCTTTGAGATGATCGAGGAGGGCACATTGGATCGCCCATGCTCGCTTGTTCTCGGGGAGGCCGCCTCGACGGGCCTGGTATAATGCGTCCATCAGCTCGCCATAGACATCAAGCTGGAGCTGGTTGTGCGCCGCGTTGCCGATACGCACCGGTTTTGAGTTTTCGTATCCCGACAGCCAGGGCACCTCCCACTCGGTCAGCCTGCGCTCACCCGTGACGGCGTACATGATCTGCAACTGGTTCGGACTTCCTGCCACGGCGCGGATGAGCCAGTCTCGCCAGGCCCGCGCCTCGTCGTAGTAGCCAGCCCCCATAAGAGCCAACAGCGTCAGGGTGGCATCCCGGACCCAGCAGAAGCGATAATCCCAATTGCGAGACCCGCCAATTTGCTCCGGAAGGGAGGTTGTCGCCGCAGCGACAATGCCGCCGCTTGGGGCGAACGTCAGTGCCTTGAGAGTAATGAGAGATCTCAGAACCTGGTCTGAATATGGCCCCGCCGCTTCACAGCGGGCTGACCAAGCGCGCCAGAAACTTTCTGTACGATCGAGGAGAAGCGACGGATCGTCAGGGGAGGCTGGATCTTCATACGATGTTTGGTAGGAGAGAACAAAGGCAGCGCGTTGGCCCGGTTCGACGGAGAACGCGCCGACTGTCTTCATCGATTTGCCGTGCAGCGGCACCGCCGTTCTTAGCACCAGCATGGACGCTCCCGCGACCAAGCTGACCGCACCATCCTTTAGGCGGCTCACCCAGGGTACACTGACCCCATAGTCGAACCGCGCGACCAGCTCGGTTCGCATCTCGACGGATCCTTCCAGGCCCTCAACGATCCTGACGAGGTTCGACACGCCCGTCTTGGGCGGCATGAAGTCCACGAGACGTGCACGGCCGGTCTCCGTCGCGAAGACGGTCTCCAGGATCAACGTGCCTGGCAGGTAGCGACGCTCGGTCGTATATCGGCCGATCGGGCGAAGACTCCAATATCCGTTCTTCTCGTCCCCCAGCAGCCGCCCGAAGCAGCTGTCGGAATCGAACCGCGGGAAACAGAGCCAATCGATTGAGCCGTCGCGCCCGACTAGTGCGCCGGTCTCGCAATCACCAATAAGCGCGTAGTCTTCGATCCGAGCCATCAGGACACCCTTAATGGTCAATGGAAAGCCGCGCTTCCGGTTCCGCACTCAGCTCGTCCCCAGCATGTACTTTCGTTTAGAGCGCTGGCAACGTGGAACAGAGACCGGACGCCGCGCGTCCTCATTGACCCCTTCCTTGAAAGCTGTTCGATGATCGCGGGCTCTTGCGGTGCTTTTTCGCCCAGCGAGGGACCGAGGCTGGGGTGTTGCACCTACAACGCCGAAGGGGAGCAAGTCGTTGGTTGAACTGTACGCTGCAGCAGGGATTCTGCCGGTGAGCCTGAATTTTCTCGTCATGGGCGCATGTCTGTAACCGGAACATCGGCGGCACGCACATTGAGAGTTTATGGCTTGTGCGGGAGCGTACCAAAATGCGAGCCACTGAACCTCTGCCGCGCGAATCTGCAGCTATGATGTTCTAACGACCTGACGACGGGGACAGCATGGTGCCGCGATACTTCTTCCACATCCACAATCACAAATGCTTTAGGGACTACGATGGAGAAGATCTGCCGGACGATAGCGCTGCATGGCGCGAGGCGCTGCGGACTCTAAAGACACTCGAGAGCAACCTCGACCCTGGGCAGCATTGGCGCCTTTCGGTGCGCGGTCCTCGTGGTCCGCTTTTTGAGATCAGTATCGAGACCGCACGCTTGAGCTGACCGGGAATTGTCTCAGTGCTTGCAGTGCGCGCGGGTCGGTCAACTAGCGAAAGCAGCGCGCCAGTTTCCTGGAGCTTGCCTGACTAGGTCGGAAGAGAGCCCGTCCGGACGTGCATGCGCTAGTCAGCATAGCGCATCAGCACTTCTCCCGCACGCGCCACTTGTTGAACTCTCGACCGGCTCTCTGGTCATATTGGCCGTATGTCGGGTCTAACTAGTTCTGATGGTTGGCCAACTTCCTGCGATTTCTCACCGCGCGATCAAGGGTTGCGAACATCTGAATAACGGCGTCTCGTGCGGCCGCATGGTATGGAAGTCCGCTGTACGCAACGGCGCGCGCGATCTCCAGCTTGATTTCGTCGGTCCTATAGATGTGAGGCAGAGATCGAAACGTCCCATCAATTGCCTCCTCCATCCGATTGGCCATTTGGGTGTCGATCAACATCGTAGCCTCGCTCTGGACCTTGGACCCGTCACGCCTTCAGCTCAGGTGTGACGCCACCGCTGGTCCCCATTCCCCTGAACTACAATATAGTTCTGAACGGGGCTAATTCTTGCCCTTTTGCTGCGAATTGGTACGACACCGTGCATGCAACGGTCATGCTGGAGATATGCCAGGGGCTCGCTCGAGAGGGGGCGGTTTCTTAGATTCCGAGGGGCAGCACTTGTGGGTCGGTGGAGATGCTCGAGCACGTCCGAACCTTCGCCGGCCTTACGGTCAACTCCACCGGATGTGCCAAGTAGTAGTAAGAGATTGATATCGCGATGCCGAAACAGGCCGGGGAGAGTGGGCGAAATGGGACGCTTGCCTGGACACAGGTTAGTGCAGCTACCACGTTAACAGCAGAGTCGGAGCCAATATGCCCGGCAGTTGACAAAACGTAACTTGCGCCCCGATACAATGTGGGGAATCATCGGCAGAGTTCTTTCAATTGTGCGTCGGAGCCGCGGCCTTGAACGAAGTCGCAATGTGCGTCCAGGTAACCGCGCCCGTGAGGCAGAACCGATTGCTCCGGTTACTGCCCGAAGAGGAGCTCGTATCGATCACGTCCATGGGCGAGCAGGTGCAGCTTCGCCCTCGCCAAATCCTTCACCACTGGCGCTCCCCTCTGGAGCACGTCTATTTCCTTACAGACGGTCTGGTATCTGTGGGTGGGAAGGTCGGGGAGAACGAATACGTAGAGGCTTGGCTCATCGGCAGTGAAGGCGCGGTCGGCGCCCTACTTCTGCTGACAGGCCAAGCGCACGCACCACCGCACCGGCGGGTGGTACAGGTTGGCGGTTCGGCATTGCGGCTATCCTCTTCCGATTTCCTTGAACTCGCGGATCGCCTTCCGACGTTCCGTCAAACTCTACATCGCTATCTCGCGGTGGTCTTGGTGCAGACGTCCCAGGCCAGCGTTTGCAATGCAGTTCATTCGCTTAAGCAGCGGTTGGCGCGCTGGCTACTGGTAGCCTGCCAAGGCTTAGACGACCATAATGTGCCGCTCACACACGATGTCCTCAGCAGGTTACTTGGAGTGAGGCGCGCAAGTGTAACTGAATGCTTGAGCGATCTTGAGG
Source organism: Bradyrhizobium sp. Kon37 (assembly GCF_055807535.1). NCBI lineage: Bacteria > Pseudomonadati > Pseudomonadota > Alphaproteobacteria > Hyphomicrobiales > Nitrobacteraceae > Bradyrhizobium > Bradyrhizobium sp. Kon37. Next base: position 169,158 of record NZ_JBVVOY010000012.1, read on the forward strand.
ACCAGGCCGTAATCAGCACCTGCCGCGGGCACATCGAAATCACGAACCCAGACCTTCTTCGACAAACTTCTTGCGGCTGCTTCCAGATGATCCATCGGGAGTACATCCGCCAGCTCGCCGGTGGACAATTTTCGTAGCTATTGCCCGATCTCCCACTTTTTTACGATCGTCTCGCCTGGGAGGTACCAGCTGCCTACCGGCGAGCAGGCTGGCTGGCTTTGTCGCGAATGGTCGGGTGTCCCAGATCCGAGAACTGCTGTTGGCAGGATGACCGGCAGCGCAGCCGCAGCAATTCGCACGACCTGAAGCCTGCCGGATGCTCGATGCGGCCCCAGGGCGGACCGGTGTGTGAGGAGAGTTGGTCGTGATCGCAGGGATCCGTTTCAGCGAGTACCGCTATCACTGGAGCAGCCGAATACCAGATCGGCGAGATGTGAACTGATATTCGGCACGAAGTGAGCCGTACAGGCGCAGTGTTAATGCCGCGCGAGTACGTCAGCGAGCGTTAATGCAAACATCGCGATCAGGAAAACCAGACCTGACATCGCCGTGATCCGAAGCAGCGGCTTCCATGCGACGAGTTCCATGAATAGCAGGACGACAAGGCCAGATTTCACCGCTGCGATGATGATGCCGGCAGCTGTCGTGATCCTTCCCATCGGGACGTAAGCAAGGGCGAGGCTAAGCAGGAGAAGCGCGAGCAGCGCAACCCAGATCACAAGATTTTTTTGCCATAACCGGCGAGCAGTGACAGGTTGTCTTTCTGCGCCCCTCATGATGCGCGTCCCGGCAGGTAGATCAGCGGGTAGAGGAAAATCCAGATGATATCGACGAGGTGCCAGTACAACGCTGTGACCTCGAGCTCGGGATTGTCCCGCGTGGGAAGCTCGCGCCGGTACAGCACCCAGAACAAGCGGCTGACCAGTGCAATACCGATCGACAGGTGAATCGCGTGCACACCCGTGATCAGCCAATAAATCCCATAGAACAGTTGCGCTCCCGGCTGAGGCAGCGCGAAGTCGGCACCAGGCACGAGGTGCTTATCAATGTCCTCCTTGTACTCAAATCCTTTGATGACAATGAAGGCGACACCGAGCAAGGCGGTGGTCAACAGGCAAGCAAGCACGAGCCTGCGCAGCTGCGCTGGCGCTTCCGCCGCCTGCGACGCCATGGCCATTGTCAGGCTGCTGGTCAACAAGACCGCGGTGTTGACCGTGCCATACCAGATGTTCGTCTCGCGCCCAGCCGCGGCGAATGCGCCCGGATGCTCGATCCGGCAGATCGTGTAGGTGAGCAGCAGGGCGCCGAAGAACAGCATCTCGCTGGCAAGGAAGACCCAGATGCCGAACTTGCCGGCCTCGCGCTGCCGAGCGAAGTCGAACCAGGGCTCTCGCAACAGTGCACTGTCGTCGCTCATTGCGTTTCCCTCGCGTTCTGCACTTCGGGAGGATCGGTCCCGGCGGACATGCCTTCGGCGTGGTAGTCGTAGGGCGCGCGATCGACGCGGGGTTGCCGGTCGAAGTTCTTCGGCGGAGGTGGAGACGTGGTGGTCCACTCCAGGCCCGTGGCTCCCCACGGATTCTTGGTGGCCTTTCCGCCGTAGAACAGCGACCAAGTCAAATAGCCGAGCGGCAGCAGATAGGCCGCGGCCAGCACCGCTGCGCCGGCCGATGACATGACATTGTAGATCTGAAACTCTGCCGGATAGGTGTGATAGCGGCGCGGCATCCCGAGATAGCCCGCGAAGAACTGCGGCAGGAACGTCATGTTGAAGCCTGAATACATCACGATGGCGGCAAACTTTGCCCAAGCCTCCGGGTAGAGCTTGCCCGTGACCTTCGGCCACCAGAAATGCAAGCCGGCGAAGAACGCGGAGACCGAGCCGCCCACCATGATGTAGTGGAAGTGCGCGACGACAAAGTAGGTGTCGGTGACATGAATGTCCACGGGGATGGAGGCCAGGAACAGCCCTGAGAGACCGCCGGTCGTGAACAACCCGACGAAGCCGAGCGCATAGAGCATCGGGGATTCGAAGCTGATCTGGCCCCGATACAGCGACGCGGTCCAGTTGAAGACTTTGATGGCGGAAGGGACCGCGATGATGAAGGAGAGGAAGGAGAACACCAAGCTCGCCAGTGCCGATTGTCCGGACACGAACATGTGGTGCCCCCACACGAAGAAGCCGATGCCAGCGATCGCTAGCATCGCGTACACCATGAAATCGTATCCAAAAATGCGCCTCCGCGCGAAGCAGGGAATGATCTCGGAAACGACCCCCATGGCCGGCAGAACCATAATGTAGACGGCGGGATGCGAGTAGAACCAGAACAAGTGCTGGAACAGGATCGGATCTCCGCCACGAGCGGGATCAAAGATCGGCAATCCCAGCACGCGCTCGGCGATCACGAGCAGAAGGGAGATCGCCAACACCGGAGTGGCGAGCACCATGATCAGCGCGGTTGCATAGATCGCCCATACGAATAATGGCAGCCGAAACCATGTCATGCCGGGAGCGCGAAGCATGTGTGTGGTAGCGATGAAATTCACACCAGTCGCGATGCTGGCAAACCCGACGACGAAGACGCCGGCCGCTGCCGCGAAGACGTGGCTGTTTGAGAACATCGACGAATAGGGCGTGTAGAACGTCCAGCCGGTGTCGACGCCACCGGCGACCAGCGCATAGACCGTGAACGCGCCAGCCGCGACCGTCAGGTACCAGCTGAACAGATTGAGTCGCGGAAAGGCCACGTCCGGAGCGCCGATCATCAGCGGCAGCAGAAAGTTACCAAAAGTATTCGGTATGGACGGCACCAGGAAGAACCAGACCATGATGATGCCGTGGAACGAGAACAGCTTGTTGTAGGTGTCCGACGTCAACAGCCAGCCGTTTGGCTCGAACAGTTCAAGCCGGACAAGGGTGATGGCGGCCCCGCCCAGGAAGAAGAAGAACGTGATGGTGATGGCGTAGAGAATTGCGATGCGCTTGTGGTCGGTAGTGGTGAGCCAGGACGAAATCGTCGAGCCATGGCGCAGATAATCGGGGCGCGGCGGCAGTGGCAGGTTTCCGGCGAGCAAGGCATCAGTCATTTTGCTCCTCCCCGAGTGTGCGGATATAGGCGGTCAGGCTCTGGATCTCACCGTCGTCGAGCAGTCCCTTGAAGCTCGGCATGATGGGCTCATAGCCGGCGACGATGTCGCGCTTCGGCTGCAAGATCGAGTCGCGGATGTAGGCCTCGTCGGCAGTGACGGTACGCCCGTCGGCAAGCTGCACTGCGCGGCCATAGATGCCTGCGAGGCGCGGTGCGTGGACGTTTGAGGAGCCGGCGTGACAGCCCGAGCAGCCTTGCGACACGAACAGCTTGGCTCCATCATGAGCAAGATCGTCGCCTTCGGGCTGCTGGACCAGCCATTTGGCATACTCGTCTTGGCGCATGACGACGATCTTGCCGCGCATCATGGAGTGATCGGTGCCGCAATATTCGGCGCACAGCAGCGGGAAGGTGCCGGTCTTGCTGGCCTGAAACCAGATGTCGGTGTCGCGGCCAGGCAGCACGTCCTTCTTGACCCGAAACGCGGGGACGAAGAAGGAATGGATGACGTCCTGCGAACTCATCAGAAGATGGACCGGCTGGCCCAGCGGCACATGCAAGGCGTTGATTTCGCGCGCGCCATTCGCGTGCTGTGTCTTCCACATCCATTGCTTGGCAACGACGTGGATCTCGAGTGAGCCGGAGGGCGCGGCGAGGCTGCTGAGGTCGGCAGAGGAGGCCCACCAGAACAGAAAAGCGAAGGTGAGCAGTGTGGCAAGAGTCCAGCCGATCTCGAACTCGCGGCTGAGGACGTCCGGCATCGGGCCGCGTTTGGCGGATGACCCGCGGCGATAGCGGACGGCAAACAGCAGGATGAGCCCGAACACCAGCACGACGGTGGCGCCGGACAGGAACAGCAAGAGATAGAAGATATGGTCCACCGTGACGGCGTGGGTACTCGCTTCCGGGAGCCTGAACGGCGAGTTCATACTGAGGCTCCGCGTCGCCTGCTGCGCACCAGCATCCCGCCGATGAAGCCGGCGAGTATGGTCACCGTCGAGGCACCGGCGATCTGCAGGATGGCGGTGATCCGGCGGGTATAGATGCCGTGCACCGCGTCAAAGCCGTAGCAGAGCAGCGCAATCCGCCCGGAAAGGCCGCCGATGCGACCGTTGCCCGCTTCTAGCAACGCCAGGCGGAGGTCACGCGGCTGCAAAGCCAGGCTCGACAGCGTTCGGACCACATGTCCGTCCGCCGCGAGGGTGACGAAAGCGGCCGGATGCGCAATCGCATCATGGCTGCTGTCGGACTCGGTATGATACCCGATCGCACCGAGCAAGGCGCCGACGCTGTCGCTCGACCCCGTCAAGACCGACATTCCCGCTCCCTCGATCTGACCCTGAGTGAACTGGCGTGCGTCATCGATCGCGTCGCGCGGATCAATCCCGACCACCACCACACTATAGTCGCGTCCCGCGGCAAGCCCCGTCTGCTGCAGGGCGGAGCTTGCGATGGTTAGCGCCGGGCCGCAAATCTGCTTGCAGGTAAAGTCCGCCGGAATCAGCAGCGTCGGCCGTTCGCCAATCGCGTTGGCGAGGGAGACGGTGTCGCCCCTGAGCTCCTTGAACTGCAAGGCCATGGGCACGCGTGCGCCTGGAGGAGGATCGAACGCGACCCGTCCGATCTGTTGTTCCGTCAAACCCGCGCAGGCCAGTTCGGGCCAAAGTGCCAGTGCGATGATGACGAAGAGTGCCTGCCTCATTGGCTGCCTCCACCCTCATTGGAGCGGGAGCTTGCACTGGCCTCAGGGGGGTCATAGGCGTGCTCGCCGCGCCCGGCGATCAGCCGCATCGCCTGCTCGATCGGGATACGGGCGATGCCATGATCGCGATCGACCCAGCCATAAGAGGAAAGCGCATCGTGCTGCGCGGCCTCGAACCGGCTGAGATCGTTCTGCGGTGCCTTCTGCAGCTCAGGCTGGGGAAACCGCTGCTCTGTTCTCGGCGCGAGCGCGGCCGGCGCCTGGGCCTTCAGGAACAGCAGCAGTCCCGCAATCGCGACGGCGACGAACAGTAGGAATCCGCCGACAGCGATTAGGACGATGCGGTTATTGATCTCGGCGGGCTGCGGCAGTGCGCGGCTGCCCATCTCTTCATTCGGCATGGGGCGGCTCCGTGGGGACGAAGCGATCAGAAAAAAGCATCGAAGCGACGATCAAGACGATGAGCGCGCCAGCGCCTGTCGCGGCAACGGAAGCTTGCGCGGCAAAGGCCGGAACGATCAACCAAGCCAGGTGCAGGGCCGTCCCGATCAGCAGCAGCAGGCCGACAATGCGTAGGCCTGCGCGGCTGCGTCGGATGGCCTGGAACAGCAGCATCGTCAGCGGGAGCACCGCGCCGAACCCAAAGCTTGCGACCAGCATCATTTTCCATGCGCCGGTGCCACGCTTGAGGAACCAGCCGGCTTTGTCGGGCAGATCGCCGTACCATGCGACGACGAACGTCATGTATTCGAGATAGACCACGCCCAGCAATGTTGCGATGAGCAGGCCGCCGATATCGCCTGCGACCTTGCCCTCGAGCTCCGGTGTTCCAATGACGGCGACCACGGCTAGCGCAACCAGCAACTGCTGCATCGCGATCATCGATGCGAACGCGGTGGCGACGTAATGCGGTTCGATGGAGAGGAACCAGTCGACCGCAACCATACTGATCATGAACCCAAAGAACGCGAGGCCGAGCGCGGCCAACAGTCGCGCGCCGGCGCCGGCAGCAAAGGTCACGCCGAGCACGGACCATCCGATCAATGCGATAACGGCGCGCGCAAGGAACGAGGGCTGGGTCAGATACCAGCGTGCGACATCCGGCCTGATCTGCCCGGGATCCGCCGCCCATGGATAGATGTAAGGCAGCGCGGCCAGTATCGGGACGAAGGCGATTGCGACGAGGGGCATCATGACTGCTAGGGGTCGTAGCACCGGTCCGGCCGCGAAGCCCCAGCGGCCGCCGGTCAAGCGATGAATGAGCAGCAGCGTCATGCTGCCGATCGGCGCGCAGCTCCAGATCGCAAATCCCACGAGCCAGCCCTGGAGCAGGCTCGGATAAGGGCCGAGTCTCCCGGCCGCGAGCACGAGCCCAGATGCGAGCAAGACCAATACGAGGCCCGCGGCTGTTCGCGGCGTCCTGATTGCTCTCAGGGCAGGTCTGCGGAGCACGGCGGTCACGGCAGCTTGCTCCTCAGCTCCGGGACGTTGGCGACGTCTGTGTGCTGGGACTGCTGCAGCGCGCGGATATAGGCAACGATGGCCCAGCGGTCACGTGGCTCGATGCGCGCGGCGTAGGAATACATCGCGCCGTAGCCGTTGGTGATCACGTCGAAGAAGTACTGAGTATCGGCCGAGCGGAGGCGGGCGGAATGGTAGGAGGGCGGTGCGGGAAAGCCGCGCTGCACGATCATGCCGTCGCCGTGGCCGGAGAACCCGTGACACGGTGAGCAATAGATGTCGTAGCGCTCGCGGCCGCGGGACAGCAGCACCATGTCGACCGCCGGTGGCTTGGTGGCCTGCTGCAAGCGGTCGAGATCGCCCTGTGCAACGACCCCTTGCGGCAAGGCCTGCGCTTCGGTGCCATCCTTGAACAGCCCTGCCTTCGAGAACGTCCGATAGCGATTCTGCTGAGACATGGAATAGTCGCCGCAGCCGGCGAGCGCCGATGACAGCAACAGCAGCCATGGCAGCGCGCGGGCGGTCATGGCGTGCGCAGCTCCGTGACCGCCACGGCGCCGGCCTCCCAGAGGACCCTCCTCAGCTCGTTCGGGTCGCCGTCCGAGGCGGTTAGCAGGAAGTAGCGATCTTGCGTCGCGCGTTCGAAGCCCGGAATCTCGAACAGAGCGTCGTGCAGGCGCGGCAGGCGGCACGACCAAAGAAAGGCGATGACGCCGGCGAGCGCGGCGGCGAAGACTCCGACCTCAAACGGCACCAGCAGGAACACCTGCCAGGAGTTCAGTGGACGTCCGCCGCTGTTGATGGGATAGTTGATCACCGCGCTGTACCATTGCAGTCCGAAGGCGAATGCTGCAGTTCCGAGGCCCCCGGCGAGCATCACACCTCGAATTGCGGATCGGCTCTGCCCAAGCTGTTCGGCTAGGCCTTCGATCGGATACGGCGCGAACGTTTCGAGGGCGGCGTGTCCGACGGTACGCACGCGCTGCAGGGCCGCCTTCAGCGCCTCACCGTCGAGGAATTCCGCCACAAGCTTGGCCGTCATGCCGCGGCCTCCTCATGAGCGAGCTCGCGCACGTCGAACATTGATATGCTCGGGACCAGCCTCACGAAGATCAGGAACAGGAAGGCGAAAAAGCCGAGCGGCGCGACAAGAAAGCTCCAGTCCCAGAACGTGAAGTGAAACGTGCGCCACAGGGACGGCATGTAACCGTGCGAAAGCGTATTCCAGACGATGAGGATCCGCTCCAGCCACATTCCGATGTTGATCGCAATCGCGATCGGAATCAGAATGAGCAGCGATCGGCGCGCGAACGGCCACCAGAGTAGCTGCGGGATCAGGCAATTGCAGGCCAGCAACGCCCAGAACAGGGGCGCGTAGGTGCCGGTGAACTCAAACCGCACCAGTTCGCGCTCACTGTGCTCGCCGCCATACCAGCCCATGAACCATTCCGTCGCGTAGGAATAGAACATGATGATCGAGGCCATCAGCAGGATGCGGGCAATCGCGTCGAAATGGCGTCGCGTGATGATCGCCTGAAGGCTGAGGCCCCAGCGGATCGCCGCCGCCAGCACCACGACCATCGCGAATCCGGAATACATCGCGCCGACCACGAAATAGGGTGGGAAGATGCTCTCCTGCCAACCGGGCATCAGGCTCGCCGCGAAGTCGAGACCGACGATCGAGTGCACCGAGCAGACCAGAGGCACGCCGAGGGCGGCCATCGTGGTATGCAGCGTCTGCAGGCGCGACCACTCGCGCGACGAGCCGCGCCATCCCAGCGCAAATACGCCGTAGAGCAGCTGGCCGGCACGGTATGGCGTGCGGTCGCGCATGGTCGCAAGGTCCGGGATCAGGCTGACATACCAGAACAGAATGGAGAACAGCAGGTAGCTGACGATGGCCCAGAAGTCCCACACCAGGGCACTGCGCCATTGCGGCCAAAGCGCCATGGTGTTCGGATAAGGTGCGAGCCAATAAGCGTAGATCGGTCGTCCGAGGTGAACGATAGGCATCAGCCCGGCGATCGCAACCGCAAACAGCGTCATGGCTTCCGCGAAGCGGTTGATCGAGGCGCGCCATCTTTGCCGAGTTAACAGCAGCATCGCCGAAATCAGCGTGCCGGCATTGCCGATGCCAATCCACCAGACATAGTTGGCGATCGCGACCCCCCAGACCACAGTGGAGTTGATGCCCCAAATGCCGATGCCCCGGTAGAACAGCCAGGCGATTGCCACGAACAGCCAGAGCACGAAGGGCACGGTGATAAGCAGCGCCAGCCACCATGTTTTACCGAACCCGGTGAAGAGCGGATCAGCTACGGCCTGGGTGACTGCGGGGTCTCCTGCCCGCGCGGCCGAGATCCAGCGGTGCGCCGGAGGATGCTGCGGAAGGAGAACTTCGCTCATGTCCGCCCCTCCGGCTCGGAAGGTGCGGGATTGCGCACATCGGCAAGGTAGGTGGTGCGCGGCCGCGTGCCGAGGTGGCCGAGCAAGGCATAGTGGCGCGGGTCGGCTTTCCTGTGGTTGATCTCTGCGTTAGCCTGGTTCAGGTCTCCGAAGCTGATGGCACGGGTCGGGCATGCGTTCTGGCAGGCTGTCTGCACCTCGTCTGGACCGAGCGGCCGGTCCTCACGTTCCGAGGCGCGACGTGCGCCGCTGATGCGCTGGACACAGTATGTGCATTTTTCCATGACGCCGCGGGCGCGGACGGTCACCTCCGGGTTCTTCTGGCCGCGATAGGATTCCGCGCCGAGATTACCGTATTCATCGCCGTCGGCATAACCGAAGAAGTTGAAGCGACGAACCTTGTAAGGGCAGTTCGCCTCGCAGAAGCGGGTGCCGATGCAACGATTATAGACCTGCGCGTTTAGGCCCTCACTGTCGTGGACGGATGCGGCGACAGGGCAGACGGGCTCGCACGGGGCGTGCTCGCAATGCATGCAGGGTACCGGCTGAAAGCCGATCTGGGGACTGTTCGCCGAGCCATGATCGTAGCCATCGACGCGCATCCAGTGCATGTCGCGCCCCATCGCAACCTGCTCGGGACCCACCACAGGGACGTTGTTCTCGGCCTGGCAGGAGACCACGCAGGCATTGCAGCCGATGCAGACTGAAGTATCGATCACCATCGCCCAGGCATGCCCGTCGCCGGGCTTCACGCTCGGCGGCATCAGGCTGGGTGGATCCGGGTCGACTGGCCGTGGCAGCGGCTGGCCGAGCTGATACAGCGGATAGAGTTCGCGCACATCTTCCGGCGTCCGGACGATGTTCTGAGTCGTAAGGACCGGCTCATGGCGCCCCGTCGGCTTAATCGAAACCTGCGGCAAATGCCATCGGTTTGCGGATGTCCGGATGGCATAGGCGTTGGCACCGACTCCGTTGCCGATCGCGCCCGCCTTCTGCCGGCCTCCGCCCAGCGTGAGCGCGCAGACGCCGACGGCCATTCCGGGTTCGGCCAGCACCGGTACCTCCACGGATCGGCCGTTCGCACCAAGCGTGACCACATCCCCCGGCGATAGCCCAAGGCGGGCCGCCGCGTCCGGATGCAGCGCAAGCGCATTGCCCCAGACCTGCTTCGTCAGTGGTTTCGGGCACTCCTGTAGCCAGGCATTGTTGGCGAATGAGCCGTCCCAGACGCTAGGATCAGGGCGCAAAACCAGCCTGATCTCATTGTCGTGGTTGTTGTCAGATTTCAAATCCGGGAGAGACGGCAGTAACGGTGCAGACGGCACGGCCGGCGCTGGAGCGCTTCCGGCGATGACGCCGTCGTGCAGCACACGCCGCCACCACGCCTCGAAATCGCCGGACGCGGCGCTCCGCCATGTCGCCCGTACGAGATTATGAGCGCTTGCATCCCATTCTCCGGCGAGCCAGGCGGCAAGCTCGTGATCGCCAAAGCTGTCGTAGAGCGGCTTGATCAGCGGCTGGACGATGCTTGCCGTCCCGTCGATGGCGCGCAAGTCCGACCAGGCCTCCAGGGGGTGACGTTGGGGCACGTGCCAGGTCGCGACCGCCGCGGTCTCGTCGGCGTAACCGCCCATATGGAGCCGGAAGGTCGCCTTCTGCGCCCGCGCTTCGAACTGCAGGTCGGCCGGCGCGTCATAAACCGGATTGGCACCGATCATGATGAGCTGGCGCACACGTCCGGCCCCAAGGTCGTCCGCGAGTTGCTCCAGCGTTCCGGCCTGCCTGCCGGACGGGGTTTGATCGAGCGGGCTGATCAGTTGAACGGGCGCATTCACCTGAGCGTTGATCCAATGCACCAGCGCGTGCCCCTCTTTCGATAGTGTTGGGCCCGCAACGAGGAGCGCCTCGCCTTTGTGGCCAGTCAGGTCCGCCGTGATCTTCCGCAGCAGCACGCGCTCGGGCTCCGGGAGTTCGGCTGCGCCGGCTGGAACTCCTAGCTGCCGGGCGAGTGCAGCCGCGAACCGCTCGATTGCCTCGGGACGGAGCGCAAGACGTTCGTCCGCCTTCGCGCCCGTGACGGTAAGGGCGCTCTCGATACAATAGAGACGCGAGAACCCGTTCGCGTCGCCGCGCCGCGTGGCGAACCCGCGGCCGATCCGTATCTGGTCCGGCCCATGGCCCAGCGGATCGGCATCGAGCGCAACGATCACACGCGCCTTTGCGAAGTCAGGCACGCTGCACAGCGGCTGACCGTAGGCAAGTTGCGCACCTTCGCGTGCGTTCGCGTCATCGGTCGGGTCGTAGGCGTGCCAATTCGCAGCGGGCAATGCCTGAAGCAAGCCGTCGATCTGGCGCAGCAGCGTGGGCGAGGTGGTACGGCCCGTCAATAACCGCAGGCCGTCGCCCTTGCGGCTGCGCGCGTCGGTAAGCTCGGCCATTAGGGCCCGATGCAAGGTTTCACGCGGAGCGATGGCGCCATTGTGAAGGATGGTGCGCGAACGGTCCGGATCGTAAAGCGACAGCACGGCCGCCTCGGCGAAGACGTCGGTGGCGCCGAGGCTGCCGGGGTGACGGGGGTTGCCCTCCACCTTGGTCGGGCGGCCGTCGATCGATGTCACGATCACGCCGCGCCCGATCCCTGCCAGGGCGAGCGTCGTCGCGAATTTCAGCGGTTCGCCCGGGACGATCCGTTCCGGCATCTCGACATAGGGAATGATCTGCTCGCTCGGTTTGCTGCAGGCCGCGAGCCCGCTGGCCATGCCGGTCGCGAGCAGGCCAAGCGCCTGTCGGCGGTTGAGCTTGCTGCGCCCGGCCGGGGCCGGGCGCGTGGGCAATTCCTTTAGCGATGGCATACGGTGCAGTCCGTCAGGTGAGCGGTTTTGATGTGATAGCTCGCTGCGAGCTTGTGTCCGATGTCGGCCTGGTTCTGCGGCGGCTGCCACTTCGGATCGAATACGGCCTCTTGGGAACGCAGGTAAGGTTCGGGCGCGCGATGGCAGTCCAGGCACCATTGCATGGTGAGGGGTGCGGCCTGCCGCATCAGCCGCATCTGCCCGACGTCGCCGTGGCAGGTTGTGCAGCCGACGCCATTGGCGATATGGACCGAATGATCGAAATACACGTAATCGGGAAGCCGGTGGACGCGCTGCCACGCAATCGGCTGGTTCTTGGCGAGGCTCTCCCGTACCGGGGCGAGCATCTGCGCGTTGGTCCAGATCTGCGAATGGCAGGTCATGCAGGTTTCCGTCGGGGGAACGCCGGCGAAGCGCGCCTTCTCGACCGAGGTGTGGCAATAGCGGCAGTCGAGGCCGAGCCCGGACACATGATGCTCATGACTGAAGGGCACCGGTTGATTGCGAGTAACGTTCTGGTCCGTGACATAGGGCGAGCGCATTAGCTCGTAGGACAAACCGACGGCGAGAACGGGCGCGGCACCGATCGCAGCGATAACGAGCGTCGCGATCGTATTTGCGCCCGGGCGGAACAGCTGCATTCATCCGCCCCCCTTCAAGACACTTTGCTCCTTTGTCGCTCAGCTACGAATGCGGACCGGCACTGATTTGGCAGCCGGCGTCTTGGACTTGACGTCGTGGTGCGACAGCGGGATCAGTGGATTCATTTCCGGATAGTAGGCACCGACGCATCCGTCGGGCAGCCCGAACGGCGTCACCTTCAGCGGTCCGACCTCGCGGTGAATGCCGTCCCCGGCATCGCTGACGAGCGACACCATCTGGCCTTCCTTCAGACCGGCGCGCGCGATTTCCTCGGGACTTATCAGCAGCACGTCCCTCGTTCCCTCGATGCCGCGTAGACGATCGCTGTAGCCGTAGATGGTCGTGTTGAACTGGTCGTTGCTGCGCATTGTGAGGAGCCGGTAACGTCCGGGTGCATCGTCGAAGCCGGTCGAGCTCAGAGTATCCGGCACGGTGAACTCGGCCTTTCCGCTTTCGGTCTTCCAGATCCGCTCTCGGGCGGAATTGCCCCGATAGAAGCCACCTGGAGTGAACATCCGCGCATTGAAATCGTAGAACTCGTCAGGGTAAGTCTCCGCGATCTGATCGCGGATCAGCCCGTAGTCGGCGACCCATTCGTCCCATTTCAGTTTCGGGTTGGGCGACAGGGTCGCCTTTGCGAGGCCCGCAACGATGGCCACCTCCGATCTGAGGTGCTCGCTCGCCGGCTTGCGGAGTCCTATCGAACCCTGGATGCAGCTGAATGTGTCTTCCATGCTGACGGCCTGCGGGCCGCTTGCCTGGACGTCGTGTTCGGTGCGCCCGAGACAGGGCAGCAGATAAGCTGTCTTGCCCTGGATGAGATGACTTCGATTGAGCTTGGTGGCGATCTGCACCGTGAGTTCGAGCCCGCGCCACGCCTCTTCCATCTTGGCGCGCTCGGGGATCGCGCGCACGAAGTTGCCTCCAAGTCCGAAGAAGGCTTTGACCTTGCCTGAAAGTACGCCTTCGCAGGTCTCGACCGTATTCATCCCCTTCTCGCGCGGCGGCTCGAATCCGAACTGCTTTGCAAGCTTGTCCAGCGGGACGAGTTCGGGCTTTTCCGAGATGCCGACCGTCCGCTGGCCCTGAACGTTGGAATGCCCTCGCACCGGGGAGATGCCGGTGCCGTCGCGGCCAATATTGCCCTTGAGAAGGAGCATGTTGAGGAGCATGCCGACGTTTTGGAATCCGTGAACGTGCTGCGTGAGGCCCATGCCGTAGATGCCGATGACGCGGCCCGCATCGACATAGACTTGGGCAGCGCCTTCAATCGTCGCCCTGCCGAGGCCTGATGCAGCCTCGATGTCCTCCCACGAAGTTGCTCGGACTTCGGCTTCGAAGGCATCGAAGCCAGTCGTGTGCTGCTCGATGAAATCCGCATCGATCACGCGCTTGCCTGTTTGCTTAGCCTCGTCGTCAGCGGCGAAGACATGTTTGCAGATGCCGACGATGACGGCGATGTCGCCGCCGACTTTCACCTGATGATACTGGCTACTGATCTGGGTGGCCTTGCCAGTCAGCATCTCCATCGGGTTCTGCGGATTAACGAAGGTCTCAAGTCCCTTCTCGCGGACCGGATTGAAGGTAATGATCTGCACGCCGCGTTTTGCGGCGTCTTGCAAGGGATGCAGAAAGCGCGGGCTGTTCGAGCCGGTGTTCTGTCCGAAGAAGAACATCGCGTCACAATTGGCGAGGTCGTCAAACACCACAGTCCCGACGCCTGCACCGATCAATTTCTTTAAGGCAACGGAGGTCGTTTCGTGGCACATGTTCGAGCTATCAGGCAGATTATTGTTGCCGTACACGCGCGCAAAGAGGGCGTATAAATAAGAGGTTTCCAGGCTGGCGCGGCCTGAGGAATAGAAGATGACGGATTTCGGATCGAGCGTTTTCAGCTGCGAGCCGATCGCCGCGAACGCTTCCTCCCAACTGCATGGTACGTAACGGTCAGTCACGTTGTCATAACGAAGCGGCTCCGTCAGGCGACCCTGCTGTTCGAGATCGTAGTCCCTCCAGGAGCGGAGTTCGGTCAACGTGTGCTGGGCGAAGAAATCCGGCGTGCACCGGCGCGAGGTCAACTCCCAGAGAGTAGCCTTGGCGCCGTTCTCGCAGAATTCGAAGGTGTGATAGTCGGCTGGCTTCGCCCATGAGCAGGAGACGCACATGAAGCCCTTCGGCTTGTTCTGCCGGCGCAGCGTCTCAAGCGCCGCAGGCGAGTCCCACTCCTTGCCGAAGATGTGCGCGATACCCTTGAGTGAGCCCCAGCCGCCTGCCGGGCCGTCATATTCAACGGTTTCGTGTGTTTCGTGCTCGCCATTGCTTGCTTGCGCCATGTTGCGCTTCCGGAACTGCCAGCCCTCGGGATCCCCAACGTACATTGATGCTCACGGTTCCTGAGGAGATCACGGTACAGCAGCCTGATCCGGCCGACGTGGCGGGCGGAAAAAGCTGCAACAACAATGGCATCTAACATCTGCAGCAAATGGGTGCAGCGCACGCAAGCAATTGTGCACGCTGCCGTACAAAGGATTCGGCGTCGGAGCTCAATCCGGCGGCCATGGTGAAAATCGTACCGAGCCGTTCGGGGAACGTGCCTCAGTCGCGGAGGTTTGCTCAAGTCGCAAACATCCAGGAGCAGCAGATGCAAGACCGTTGCGCACTCGGCAAACCGGATCTGGTCTGGCGAGGGGCGGAGCCCATCCCGTCCTCGCGCATTGTGGCAGAGGAACGGCCGGTTGCGCTCACCTACAACGGCTCGACCTACGCGGTCATGATGGCTTCGCCCGTCGACCTCCACGACTTCGGCGTCGGTTTCAGCCTGAACGAAGGCGCCGTGGAGCACAGCGGCGAGATCAGCAGCATCGAGGTGATCGAGCTGGAGCAGGGCTGCGAGGTCCGGATGTGGCTCGATAGGGCGAGCGCCGATCTCATTTCCAAGAGGCGGCGGGCGATGGTCGGTCCGGTCGGCTGTGGCCTTTGCGGCATCGAAAGTTTGGAGCAGGCCTGTCGCCCTTTGCGCCGTGTTGTCAGTGAGGCCCGATTTCCCGCCTTGGACCTTTTGAACGCGATGCGAGCGCTGCGGCCGCTCCAGCGCCACAACGAGACGACGCGGGCGATGCATGCGGCGGCGTTTTGGGACGACCAAGGTATCCGGCTGGTGAGGGAGGATGTCGGGCGGCATAACGCGCTGGACAAATTGGCCGGTGCTATCGCCCGCTCGGGTCTACATACTGCAGCAGGAGCCGTGCTCCTCACCAGCCGAGTTTCGGTTGAATTGGTACAGAAGACCGCGAGAATGGGAGTGCCGCTCCTGGTGGCCGTCTCGGCGCCGACCTCGCTCGCAATCGAAACAGCCGAACAAGCCGGTATCACGCTAGTGGCTGTCGCGCGTGACGACGGCTACGAGATATTCAGCCATGCGGATCGTCTGATCTTCGGAGTAGAACTTCACTCCGCTACACCTCGCCAGCATGGTCCTGCAGGGTTGCCGCGCTAAGTTCTGCGACACGCGCGCAAAGTGATGCGACGAGTGGGCATTCGTAGCTGAGGGTCCGTTCGCTTTCGTACCGACTGCAAGGGAGCGCGAGTTCTTTCAACCGGAACGCTTGTGGCTGGCGTCAGTATTATCCTGATCCAGCGTTCCACACGAAAGGACAGACGATGAAGACCACACTTCTGGCAGCCCTCTTGCTCGCAGCGACTGCTTCGAGCCCAGCTCTTGCTCAAACCGGATCCAATTCTCCGAAGGCGCCGCAGTCTGCCGACACTTCTAGGCAGAACTCCGCTGTGCAAAAAATTCAAGATGATCTGAAGAATGCCGGCTTCAGCGACGTAAAGGTCGTCGCCGAATCCTTCGTCGTGCAGGCCAAGAGCAAGGACGGCGATCCGGTGGTAATGACGATCGGTCCCCATGGAATGTCCCTGTTTGAAGCCGTGAATGTGAATCCTTCCGGTTCGAATTCAGGCAGCTCCTCTCAAGGCACGACTGGCTCCAACTCGTCGCGGCAGGGCACCTCCAAATAGAGGCACGGACCGGAGTGCTCGTTCCGATGGGACACGATATGAAGCCATTGGCGTGGCGAACTGCCAAGAAGGCCAGACGGAAGAGCCGGCGTCGCGGCAGTGATGAACAAGTCGTGCCGCTTCTAGAAAGGCTGAAGCAACTGTCGGATCGAGCCAAGCGGGCTGCTGTTGAGCTCCCACCCGGAAAAGAGCGGGAAAGCTGTCTCCTAAAAGAAGTTCAAGCAGAGAACGTCCTCGAGCTTGTTCGTTTGCTGCAGCGGTAACCGCGACCTTGTCAGATGGCGCGGGACCGTACCAGCTTTCCAAGACCGCGCCCTGCCGGGCGAACCCGCGATTATTGTAAGTTGTTGTTGCCTTCACAAGCAGAAGGGGCCGGCGATGGCGAAGACCGAACGATCCGCGACTCCTGGCGTCAGCCGCCGCGAGCTACTCACTGCCGGAATTGTCGCCGGATCCTCCCTGGCGATTTCTTCCGGCAGCGCGGCGGCTGACACGATCTCGCAGCAGGTCCCCTGGGGGCCGGGCGAAGCCAACAAGCCGGGGGCGGTTTTCAAGGGCGGCTACGAGTTTTTCGCCCCGGACGAAGTTGCCTGGGTGGATGCAGTTGTTTCCCGATTGATACCCAAGGACGAGCTAGGGCCCGGCGCGCGCGAGCTTGGCGTCACGGTCTTTATCGACCGGCAGCTTGCAGGAGCGTACGGGCGAGCCGAGCGCTGGTATATGGGGGGTCCGTGGGCAAAGGGCACGGAAACTCAGGGTTATCAATCACGGATGGCGCCAGCCCAATTGTATCGAGCGGCAATCAAAGCAGTCGATGGCTATTGTCGAACCGAGTTCGGTGGAAAAGCTTTCGTGGACCTCGGCGCGGAGCAGCAGGACAAAGTGCTCGGAGACCTTGAGGAGGGAAAAGCAAAGCTCGAGCAGGTCGACGGGAAGGCATTCTTCAAGCAGCTCCTCCTCAATACCCAGGAAGGATTCTTCGCAGATCCCTTGTACGGCGGAAACAGGGATATGGGAGCCTGGAAGATGATCGGCTTTCCGGGCGCACGATACGATTACCGTGACTTTGTCAGTAAGCACGGCCAGCGCTACCCATTACCGCCTGTGTCACTCTATGGCCGTCCCGATTGGACTCCGAAAGGATAGGGAGACCTCAAGATGGCTACCAAGCTCCCTCCCGTGGATGCGCTCCTCGTAGGGTTCGGCTGGACCGGTGCGCTGCTCGGTCAGGAACTGAGTGATGCCGGGCTGAACGTCTTGGCACTCGAGCGCGGTGGCTGGCGGGATACGACGACCGACTTCGCCACCACGTTCATTCAAGACGAGCTTCGCTATTACTATCGCCATACACTCTTCCAAGAGCCCGCGCGTGAGACGCTGAGCTTCCGAAACTCGACGAGCGAGACAGCTCTACCAATGCGCCAACTCGGCTCCTTTCTCCCAGGGACGGGCGTCGGCGGGGCCGGAATTCATTGGAATGGACAGAACTGGCGTTTCCTGCCGAGCGATTTCCTCGCCCGGAGCCACAACACGGATCGCTATGGCGCGGCAGCAATACCACAGGACATGACTGTCCAAGATTGGGGCGTCACGTACGGCGACCTGGAACCCTACTACGACAAGTGGGAGTACCTCTGCGGCATCTCGGGCAAGGCAGGGAATATCAAAGGTCAGATCCAGTCCGGCGGAAACCCGTTCGAAGGCCCACGCGCCAGAGACTATCCGAACCCGCCTATGGAGATGACTTACGGCCCGACACTCTTCGCGCAGGCCGCGAATGACATCGGGCTAAAGCCTTTCCCGGCTCCCTCCGCCAACATGTCTCGCGCTTATACCAATCCACTCGGGGTGCAACTCGGCCCATGCACCTATTGCGGGTTCTGCGAGAAGTTCGGCTGCGGGAATTACTCCAAGGCAAGCCCGCAAACCACGATTCTGCCGGTTCTGCTTCGCAAGAAGAACTTTGCGCTCAAGACGGAGTGCGAGGTCATCAAGATCAACCTCGACAGCGACAGGAAACGGGCGGTCAGCGTCACATATGTCGATACCCAAGGTGAAGAGTACGAGCAGCCAGCTGATTTGATCGTTCTCAGCGCGTTCGTTCTGCACAACGTACATCTGCTGCTGCTATCGGGGATCGGCACACCCTACGACCCGAGCACTGGAGCAGGTACGCTCGGGAAGAACTACGCCTACCAGATCGTGTCCAGTGTCGACGTATTCTACGACGACAAGATACTGAACCCGTTCATCGGCGCCGGCGCGCTGGGAATGGTGGTCGACGAATTCAACGGAGACAACTTCGATCATTCCAATCTCGGGTTCTTAGGAGGCGGCTATATCGCCTGCTGGAACACGAACGGGCGGCCGATCGAGACCCACTTGGTGCCTGATGGGACGCCGAAATGGGGCGCCAAATGGAAGAGGGCCGTCGTCAACGACTATCTCAGGTCGATGTCCGTCGCCACGCACGGCGCCGTCATGAGCCACCGAGGAAATCATCTCGATCTGGACCCGACCTACCGCGATTTCCTCGGCAGGCCGTTAATGCGGATGACCTTCGACTACACCGACAACGAGCACAGAATGTCGGATTTTTTGACCGGCAAGGCAGAGCAGATCGCGCAGGCCATGAAGCCGCGGGAGATCAGGAGCAATCCCCGGAAGGGTCACTACGACATCACGCCCTACCAGACGACGCACAACACTGGCGGCGCGATCATGGGCTTAAACCCGCGGGAGAGCGTTCTCAACCCGTATCTGCAGCATTGGGATGTCTCAAATCTGTTTGTGATGGGGTCGTCCGCTTTCCCCCAGAACCCGGGCTACAATCCGACAGGGACTGTTGCTGCGCTGGCGCTTTGGTCCGCGCAGGCCATCAGAACGCAGTATCTCAAGAATCCCGGCCCGTTGGTTCAGGCGTAAGGAGATCGGGAAGATGTCATCCAGTGCTCTGAGACTCGTATTGCTTGCTTCTTCCTGCGCCTTTGCTTTTTTCGCTTCGCCCGCTCGCTGCGAGCAGTTGTCATTCGGCCAAGTAGAGAGAGGACGCTATCTGGCCGCGGCCGGAGACTGCGAGGCTTGCCACACCGCACCCGGAGGCAAGCCATTTGCCGGCGGCCGCGCGATTCCGACCCCGTTCGGCACGATCTACTCGGCGAACATCACGCCGGACCGAAAGACCGGGATCGGCACTTGGTCCGATGATAAGTTCTATCGGGCGCTACATCAGGGGATTGCTGCGGACGGAAGCTATCTCTACCCCGCGTTCCCATATCCCTGGTACACCAAGGTGACGCGCCAGGATTCAGATGCGCTCCACGCCTTCTTGAGCTCGCTCGAGCCGGCATCAAAGTCCCCTCCGCCGAACGATCTTGTTTGGCCGCTGAATGACCGGTTCGTCATGAAGGGGTGGAACGAGCTGTTCTTCCGGGAAGGAACATTCAAGCCCAACGGCCAAAAGTCGCCCGAATGGAATCGCGGAGCTTATCTGGTCGAGGGCTTGGGACATTGCGGCGCCTGCCACACGCCCAGCAATGTTCTGGGCTCCGCCGAGAAGCAGTCCGCCTTACGCGGCGGCAAGCTGCATGATTGGTACGCGCCGAATTTGACGGCTGACGTTCGGTCGGGATTGGGGCAATGGAGCGTTGACGAGATCGTCACGTTTCTCAAGACAGGTCGGAACGACCGAACCGTCGCTTACGGTCCCATGTCGGAGGTGATCACCTTCTCCACCTCGAAGCTGAACGATGACGACCTCAAGGCTATGGCGACTTACCTCAAGGATATTCCAGCAGCTCCCGAGGACAACAAAGTTGCTGGGCCAGATCCGAAGGTTATGGCCGCCGGAGGGGCGCTCTACGTCGACAATTGTTCGGGATGCCACCAGGCTGATGGCCGGGGCGCGCCGGCTATGTTTCCGCGGCTTCAGGGAAGCAGCGCCGCGCAGGACCGTGACCCGACCACTATCATCAGGTTGATCCTGAATGGTGCGCACGCGGCGACGACTGATGCGCGGCCGACGCAGGTATCGATGCCGGCCTTCGACTGGAAGCTTTCGGACCAGCAGATTGCAGATCTCGCTACTTACGTCAGGAACGCTTGGGGCAATTCAGCAAGTCAAGTAGCCGCATCCCAGGTGGGAGAGTTGCGTCACTCAACTCCCCGGGAGCTCAGTGGCCGATAAGTGTTCTGCATCCCGAGGAGAGAACCAATGAGGTCTAAGAACTGGTTCGGCGCACTGATCTGCGCCGTCACGCTCGTGGCGGCAGGTCCGGCTTACGCTGGGCGAGACAAATCCAAGGAGACGCCGGGAATGGCCGCATACCACGCTACACAAGGCGCCTTCAGGCGTGATCGAAAGATTACCCGGCACATCCTCCACAGCGAGCGGGAAAAGCGGGCGCGTCTTGACCGGCACGCAACTTACGCCCGTTAGGAGGGCAAGGCTCTCGAGCGCTTCGGTCTGCGGTGCCTACGAGCAGCGCACACCATGCTGAAGGCCGCAAGGCACCGCCGGCCACGGCTTGGTTTCGAGGTCCGATAAGACCTGCATCGGCGAGGGCCGGTCACGCCGGACCGATGAAGAAGAAACCGAGCCCGAACAGCATATACACGCCCACCAGAAGCAGGCCCTCGAACCAGGTCGTCTCGCCGTCGCGTGCGATCGCGTTCACGACGAATGCCGTGCTCGCGATTGCAAAAGATATGGCGGATTGCCGAACACGAAGCTCATCGGTCTTTCCATGAACGCCGAGATAAGGACCAAAAGCGGCGCAACCACCAGCACGAGCTGGATGGCCGGATCCAACGCAGATATTCAACGCGGCGGTCATGTTGTTGCGGTGAGCGAACCAGCTCGCCGCGAAGATGTCGGCGCTTGTCCCCGACCAGGGCAAGTACGACCACGCCAAGAAAAGTCGGCGAGATCCTCAGAGCTGTGGCCGTCTGGGTCAGCACGTCAGAGAGGATTTCGGCTTCGATCGCGATGATCGCGGTGCAACCAATTACGATACCGATCGACAATGCCAAACCCCACGCAGGCTTGCCGTCAGCTTCGCCGTCGGCGAAGGCGTCTCGATGAGTGATCAACGTGTAAACGATGTTTCCTGCATAGAGCAGAAGCAAGATCAACGATGCACCTAGGCTCAGTTCCTCATCGGTGAGGCCGATGTTGTGCAAGTGGACCTGCCGACCCGTATAGTCGAACACCGCCGGCAGCAGCAGTGCGATAACCGATAGGATCAGTAGCGTCGATAGCAGCCCGGCCTTGGCGGGGTTAAACGTTTGACGCTGCCGTGAAAGACCGCCGATCAGGATCGCAATGCCCAAGCCAAAAAGGCTCGTGCCGATAATCGAGCCGGTGACCTGGGCCTGAACGACGGCCGTTTCGCCGCTCGCAAGTATGAATAGGGCCAAACGAGTTCCGCGACGCTGCCGAACGTCACCATAATCAGGCCGCCGATGGTAGGTCCTGCGTGCCGCGCGAGCTGCTCCGTCCCGCGGCGGATCCACTCCGCCAGAATAGCGCTCGCCGCGGCGCTGGTCGCAAAACGCAGCACCGGAGGCGCGTCCATGTAGGCGGCGCCGAGGGAGAGCGGGATCAGAGCGAGCAACAGCAGGAGCACCATTGACGGTCCGACATCCCTGTTCATGGTGTCTACCTCCCACAGCAGTGATCACGCCCTTGATGGTGGAGTCGTTTGCGTTCGCTCTGGCACTAGCGTTCGCAGTTTTCTGCTTCGGGCTATTGTCTCCAGCACTGCATAGATCATGACGCTGATCGGAGCCGCGAAAATGACTCCCGCCGCCCCGAAAAAGCTGCTGACAGCCAAGATGCTGAAAAGAATCATGGCTGGTGGAATGGCGATGAGCCGCCGTTGGATCATCGGGAGCAGCACATTCCCCTCGATTTGCTGAATCGCAACGTAGGCCAGCACGGTCCAAAGCAGGGGGGACCATCCTTGCGCTGTCGCGACGAGCAGCGCAGGGACCGCGGCGATGAAAGGCCCTGCGTACGGGATGAATTCGGCAAGCCCCGCGATGATGCCCAGAGCCAGCGGCGACGGCAAGCCGATCAGCCAGACTGCCGCTGTCGTGAGCGCTCCCACCAGCACCATCTGGATGGCCTGACCGATACTCCAGAGCTGGAGTGACTGGATGATGTGCTTGGTTACGGCTTCGAGCGGCTTGGCCCATCTACCAGGAAGCAGCTTGCGGACTTCCCTTCGATATACTCCTGGTTGAGCGGCCATATACGCTCCCATCGCGATCATGACGACCAACGACGCGAAAACGCTACTGCTCACGCTGACGATGTTGCCGGCCCAACTTGTGAGCGAGAGTTGGCTGGCGTCCATGTGCTGCAGGAGCGAGGGGCCCCACGCGGATTTCTGTAAGGCGTCTGCGATTGTTTTGGCTGCGATATCCGCGCGCTTCAGCACGTCTTCCATCTCGCTCGACAGCGTGGTGCCGAACAAATACGCGATCGCGCCGAGGGAACCGAACAGAAGAAGCATCGTAAGGCCAACTGAGCCCGCTCTCGGGACTCGGCACCACTGCAGGGGCTGGCATAGAAGGTCAAGGACGACCGACAAGAGGATAGCGCCGATCGCAACCAGCAGCACCGAGCGGAGATACCACAAAAGGAAAGGTACGGTCGCGATCGTGACCGCGATCGCGACGCGTTTCGTGAACTCGCCTATCTCCATTCAGCTAAGTCCCTCGACAAGCCGGCCAGCCGGTTTGAGAACGGAACGCCCGGCCGCAGTGGCAATCAGGGGCACGGATGCCGCGCGCTGTCATAACCGAGGTAGGTCCCGGATGCATACGATTTGTAGCGTTGCGCGCAGTAGGCGCTGCTGTCGGCTCTCGCCTCGCTGTTCGCAATTGCGCTCCCGATGAGAGCTCCGGCGGCGAGACCTCCAATCGCGGCAGCACCAGGCCCGTAGTGGCGATGCCAGTGCGGACGATCCCAGCCATGATGCCAATGCCGGTACTGCACCTGCTCAACGGATGCCAACGTTGGCGCGATCGACGCAGGCGTCATCGGTGCTGCGAGCAATGCGGAGCTAGAGCCAAGAGAAATCGCGACAGCGGTAGTGAGGACGGAAAAGGACTTCGCAAGCTCATGCATGTCTCCTTCGTTGAGGTTGAGTACGAGTGCAACGGCATCTCGTCAGGTTGCGTTCCGATGAGCCTTTTGGAGGGCAAGCGTCAGAGGGTCGCAGTTGCGCTGTCGACAGGTCTGGCAGGAGTCTCAGCCGACAATATCTGGTGCGCTACCGTACAAAAGGGGAGCACGCGCCAGCCTAGTCGCCGAGGCCCATAAGGACGAACGCTGAGGATTCGCGAACCTCGGCAAAAAGCCCAGTAAAGCCTACGAGAAGAAACTTCGAGATCACCTCGATTAACATTTGGGCCTGTGCTTGCTTCTGAGAAAGGTGCGGAGCACGGGTCCGGTGGTCCGCTCAGCGCTGATGTTGCGGTCGACCGGAGACAACAACCTGAATGGAAGTAGATCGCAGAATGGCCGGCCCGTTCACGACCGCGTCTGCGTCTTCTAGGCTGCCCGATGTATGATCACTCGGCGCCCTTGCGCCGGGATCGCTTGACAACGGCCCTTCAGTTGGGCCCAGGGGCCATTTGCGATAGGAAAGTCTGCCGTGAGACTTGCGATTGAGGCGGCTGCACTTGGTGGCGTTGACTGCCAGAGACAACCCGGTCCTAATGCCAACGAATTTAGTGCTCTCCCCCGACACCACTACCGCTTTCGACATGGGCAGGCACTGCCTACTGGCGTTCGGCTTCCATCCGGAGGGTTATCACCATTGCACTCCAGACCCTTCCGACACTCCTATCATGCCGTGTTCGCAACCTACCGGCCTGCATACCGTCCGCAGTATCCGTGGCGTTGGTATGACTGCTATCATCCAGCCTACTATGGGTTGCCGTACTACTATCCTTATTACCCACCGCGAACTCCCATCTCCATCCCCGTTCGAGTTCGGCCTCGGCACTGTGTTCTGAAAGCGCTTTGACCTGTTGACCATCCAGCAGGCGTGCAGGGCCTGACCGGCGCGGACACTTCGACTTCGGCTGAGCTGTCCGCTGGCCGCCTCTAGTGGCCAGCCCCACTCTGTTTTTCCGTATCGAAAAGGGCGGTCCCACGAGTGTTCAAGTGTGGCTGGACTTCCGGAACGAGCTCAGCAGACGACTGAGCGCCGGGCTTGCGGCGCGGCGGAGCTCCTCGAGGTTCTTGCGCGAGAGCGCCTGGAGCTTCTGCTCACCCTTTTTCGTCAGCTTGAGATGAACGCGTCTGGCGTCTTCAGGGTCGGCAATGCGGCTGACCAGCTCAAGCTTCGAGAGGCGATTGATCAGTTCCACAGCGGAGTGATGCCGGATCAGCAGAAATCGCGCGACATCACCGACTGTAGCGGGACCCGGCCGCACAAAGCCCTTGATCCCAAGCAGCGCCTGATGCTGCGTCGGCGTCAATCCCTGCTGTGCTGCGGCTGCCTCGCTGAACGCCAGAAAGCTTCGGATCTGAAAGCGGAACTGCGCCAGCCCAGCATAGTCGGAGTCGCGCATCGTGCGGCGGCGTGAAGCCCGCTCAGCTACCGCCGCCGTCGACCGTTGCGCCTTCTTCGCCTGAACCATGCCGTGCCCCTCCCTCCTTGCCACTCGGCAACACCGGCAGCGCAGCCAAAAGTAGCAAGCAGCAGCGCCGGGACCAACCAGCAGGAATTCCGGATGCACAGCTATCCGTCGCTCTATTCGAAGCTGGACAGCAGGATCTTCACCAGGATGACCTGGAGGGCGATCGGAATGCGGACGCTCTTCCGCCGGATCGAGCGCTGCAGCGCGCCGGCGATCTCGGCGCCGGTCAGGTTGCCTGCCGAGGCATTGGCGATCAGCTCGCTCCACATCTGCGACAGCGAACCGCCGGGCGGGATTACCGGCTTGATGGTCACGCCGCAGGCCTGCGCCCAGTCCACGATTTCCCGCATCGTATGCGGCCCGCAATTGCGCGCGGTCGAGAGGCGCTCGGCCGTGAGCGCCCGCAGCAATTCGCGCGACGGCGACCAATTCCCCTTCGGCGGTCGCTCGCCGTTGAGTTCGACTGCAAGCTCCTTCAGGACGTTCTGGGCACGCACGCTCAGCCGCTTCATCGGCCCGGGCACATGCTTCCCCTGAACAGAGCCGACTGCCGGTCCCCGCCCACCGGTCGGTCGATTTCGAAGCTCGGGCATGCGCGAGGCGTCGCCGGACTGCGGTGTGGCCCGCTGCCCGTTCACCTCTTCCACCGACCGCGCGGGGTCCGGCCGCTCCGCACCTTGCGGCCATGACCGTCGCTTCCGGGTACCCGCCACTCTCGTTCGCCGCGCCATTTCTCTCGCCGAACCCGCCAGTCTCGTACTCACAAAGGCTAATATATATCGTGATCCGATATGTTTTCACGAGATAATTTTCGGCGTTCGACCAAAGACGAAATTGACAGAAGGCGTTCACAAGCAATGCTTACGCCCAAGAGCTACACGCGGATGTGACGTGCCCGGCGCGGGCAGGCCCTGGAGACCGGCTGCCGCCGGACAGGTCGTGCCTTCCCTGCAAACAAGAACGATGTTCGGAGGAAACGATGACTGACAATCTCATCCGCCGCGGCCTCTCGCGCCGTGGCTTGCTTCAGACCACCGCGGGCCTCATCGGCGGCTCGATGCTGCCCGCGATGCCGGCGTTTGCCGAGGAGCCGGCGATCGGCACCTATCCCGCGGGCGTGTCGGGTTCCACCGCCTTCATCGGCATCTCCGTGCCGCGCACCGGCACCTATGCCGTACAAGGTGAAGACGAGCTCAAGGGCTACCAGCTCGCGATCGAGCACATCAATGAAGGCCACGAGCTGATCAAGAAGATCTCGCCCAAGACCAGCAAGGGCGTGCTCGGCAAGGAGCTGAAGTTCGGCGTCGCCGATTCCGCGGCCAAGCCGAACGAGGCGGTGCAGGCGCAGCAGCGCTTCATCAGCGAGAACAAGGCGATCATGATCACCGGCGGCACGTCGAGCGCCGTTGCGGTGGCGCTGAACAAACTCGCCCAGCGCGAACACGTCATTTTCGTGTGCGGCATTTCCGGCTCGAACGATACTACCGGAAAGGATTGCGTCCGCTACGGCTTTCGCCAGAACTTCTACGGCCAGACTGCGGCTGCAGCGATAGGCCCGGTGATGGTACGTGAGTTCGGCAAGGGCAAGAAGGCGGCGTATCTCACGCCTGATTACACCTACGGCCACACCGTCACCAAATCCATGCAGGATTTCCTCGCAACAGCGGGCTGGACGACGACCACCAACCAGGTGGCGCCCCTCGGCGCACCCGACTACTCCTCCTATTTGCTGAACGTCGCGAATTCAGGCGCCGACGTGCTCATCAACGTCAACTGGGGGCACGACGCCGTGCTGTCGACACAACAGGCCAAGCAGTTCGGCGTGCTCGACAAGATGAAGCTGGTCGTCCCCTACCAGGTGCCTTTTATCGCGCGCGAGACCGGCGGCCTGATGCAGGGCGTCTACGCCGCCACCGATTATTGGTGGACCATCGAAGACAAATTCCCGCTCGCCAAGATGTTCAACGAAGCCTTCGAGAAGAAGTACGGCTACAAGCCCGAATGGGGCGCCGAGAACGCCTATGTCAGCTTCGCCCATTGGGCGCACATGTGCGAGCAGGCCGGCAGCTTCAATCCGCCCGACGTGATCAAGGCCTACGAGAAAGGCGAGACGATCCCCTCCCTGGTGGGCGACGTGCATTACCGTCCCGAGGACCATCAGTGCGTTCGCCCGGTGATCATCGTCAAGGGCAAGCAGCAGAAGGACATGAAGAACAAGGAAGACTGGTACGACGTCGTCGAGATCGTCCCGGGCGACGGCCTGATGCAGAAGCCGGACGCCTTCGGCTGCCATCTCGGCGACTACAGCTGATGCCGAACTAACCCCTGTGGCGCCGTAGGCCTTACTCAGGACCTGCGGCGTCACCTTTTTTGGACGCGCACGATCGCGCGCCGCAACAGCGATTGTCGCATGATAAGTTGGCCCAACCTCGTTTCACAGCTTTTCAACGGGCTCGCGCTCGGGGCCTTGCTCGCGCTGATCAGCTCCGGCCTGACCATCATCTACGGCACGCTCGGCGTGCTGAACCTCGCGCACGGCGCGATGTTCATGATCGGCGGCTATGCCGGCTTTGTCGCCTACCAGTACACGGAGTCGTTCATCCTCGCCGTGATCGCGGGCTCCCTGTTCGTGATGCTGCTCGGCGTTCTCATCGAACGCGTCATCATCCGCCATTTCTATCATCGGCCCCACGAGGATCAGCTGCTGGTAACCTTCGGGCTCGGCATCTGTTTCGTCGAGCTCGTGCGCCTGATCTTCTCGAGCCAGTCGCAGCTGGTGCCGCCGCCGGCGCTATTCCAGGGCATCACCAATCTGGGGTTCATGTTCTATCCGACCTATCGCCTCGCCGTGGTCGGGATCGTCGCTGTCGCGCTCGGCGCGTTGTTCATCGTCCTCTACCGGACCCGGCTGGGCATGATTGTGCGCGCCGGCATCGAGGATTCGGTGATGGTCGATTCGCTCGGCATCAACGTCTACCGCGTCTTCATGATCGTGTTCGGCATCGGCGCAATGGCAGCCGGCTTTGCCGGCATCGTCAACGCGCCGGTGGTGTCGCTGACACCGGGCATCGGTGACGACATCCTGGTCCAGACCTTCGTGGTGGTGGTGATCGGCGGCGTCGGTTCGTTCCCGGGCGCAATTCTCGGCGGCCTGATCGCCGGCGAGATCATCAGCGTCACCTCCATGTTCAACCCCGGCTATGCCTATGTGATGCTGTTTGCAGCGATGACGCTCGTACTCGTGGTACGACCGCATGGCCTGCTCGGCGTCCAGGGCCGCGAGTAAGCGATCTCCTGATGCTCAAGCAACGCCCCTACCTGATCGAAGCCCTGACTGCGATCGGCTTGATCGCAGCTCCTTTCGTGCTTCCTCGTCTCGGCTTCGCGCCGAACACCGTGAACAGGATCCTGGTCTGGGGCCTTTTCGGGCTCGGCTTCGACATCCTGTTCGGCTTCACCGGCCTGCTCTCGTTCGGCCAGTCCGCCTTCTACGGCACCGGCGGCTTCGTCGCCGCCTACCTGCTGACCCGCGCGGGCTTCGGCAACGTGCTGGGCGCGCTGATCATCGGCATGATCGCGGCCGCCGCGACCGGCTACCTGATCGGCCTGATCGCATTGCGCCGCACCGGCATCTATTTCGCGATGATCACCGTGGCGATCGCGGAGGTGTTCTTCTTCGTCGAGTTCAATCCACTTTCCGATTTCACCGGCGGCGAGAATGGACTGCCGGGGGTACCGACGCCGAGCTTCGATCTCGGCTTCACCTCCATCCACTTCACCAATGGCTGGTCGCTCTATCAGTTCATCGCGCTGTGCTACTTCGTCGGCGTCGTCATCGCCCTCAGGATCGTGCGCTCGCCGGTCGGCGCGATTCTGAGTGCGATCCGCGACAATCCGCTGCGCGCCACGGCCGTCGGCCACAACATCCACGGCTACAAGCTGACGGCTTTCGTGATCGCGGCGGCTTACGCCGGTCTCGCCGGCGGCCTGCTCGGCGTGCTCCAGGCCTTCATGCCGCCCGACGCCTTCACCTTCGACACCTCGGGCCAGCTCGTGATGCAGACGGCCATCGGCGGCAGGGGCACGTTGTTCGGGCCGCTGGTCGGCGCGACCGTCTGGCTGTTCCTGCAGGATTTCCTCCAATCCGCGCTGGGCCTCGGCGCGGCCTGGAAGCTGGTGCTGGGTGTCGTATTCGTGCTGCTGGTCTGCTTCCTGCGCGGCGGCATCATCGGCGGTCTTGCCGATCTATATCGCCTTGTCTCGGACGGGCGGAAGCGGGGGGAAGCGGAAGTGGGGCAAGAGGCCGCTGACAGCGAGGCCGCGCAGCAACTCCCGCCCGCGCCGATGCAGGCGAAGAGGGTCGCGCATCCCGTCTATTCCGGGCCGATCCTCAAAGCCAGCGGCCTCACCAAGCGCTATGGCGGCCTGGTCGCCAACAGCGACATCGATTTCAGCGTCAATCAGGGCGAGCTGCGCGGGATCATCGGCCCCAACGGCGCCGGCAAATCGACCTTCTTCAAGATGCTGACCTGCGAGATCGCGCCGAGCTCTGGTCAGATCGTGTTCGAGGGGCGCGACATCACCGGATTGAAGGTCACCGAGGTCTGCCAGCTCGGCCTCACCAAGAGCTATCAGGTCAACCAGCTCTTCACCGGATTGACGGTGCGTCAGAACCTGACGATCGCCGCGCTGGCCGAGCTGCGCGGGAAATTTCGGCTCGACCTGTTCCGTAAGCTCTCCAGCGTCAAGGGCCTGACCGAGCAAGTGGAGCACACGCTTGCCCTCGTCAATTTGAGCCGCCGGGCCGATACGCCGGTATCCGAGCTCGCCTATGGCGAGAAGCGGAGACTGGAAATCGGGCTCGCGCTCGCCACCTCGCCACGCCTGCTGCTGCTCGACGAGCCGCTTGCGGGCATGAGCCCACGCGAGCGGGTCGAGACCGTCAAGCTGCTCAAATCGATCGCGCGCGGGCGCACCATGATCATCATCGACCACGACATGGATTCGCTGTTCGAGCTGGTCGAGCGCGTGACGGTGCTACAGGAAGGCAAGGTTCTGCTCGACGGCACGCCGGAGGAAATCAAGTCCAACGCCGCCGTGCAGGAAGCCTATCTCGGCGGAGTTCACGGAGAGATCGCCGCATGAGCCTGATCGAGGTCAACGGCCTGAACAGCTACTACGGGGACTCCCACATCCTGTTCGACGTCGCCATGCATGTCGAGCGTCACGAGGTGGTGGCACTGCTCGGCCGAAACGGCGCCGGCAAGAGCACCACGCTGAAGAGCCTGATGGGTGTCGTGACTCCGCGTAGCGGCAGCGTGAAGTTCGACGGCATCGATATCGCCGGCCGAAAAAGCCACAGAATCGCGCAGGCGGGCATGCAGCTCGTGCACGAGGAGCGCCGCATTTTCGGCAGCCTGTCGGTGGAAGAGAATATCCTGCTCGCCGGGATCACGGCGCCCAAACGCTGGCCTCTCGACCGCATCTACGAGATGTTTCCGCGACTGAAGGAGCGGCGTAGCAACCGCGGCACCGAGCTGTCGGGCGGCGAACAGCAGATGCTCGCTATCGCGCGGGCGCTGGTGCGCGATCCCAAGATCGTGCTGCTGGACGAGCCGTTCGAGGGGCTCGCGCCCGTCATCGTCCACGATCTCGTCAAGGCCTGCCGCGAGCTCGCCGCCGCCGGCCAGACCATCGTGCTGGTCGAGCAGAATTTGGCGGCGACGCTGGCCCTGGCGAGCCGGATCTACATCATCAACAACGGACACATCGTGCACGACGGGCCAGCTCGGGAGCTCAAGGCACAACCGGAGCTGCTCCAGCGCTATCTCGGCGTCTAGTTGATTTGACCCAGCGCGACGTGACGACGCGAAGTCCTGACGACCTCGCGCTGAAATCGAAAAGGAGGAACACGTCAAATGAAATACATTGCGGTAAGAACGGTTCAACTGCTGCTCACAGCGTCAATGGCGGTGACGACTGCACACGCGGCCGAAAACAAGGTCGTGATCGGCGATATCGACGACATGTCCGGCCTCTATGCCGACGTTATCGGCCCCGGCGGTGTCGAGGCGGCCAAGATGGCAATTGAGGATTTTGGCGGCAGCGTTCTGGGTAACAAGATCGAGTTCATGGTCTCCGATCACCAGAACAAGCCCGATGTTGGAGCGCAAAAATTCCGGGAATGGGCTGACCGGGACGGCATTACGATGATTCTCGGCGGATCGAACACGGGAGTTAGCCTGGCGATGAACAATGTCGCCAAGGAGAAGAAAATTCCGTTCATCGCTATCGGCGCAGCCGGCGCATCACTGACCGGCAAGGACTGCACGCCGTATACGGTCCACTACGTCTACGACACGACTGCGCTCGGCAACGGTACCGCCAAGACCATGGTGAAGCAGGGCGGTAAAACCTGGTTCTTCCTCACGGCCGACTACGCCTTCGGCACCCAGTTGCAGGAGTCGGCGTCGAAGGTGGTCGAGGCCAATGGCGGCAAGGTCACTGGCGCCGTGCGCGTCCCGCTCTCCACGTCGGACTTCTCGAGCTATCTGCTCCAGGCGCAAAACGCGGGTGCGCAGGTGCTTGGACTCGCCAATGCCGGCAACGACTTCACTAACTCGATCAAGGCTGCCGACGAGTTCGGCATCGCCAGGACAATGAAGCCGGCCGCATTGCTCGCCTTCATCAGCGACATTCACAGCCTCGGCCTCAAGACCGCACAGGGCCTGTACCTCACCACCGGCTGGTATTGGGATCTCAACGAGAAGACCCGCGCCTTCGCCAAACGCTATTATGAGAAGACGAAGCGCGAGCCCACCATGAATCAGGCGGGCTACTATTCGGCGACCATGAGCTACCTCAACGCGGTCAAGGCTGCCGGCTCCACAAATTCAGAGAAGGTCATGGCGGAGCTCAAGAAGATGAAGATCGACGACATGTTCACCAGCAATGGCAAGATCCGTGCCGATGGCTTGATGGAGCATGAGATGTACATCATGCAGGTCAAGAAACCCGATGAGTCCAAACAACCTTGGGACTACTACAAGCTGGTTCACACTATGTCGGGCGAAGAAGCATTCGGGAAATTATCCGACTCGGCGTGTCCGCTGGTTACACACTGATAGTCGTGTTCCGACAGCGTCGTCGCATAAGAGGAGCGCACCAGCAAGTGCGCTTCTATTTGTAGTGCGGAATGGGCGCGCGTGCGTGGCGGCACATCCGTGTCGCTTGCTCTCACTGCCGGACAGCCCGACCAAAACGCCGGACTTGGCTCCAACCTATGCTGTCGTGCTGTTCAGCACGATTTGCTGCGAGGTTATAGGTTGTCATACGCGCGCAAACTGACGTCGCGACGGCGAATGCAGCGCCGTTAAGCAGATCGAAATTCGGTACAAATACGTACCGACGGATCGATCATTTTGCATTCGAACGTGTTTTGCATACGTGGGGACGAATTGAGAAGCCGCGAGCTTCAGAAGTTTAGCCCGGTAGGAGATTGCAGATGCAGAAAGCGATTATCGCGGCGGCATTGCTGATCGCCGCGTTAGCCACGAGTGCCGGAACTTCGAACGCCGTCGAATTCGGTGTCGGTCCAAACGGCCTGCGTGTCGGGCCAAATCATCATCGCCGTCACCTCTACGATTCCTATAACCGAGATCGCGATTGCCGAATTGTTGTCCGTCACCGAATGAATCGATATGGCGAGCGTGTTACGGTCCGCAAGCGGATTTGCGAATAGTTTCCGACCCTTTGGGATATAGCCGCTTTATCGAGCTGGGTACGGTTGCGCGCCATCCCCGGCTTCCATCGGTACTGCTGGACAAGCACACATGTCACCCTTTTAAGGGAAAGCGGGTCGGCCCCAGTCGCCGGCTGGGGTTGGCTATTGCTCTCTTTAAATGAAGGAAGGCGAACATGAAGATCCTAGTCGGAGCTGCCTTGCTCGGGGCTGCGGGCGTCCTCATCTTCATCGGGATACCCAATCCTAGGGACGGGCGGCGCAAGATGTTGCGCCTCGAAGTTGTGCTGGCCTCAATTCTGTCGTTCATTGGACTTGGCGCCGCACTTCTATTTTCAGGGCTGCTGACCGGTTAGTACACAACCGAAGATGAGGGGCCTCCCGGGCATCAGCTCTTATTACAAGCCTATGCCTGCAGCCCGAGGCTTGCCGGCATCTACACGCGAAGTTTCTCGGCTCTACGGCCGGGTAGTTTCTAATGCTGCGCAAAAAGTTGCCGGTTCGGCCCCTCGAAAACCTACGTTTTCACGGGAGTCTCCACGAACGATCACTTCAGGCGCAACCGAATACAGTGATTGCAGCTCGCCAGGCAGTCTGGAGATTGCTTTTCGACTGTCGGGAAAATCCTGACTATCAACACACCCATTCGGGCGGAAAGGTTTGGTCGTGAATGTGGCTCTGTGTCAAAACCTCGACTGGCCGCGGGCATCTGCATTACTCTACTTGCCTATGCCGCAACCATGGCTTGGCACATTCGTAGTGTCCGTCGGTGATCAGACTAGGGAAGCACACAGTCTCCGCGAGCCTAGTGCAACACTGCCGGTGGATGTGCGGCAGCACGAAGCGCCTGGTGCGCTGCACGATGGGAATCGTGCGAGGAGTGGGAGCATGCTTCAGCGTGTGCCAAAGACGGGCGCTTGAACGCCGCACAAAATTACATCAGCATGGAGAGGCCGCTCTTCAGGGCGGCCTTTCCAGGAGGTTAGGAGGAAAGGCAAATGCATCTAACGGCTTGTATCGATCGTGACGCGGAAAGGTCGCGCAAGAGGGCGCTGTGGTTGCATCAACTAGCCGAAGGGACGGCTCACCCGCAGTTCGCTGAAAAGCTCAAGGATCTCACTGAAGAATATGACGGACTTGCCGAAAAATTAGAGCAAGAGGACCAGTAGGGCCGTCTCGCGACCGACTTCTGGGAATACTGGCTACCGAGTCGATGCGGCGGCCGCGAATACCTCTACTTCGCGTCTTTCATCCATCACGCCGCGCAGGTGATGACGTTCCTGCTGCACTAGGTCAGGACCTGACGGATCAGGTCGGGTCTTGAGCAGGACGTGGCGGTGGACATCGCCCAGCATCTTACCATTCGTGCTATTGACGAAGTGGAGCCACGTGCAGCCCCGAACCGCCGACGCAATGAATCAGTTGAGACGGGTCAACCCGAACCGCGGAGCCCAGTCTAGGATTGATCCGCAGCGGCCGCTACGGCGCCGGTGTGTGGCGAGGTGAGCCTTGGACACCTAGACAGTTCGGCTCCCGCGTCTCGCTCGCTCACTCGGCACTGCTAGAGAACCCAACAGCGAGTTCTAACATTCGAAAACCGGCATGGCGGCACTGCCATGGCGCCCAAGCTTACAAGCGTCACCGTTCCTGACGTTTCAAAAAAGATAAGAACAAAAACCGCCTCACGAGGTTAGAGAGCAAACTCGCGAGGTGAGATCATGCGTCGATCAGACATGGCCGCAATCCTTTTTGTAGTCTCCAGTTTCATTCCCGTTGCGGCCTTCGCTCAGCAAACAGGGCCAGATGCTAATCAAGCCTCTCCCCAAGCTCGGCCGGAGGTAACCCCGCAACAGCCGGACCAAGTCCAATTGCAAAAGGCTCCAGTCCAGCCGGAGCGATCACCGCAGCAATCAGATCAAGCGCGCGACCGAGATCGTCAGAGCGCCGAGGGCACGCGCATTAATCGCGATTGGACTACCCGGCAGGATCGTGGAGACGACCGCATGGATATGGATCGCATGCGTCAGATGCATCGGCAGATGGGCCGTATGATGGACCAAGATGAGGATCATCGAACCACGGGACGAAACTGGCGTCGCGACGATGATGATATGGATCGCGGTTCTGGATACCGGTCGCCGGGCCGCGGCGAAGGCCGGTATGAAGGCGGGTTTAGTAGGGAAATGCGGTCTTACGCTCGGGTTAAGACCTGCATCGAGTATGAAAACGGCGACGAGTTCTGCCGGTATCGAGATTAGCCGGTAAGCATTACCGTGCCCGACATGGCACGGCGACTGGCGGGTGACGTGATTGCGGATGTGATCCTCGAGCAGTTCGGACGTCAGCCCGGTGACGGCGCCCCGGACCGAAGCTACCAGCATCAGCACGTCGGAATCGTGATTGTGGTTGCAGGGAGTGGTCCTAAGATCAGGGCAAGGAAAGCGCCTCGCCGGCCGTCGGCGAGGGGCGCCCGCAGGGTCCAGGAGGACGCAGGGTCTGGAGACCGCGTACGCAAGGCTAGACGAGCACCCTCAGAGCATCGAGACGCCTGCGCAGAAATGCCAGCACCATGATCTCGTCGGAAGTGAGCTTGGCGTGCTGGCGCTTGAACTTTTGCGCGATCTTGGCTTCAATCATCTTCACGAGGTCACCTGACATGTAGGCGTTCAGGACTTCCGGGTGCACGTAGCACTTTCGGCAGATGGCCGGTGTGTTGCCGAGCTGCTTCGAGACGCTTTCGATCGCGGCGACGACGTTGCGCTTCGCCTCGGCCTGGCTGTCGTGCTTCTTGAATTCGGCCAGCGCCAACGCCGCCAGAACCGTTCCCGCCCAAGTCCGAAAATCCTTGGCACTGAAGTCCTCGCCCGTGATGTCCTTGATGTAGGCGTTGACGTCGCCGGAATCGACCGTGCGGGGCTGTCCGTCGTCGTCGAGGTACTTGAAGAGCTCATGTCCGGGGATCTCCGCGCAACGCTTCACGATCGCGGCTATCCGCTTGTCCTCGACGCGAAGCTTCCATTGTTTGCCGGACTTGCCCGTGAAGTCGAACCGAAGGACGCCGCGCCCGACCGCGATGTGCTTGCGGCGCATGGTCGTGAGCCCGTAGGACTTGTTTTTCTCGGCATACTCGGCATTGCCGACCCGGATCAAAGTCTTCTCCAGAAGACTAACGATCGTGGCCAGCACCTTGTCGCGGGGCAGTCCGTCCCGCTTCATGTCGGCGGCGACCCGCTCCCGCAGCGCGGGCAGCGTGGCAGCGAACAGGATGATATGCTCATACTTGTTCTGGTCTCGGAGTTCGCGCCACTTCGGATGGTAGCGATACTGCTTGCGACCCCGCGCATCGAGCCCGGTTGCTTGGATGTGCCCGTTCGAGGACGGGCAGATCCACACGGACTCGTAGGCCGGCGGGATGCCGATTGATTTGATGCGTCGGATGACGGCGGCATCGGTGATGCGCTCGCCGTCCTTGTTGTAGTAGCTGAAAGTGGTTCCTGTCCGCTTGCGCGTGTACCCCGGCGCGGAGTCGCTGACGTACCGGAGGCCTTCGTCCGCGATGGTGGCCGCGACCTGGGCGGTGCGGTCCAGAGCCTGTTCTTCGTTGCCGGTCTCTCGGAGCATGGGCCTGTCCCTTGGGATGCCCCCTGGGATCGAGGCTCCACTCTTTCTCAAGGGATGAAGACACCTGTTGGTTCCGCTCTGAGGTCGTCGGCGCGAGGTCTGGATCAGTGGCTCTCCGAAATAGCGGGACCTCAGATGGCGAGCCGGTCCGGTTCCTTTCGACAAACCGCTGCGCAGTTGATGACGGCATGGTCTAGCTTCAGACAATCGCCACAAATTTCACCAACACGCTCCCCACATTCAGTCTTCACGAAGGCCGCTATGACCCAGTATTCACTCGATGTATTGCGTCGGCGCTATGTCGTCGAGAAAAGACCGCTCGAGGCCGACGTCGAGCAGATCTTGCGGGCCGACGCCCGCGCGGGAGCCCGTGCCATCCTGGCCTCAATCGATAAACGGCGCTTCGAAAACAGGTCCGAGGGGCAGCGCCTGCGAAAGATGCTGCGCTTCGAGAGCTCTCTCTGGGAAAGCGGCCATCATGCCGGGCAGGCGTGGACGAGGCGGGAATGAGCCCTCTCGCCGGGCCAGTCTCCGCTGGCGCCGTGATCCTGAAGCCCGGCACACGGATAATTGGAATTGACGACTCGAAAAAACTCGACGCCGCGGCTCGCGAAGAACTCGCGAAGGAAATCAAGGAAAAGGCAGAGAGTTGGTGTGTAGCATTCGTCGAGGTCGAGGAGAT
>NZ_JBVVOY010000013.1:0-202809 GCF_055807535.1 Bradyrhizobium sp. Kon37
ATCCGCACAAGAAATGTTCTTCGCCGAAGCGACCAAGATCGGCGAGCTTTACAGGACCTTTGCGCAGGAAGCCTTCAGGCCGATCAATTCAAGCTTTCTGCCCATCGTCAACTTGGACCTGCACGACTACTCTGTAGAGCGCAACGTGTCGGCGGGCGCCTTGTGCTTTGATCGAATTCAGGCTGGCTTCTTTTCGTCCTCGAAGAAAAACTGCTGCAAGGCATGAGTTTGCATGCGCAGCCGGTGGGCAGACTTCCGGCACCGCCTCACTTCCCGAACCGGGTCGCCGCAAGCGGTGAGTACAGGTTCGAATTCGCGTTCATCCGCTCGCACTCGCGCGACGCGTTCCAGAACGTTTCCACGCACGGCTTCGTAGTGCCGGCGGCCGGCCTCCAAGTGATCGCGAGGGTACTCGGATCAGTGAAAACCCACCTGCCGGTGTTGTGTGGCTTGGCCGGGGGGCCGGGCGAGGACGGTGCCGTCTTACTCGACATCGCGATACTGTCGTTGGCGAGGTAATAGTACCATGTGCTGCCGTCCCACACACGCCACCAGCCCGTCGGCCATCCATCTTTTTTTGTCACTCCGTCTGATGCGAGAACGAGTTCTTTCTGGTATCGAGCCCACTGGTTGAGCTGCGGGTCGCGCACCAGCATTCCACCCTTGAAGGCGCCTCCACCGGTGCGATAAATATTGAACCTGTTCACCGGCATCGTTTGATTGGGTCCAACGGCGGGATCATGGTGGTACAAGTCCACCCCGAGGACGGCAACGACCAGCGATACGTGTAGACCTCCGTCCCAGCTAACCATGATTGGCCCGAGCGCGGTCAGCGCTAGGTCGATATCTTTCGCTGTGGAAGTCGGAACGTCCTTGTGAAGAAAGCTTAAACCCTCGTTTCTCATAAATTTGTTATACGCGTCCCCTCCCAGTCGTTGATGAGTGCCGTCTTCGTTCTCGAGTTCCGGCAACTGCAGCGGACTGGCATAGCCGCCCCCGTAGTATAAGCGCAGCATGCGTGCACATGCCCACCAGCAACCTGTGGGATCATTGGCTTGGCTTACAAAAGGCACGGGCCGCGGCAAGGGCATGATCGACCTCTCACTTTTTCAATGCGCACCCTACGCAGTTAGAACAGGCGCGCCAATGGCTCGCCACCGCCATTGCTGCGGCGCGGTATCGCCACCAACCACCCCACCGCGCGCGAGTTCCCACTTTCGGCAATCGCGCCCGTTGACCGTGAGAATCGTCCAGAGGACGCGCTTAATACTGGCGCCTCGGGAGATGCTGGAGAAAACCTTGAGCGAGGACGGCTTCGGCGTCCTCAGCGCCGCATCGGGCGAGGAGGGGATCAGGCTGCTCGGCGCGACACTCCTGACGCGCGCTTTGGTGACCGACATCAATCTCGGGCCAGGATGGACGGATGGGAGCTCGCCCGCCTGGCGCGGCAGCACGATCCCCGCTGCGCAATCCTCTACGTGACTGGAGATAGCGCTCACAGGTGGGCGGCGAACGGAGTGCCGCGCAGCGCGATGCGGTCCAAGCCATTCGCGCCGGCCCAACTGGTCGAGGCGGTAACCTCCTCAATAATTCAGGGCCCCCTAGCTGACAGGGTCGAGCCGTCAGTCCGCCCATCCGGGCTGCGGCCCAGCGAGCGCGTCTCGATACTAGTTGAACCGGTCCGAGGCTCGCAGAGGTTCGAGAAGGATTGCCGCGCGCGTCTGTCTAGTTCGGCGGCGGCGGTGCGGCGTTGATCGTCTGGGGTCCGCGAGTGCCGCCCATGCACTCCACGAGGTAGTCCACGAATGCCCCGACGCGAGCAGGCATGTTCGCTCCCCCGACGAACTACGATGACAGTTCGCGCATCAGCGCGTCAGCTGTTCACGATATGAAGCTCGACCCGCCGGTTCTTGGCTCGGCCCGGCTCATCCGTGTTCGGCGAAAGGGGCTGGGTCTTCCCGAAACCCTGCGTCCGGATCTTGGCGCGCTCGAGATATTTGCGCGTGACGAACCAATCGGCGGCCGCCTTGGCGCGCGCTTCCGACAGGCGCTGGTTGTAGTCTGCCGAGCCTGTCGCGTCGGTGTGCCCGTTGATGAGGACATATCGCAGGCGCGGGCCGATTCTCGCCTTGATGTCCGCTGCGGCCTTCTCCAGCGCCGCGTTGGCCTCCGGCTTGATGTTCGATTTGTCGGTATCGAACAAGACGTCTCCGCTGATCCTGATCAGCGAGTCATCATTGGCGGTGACTCGCACGGGACCGGGATCCGACGTGATGATGTCCAAGCCGTTATCGATCCAGCGGCCCGGCCCTGGATCTGTCATGACCACCCGCCACTTGGCCTTTTCTGTGATCGGCTCGGGCTTGTCGAGCAGCTTGTCCAGCAGCGTGTACAGGGCCCACAGCCAGGGCCTCGCGTTCTCGCTGGAGAATGCCTGGCCGGCGCCCATGATGTTGCTCGCGAGTGCCGCGTTCGTTGAGCCATAGCAGACCAGCGCGTTCGTGCCGCCCGCGAGCGGGCTTCCCGCGGGCAGATACCGGTCGACATTTGCCGTGTTGAGATTCGCGGCGAGCTGGCAGATCGGCGCCTTCGTCAGCACACCGATGTGGTCGAGCCCGATGGCGTGGCCGATCTCGTGAGCAATCACGGGGTGGCTTGCCGGCATGCCGGGGGCGTGGCCGAGAGGGAACGCCCATGGGGTCGCGTCGAACGAGTCGTAAAGAAACGCGTGGGAGCGAAATACCCCGGGATCGGGCACCCTGCCGGTTGCGGTGATAAAGGCGGCGTTGAGGTTGGTGACCTCGATGGTCCTGTGGGCACCGCTTGCGGGCGAGAAGTCGACCTCTAGTGCACACAGCAGGTTCGGCCGAAAGATCTTGTTCGGAAACTTGTTGAAGAACGGATCCTTTTGGTAGACCTCGTCGAGCCCCGAAAAGGCGGGCGGCGGAACGAGCCAGAACCTGTTATTCCATAGGTTGACCTGCGCCGACGCGCTGTTGACGAACGCAGACCACTGGGCGTCGGTCCACGGCGTCGTGAGGAACGGCTTTTTGTCGGCGTCCAGCTGGACCGGCAGAAATCCCCTGGCCTGTTTGAGGCTGATCTTGAGCTTAATCGTGAGCTTGACGTGTTTGAAGCCGCCAGTCGGCTGGTAGAGGAAGGTGTCGAAAGCGGCCGGAACGCTGCCGCCGGTCCTGGAATTTGAGCTGAATGCCGCGCCGACGAGCGGGACAGGTTTGTAGGACGGTGCCATGGGCTCCTCCAACAGAGGTTTCGACCGCAGGATGCGCCTCTTGGTCGCGGCGAAGCGCGACGGCGTTCAATGGACCCGGCGCGGATCTGCAGGCTCGCGGCTGCGGTCGCGATGCGATTCGGCGCTCCGGCGAATGCGCAATCCGCGGCCGAACGACAAAGGTCGAAAACAACCCCATGCATAGTAGATGGCGGCTGCGGGTGCGAGGTGCGCTGCAGCCGGAGAACTATCTGAGCCTCGGGTGAAATTTCGAGAGCGGGTTACGCTGGGTAGGGGTGGCTCAGACTCGGAGCGCGTTGAGCGGCGAGCCGCCCGGTTCCGGTCACAATTTCGGAGGTCGGCAGAGATAGGTGCTCACCGCAACGTCGGTGATCCGGGTGGCCTTTGTCGCGCTCTCGATCATGTGTTTGAACAGAAACCAAGCCCGTTTTCCGAATGCGGCTGCCCGCTTATCTAATTTAGACAGCGATGACGCTGCGCGGATCAATCGCATGGTGGAGCTTCGGACGCGGGTTAGCCGCCAAATCTCTTGACAAGCTTTGACCCCTTGGCCGTGCCGATCTGCTGGCTGGTCAAATCGCTGCCTGCACTCAACCCAGGCACCATGAGGTTCTTGACGCGCTGCGCCGCCTGCTTCTCGTTGGAATAATCGATCTCGACATGATCGAGCTCCATCAGATGCCCAAGCTCGTGTGCCCAGGCGCGTCCATTGGCGTGGTCATTGCCATACCACTGGACGAAGCTCGTCGGCTCGGGAGCGCCGTTCGGAAACGAGCCCCCGCCGGCGTTCAGATTTGGAATAGAATTGACGAGGAAGATGTGGACCGCATTGTCGGGGTCATGCCGGGAGGCCAGAACACCCAGCAGGACCTCGTCGCTGCTGCGCCGGCTCTTTGCCATGTCCAGCGGCCTTTCCATCACGGAATCACTGATCACGAATGCGATCTTGGCCTTCGACCAGATCGTATTGACGACATCAACCGCCTTCTTGGCCGTGTCGCAATCCCATTGCGCAGGCTCGAGAACGCCTCTATCGGCAAACGGCGTGATATAAACTCTCAGCGGAACGGACATGCGCAAGGCTGCCAAATATTTCAGGGGCAGGAAGAACGGCATAAAGGGGGGCCGCCACCTCCGCCGCTACGACGCGATAGCCTCCGCCTTCGCTTGCCGTGCTCGTCGACATCATGGTCGTGACGAGTCAATGCCGACGGATGATCAACGAAAAGCGAAGCCTGAGGCAGGCACTTCCGTAATATGCCGCCTATGCCGCTGCAACTCCTTTTCTGATCCCTGCAAGACCTCGACGATCGGCCAAAGCTGGCCAAGAGCTTTCGCTAAAGCTATCGATCCGCAGGTCTAACACCGGATTTCACTTCCGCTTGATGTGCCGCCAGCGGAACGCCGATTCTAGGCAAGCCTAGCCCCTTGTACGCTTCAACGAAGCCATCGCATAAGACCAAAAAGTCGTTAAATATCAGCACGTTAAATTACAGCACTCCCCCTATACGCGCCAACCGTGCCCAACGTGCCCGGCACGACAATCGTCTCAGGCCTTTGAACGCATTCACTGAAATGCGCGACAAATTTAGGAATGGATCGGGCTCGAGACTACTCCTAAACGGAGACAAGCGGCCGCCGAGAGCTCATTTTTTAGCATTCTGCGCGGCCACCTCCGTTGACGCTCCCCGCTCGGCTGATACTGGACGTTTCGCCATGAGCTTCTATACGCAAATCAGATTATTCGCCCTTGTCCTCGGCGCCTTGCTGGTCCTGACTGCTGAGCCGGCTTCCGCGATGAAGCGTGTGGCCTTGGTGGTCGGCAATTCCACCTATCAAAACGCACCCCTGCTTCCCAACCCGGCCAACGACGCCGCCGCCATCGCAGCGACGTTGAAAGGCGCAGGGTTTGACGTAGTCGACTCGAGGCTCAATCTCACCGCGACGGACATGAAGCGAGCCCTGAGGGATTTTGCTGATCAAGCACGCGACGCCGACATTGCTCTCGTCTACTACGCAGGCCATGGGATCGAGATCGATGGCACAAACTATCTGATCCCGACCGATGCAAGGCTTGAACGCGATACGGACATTTATGACGAGGCTTTCTCGCTGGACCGTGTGCTGCTGGCGATCGAGCCTGCGAAGCAGCTACGGGTCGTGATCGTC
Organism: Bradyrhizobium sp. Kon37; assembly: GCF_055807535.1. Lineage (NCBI taxonomy): Bacteria > Pseudomonadati > Pseudomonadota > Alphaproteobacteria > Hyphomicrobiales > Nitrobacteraceae > Bradyrhizobium > Bradyrhizobium sp. Kon37. The sequence continues at coordinate 5,423 of NZ_JBVVOY010000013.1, forward strand.
GATGCTTGCCGCAACAATCCTTTTGCCGACACCATGAAGCGAACTGTCGCCTCACGATCGATCAGTCGCGGGCTTGCGAGGGTCGAGCCCACCGTGTCCAATACGCTGATCGCCTTCGCCGCAAAGGCCGGATTGACGGCGCTCGACGGCAATAGCAAGAACAGCCCGTACGCGGCGGCTCTGGTCAAATACATCGCAAAGCCCGGCCTCGACCTGCGCAGGGTCTTCGGCTTTGTCCGCGACGACGTCCTGCAAGCCACAGGAAACCGGCAGGAGCCCTACGTCTACGGCTCGTTGGGAGGCGAGGACGTTGCTCTCGTGCCTAGCGCCAAGAAAGAGGAACCGAAGCCCGCGGCGCAGAATCCCCAGTCCGAGGTCCGCCGTGACTACGAACTGGCGTTGCAACTCAACAACAAGGCCGCCTTGGGCGTATTCCTGAGCCAGCATCCCGAAGGATATTACGCCAGTCTGGCAAAGCTTCAGCTCAACCAGATCGAGGCGGAGGACGCACGGATTGAGGCAACCGAGAAAGCGCGCCAGGCCGAACAGCAGCGCGTTCGGCTGGCTTCCGAAGGCGCCCAGAGCACCGACCAGGAAAGGGCGGCCGCAGACTTGAAGGCCGCGGAGAACGCCCGCATTGCCGCCGAAACGACAAAGCAGGTGGCCCAGCAGCAAGCGACTGATGCCGAGCGGAAGCGGGCCGCCTCCGAGGCATCGATCATCGCTGCACTCAGCCCGAGGTCCGCGACCAAGAATTCCGCCGCAGTTGGTTCGCCTCCGGCAGCTAAGTCCGTCCAGAGCGACGCGATCGCTGCCTTGAGCGACGGGCCGCACCAAGTCGATCTCGCTAGGACCGATGTCCCTCAAGCCGAACTGGCCAAGTCGTTACAGAGCGAATTGAGCCGCGTCGGGTGCTTCACGGGTGCCGTCGATGGCGAATGGAATGCGGCTTCCCAGCGATCGCTGAAGCTCTTCAATCGCCAAGCGGGGACCAAATTCGACACCAAGCTCGCCAGCGTCGATGCGCTCGATGCGATCAAGCTCCGGTCGTCGCGGATCTGTCCGATGATCTGCGACCACGGCTACCGAGCCGACGGCGACCAGTGCAGCAAGATCACTTGCGCCGAGGGCTCGTTCCTCAACGACGACAACGAGTGCGAGAAGCAGCGCGCCGCCAAGCCCGCCAAGCCAGCGACCGCCAAGCCTGCGACCGCAAAGCGTGACGACGGCGACGAGCGTCCCGCACGGCAGCGTCGTCAAGCCGGCGGAGAGGCTGCCGGAGCGGCCGGCGGCTTTGGTGGCGCTGCGGGCATTGCTGCTGCGGCTGGCGCCAGCCGCCGCTCGAGTGGCGGACAGCTATTCTGCAACAACAGCGGCTGTCGCGCGGTCAACCGCGGCTGCCATCTCGAATATCGCGGCGGCGGCGGCCCCGGCAACGATGCCAATGCCGAGGTCTGCAACTAGCGCGCCGCAGAAGAGGTGCCCGAAGCGGAGCGATCTGAGTGACAACGTGTGAACTGGAGCAGAAGGATATCGGCACCTTTCCAGGTGTGACCCTCTTCACCAAACGGCAGGCGCCCGGCATGAGGCCGACGGCGGTCTATCTCCCGCCGAAGCACCTCACGAGCGCCACCAAATTCGACGTCGTGCTCTGGCTGCATGGATTCTATGTCAGGGATCATGAATACCTGTTCCGCAATGATCCCGCGCGCTTGCGCGAACAGGTCCGGGATTCCGGCAGGGACGTTGTGCTTATCGCGCCATTTCTGGGCTACGAATATGCCGTCGGCGACAGCTTTGCCGGCAACTACAGCGTCAAGGATCTGGCCTCCGCCAAATGGGGCGAACGCTACCTCGACGAAATACTGGGGGCTCTTGCCAAGTGGCTGGCTCCTGCTCTCGGAACCGGTCCCGGCTTCGGGACCAAGCTTGGCTCGGAGAGCGTACCCCAACTCCGGATCGGTAAGCTCATCATCGCTTGCCATTCTGGCGGGGGGAACGGCATGCGCAATCTGGTCGGAAGCCTCGGAAAATATCAGCCCAACCTGTCGGCTTGCTGGGGATTTGACTGCCTCTATGGCGCGATGGCACATCCCGATGATGCGATTTTCTGGTACCAATGGTTGTCCGCGCAGAGCACCTGCGCACTCGAGGTCGTCTACGGTCCGTCGACGCTTTCGCAATCGGTGAAGCTGGACTTGCTCGGACGCGGACTAGCAACGCCCGATGGCGATCGTGCTCCATCGCCGCGCCCTGCCCTCAAGAACCTCAATGTGAGCGTAGGTCACTATGACGCATTTCCAGCCTTCGGGCAGATGGTCAGGGTCAATGATCTGGATCCAGCTTACGTGGACCGCTTCATGATTCCGCAGGTCGCCGACCAAGTTCCCCTCGGCCACAAGCCCGCGTCGCATCACGGTGAATTCCTCAAAACGGCGATTTCAAACGTTCGCGACGCTTTTCCTTTTCCGAAAGACATTCATTACATGATCGCCAGGAGCGGTTTCTACGGCCGGTTGAGCAAGCTGTAGACTTTGCGGGAACGGCTGCGGCATCGCGGACTAGCCGGCCAACCGGCCACCTGTTAGCTTCCGCCGTAGCCACGCGAGGAGACCTTCGCAGATGACGGGCAGCCCCTTCGACCCGAACACCGCACCGATGGCCGGCAACATGGGGCAGGACCGCGCCGCGATGCGGGCGGACATGAACAAGGTCGCGCTGAAGCTGCACGAAGCCGGGATTCAGCTCTACGGCTTCTATAAAATCCACGACCTTGTGCCGTACTGGAATCCGCTTGGCTTTGACTTCATGTGCGACAACTGGCGGCAATTGCTCGCTGCCGCCGGCAAGGCGCCGCGGCTCGGTTCTGACCAGATCGACATGCCGGGTTATGACCCGTGGCTGAAGGCAGGCGTCAAGAGCGTCGGCTTCACGCAGACCGGAAAAGCTCCTCACGTGCATCTCGACATTGCGATCGACCGGCCCGGGCTGTGCCGGATCTACATTCTGGAGAAAGATGATGAGCGGCGTCTCGACGCGCTGCGACGGGCCCGGGTCGTTACGGCGAGAGACACCGAAGTGTTCAGGAATATCTACCGGCGGGTGGAGGGTCTTGGTGTCGATCTCGACGAGCACATCGGTTCGCACCTGGAGGCAGGACGGCTCGTGCTCGACGGCATCAATTTCGTCGCCAAGGATCACAACCGGCTTCTCGACGTGCTGACGAATCTGAAATATCCCGCCGGCAACAGTGTTTTTTTTCGTGGAGAACGATCCGGCCGCGGTCATTTCGCCGGCAACGCCTCGTTCCTGGCAACCGAGGGCATCGGCTTTCGGCAAATCTGGCAGACATTTCCGGAAGAAAGACCGGTTGCGACGACCGACCCGCGAACCGGGCCGGCGATTGATCCCAAGGCTTCGGCTCGGTTCGGCGATTCGAAGATCCTGCCCGATCTCACCTCGGTGCACTGTGCCGTCGCGAAGCGGATCTGCAACTTTCACATCGACGAGATGGGCTTTGTGGTCAGGGACAGCAAAGGTACCATCATCGTCGACCCGGACGCGTTGCGGCATATTTTTGTCGAACTGCTCTGGAAAACCGACTTGCAGGGCAAGCTGCCCTTCTGGGCGCTCGACAACGTGAATTTCATGATCCCGAGTTCGCCAACAGATTTCTCCCGCGTCGGAGTCAACGTCGACATCGCGAAGTTCGGGCGCGTCAACATCGCGCTCAACGGCAGCTGCTCGGTTGACGGCAAGATGGAAACATCCGGCACTCTCACGCTTGGTTTCAAGTTCTGAGCCAGTCGAAGGCCCGGGCTTACTTGATGGAATAAGACTTGACGTCCAGCGACCAATTGTTCGACAGCAGTCTTCCGTTGGCGCTGTCCGGCACACGCAACTCGCTGGTCCAGGCCGCCAGGTAGCTCAACGCGTCGGCCTGGCTCTGCAGCTTGCGCGGGAGATCCGGCAAATCGAGCAATTGCACACGCCGCTCGCTGAGGATCGCAACGATGATTGCCGCGCCGGTCGGGGGGGCAACGACATACTCGAAGCCCCGTTGCCGCGCTGTCGGCGTCGGCACGATGAACTGGACGCCGGGCTTGACAAGATTGATGTCGCGTTCGTCCGACTGCTCCACCAACTCGGGAGTCGGAAAGATCTGGGACATGCGTCCTTCCGCATCCACATCGACCAGAATGAGGTAGCCCTTTTTCCTGGAAGTTACGCCGAACGATACCTTGCCGCCGACCTCGACCGTCGGACCCGGCAGGATCTCGAGGGACACGTTCGCGGAATTGCTCTGCACCGCACTGGTCTGTCCGCGCGTGACCTGGATGCGCCAAAGCGATGAAGAGATCGGCGGGCTTGCATGCGGGGATTCCGGGGGCAATGGCGCTGAGTGCGCGGGCTCGCTCGTCAACAGGAGCAGCAACGCGAGGTATATTCGCTCGCGGCGGATCGGCTCCGATGGCAACATGGCTCCCCCGGTCAAACTGTCAGGGAGCACTGAAGAAGCCGACCGAGGCGATCCGCGCGTCCGCTGGCAGGTAACGCTCGAGGCTCTTGATCAGTTGCCCCGATGCACGACGCCGATTCAGCTGGATCAGGACGGTCTCAAGGTCGGACATGCGCTGCTGCGAGGTCACCGCGACAATCTGCTCGGCGCCAAAAGGCTCGCCCACCCTGAGCGGCAGCCGCAAGCTCGGCGATTTGGCCAACGGCGCATCCGTACCCACGGGATACAACATCTGGATGGTTCCATCGCCGGACACATTGAACAGCAATAGCGCCCTCGCCGCGACGTCGGACAGTTCAACTTCGATGGTCTGGCCGGCGCGCTGCTGTCGATCGTCCGGCCAAATACGCATCGTCTGGGGTGAACGAGTCGCCATTCGCTTGAGCTCGCGGATGGCCGCGGTGCGATCCACGACCGTCGGCAAATTGGCCACCTCCATCCCGTAGGCGACCACATCGCCCCAGGCGATCACGTCATGAGACACGGGGTCCCAGATCAAGTCGGGATTGTCCGTCGGCTGAACCGCCTGCACGGTGACATCCTTGGTGCTCACGCCCGAGAAATAGCTCATCTTGCCGTCGAGCGCCGCCAGGCGGATTGGCGTTGAAAGACGGATGGGCGCCGGTGCGGTGCCGGCGAGCGCGGTGCCGGTCGGAACTGGATTGCCGGGAGCTGAATTGGGCGCGGCGGCAAGGGCTGGCACCGTCGGAGTCTTCGTCGTAGCAACCGGTGCGGGGGGCGCCTTCCCATCGGCGGGAACCGTTGCCTGAGCAGTGGCGGTTCTCGGAGCGGGCCCTTGCATGAGCACCACCCCGCGCGTCAGTTCGAACGCGACGTCCGTCTCCGGCGTCTGGGCGGGTGACGATATCGTCACGATGTTCTGGCGCTGGTCTGAAAGCTGATAGACGACCTGGCGAACGTTGGCGAAGAGCTCCTTGAGTGTCACCTTGCCATCGTGATTGATGTCCGCGCTGCCCTCTACGGCCCGCGCCACCGCGTAGCTGAGAGCCCCGCGCAGGCCATCGATCCCGGGGATTCGCACTTCCGGGGCCTTGGTATTGCGATCAACGGCGGCCAGGAACGCGGTGTGATCGAGATCGAGCTCGGACTTCGGATCGTTGCTGTCCGACACCGGTTTTAATTCATCGACCAGCAGCGTGTAGCGAGGCACCTGGCGAAAGCTCATCTCCTCAGCCCGTGGATCGATATCGCGCACCATTCCGCCGCCGTGGCAGGTGTCCGCGACGAAAATCACCTTCGCACCGCGAAGTTCGAACTGCCGGATGAAGTGGTTGAACTCGCTCCCCAGAATACGTTCGACCGATCCAGTCGGCGTGGTTTCGAAGCCTGGCAGCAGGAACACGTTCTCCATGCCGTCCGGCTCCGAGCCCTTGATGCGCTCCGGCTCCTGCGTGCCGTGACCAGCGATCGACAGAAAGACGAGATCGTTGTTCCTTGTCCGCTCCACCATCGCGCTGATTTCGCGCAGCACGCTCGCCCTGTCCGCTTGAGCATTGGTCAGCTCGACGACGTCGCCAACCCCCATCGTCTTCAGGCTGGAGACGATATCGGCGGCGTCGGCGACCGCCCCCTTCAGCTTGCGGACGTGTTGATAATCATCAATGCCGATCACGAGCCCACGCACGGCACCGCCATCCGGATTGCCGATCGAAAGCGCTTCCGCCGCCCGAGCATGCTGCAGCGGCAGGCCGATCGTCGCGGCGAGCGCGATGGCGACGCACAAGCGGCCGAACCTGTGGTCAAATCCTCTGGAGCTTCGCATCCCTGATCCACCTCGACGTCATGCAGGCCGCCCCGGAACCGGACTGTCGGATCGAGGCGGTAGTTCATAGTCATCTGTAGCGCCGAGGACACCGGGGGTTCAGCGCTTCTTGGTCGCCGGCTTGTTGGTCGCGGCTTTGGCAGCCGTCGATTTGCCCCCCGTCGGGGCATCGTCCTCTGGATAGGCGTCCACCGAGACCGTCGCCTGGTCATCCGCGAAGGCACGGAAACGGACCGGATTGTAGCCACGTGCCAGCAGGCTCGCCAACGGATAGACGTTGCGGCAGACGCGTCCATTGCATCCACCGGTCGAGGATTCCATCACCTCCGCCTTGCGATCGGGCGTGAACCGCAGGAATAACATCACATGGGAGCCCGGTTTGTTGAGCGCATCGCCGGGCTTGAGGTCCCAGGGATTCGACACGGGCGTCGCGATCGCCGGGATGGCGGCGGTCGTGTAGTGGACCGAGAGTCCCCAGGCGGCGCTGACGAAGGCCGAACAGTCAACGCCCGCCGCGTCCGGCCGCGGCGCGTTCCGGGTGCAGACGTTGCCTGCCAGCGTCCCGCTCTCGATCCGCTGCCGGAAGTTTGCGAGCGAACCGTGGCAGCCCCAGCAATAGGGTACGCCGCGCACCTCCTGGTTCACCTTGCCCTGTAGATACCACGGCCGGCGAATGCGGTTGAAGCCGCTGCACTGGCTATCCGGATCGTTGCCATAGTTCGCCTGCGTCAGCCTCCACTGCACGCCTTCGAATGCGAACGCGGTCTCGATCGCCTGCTGACGATTTGACGGCCGGACCGCGGCAGGCGCGCTGAACTTGACGTCGTGGCCGGGCCGGCCCTCGGGGCCCGGGGCCGGCTTCGCTGAGGTCCGCGACGGCCGCACGTCGATGAGCGACACGTTGCCCAGCGGTTTGAAGCCAACGCCAACCACTTCGACACCGTCTGGCTTGGTTCGCAGGAAATAGACATCGCCATCACCCGAGACGGTGACGAACCGCCTTGTCAGCGGGGTGTTCTCGAGTGGCAGTTCGTAGATTCCTTCGAGACGACCGTTCGCGGCATAGCGTGCGACGAAGGTCGAGGCGTTCTTCCCCGACGGCGGGATGTCCTCGGCCAGCACATAGAAGCGGTCGCTGTTGTCAATCTCGAGAAATTCGACCGTGCCGAGCTGGTCGCGCACGCGCAGACCGAGCGCGCCAATGCTCTCGTTCGTGACCATGGTCTGGATCTCGATCCGTACGCTGGAATTGCCCTTGTCCGGGAGGATGTCGGCGATGACCGAGCCCTTGCTGCGGGACGCGATGTATTGCCGATCGGGCTGCCGCCCCTGCCCGATGACGGCCGCGCGCGTGTTCTGGTCGAGTAGGTCGGTTGCGCTGCCTGGCGGCTGCGATCCCATCTGGGCGAAGGCGGAGGCGGCGACCTGATCGTCCACGCCGCGGCTTGAGACCTCCTCGAGCTGGATCTCGTCGCCGAGCCCACGCGTGGACTGCTGGGCCGCTGCCTTCAACGTGCGCACGCCGCCGTCCCAAACCATGATGTCGTCGTTGTGAACGACAAGGTCGGTCGGCTGGACATCCTTCGGCATCTTCAGGACGTCCGGGGCGGAGTTCGGTTGTTTGGGATCAAACTCGAGAATGCGGCCGTTGATCTGGTCGAGTACGTACAGGTTGCCCTGCCCGTCGGCGCTGAGCGCTTGGGGCCCCCCCAGTTCCACGTCCTCGCTGGCGGGAACGATGCCTACCATCGAGGGCGCCGAACCGCCGGCGAAGCTGCGCACGACCGTATCCTCGGCGTGCGCCAGGGCGGCGAAAATGCCGGCACCGGCGATGAAGACCCAAGTCCAGCAAAATCGACGAAACATATTCGCCTCAGTGTACCCCGAACCGATCGTCGCGCCGGACCGACTAATCCGAGATGCCGTGAATGCGGCGCGTCAATTAGTGGTGACCAATCTCGATCCCGTTCAATTCTATCACTGGACGGTGATAGTCCGAATTCTTCAGCTTGCGGTGCAAATCCATGACAAGGAATAGATTTGAACAGGTCAAGGAAGTCCAGCCCGACGCCATCACGCTGGTCCTGAAACGCGACAATGACAGCGCCACTGGATCGGTCGTGATGCCGGCCGCTGCAAGCGGCGGGCGGCTGTCAAATGACCAGGTCAGCGCCCCGTTGCCTGCCCAGGATGCCTTTCGCGGCGCGATCCGGCTTGCCAATGACGTCAAGCTCGCGATCGTGGTGTGGGATCCGGACGGCGTCTGGAAGTCCGAATGGGGCGAGCTTTACCAAGCCCTCGACTAATCCATTGCCGGGCGGAACCGGCAGACGTTGCCACGCCATATGGAGACTAGCATGGTGAATGAACTGCCGCCCCGGCCTTCGTTCCGGCCGCTGGCCCTGATCGCCGCGTTGATGGTTGCAACCGCTTGGCCGGCACGGGCCAACGACTCGGCTGCCGAATTGTCGATTGGCGGGCTGCAGTTCGTTCGCACCAACGATGTGGCCATGGAGAGCGAGGATCTGCGTATCGCTCTCGACAAGGTCAGCGTTCGGTATCAGTTCGCCAACATCACCAATAAGCCGGTTACGCTGACTGTGGCCTTTCCGCTGCCCGACATCGACCTCTCGGAAGCCGACAATATTGCTCTGCCGTCGAACGACCCGGTGAACTTCGTCGACTTCGAGACCAAGGTCGACGGCAGCCCGGCGCCGCTGACAATCGATCAGCGCGCCATGATCGGCGACAAGGATGTCAGCGCGCAGCTCCGCCAGTTCAAGCTGCCGCTGCTGCCCATCGGCAGCCGGGAGATCCGGGTAGCCGACCTGCCCGCAACAATCCGGACGCGGCTGGTGGACGATGGGCTCTTGATGCCTGCCGGCGTGAGCGACAACGGTCGGCAGCAATATGCACCGGGCTGGGTCACCAGGACCTCCGCCGTGCGTCAGCAGGTGTTCCCGCCCGCGCGCACCGTCGTCGTTGAACATCAGTACCGGCCGAGCGTCGGCTCTAGCGCAGACACTATCCTGCGCGCGAGCCTGCGCCGCAACAGCGCGCTTAGCCCGGAGGTCGCGCGTTATCGGAAGGAATATTGCGTCACGGATGCATTCCTCGCCGAGCTTGATAAGCGCGCAGGCGACGGCCAGGCCAATAGCGCGAAGCTGCAGGAGCGGCGCATATCATACGTGCTGAAGACCGGCGCTAACTGGGCAGGTCCGATCCGATCGTTCAAGCTGACCATCGAAGCCGGCGGCAGCGACCGCCTGGTCAGCTTCTGTCAAGGTCGGCTCAAGGCATCGTCGGCGGGTGGCACGCCCGAATATACGGCAGGGGACTTCAAACCGGATACCGACCTGAAGATCCTGGTGATCGGAAAATTCTAATCCGCGATCATATTGGGACGAACTGCCATCCCGCTTTAGCTTGTCGATTGAGCATGATCCCAGCGGAAAACTGCTTCAAACTTTTCCCGGATCATGCTCTGGGCGCGCTGATCAGTTCGTGAGCAACACGTAGCGTGCCGCCGCGGTGATCGCCACATGGTTGCGTTGGGAATCGCTCAACGCCTGCAGGAAGAATGTATCAGCGGCTGTCGGTCGCGGCTGGCGCAACGAGTCAAGAACCTGCGGCGTGGCCACAGCCAACAGCAGTTGCGGACCGTTCGCGCGCGGTGTCGGGAGTGTGAACGAAAGCGAGTCGATCCCCGGCCTCAAAAGGTAGGACAAGCTCTGCACCTCCCCGCGGTCCGAAACCATGAGCAGCTCCACTACGCGGTTCGCGAAGTTCTCGATGGTGCCATTGAGGGTTTCGCCTCCCTTTAGCTCCGTCGCCGACAAGGTGATGCGCGGCACCCGCGTCTGATCGCTCCCGAGCTGGCTCAGGAACTTCACGGCAGGGCACTGTGCCTCGGTCACCTGCCTGACACCGACCGACGCCTCAAATCCCTGCTCCCGCCTGAACGCCTTGTCGAACGTATCAAACGGAGCCGTCGAAGCACCGAAGCCTTCGATCACCGCGGCGGTTTGACTAACCGCAACCGGCAAGATGAAGAAGCAGTCGCCGCCGGAGTATTGGGCCACGTATTTGCGGATGCGGTCGGCTCGAGCCGGCCCTTCGCTGGGCTGAGTGGGTGTCCCCGTCGGCGGTGGCGACAGCTTCGCCGTCTCCTGACGTTCGGGCTTTGGCGGGGGTTCAGCCTTCGTCGGCGACATCGTTCCCGCAAGCTTCGGAGGCGGCGGCAAAGTCGGCACGCCGGGCGCCGACCGGACCAGCTCGAATAAAGCATACCCGCCCCCGCCGAGCACAAGCAACACCGCTGCCACGCTCACACCGAGCCAGGGGGCGCGCCGCCTTGCAGCGGTCGATGGCGCCATGTCCTGTCGCACCTGCGCGGCACTTTCGGGCCGCGCCAGCGGATCGAAGCCGGACAACGGTGCGGTGGATGTGCGAGCCAAACCGGTCGGCGTCCAGCTGGCGACTTCCGCCATGGTTGGACGCAACGCCGGATCGGGCTGCAGCATCTGCTCCAGCAAAGGCCTGATGCGCATGTCTACCGCACCGAGATCGGGTACGCGCCGGCGCTTCTCAACCAGCTGAAACTGGCTCCCGCCCATGTCGAGCTTCTGTCCCGTCAGCGCATGAAACAGCACGAGGCCAAAGCTGTAGACGTCGGATTTGGCGGTCACCTCATTGCCGTACAGCCCGACCTGTTCCGGCGACGCGTAATTGTCCTTGCCGGCAAAGCCTGAGCCGATAATGGTCTTTTCACCCATCTGGGTCGATCGCGCGATACCGAAATCGATGATCTTGGCGCGCCTCACATCATCGAGCGGGACGATGATGTTGTCCGGAGAGACGTCGCGATGGATGATGCCATGCTCGTGGGCGGCATCCAGCCCGGACGCGACACGTTGCATCAGCTTCACCAGCGCCTCGAAGGTCAACGGGCCTTCGTCGAGCATATTCGACAGCGAGCGGCCGTTCACGAACTCCATCGCGAGATATGGCCGCTGCAGCACAGGCTCTACCGTGAACAGGAAATAGCGAACGATCGCATCGTGCGGAAGATTGTGGAGTGCCGCCGCCTCACGCCGGAACAGCGCAAGCGCCGCCTCGTTTTCGACCATGTCGGGCAACAGCATCTTCACGGCAACCGGCGATCCGGTCTGGATCTCACGGCACTTGTAGACCTCGCCCATCCCGCCCGCACCGATCACCGCTTCGATCTCGTAGATGCCGTTGAGCCGGGTGCCGGGCGGCACACTGCGATAGTTCGACCGGAACGGATCGTTGGAGTTCATGCTTGCGGCTCCCGATCCAGCGGCGTTCTCGTCGGCTCCGAGGATCGAGGCGTCAGCAGCCGCACCACTACGATCGTCACGTTGTCGAGCCCTCCTCGGTCCAGAGCCAAAGCAAGCATATCATCGCAAGCCGCCTGCGCGCGCTGCATGGCTGCATACTGCAGGATCTCGTCGTCCTGCACATGCCTGGTCAGGCCGTCGCTGCAGATCACAAAGACATCTTCCGGCTCGGCCGGACCTGTCACGACCTCGAACTCCGGATCGTCGGCGACGCCGACTGCCCGGGTGATCGCATTGCTCGGCCAGTCCTTGACGTCCTCGCGCGACACCGCACCGCCGGCAATCAGTTCCTCCAGCTCGCTGTGATCATGAGACACCTGGTTGATGCCGCTGCGGTTGATCAGGTACACCCGGCTGTCGCCTGCCCATATACAGGCATAATAGCCGTCGCGCACGAGCAGAACCGCAGCCGTGGTGCCGACGGTTGCGCCCTGCCGTTCCCGGCTGAGCGTCAGTATCTGCTGGTTCGCGCGGAACAGCCGCTCCTCGCACTCCGCCAGAAAGTCGGCGGCGGAATCCGTCATGCCTATTGCATCAAGCGACTCCACCACGATGCGGCTCGCGAGATCTCCGGCCTCGTGGCCCCCCATGCCGTCTGCGACCGCCCACATGCCGACATCGGTCCGGACCAGGCAGGAATCTTCGTTACGCGTCCGCACCCGTCCTGCATGGGTGACGCTGCCAACATCGAACGAGGATGCGACTTGTACCATCGCGCGTCACCCGGTCCCGGATTCTGTACGGCCGAGATCGCCGCTCAGCAGTGTGGAATAGTGAAACGGATCTGGCAATCCGCGACAGGCCAGCGCCATTGACGGAAAGCCTTCCCCACCGGCGGTCCACCAGAAACTGGCAGCGGCATGAATCTGCGGATTTGCGGCAGCAAGCGTGGTGAACGACTGGGCGAACGCGCCGACGTCTGAAAGCGCTGCCACCCCCGTTGCGCCCAATGCGGTCACGTCCGATCCATTGGAGAGCGAAGGCTGTAGTCGCGGCAGCGCAAGACGATCCAGCGAATCCGAGATCTGCTCGAACGTTGCGGCGCGGTCCAGGGTCGAGAGCAGAAAGGCCTCCGCCTTGGCGAACCATTCATCCTGCGGGTCGATGCCCGGCGGCGGCAACAAGGCGATCTCGTCGCTCACCGCATGCAGCGTCAACGGATAGTATCGTCCCACCCCATCGAGCGAAGGCATGATCGCCCCTGTCACCGTGGTGCCGCAGATCGCAGCGCCGAGCCAGAAGCGCCACACCGGCGCAGTGAGGAAGGCCTGCTGCCAGCCCGAGCCAAGCTGATGGCGACTTGCAGACAGCCCAGCCTGCACCCACGGCTCCCAGGCTTCCAGGAAGCTGCGCGGCGTTGCGATCGCGATGAAATCGCGTTTGGCGCCGATCTTGCCGAATAGCCCGCAACGCATGGTCATATTCCGGTCGGGCAACGAAACTCGCGGAGCACGGACAGGTTGAGGGGATTACGCAACGATCCGGTCGAAATCTGATAGTTGAGCTCCCGCCCGGCAACGATGAAAGTCGCACTGGCGCTTTCCGCCTTCACAGCCAAAGAGCCCGCCTCCAGCATCCGGAACAACGACCAGGGGCCGTTGCGCTCGAGAATGGATGGCGCTCCGGTATCGTTGCTCACCGAAATCGCGGTTCGCGGCGATGGGCCCGGCCAGAGCACGGTGGTCGGTGGGTTGCTTTGCGGTTGCGGTGGCGGAGGTTGCGCGCCGCCGAACATCGGCGAGGCGGTCGGCGCGCCCGGCGTGATCGGGCTCGCGATTGTAGTACCGCCGATCTCCGTCTTCACCGTCACGCCGGGTCCGGATGCGCCGGGCGGCCGGATCGAGAACGATACTGCAGGCACGCTGCCGCCGGTCTGGAAGAAAGCATCACGGATATAGGCCGCATTCTGGAACTGCTTCAGTGTGTCGGGGGAGAACGATCGTCCGACGGGACTTTCCTTTCGCCAAACCCAGTCCGATTTCGAGGTGTCGGCGTAAGGCGCGAGGTACTGGGTGAAAAACTTGTCCATGACGCCGTTCGGACTGAACACCTTGGCAAAGTCGGCGAGCGGAACCTCTTGATTGCTACCGCGGACGAACGGGTAGCGATTGCTCACCGTCTGCTGGCAGACCGGCGTGACCTGATCGCGCAAGGTCTGCAGAATCTGTCCGGCCGTCGAGGCCGCGATGTTGCCTTCAAACTCCGCAGCCGCCGCGCGCAACATGTCGGAGAACGGCGGCGGCATGCGGGAGGCATTATTGCGCAGGGCTGCGACCTGGGTCTGAAGCGAAGCGGTCGCCTGCGCGGTCAATTGTGGATTCTCGATCATCAGCGTCAGGTTCTGCGCGATATCGTTCAGGTTGGCGATGGTCGAGTCGATCGGGCGGTGCCTGCTGTCGCCTTCCAACACCGCATGATAGGGTTTGAACTGCGCTTCGATTGTCGCCCCGGGCGGTCCATCCTGGGCGTTGGTGAAAAGAGCCGGTGCCGGCGCGGCCGCGGCAGGCGCCGCTGCGTTCGCCGGCTTCGGCCGCTCCTTGGTCAGCACCGTTTCGTCGCGCACCGATTCCAGGATTTGCCGCATCGGTGAGGTTGGCGCGGAAAGAGCCCTCAGCACCTCGTATTTCGGCTTGTCGGCAAGCAGTTTTTTCAGACGCAAGCCGCCCAGTGCGGTTCGCCACGTCGTGACAAATTCGTTGGAATAAATATTCAAGATGTCGCCGGCAAGCTTGTCGTACTGCTGGTCGATGGCCGATTGCTGGCCGGCATCGCCCAGCACCCAGCGCTCCTTCTTCATGCGCTCCGACAATCCCGGCAGTTTCGCGACGAAGTTTTGCTCGAAGCCGCTATACGTAAAGAACTGGGGCACCCGCACAGCGTCCAGAGGCTGCCCCGTCGTAGTTTCGAACACGATGGCCATATCAGGACCACCGCGCCGTGCGGCGATCCAGTCGCCTGCGGTTGATGACCGCGCCTCGGATTTCAGGAACTCGTACGCGCGCTGCGACACGCTGAGGCGCGCGAGCGAGTTCTGCGCCTGCTTGATCAGCCGGCCATCGAGCTGGACAAGCGGCGGCTGCTCCGTCTCGAGGTCGAACATCGCGGTGAGATTCTCATCGAGCAGGCGTCGTCCCTCCGCGTTGGTTGCGCCGGGATAGAGGTTGTCCTGCCAGTCGCGCTGCATCCAGGAGCGGATCAGCTCGCGGTCCGACGACTGCAGGCCGCCGAGCATCAGGTAGACCTTGAGCGCCTCGTAAACGAACGCGGGCTCGTTGATGCGCGCGTTGAGCTGCTCCTCCAGGCGATACAGCAGGCGAGGCCGGAACATGCGTTCAAGCGCGGCGTGATAGGCGGCCTTGGAGGGCGACAGCAGGCGTTGATGCTGGCTGAGGCCGTAGCGGGCCGACAGGGGCACCGCCTCGTTGCGCAATCCGTAGCCTGCGGGCGCGTTGCGCAGCCGATAGAGCAGCGGCAACACCTTGTCGAGATCGTGGTCGTCGATCAGCGTCTGCTTGATGAGCGGCGCCCCGGCGGCTGCATATTCGCTGTCCGCCTGCAGGCTCTGCTCGATCAGGTCGGAATTGCGCTTGTAGCTCGTCAGCCACGCCGCGATCAGCCCGATCGAGACAAGGCCGATCAAGGACAGCGCCGCGGTCTTGATGATCAGCGCGCGGCGGACCGCAGCACGATCAGTCGAGACCCAGTCAGCCTCGCCGATGATGACTTTGGAAATGAGATCGGCAAGGAAGTAGCTCTTGCCCGTTCCTGAATAGGATCCGGAACCGACCTCCTCGGCGCCGAACGTGCGCGCAAGCGACCCGATCAACTGGTCGATCGGCGTCCCCTGCTGGGTACCCGAGGTGAAGTAGAACCCGCGCAGGTTCGCATTGACGTGATAGCGCGTCGGCTCGAATATCTGGTTGAGGAAGTCGTGGATCTGGGGCTTGAGGCGCGCCATCTGCGCGGGGAAACCAAACAATTGGACGCGGTGTTGCGGCGTCGGTTCGTCCTGCAGACGATCAAGCGTCTCCTCGCTCAGGCGCTCCAGCAGACGGTCAAACTCGATAGGAATCTGCCCCACCAGATTCTGGGTCTTGTCGGCCGTCTGGAACGTGGCGCCCCAGACCTGACGACGACCGGCCTCGCCGAGATAGGCGAAATATTCGGTGAAGCCGGCGACCAGATCGGTCTTGGTGAAGAGGGCATAGACCGGGAAGCTGACCTTGAGCCTCTGATGCAGTTCCAGCAGGCGCATCCTGACGGCGTCGGCGTGAAGCGCGAGTTCCTGCTTCGGCAGCATCAGCACATCCTCGACACTGATGGCGACGAGAACACCGTTGATCGGCTGGCGCGACCTGCTCTTTTTCAGGATGTCGAGAAAAGCCAGCCAGCTTTCCTTGTCAGCCTTGCTGTTGGAGTCCTGGGTCGTGTAGCGGCCGGCGGTGTCGATCAGCACAGCCTCTTCGGTAAACCACCAATCGCAGTAGCGTGTACCGCCGACCCCCGCGATTGCCGCCGGCGTTGCCCCGCGTGCAAGCGGAAATTTGAGCCCGGAATTCACCAGCGCTGTGGTCTTGCCGGCGCCGGGGGGCCCGATGATGACATACCAGGGCAGATCGTAGAGGTAGCCCGACTTGTTTCCGCTTGCGGTCTTCAGCGTCGCGAGCGCATCCTTCATGCGCTCTTGGAGCACCGGTTCGTCGCTGACAGGCTGATCGGACGCGCTGATCCCGTCGGCGATCTTCTCGGCGTTCTTGCGTCGCTTGAAGTAGCTGAAGCCGCCGATGCCAGCCGCCGCCGTGGTGAGCAGCAGAATTGCGATCTGGCGGATAATGTGGTTCTCGAGTGGGTGCCAGTCGCCAAATGCGATGAAGGGACCGGCGAAATAGATCACGCAGCCGAGCGAGCTGAGCCCAACTCCGTAAAGAATGATGCGGATAATATCCTTGGCGAGCATTGACCGGTACCTGTCGCAAACAGCGTGAGCTGTGGTGGCAGCTATTCGCTGCGTTCAATAAAGATTTCGACACGCCGGTTCTTGGCGCGTCCCTCAGGTGTCGTGTTGGGAGCGATCGGCGCGTCCGCGCCCTTGCCCTCGACGTCGACACGCGAACCATCGGTCAGGCCGGCCTTCAGCGCCGCGGCGACCGCCTTGGAGCGCTCGACCGACAATTCGAAGTTCGACGGGAAGCGCACGGTGCGGATCGGCGAACTATCGGTATGGCCGACAACCCGGATTCGCCCCGGCTCCTTGTCGAGGGTTGCAGCGACCCGGACCGCAATCGGCTTGAAGCCGTCGAGGATGGTTGCCTGGCCCGACGAGAACAGTGCGAGGTCACAGACCCTGATCACGATGAAGCTCGCGGTCTGGTCCGCGGTCATGGCGCAGGCGGTATTCTCCTTGGCGAGCGCGTTGCGGATGCGCTGCAACTGGGTGATGCGGTCCGGCTGTGGTGGCGGAGGCGGTGGTGGTGGCGGCGGCGGCGCGATCACCTTGCGTTTGAGCTCGATCGGATCGGTTGGATGCAGGGCCAGCGCCACCTCGGCGGCATTCTCTGACCGGCCGGCCAGCAGTGTGCGCAAGACGAAATAAGAGCCCATCAGCAGCGCGGCGGCCACGGCCGCTACCAGCCAAACCGGAACACGGAGGCGCTGCCGGCGAGCCGCCAGCGCCTGCCCCCGCCAGTTCGGCGACAGGTCGCTCATCGTCTTGGGCCGGACCCGGCGCAGCGTTTCATACAGGTTGCGCTGGATCACCTGGAGGTTGGCGAGCCCACCCGTCGATGTGCGGTGAATGCCCTGGAAGCCGAGCGCGAGGCAGGCATGCTGCAATTCGAGCACCGGATAATTGACCAGCGGATCAACCTTCAAATGGTCAAGGATCTCGAAGAAGCGGACACCGCCCACCCGCTCGCCGAAGAACCGGCTCAACATCGAGTATTGCGTCCAGACGTGGCGCTCCTCGGTCGGGATATGCTGCACGATATCATCGGCGGTGGCGCACAGGATATATTTTGCCGTATTGGCCTGGTGCTCGGAGATGCCCGCCGAACGGATGTCCTTCTCGAAGAATTTTATGGCATCGGCTACTTGTTCCATCAGACTTGCGAATGATGCGCGCATGAGCGCCACCCGCAAGCGGCCCAGCAGTTGCAGCAAGGGCCCTGCGGCGCGCATCACCGGATTGGCGTTCGGCGCGACCAGATCATCGACGCGCAGAGGCGGTCCGGGCGGCAGCATCGCTTGCTGCGCGGAGGGTTGCGTCGGGGTCGATATCCATTCCTCCGACGGATGGCTGGTTGGTGCGGCGGCGTAGCTCGGGCCCTGAGGAACCGGGGAAAACGATGACGACGGCGCGGCGCCGGGAGACGGCACGGGCGACGGCGAATAGGCAGGGCGTGCCGCAGGCCCTTCTCCCGCCGGCGGCTGGGCGGCAGGCGCCAGCGGCAATTTCCCGCCGGGATTGGGACGGATGATCGTCCGCTCGCCCCGACCGAAAGGATTGACCGGCTTGTCCCTGTCGCTCATGGCCTATCTTCCAGGATCGCCCAAAGGTACAGTTCAAGCTCCGGCCAGTCGCCGGAGAAGTGCATCCCGATCGAGGCCGCCGTGCTGAACTCGGGCCACAGCGGCGACTTTCGATCGAGATAGAAATAGACGTGATCGGTGATGGCCCGGATGTGCGGCGGCGGGGTCGGCAAGTGCACCAACGTCAACCCCGGCAAGTTGGCGTGCACGATCTCGTTCATCTTGGTGTTCGGGCCGACCTTGAACAGATGCGGGAAATCGTTCTGGATTTCCACGAGCGGCCGCCGTGCCGCAACTTCGAGCACCAAGGTCGCATTCCGGAATAGCGCCCGATCGCGG
The DNA here is from genome assembly GCF_055807535.1 of Bradyrhizobium sp. Kon37. Classification (NCBI taxonomy): domain Bacteria; kingdom Pseudomonadati; phylum Pseudomonadota; class Alphaproteobacteria; order Hyphomicrobiales; family Nitrobacteraceae; genus Bradyrhizobium; species Bradyrhizobium sp. Kon37. Next base: position 23,955 of record NZ_JBVVOY010000013.1, read on the forward strand.
ATCGGCGACACGAATGCATTCTGTGCACGCTCGATGATCTCAAGGCGGATCGCCCGCCGGCCGAGCCGCGCGCTCAGGAAGTCCTGGATGTCGCTTACCAGGGGGGTGAAAATGTTTTCGAGGTCATCATGATCGTATGCCCGATAGTTGCGTGCGCGGCGTTCCGGCGTGGCAAACGTCGCAAGCTCACCGGCGAACCTCAGCAACTCCTCGTACAGCCGTTCGGGATGAATACTTCCGGAGCGCTGAAAATGGGTCAGCACGGGAATGGTGCGGTTGAGCACTTGCAGCACCAGATAGTCCACGCTCTGCAATCCGCCACCGGACGATGGATCGACCGCGTAGCGTGCGAGCTCATCGAGCTTCGTCTCGACCCAGCCGATGATGCGATTGAGCCAGCCGTCGATGATCGGATGTGCGGCGCAGACCAGCATCGGCGGCACGAACTTGTCATCGAACAGCACGTTCTTGTCACGCACCTCCAGAATGCGCGCGATGCCGAGGCCCATGTATCCTGGCTTGCTGGTCTTGCGCAACTCGAATGACAACCGCGGATAGGCGATGTCGATCTCTTCCTCGATGCGCAGCGTGGAGGTCGAGTCGATGAAAGTCTCCGAAGTGCGAACATAGCGGCTGGCGCTGTCGGTCCGATCTTCGTCCACTTCGCGCGTGTTCGGTGCGGCGACGGGCATCATCAGCCAAACGATCTGGCCGGCAGCCGAATCCGGCACCTCTATCGCGTCCGGGATCGGGCTGTCCGCTGGGATGTCGAATGGCGTGCCATCTGGCATGACGCCGGAGGCGTTGCGCACCGCAAATTTACTCTGTTCAGTGAGGTCCGTGTTGATCTCGAGCTGGGCAAATCCCCAAGGGTATGGCGTCGTGTAACGAACGCGCTTTTCCAGCAAGTGCTCGACATAGCGATCATTCTGCTGCAAATGGTGCGGCCGCAGAAACAGACCTTCCGACCAGAAAACCTTGCTGTACCAAGACATTCCTACATCCACATTAGCAATGTCGGCGACCGGACGGCCGCCGCTAGTTCACTTTGCACCGCTTTTGTCGGAGCGGTCGTAATAGTCGGAGAAATACAGCATAAAGGTATCGATCGGCGCGCTGTTGTCGCGGCCGAGATGCGCCTTCCAGCGCGTCATGAACTCATCCCACAATTTGCTCTTGTTCGAACCGAGCCAGGATTTGGCCCCGCGCTGAAGCTCGAGCTCGCGCGCGATGAGGGTCGGATCGATGCCGGTGATGAGCTCGTGAACGGCGTGCTGCATCGCCATGTACGTCTTCAACTGATGTGATTTGAGGTCGCTGAAACCCTGTGCAAAGGCGCGTTGCGCGTCGAGATAGCTCCGCGTCTTCGGCCCGAACAAAATCCGCATTGCATCTTCCGAGGTCGGCGAGAATTTCAGCGGGTTGTTCTCAATCGCCTGAACGGTGGTCTGGCTGGTGCTGCGCGTCAGCTGCTTGGCCTGAGTTCGCGCTTGCAGCAGCGCCATCAGATTGTCCACGGTCATGCGCAAGATGCTACCAAGCTGTCCGGCGAGCTCGGCATCGGTCGTGTTGGCAAAGAAAGTGTCGGGCAATCCGGCGGCGCGTGCCACCAGCCGCGCGAAGTCGGCACCGCCGGCCGTCATGGCGGGCGCCGGCGTTTCGTCCATCGCCTGCGCCGGTCGCGACGGCTCGACATATGGCGGTGGCGGCGATTGGACGGGCGCCGCTTCAGCATCGGCCCACACCGAGGGCCGGCGCGGGGTCGGCATCGCGGGCGGCGGTTCGATGGGGGCTTTCGGTGCGGCGACCGGGCCGTCGGCCCAGCTCATGTCGTCCTGCGCGGAAGACAGGTACGGCGACGTCGGCGGGGGTCGTCGAAAGGGATCCACGCCCGGCGACGGGACGCTCGCCGCCCAATCCAGAAACTCCGGATTGACGGGCCGCGCCGCCTCGCGCGGCTTCTTCAATTGCTGCGGATCGATGGGCGGCGGTACGTCGCGATCGGCCGCCCACAATTCCTGATAATCGGCATGTTGCTGGACGAGAGGAACGTGCTGCTGTGCCTCGCGGTCCTGCGGATGCCCGCCCGCCTCATCCTCCAGTGAAACCCCGATGATGTAGTGGCCAATGGTGAGCCGGTCTCCGTCACGCAGCCGGTGCGGTGCCCGCATTCGCTGGTCGGCGCCATTGAGAAAGGTGCCATTCGTCGAGACGTCATGCAGCCAATAGCCGCCATCGCGAAAATGCACCTCGCAATGCTTTCCGGAGATCGTCCTAGCCGGATCAGGCAACGTCCAGTCAAGATGACGGTCGCGGCCAATATCGACCGAGCGCCTGCCGGTGACCGTAAATGATACAGGGCCACCGTCCGGAAGGTTCGATTCGTTCTCGATATTGAAGCGAAGCACCATCTCTTCGTCTCGTTAGCGCGGCGGGCGCGGTTCGCCGCGTGCCAACTGAATACCATCCTCTAGGCATGCCGTCATTATCCGGTCCCGGGACTCGCGGGGGAGCCGGCAAAGGGCGATCAGCAGGGCCGCGCGTACCGCGCGTGCAGCTTGATCGGGCTTGGCCTCGACCGGCGCAAATTCCGCCGGGACCACGCTTCCGCCAGACCATCCGGCCGCCAGCGCAAGCCATGTCGCCGGCTGTTCCGGATCGTTGGCGTTGCCGACGGCCAACGCCTTGTTCCGGGACTGCTCGTCGGGCTGCCTGACCCAGGCCTCGACGTAGTTCAGCGACCTGGCGTCGTTGGCATCGAAATGGTCGAACATCCGCCGTAACGAGCGGCATCCCCAGGCAACGGCGACGCGCCGGGGCAGCAGATAAGCGCAGAAGGAGACGGCCCCGTTCCAATTGCACGCATCGGTGGCGTCCTGCAGGAAATCGAGTGAAGGCTTGTCGGGCTCGGCCCTGCCGACGTCATGGCGCGCCATTGGGTAGGCCTGAAAAAGATCCCGCACCGCACCGAACCTAACTTGGCTCATAGCACTCAACCGACAAGGGTTGGCAGGCCGTGGGCACCCAGCGGGCCCCCGGCTGTTAGCGCCATGGCTCCCTGCGCCGTCATCGCGATGGTCGGCGCATTGATGACGATGCCCCCAGGCGTCAGGATGATCTGGCTGGGGCCGACCTGCAGCGTGATGTTGACGTTGGCCATGAGCGTGATGGTTAGGCCTGCGGTGACCGACTGATCCATCGCCATAGTGATATGCTGACCGCCTAACTGGATATCGAGCTTGTCGTTGCCGTTGACGAGGGTCGTCTTGCGGGTGTCGCCGCCGAGCGCGGCTTCGCCGATGGTCCGCGTCTCGGTGTCGCGGACCGTCACGTCATGGTCTTTCTCGGCATGCACCGTGATCTTCTCGGAGCCCTTCTTGTCCTCGAAATTCCACTCATTGTAGCCGCCGCCGCCCTTGGTCGAATCGGACTTCAATCCCGCGATCGTCTTCTTGGACGGCAGGTCATAGGGCAGCTTGTACTCGTCGTTATAGACGGTGCCGATGATCAGAGGCCGGTCCGGATCGCCTTCCAGAAATTCGACGACCACTTCCTGTCCGACGCGCGGAATGATCTGACCGCCCCACTTCTTGCCGGACCAGACCTGAGCAACGCGCAACCGGCAAGACCGCTTTTTCTTCCGGTCCCAGAAAAACCGTACATAGATTTCGCCGAGGTTTTCGACGTCGATCTCCTCGCTCGAATTGTCGTCCTTGGTCACCACCTTGGCGGTCTGGACACCATTAATCCTTGGCTTCGGCGTCAACATCGGCGCCCGGAACGGACGGTCGCTCGGCAAGAACTCGTAGCTCCCGAAATAGACGTGCTGACCGGCGTCGCTGGGACCACCCGTGCGGTAAGATTCGATCGAGAACGAATGGGTGGCTCGTACCACCAGATATTCGACGTTCTGCGAGTCCTTGTGATGCTTCTCGAGTTTAGTCAATCCACCGGGGAACAGGTTGACTGCATCACCGTTGCCGCGGCGCCGCCGGTCCATGGCTTGCTCGGACTGAAGCTGGATCTTCGCGTAACGCTCGCCGTCGGATTTTTCCTTGAACTTCCCCGGATAGTCGTAAAATTCCATTTCTGATCGGGAGTAATGCTCGTTGCCCTTGGCGTCGCTGATCATCTGCGCGTTGGGCTTCTGGTAATTGTAATCGTTGAGCTCGACCTTGCCGGTCCGAAACCTGCGCTCCGAGACCCATTCGTAGATGTGTTGCTCGCCTCGCCGGTCGGCACCCGTCAGCGGTATGTATGGGATCGAGGCGAGTCCGTTGATCGGACTGTGCGACGATTTTGAGTCCGCCAGTACCAGCGTGTGCTTGCCGCCCTCGTGCTTGAAGAAGTAGTAGATGCCGTGCTGCTCCATCAATCGGCAAACGAAATTCAGATCGGTCTCGCGGTACTGAACGCAATATTCGAGCTTCGGACAGGAACCTTCCTCGGTCAGCTTCGATTCGTAGTCGTTGAAGCCGCGATCGTTGAAGACCTCCTTGATGATGTCGGGCGCCTTCTTGTCCTGGAATATCCGGCAATCGGTGGTTCGCGACAGCAGCCATAACCAGGGCCGAAGCACGATTCTATAGCTGAAATAGTCGTTCTTCACCCCAAGCCATTGCGCTTCGGTGAGAATGCCGCTGAACTCGCGCTCCTTCTCATGAAGCTTTATCTTCAGCGTGCACTGCTGACCGATTGCGCGGTCGAAGTCGAGATCGGCGTCCTCACTGAGACATTCGATACGATACTCAAAGAGTTCGCTGAGACCTTCCGAAGCCTCGTATCCGACGAAAACCAGAACGTCCTTGCCGAGTGGCGTCTTGAGCTCGCAGAGGCGGGTATCTTGGGTAAGCTGGCCCATGTGGGCGTTAAACTCCCTCGTCGGCCGCATGATCGGCTCCAAAGAGCAGATCAGGCGGTCATGCAAGAACCACGGACATCCTGGCCGCTGCTGGCAGGCCGGTAGGTCCGTCCGGGGTTGGCATCCTGACGCGCCACAGCAGCCGTACACAGAACCACCCAGGCCTTCAAGTAGTCGCCTCCAAGAGCTTGCTGGTTCACGCGAAACTGTCATGATCACCGGGAATGAACCGGGACCCGCAAGCATCTGACCCATAAGACAATCGGATCATAGTCTCTCCCGCGCTCCTGGGTACGTCACGGGGTTCGGCGGGGGCCCAGCAGATGGACGATCATGCTCGACGTCGCCTCCTTGACCCAGCCCGTAGCCGCGGACGATCCCTGCGGGCCCGATCTCGACGCAAGTGGGGACGTTCAGTACCTCAACTTCTTCGCAGGTGCGGAATCGCTGCTTCCGATGTCGTACTTCGAGGTGGTCAACGCCAATGGAGATCGCGGGCGCTTCGATCCGAAGGCCATCGACATCGTCGGCCAGTTTGCGGCCGCACGACCTCTTCTGGCGCGCACCCGCGATCTGCGTTTGAACATGCTGCTGGCCAAGTTCTCCATCCTTAACCGGGATCTTGACGGCTTTCTCAATTGCCTGAAGGCGACGACCACGTTGCTTAGGGAGCAGTGGGAAGCTGTACATCCGAGGGCCGAAGACGGCGACTACGCTCTTCGCGCAGTCACGATCGAAGCGATCGACGTGTTTCCAACCGTGATCAATCCCCTCCAATTCCTGCCGCTGATCGAAAATCGCAGACAGGGGACCCTCAACTACCGTGCCTATCAGGTTGCCAAGGGAGAAATTCCCGCTGGTGACGCCGACACTGACGGTCCCGATCTTGCAATGATCGAGCGCATCATTGGCGACACAGATCTCGAGACCCTGAGGGCAGTGAGTGCACGTTGTTCGGCAGTCGCTGCCGAAATTGCAGGCATCACGACGATCTGGCACGAAAAGTTGAACTCGGGGCAACCCATCAGCCTCGACAGGCTCTCCGGCGTCGTCAATGGCATGGCCGCCTGGCTTGCGGGTCTCGTCGCGGAGCGTGACCCGAGCGCCGTGGTGGCTGCGCCGTCAGACGACGCTGAACTAGCCGACACGCAACACCCGATTGAAGCAACCGGTGCGCTGACGTCGTCGGGGCAGGCCACTGCGGCACTTGCCGCCGCCGCGGACTATTTCGCCCGAATGGAACCGTCCAATCCCGCCCTGTTGCTGGTGCGTCAGGCGCAGGAGATGGTTGGTAAATCTTTTATCGAAGTGATGCGAATGCTGGTGCCCGCCCACGTAGAGAGCGCCGCGATCAATATCGGGCGAGACAAGTTCTTCGACCTGCCCATCGAACGGATGGCGGAGCTTGCCACCCCATCCTCGTCCGGGATCGAGAGCGAAGTTCAAGATACTGTTTTCTCTGCAGAAAATAGAGCACAGGCCTTGGGCATGCTGGCCAAAGTGGCCGCATTTTTTCGGACCGCAGAACCGTCGAGCCCTATTCCCTTTTTGGTCGACCGCGCGCGCGAACTGGCACAGCGAGACTTTCTCAGCCTTTTGAACGACGTCCTGCCCGAGGGCGCGCTCAAGACAATCGACAAATCGTATTGAACCCGCATTTCGCTCGACGTCACTAACAGGACATATAGATTTTGCCGACCGCAAGTTGAGCTGCTCTTGTAACCTGCGTCGCGGCAAACCGGCTTCTCAATGATTTCGCAAAGAGGGGAACCATGGCTACCGACAGCGGTCAAAAATTCATCCGTCGTAACCGCGCACCGCGCGTTCACATCACTTACGAAGATCCCTACGACGCTGAGCGGCTGATCGAGTTGCCGTTCGTGATGGGCGTCCTTTCCGACCTTTCCGGCAACAACGCTGGCGTGGAGAAACCCAAGGTCGAGGAGCGCAAGTTCCTCGAATTCGACATGGACAATTTCGACAACCGCATGGCGGCCATCCAGCCCGGGGTGACAGCCCGCGTGGCCAACCGCCTAAGCGAAGCGGCCGACGAGAAGATTTCCATCAGCCTGCGCTTCAACAAGATGGCCGACTTCTCACCCGTAGCGGTCGCCCGACAGGTTCCAGCCACGGCCAAGCTGCTGGAGGCCCGCGAACAGCTCGCCAACCTGCTCCGCTACATGGACGGCAAGGTGGCTGCGGAGGATCAGCTGAAGAAGCTCCTTAGCGATCCGCAACTGATGGCCGCGCTGAAAGAACGCACAGCGAGCCAACCGACCGAACCCGACGCCGAGAAATAGAAATAAAGAGAAGGACTGGGGACCATGGCAAAAGAAGCTGGTCAAAAGGCGAACGTCACTCAGGTCGGGACCGCCGAGGCCGACGAGTTTGCGAACCTACTCAAGCAGAGCTTCAAGCCCCGCACCGAACGCGCTGCGACCGAAGTCGAGAATGCGGTATCCACGCTCGTTCAGGAGGCGTTGAAGGACACGAGCGTCATCAAGTCGGATGTCCTCGACACCATCGAGGAGATGATCGCGCGGATCGACCAGAAGCTCACCGCGCAGATGAACGAGATTCTTCATGCGCCCGAGTTCCAGGCGATCGAAAGCGCCTGGCGCGGCCTGCATTACCTCGTCTTCAATTCCGAGACGGATGCCAATCTCAAGATTCGCGTGATGAATGTCTCCAAGACCGAGCTCTATCGCAACCTGCGGCTATATCCAGACGCCCGCTGGGACCAGAGCCCGCTGTTCAAGCAGGTCTACGAGTACGAATTCGGCCAGTTAGGCGGCGAGCCGTTCGGCTGCTTGATCGGCGACTACTATTTCAGTCATCTGCCGACCGACGTGCAGTTGATGCGTGATCTCAGCAAGGTCGCCGGCGCCGCGCACGCTCCCTTCTTCGCCGGCGCCGAGCCCACGCTGATGGGCATGGATTCATGGACCGAGCTGTCCAATCCCCGCGACATCGGCAAGGTGTTCGACACGCCGGAATACGCGGCCTGGAAAGGTCTCCGCGACCAGGATGACTCGCGCTATCTCGGCCTTTGCATGCCGCGAGTGCTGGGTCGCCTTCCCTACGGCGCCAAGTCGGAGCCGGTGGAAGAATTCGCCTTCGAGGAAGAAACCGACGGGCATACCGGCGACAAGTACGGTTGGATCAACGCCTCCTACGCGATGGCTGTCAACATCAACCGCGCCTTCAAGGAGTTCGGCTGGTGCACCCGCATCCGCGGTGTTCAGTCCGGCGGCGAGGTCATCAACCTGCCCACGCACACGTTCCCGACCGACGACGGCGGCGTGGACCTGAAATGTCCAACCGAGATCGCGATCAGCGATCGTCGCGAGCATGAACTCGCCAAGGCGGGCCTGATCCCGCTGATCCATCGCAAGAACACCGACAAGGCGGCTTTCATCGGTGCGCAGTCGCTCTACAAGCCGAAGAAGTATTTCGGCGAGAAAGGCGTGGATGCAACCGCGTCTGACAACCTGTCGTCACGTCTGCCCTACATGTTCGCAGTGTCCCGCTTTGCGCACTATCTGAAGTGCATGGTTCGCGACAAGATCGGATCCATGAAGGAAAAGGATGAGCTGACGGTCTGGCTGCAAACCTGGATCAACGAGTACGTTGATGCCAACCCAGCCCTATCGTCAGAAGCTCAGAAAGCGCGCAAACCGCTGGCCGCAGCGAAGGTCGAGGTCATAGCAAACGAGGAGAACCCGGGATATTACAACGCACGCTTCTTTCTCCGTCCACACTTCCAACTCGAAGCGATGGACGTCGGCCTCAGTCTCGTCTCGCGCCTACCAGGCCCGAGTTCCTGACGCCACGTCATCGCAACTGTCAATTGCAGATTTTTGAGAGGACTAAGCTATGGCTGTCGATATTTTCTTGAAACTCGATCCCATCAAGGGCGAGTCGCTGGATGACAAGCACAAGGACGAGATTGATGTATTGAGCTGGTCGTTCGGCGAAAGCCAGGCCGGTACATTCCACAGCGGATCCGGAGGCGGCGCTGGCAAGGTCAACGTCCAGGATCTCCACTTCACGCACTTCGTGGACAAGTCCACCCCGGAATTGTTTAAGGTCTGCGCGAACGGAAAGCACATCGAAACGGCGATCCTGACTGTGCGCAAGGCTGGCGAGAACCCGCTGGAGTATCTCAAGATCGAGATGAAGCACGTCCTGGTCTCCAGCGTGTCGACCGGCGGATCGCATGGCGAAGAGCGCCTAACCGAAAACGTGAGTCTGAACTTCGCCAAGGTCAAGATGACCTACAAGACCCAGACGGACAAGGGTGCCGCCGGCGCCTCGCCGACCTTCGGCTGGGACGTTCCTGCCAACAAGGAATGGGCATGATCTTTGGCCCCTCGCCTGGCGCCGGTTGCCAATAGCGGACACCGGCGCCATGCGGCGCTATCCCAAATTGCATCCTTCGAATGGCCCCGGTTACGGCCGGATGCCTGGCCACGATACGTCAAGTGCGACGCCGATTGCCGCCTTTCGAAGCGGCATAGGCGCCGAACGTCATGGGGACCGGATTGACGCTTACGCCAAAAAAGGATCGGCTCTCTCCGCCGCTGATGCTCGCCTTTCGCGCGGCGCATGAAGCGCGTGATGCGCGCAAGAAGCTCGATCTGCGCGATCAGTCCGGTGAACGGATTATCGCAGGCCGACGCAGCACAGGACGCCATCCGATCTCGGAGGCACTCCTCCGGCGCGAGGTCTCCCATGACGTCGAAACGCTCCTCAATACGATCGCTCTCGAATCGACGCTAGACATGAGCGGCCGGGATTGCGTACGAACGTCGATCCTGAACTATGGCTTTCCCGACATCGCCAATCGGTCGATCGACGAGGTCACGGACGACGAGCTCAGCGGCTCGCTGCGCACCACACTGCTCAATTATGAACCAAGGCTCGATCGCAAGACAATCCGGGTCCGCCGCGACGCCTCGATCGGACCCGAGCAGCTCAAGCTGCGCTTCATCGTTCACGCCGATCTGAAAGCTGAACCGCTCAACGTTCCCGTGGAATTCGTCGCCGACGTCGAGCTCGACAGCGGCGATATCCAGATCAATCGACTTTAGCATGAATCGCGAATTCCTGGACTTCTACAATCGCGAATTGTCCCTGCTGTACGAGCAAGCAGGAGATTTTGCCGAGGAGTATCCCGGCATCGCTGAACGCCTGGGCGGCCTGATCAGGGACCGCTCGGATCCGATGATCACCGGGCTACTGGAAGGCGCGGCGTTTCTTGCCGCCCGTGTCCAGTTGAAGCTAAAGCACGAATTTCCGGAATTCACATCGAATCTGCTCGAACAGCTGGTTCCGAACTACCTTGCCCCTACCCCGTCGGCCATGCTGGTCGCAGCAGGACCGCCCTATGCCGACCCGGCCCTGCGCGACGGCAAAAAGATCGCGCGCGGCGCCTATTTCGACGCCACCTACCGAGAGAGAGAGCGAAGCCTCGCCTGCCGATTTCGACTATGCCGCGATATCACGCTCTGGCCGTTCGACATCACAGGCGCCGAATACTTCTCGACCGCGGGCGCGCTGCAGGCACTCGGAATCCCGGTCGGCGGCGACGTCATCGCCGGACTCAGGCTGTCGCTGACCCACCGCACCGCGGCCCAGGTTGACGAGGAACTGTCGGATGCAGAGGCTCGGACAAAGCCGGAAACGTGGTTTGCGGGCTGCCGCATGAGCGAGCTCCCGATCTATCTCGTCGGTGCGGAATCAGATGGCATAGCGCTCTACGAACAACTGATATCGAATTGCAAGGGCGTCTACTTCCGACATCTCGACGATTTCGGCGATCCGGTGGTGACGCGCGCACCGCACGACTGCGTGCAGCAGATCGGTTTCGACGAAACCGAGTCGCTATTCCCGCACGACAACCGCGTCTTTCGCGGCTCAGAGCTGCTCCGGGAATATTTCATGTTTCCGCGCAAGTTCCTTGGCGTTCACTTGACCGGACTCCGCAGCGTGATGCCGCGCCTGCGCAGCAAGTCGATCGATATCGTCTTCGCCTTCGATGAACACAATTCGCGGCTCGCGGCCGCGGTGCGTTCCGATAGCTTCAGGCTCTACACCGCACCGGCGATCAACCTGTTCGAGAAGACGAGTGATCGAATCCCCCTCAAGTCGAACACCCACGAATATCACGTGGTGCCGGATCGTAGTCGCTATCTCGAATACGAGCCGCATCAGGTCCTCGAAGTCTACGCGCATATGCCGGCGGAGAAGGACAAGCGGCTGGTACGCCCGCTGTATTCGGCAAGCGTCGACCAGACCGGCGCACAGGGGCTTTACTTCACGGTCCGCCGCCTGCCCCGGCGCCGCACGGTGGAAGAGAAGACGTACGGCTCATCTTCCGATTACACCGGGACGGACATGTTCCTATCGCTGCTCGAGCCCGGCGAATTGAACGGGCAGGACTCGGCCGCCGAACTCAGCGTCCGAGCGCTGTGTTCCAATCGGCACCTCACTGAGCACCTGCCGGTCGGCGCGAGCGGCGCCGACTTCCACCTGCTGGACGACACGTCCCTCGACCTGGTGTGCGTTGCTGGTCCAACCCGGCCGCGCGAGCCGGTGGTCGCCCAGTTGCGCAGTCGCAGCGAAATCGCCAACAGCGGGATCGTCAGTTGGCGGCTGATCAACATGCTGAGCCTGAACTATCTCGGCCTTGTCGAGCGCAACGGCGGCAAGAACGCAGGAGCGCTGCGCGAGATGCTGTCCCTGTTTGCCGACCAGTACGACGACGCCACCGAACGCAAGATCCGGGGCGTGCGCAGCATCGAAAGCCGGCCCGTCGTGCGACGGGTGCGGGAGCGCACCGGAAGCGGTGCCGCGCGCGGCCTGGAGATCACTGTCACACTTGACGAGAAGGCGTTCGAGGGGAGCGGCGTGTTCCTGCTCGGAGCTGTGCTGGAGCGCTTCTTCGCCGACTATTCAGGCTTCAACACCTTCACCCAAACGGTCGTCTCGACGCCGGAGCGTGGCGAGATCATGCGGTGGCCACCGCGCATGGGCACGCGGAGACCGCTGTGACGCTGATCGACCAGATGAAGGCTGAACCTTGGCGGTTCGATTTCTTCAATACCCTGCGTCAGCTCGAGCGAGCCAATCCGGATCGACCTCGGATCGGTGACAGCGCCGCCCGCCGCGAGGAGTACGTCGATCTCGGCCAAGTGCCCTACCTCGAGTTCCCTGCCTCTAATCTTGCCGTAGTCGACGACCAGAATGGCCGGCTCAGAATCCTCGTCAAGTTTCTCGGCCTCCTGGGTCCGCAAGGTGCGCTGCCACTTGCCACGACCGATGAAAGTCTGAGCTGGTGGCTGATGCGGGACGAGGCCTTCCCCCGCTTTCTTGACCTGCTCAACGGCCGGTTCCTGCAGCTCTTCTTTCGTGCCTGGGCCGACGCCCGGCCGATCGCGCAGCACGACCGTCCCGCGGATGATCGCTTCATCGCCTATGTCGGCTCCTTCGCCGGCCTCGGCTCAAACGTTTTCGCCAATCGGGACACCGTACCCGACATGGCGAAGCTCAGCTTCGTCGGACTGGTCGCCCCGAGGGCGAAATGTGCGTCACGGCTGACGCGGTTCTTGCAGGGACTGTTCGACGTCAAGGTCGAGATCGACGAGTTTGTCGGCACTTGGCTTGCGTTCGATCCAAGTCACTGCAGCCGGCTTGGCGAGGCGCATGCCAGCCTCGGTCGGGACGCGCTTCTCGGCTCACGCGTGTTCAGCGTCGAAGACAAGATCAGGGTTCGGGTCTTCGTCAAGAATTTTGTCCAGTACGAGCAGTTCCTGCCGACCGAAGCGCGCAACTTGTCGGAGCCGCTGGCCGACGCCGTTTTCTTCTACGTTGGCGACGAACTAGAGTGGGAGGTCGAGCTCGCCATTCCAGCGGGAGAGGTCGTCCCCGTCAGACTAGGGCAGAGCGGACGGCTTGGATGGACCACCTGGGTCTCCCCGAACTGGACCTCCACTGAAGAATATCGCCGCGATGCCCGCTTTCAGCTCGGGGAGCGCCTGCGAGCCCGCCGGAACGCCGCAGCCGATGCCTCGGCAATTTGAACCTATCGACCGCGCCGATCGTCCCAATGTCATGGGATTCGCGCCAATTTCCGTTGGGTGTCAAACATCGGCGGAGCAATTGAGCAGGAGGGGCTGCCGTGACCGATATCAGTATTGAAGCCGTAACGGGCAAACTGAACCGCGCCGGTTACGACGCCTTCATACAGGCTCTTCGCCATGCCAAGAGCGCCGGGAACCGCAACGTCGAGCTTGCGCACTGGCTGTTTCATATCCTGCAGCAGGAGCGCACAGACGTAAGCCTCTCGGTGGACCATTATAAGCTCGACCGGGGGCGGTTGCTGTCGGAACTTGCCGGCGCGATCAACGGCTTTCGGAAGAATGAAACAGACATGCCGGGTATCGCCAATCCGGTCATCGATCTCCTCGATCGTGGCTGGCACTACGCCACGCTCTTTTTCGGCGAAACCCAGATCCGCACCGGCCACCTGCTCGTGGCTGGGCTGAAGTCGAACGACATCCGTCGCGCGCTGAACAACCTCTCCCAGGAATTCGCCAAGGTCAACGTCGAAGCATTGGCCGCCGAGCGTCGCGCCATCTGGGCCGGCTCCGACGAGGAGAGCATGCGGCCCATGGACGGCTCGGGTCTTGTAGGCGCTGGCACGGAGGGCGCGGATCAGACCAGCCCGAAAGGCACGACACCGCTCGACCGTTTCTCGCAGGATCTCACGGCGAAGGCCAAATCGGGCGAGATGGACCCGATCTTGGGTCGGGACGAAGAGATTCGCCAGTTGATAGACGTTCTGATGCGAAGGCGGCAAAATAATCCGATTCTTACCGGCGAAGCCGGCGTCGGCAAGACGGCGGTGGTGGAAGGATTCGCGCAACGCATCGCCGCCGGGGACGTGCCGCCGCCGCTGCGCAATGTCCGGCTCTGCGCCCTCGACATCGGCTTGATGCAGGCCGGCGCCTCGATGAAGGGCGAGTTCGAGCAGCGGCTGCGCTCGGTGATCGACGAGGTGCAGAGCTCTCCCACCCCGGTCGTCCTTTTCATCGACGAAGCCCATACCTTAATTGGCGCCGGCGGTGCAGCCGGCACCGGCGACGCGGCAAACCTCCTGAAACCTCCACTCGCCCGTGGCACGCTGCGCACGATCGCAGCTACCACCTGGGCAGAGTATCGCCAGTACATCGAGAAGGACCCGGCGCTCGCGCGACGCTTCCAGCCGATCCAGATCGACGAACCGGATGTCGAGACCTGTTGCGTGATGCTGCGCGGCCTTCTTGGTCCAATGGAAAAGCACCACGGTGTCCGCATTTCCGACGCCGCAATCATTGCAGCCGTCAACCTCTCGCACCGCTACATTCCCTCCCGACAGCTGCCGGACAAGGCCGTCAGCCTGCTCGATACCGCCTCGGCCCGCGTGGCGATCAGCCAGAGCGCCACGCCGGCCCTGATCGAGGACACGCGTGTCGCGATCACGGCTCGCGAAGCTGAGAAATCCGCGCTGGTCAGCGACCGCGATCTGGGCATCGAGGACGGCGAGCGCGTCGCTACGATCGACAGCGATATCGCCGCGTTGAAAGAAAAGCTAACCGCGCTCGAGGCCGACTGGGCCAAGGAGCAGGAGCTCGTCAAGGACATCCGCAGCATTCGTGACATCCTGTCCGAGCCCAAGGAAGATCAAGATTCAGATGCAAAGCGAGCGGAGCTGCGGGGCAAGTTCGAGACGCTGGAGGGGATCAATCCGGAAAAACGGATGGTCTATGCCCATGTGGACCAGCAGTCGGTAGCGTCCGTCGTGTCCGACTGGACCGGCATCCCGGTTGGTCGGATGATGCGGGACGAGATCGAAACCGTGCTGAAGCTGCCGGAGATCCTCAACCGCCGCGTTGTCGGCCAGTCCCACGGGCTGACGATGATCGCCAGACGTATCGAGACCAGCCGCGCCAAGCTGGACAACCCTTCGAAGCCGATCGGCGTTTTCATGCTGGCCGGACCATCCGGGGTCGGAAAGACCGAGACCGCGTTGGCGCTTGCCGAGACGCTCTACGGCGGCGAGCAGAACATGATCACGATCAACATGTCGGAGTTCCAGGAGGCGCATACCGTCTCGACCCTGAAGGGAGCACCTCCCGGTTACGTCGGCTACGGAGAAGGCGGCCGCCTCACCGAGGCGGTCCGGCGCAAGCCATACAGCGTCATCCTGCTCGACGAAGTGGAGAAGGCCCATCCCGACGTCCATGAGATCTTCTTCCAGGTGTTTGACAAGGGAGTCATGGAGGACGGCAACGGGCGACGGATCGACTTTAAGAACACCTTGATCATCCTGACGACCAATGTCGGTACCGATCTGATCATGGGGCTGTCCCGCGATCCAAAGTATCGCAATGAACCGGAAGAGCTCGCGAAAATGCTCAGGCCGGAACTGCTGAAGGTATTTCCGGCGGCTTTGCTCGGGCGTATCGTCTCGATCCCCTACTTCCCGCTCTCGGACGAGATGCTCGGCGGCATCGTCCGGCTGCAGCTCGACCGCATCGGCCGTCGGCTACGCGATAATCACAACGCGGCGTTCAGCTACGACGACACCGTCGTTGAGCACATCGTGTCAAGCTGCAACGATGCGGATTCCGGCGGGCGCATGATCGACAACATCATCACCAACACATTGCTGCCGGAGCTGTCGCGCGAGTTCCTGAGAAAATCGCTTGCCAAGGAAGAGATCAAGCAGACGCGCGTCTCAATCGCGAACGACAAGTTCGCATATTCGTGGAACTGAGCACGATGAATGTTCACACTGAGCATCGCCCTTCGACGACCGGCCCAACACGGTACGACGAGGTCTACTATCCCGGCCACGTCTACGGGCTCACCCACCCCAACCATCTTGCAACGATTGCCACCGTCTACGGCATGCAACCTGCGCCGGTCGAGTGCTGCCGAGTACTGGAGCTCGGCTGCGGCGTCGGCGGAAATCTTCTGCCAATGGCCTTTCAATATCCGGACAGCGAGTTCGTCGGTGTCGACCTGAGCGGCGTGACGATCGAGCGCGGCCAGAAAAATATCGCGACACTTGGCCTGAACAACATCAAGCTCCTCCATTGCGACATCATGAATGTCGATCCAAGCTTCGGACAGTTCGATTACATCATCGCGCACGGCGTGTACTCATGGGTGCCACTGCCCGTGCGTGAGAAGATGATGACGATTTTCAAGCAGAACCTGTCACCGCGCGGGATCTGCTACGTCAGTTACAATGCGCATCCGTTCTCGCACCTCCGCGACATGGCCCGCGACATGATGCGGTATCACACCCGCGGCCTCACCGGCATGAAGGAGAAGGTCGGACAGGCTCGCGCGATCCTGAAGTTCCTGAGCGACGGCTCGAAGGCCAACACGGTTCACGGCGCGATCATGCGGGATCAGTACAACCGCGTTCTCAAGTCTCCCGACGAATTGTTGTTTCACGACGATCTCGACGATGGCGCCACCGCCTTCCTGTTGCACGAAGTCGCAGAGGATGCCGCCCAGTGTGGCTTGCAGTATCTGGGCGATTCCGATTTTTCGCGCCGCTATCTCGCCGGCTACTCCGAGGAGGTCCGTGCCACGCTGCAGCGTTTCCCGGAAAGCGAGTTCATGGCACGCGACCAGTATCAGGATTTCATCGACGGCAACGGCTTCCGGCGCAGCTTGTTTTGCCACGACAATGTTTCCCTCGACCGGCAGATCGACACAGATTTCGTCAGGCGGTACCACCTCTTGAGCACGACCAGCGCCGTCGATCCCGAAGACCGTGTGACAGACGATTCTGCAATGGAATTCGAGATCCAGAACGGCAGCAGGATTACCGTGACCAATCCCCTCCTGAAGGCAGCGCATCTGTGCCTCGGCCGGGCGTGGCCGCGCGCCTTGTCATTCGGCGAGTTGCTACACGGCGCGCGCGCGCTGCTGGATGGCCGTCACGCCGACGATGACGAAGGGGTCCTGACGGATGCGATGTACATCCTGTGCTGCAGCGGCGAGGTCTCCTTCCTGGTATCGCCGCCATTCCTGCTGAAGGAAATTACCGACCGGCCGCAAGCGAGCTTACTGGCCCGTAAACAGTCGCAGACAAGTCCGCACGTCACCAACCTGCTCCACCAAACAGTGCAGTTGGAGGACGATCGAACCCGGCATTTCCTGCAATTGCTCGACGGCCTTCACACTATCGACCAGATCACGGCCGAGATCACCGAAGCATTTGGCTCCAGCATCCGGATCGAACAAAAGGACAAGGACGGAAAGCCAGTAGAGCCGCTGCTGCTTTCAACTCGAGAGAGCGTTGAACGCTCGCTTGCGATGGTCGGCAAGCTGGGCCTGTTGGTCGCCTGAGGCGATCGATCTCAACTCAAAGCGAGACGCGAGACCACTGCGTTGGGCTGCGCGCGTTCGCCTGCCTCCGTCTCGTGCCTAATGATAGTGCGATATTCGGTGATGTTTCCGCGTCGGCGACTTACGACCGCTGGCGGTCACCACAACATTGATAAGCTGCGAGAAAACCGGGGGATCGTGTGGTATGTGATTTTCGTCGGCCAGGATCAGCTGCAGCGTGTGACGACCCAGCGGCAGATTGATTTTGGCTTCGGTTTGACCCGCGCCAAAATGAAGATGGTTGAAATCATTGGGGATCGGCTGATCAAATGGCGGCAGGCTGGTATCGACCAGCAAATGGTGGTGCCCCGTATTCGCCTTTTCGAAGCCGGCGGGAGCAACGCCCATGCCGACCAGGCCGAAACGGACAACAGGCGTTGGCGTGACGTACGCCCCGTCCCCGGGATAGACAAAATAGACTTTCGCTCCGGAGGGCGACGGGTGACGTCCCGAATGCGGCGTGGCCTGGGCCGACGGGACTGCAGTCTGATCGACGACGTGAACATGGATACGATCAGAGAACAGCGGCGGTGACGTCGGCACATGATTCTTGTCGCCCAACAGCAGCTGTAGTGTGTGGTCTCCCGGCGTGAGCGTAACTTCGGCTTCGGTCTGACCTGCACCGAAATGCAGATGATTGAAGTCGCTCGGAATGGGACTGTCCATCGGCGGCAGCTCGGCATCAATCAACAGATGATGGTGACCGGAGTTTCCCTTGTCGGATCCGGCCGGCGCTACGCCCATTCCCTTCAAACCAAAATGAACGGTGAATTTCGTCGGGACGGTCTGCCCGTCCTTGATGTCCACGAAATAGACCGCAGCACCAGCAGGCGAGGTCGTAGGACCGCCGGCGGGCTTTGGCTGTGCATGCGCTGAGCCGAACGCTCCCGCTAAAATCAGGAGGGACGTCGTCATTGCGACCAAGGCTTTCGATACCATGAGAGACCCCCTAAGGCCGATAATTTTGAGCGCGATGCGCTCTGGATTGAAGGAAATGAACGTGGCCAGACAAGACAAAAGTAGAGAGTGCGCGGCAGCGTCGAGAGTTCAATGCGCATTCAGCATCGGTGTACGTTGAAATCGACGCGGCGGTCGATCGCATCGCTCGCGTCATCGCGGCCCGTCCCGACGATCGATTCTCGAGATCCGGCGCCGACCGCCTTCAGCCGGTCAGCCAGGCTGGGAGAAGCACTCTGCAGGAGATCCTTGATGAACTGCGCCCTCAGCACCGACAGGCGTTCATTGATTTGCGCCGGTCCGGTATTTGATGTGTGCCCAACGACATCGATGCAGGAATCGTTCTGCATCGCCTGCGACGCGATCTGACTTAGCCACATCGGGTATGGACCTGTGATATTCTGGTCATCGAGGAACTGCGTCGTGCCCGGCTTGAACAGAAGCCGTACGGACAACTTATTGGCCGTCAGGCCATACTTGACGAGACTGCCAAATGCCTCGGTGGCATCGGTCCGGCGATTAAGCTTCCAGCTGGACAGATAAATACCAGAATGAACACGAAGTTGGTCGCCGCCCGACATTTGCCGGGCCGTCCGGTAGAACGCCAGCGCCTCTCGATAGCGTCTGTCGTCGTATTCGAGGATTGCGTCGCTCACAAATGCCGACGTGGCGATCCTCTCGACATATAGGGGATCGATCGGGTCGCCCGGCTTCGTCCCCTGGCAGGTCTTGATGTAGACGGCGATCGCCGGATCATTGGTCCAGATCGGAGCCTCGGCGAATGCCGGCGTGGGTTCGGCTTTAACGCCGTCGGGTCTTGCCCTCGCAACGCCCTTCGATACGATGCTCTTGCTGCGAAGGTCTGCCAATGCAAGACAGATCCTATAGGCGTCCCGAGCACCGTCAGGTGCACCGGCATTGTTTATGGCCGTAAAGGTCCCGATCAGGACAACAGGAGCGCGGCTCAGGGCCTCGCTGGAAAATGGCAACACGGCGAAGCGGGGATATGACTTGGCTACGAGGTCCTTGATGCGCTCCTGCATCAGGCGGGTTGCAGCTGATTGCGCGCCGGTCGCAGCGTCAATCAACGGATCGATGACGAGTTCAACCTTGTCCGACCCTGCCGGCACCGTAGCCTTGGAAAAGAGATCGTTGGCAGCCCGCAACAGCGCGTCGTCGAAAGCGATCGGCGTGGGCAGTGGCGGCGGAGCCGAAGAGGCTTGTGGCGGCGAAGGCGTTGGCGAGGTCGCCTGCGCATAGCACGCCTGGATGGCCGTCATCAGGAAGCCGATCGCGAAGCAGGTGACGATTGGAGCGCGATCAATCATGTCTGTTCAACCTTGGCTAAAATGAACTAGCGACATTGGCGAAGGGCAGTGCGATCGGATTCCGATATGTCACCCAGTTGCGCACGTGCATTAATCTCCTGGCAACGGGGCGTCGATTTCTGCCGAGTCGGTGTAGGGGCTGCCCGCGAGTCAGCCGCGACCGACGGCAGCCGGGCAGTCTCGATCGCAAGGCGTTGCTCGGCGCGCTCACGATCGGATTGCGCCTTCGACAGTTTCTCCGCCATCGCGCGCTCCAGTGTGGCGCGTTGCTCGGCCAATCTGATCCTGTTTGCCTCGAGTGCCGCCACTTCATTCGCGAGCTGATCACGCCGATCTTTTTCCTCAGCGCCAGGTTCGGGAGGCGAAGGCCTGGACGGTTGCGCGGGGGCGCTCGAACTCAATCGCTTTTCGTCGTCGGCTTGCCTGACCTCGTCGCGCTTACGCAATTGGGCCAATTCTTCGCTGGCTTTTCGGAAGCCGGCTTCGGCCTGCTCCAGATCAACCCGAAGCTGCCGCTCCTTTTCGTTGTATTCGTTGACAAGTCGGTCACGCTCGTTGGCATTCTCGATAGTGTCGATCCGGGCGCGGGCCGCGTCGACAAGGCTGCTCGACGGAAACTTCGTGATGAATGCCTTCAACGTCGCAACGCTCGCGGAAGACAGCGGTCCTATCTTCTTCCATGCGTCCAGATCGCTCTCTTGGGGATTCAAATAGAAATCCCCCAGCAGGGAGACCGAGAGCTCCGGTATTTGTTGCCCGCGCGTCTCACGGTTGACACTGACGGCGACATGCCGGAACAGCGCGCCGACTTCGATCCCCGGTTCCTGCATCTCGCGAACCAGCGCGTTGGTAAACGGACTGTTGCGGCCGATACCATCAGCCGCCACCGCGTTGGCCTGGGTCGCATAGGCGATCAACATGCCCTGAGTCCGGTCGATCCGGGCAAGTCCTCGGGTGATTTCCCCGCCGCGATTGCCGCTGCGTTGGGCTATAGCCTTCGCAAACGGATTGGTCCGGCAGGCATCCAGAACCATAAGTCGCGTCCCCGAGCTATATCCGAGCGCTTCGACCACGTCGTCAAGCTTCACGAGGTCGAATGTCACGATTGAATCGGGATCGACTTGCGCATCGACAGGGACAAGGTAGTTCTGACCTTCAATCTGAAGCCCATGGCCCGAATAATAGAACAACGCAGCATCAGTGCCCCGCAGCTTCTGCGCAAAACGCGCCAATGCAGCGCGCATGCCACGGCCATCGAGATCGCGACCGTCGATGACCTCGAACCCGAGGCGACGCAATTGATCGGAGATGTCGTCAGCATCGTTGCGGCTGTTGCGGAGCAATGTTGCATTGGCATATGCCGCATTGCCTATGACTAGCGCGACACGCCCGTCAGCGCGCGCCTCTTGCGAAAGAAGCAGAGACAGGCACATGGAACAAGCAATCAAGCAAAGTGTGCAAACGAATTTCACGAACGGAGTTCCGCCAAATGGCTTGCCGAGCGGCACCGGTAGTCTGAGACTAGGAGCAATCGCTGAATCTCGCAACTTCTTGTTTCCATTCAGCCAGCGTGTTAGCCTCACCAACATATTTGCACACTGCGCCCGTTCGTTTGCTTCAGGCTGAGCAGACCGCATATGAACCGGAGTTTTGCGCTGATCCAAGTCTGGGGCATTTTGCGTTGATCCAGGTCCAGGGCTGATGAAGCGATGAAACTGTCAGGCATGGGCCGCGCTTTAAAGGTGCTCGTTGTTTTGTGCGCCTTTGCGGCTGGCGCGTTCATCCCACAGCTCTTTTTTCTTTCGGCCGCCCGGGGCCAGAACGCGAGTGCTGCGCAGGCCGACAAGAGGGTCGCTCTCGTTATCGGAAATGGATCTTATCCGCAGTCGCCTGTCCGTACGGCGGTTTCGGACGCGAAAGCGATCGCCGAGCTTTTGAAGGCTGGTGGTTTTGACGTGGTTTATGCGCAGGATGCGCGGCATGCCGATATGGATGCGGCAATCCAACAATTCAGCCAAAAACTGGAACGCGGCGCCACCGCCGTCGTCTACTTCGCCGGTCATGCCATCCAGTATGAAGGCCGCAATTTCCTCATCCCGATCGATGGTACCATTGCATCGGATCTCGACATCCACTCCAACGCGGTGGATGGCGATCTCATTCTCGATCCGTTGATCGTTGCCCGGCCCAGAGGTTCAGCCGTCATCCTTGATGCGGCGAGGAAAAATCCATGGCAGCAAAAAACATCGGTCAAGGCAATTGGGCTCGCCAACGTCAGTCCTATCCAGGGCATCACTCAAGCTTACCCCGCACTCCCCGGGCAGGTCGTGGAGGATCAAAAGGGAGCGCTCAGCCTGTTTGCTGACGAGTTCGTGAAAGCCGCCAAGTCCCCCGGTCGAACCTTCAAGGAAGCATTTGGCCAAACCCGGGCTGCGGTCGCGAAGGGAAGCCGCAACAAGCAACTCCCCTGGGAAGCGTCGCTCGAGGCCGCTGACTTTGTCGTTACAGGCCGCAACGAACCAACAGACACGGCGTCGCGTGCGGTCGCGAGATTGGGCACCCCGCCTGATACGGTGGAACAAGGTTTCTGGGATACGATCAAGAGCAGCAACAACGCGGCCGATTTTCAGGCCTATCTCGATGCCTATCCGAGCGGTCCGTATGCCTCCGAGGCGCGGTCAGGCCTGCAACGCCTTGGCGCGGTAGTCAGCCCGGCAAAGCCGCAAACACCGACTGTGACCAACATGCCCGCGCCGCCGGTCTCGCCGCCGCCGAGGTCTACAATTCGTGACTGTTCCCAATGCCCGGAAATGGTGCTGATACCTTCAGGCAATTTCAACATGGGTTCGACTGAGGTCTTCCCTTTTGAAGGCCCTGTGCATCAGGTGTCGATTCGCAAGCCGTTCTACATCGGTAAGTACGAAGTCACATACGATGAGTGGGACGCCTGTGTCATGGACAGGGGCTGCACCTATCGGCCGGCCGATGCCGGAGCGGGACGCGGCCGCCGTCCCGTCACTGATGTCGATTGGAACGACGCAAAAACCTATGCCGCATGGCTGTCGCAAAAGACTGGGAAGACCTACCGACTGCCAACGGAAAGTGAATGGGAGTACGCCGCCCGAGGCGGCACCAGTTCACCCTATTCTTGGGGCCGGTCAGTGGAGAAGGACCGCGCAAATTGTGCGGGCTGCACCAATGAACCGCACCACGCCACCATGCAGGTTGGATCATTCAAACCAAATGCGTTTGATATTTATGACATGGCCGGCAACGCCGCAGAGTGGGTCGAGGATTGCTGGACCGAGGGCTATCGAGGGACGCCCACTGATGGATCCGCTTCGGTCAAACCGGGTTGTCCCGAGCGGGTGCTTCGGGGCGGCTCGTTTAACAATGACCCGAAATATCTGCGCTCAGCCGCACGGTTTAGATATGATTTCAATGTTCGCTATCAGGCGAATGGATTTCGAGTCGTTCGCGAGAAGGACGGCGACTAGGACGGTGATCGGAGTTTCCCGTCGGCAGGTTCAAACCGCCTTAGCCCAGGCACCGTTGACGTGTGACTCTGACCAGAATTGAGCTGGACCGCCGGCAACTTCATTGAACATTCCGGCATTTGAACCCGTCCCAGTTCGTTAGCCGATTTTCGCACCTACTTCGTGCCGTAGCTCTTCCTGTCGGGCCTGACGACCCAGACGGACCCGACACCATACACTTTCGACTGAGCCGGCGCTTTGATTCAAACCGCCCGCGCGCAAAACTTCGCGTTGACGCGCCGAACCACAACAGGAGAACCGGACATGGCCGCTTTCCAGGAGGTTTTCCGCCGCTCCGGCATCGATGAGCGCCGTAGCCCGCCAGGCGTGGTGGTGCCGTTCGGCGGCTCCAACATCGTGGCCCTGATCGATCCCGGAAGAAAGCTCAAAGTCGATCCTAACGCCCATGCCCTCGCAATCAAGGAGATCGACGGCGCCGATACCCTTAGACGCGTCATGCAGGCCAGAGATGCATTCTCCGCACCCGATATCGATCCGCAGCTCAGGGCGGCGTCACTTCCCGCCACATTCAATGGCGATGCACGGTTTTTCGAAATCAATGGCCGGATCAAGCCGATTGGCTTTCCCGGTCTGGAGGTGGTGGCCCGGTCGGCCGACCGGAAGATCGAAGCCAAGCTCCATGTCGTCGTGCTGCCGGAAATCAAGATCAAGGTGGCGTTCCGCAATGTCATGGTTCCGGGCAGTGGCGGCGCTCCCATGTTTCACGCCAAGAAGCCTTGCAGCGACCAAGATGAATTGCTGACTATGAACAATATATGGAAGCCGCAGGCCAACATCCGCTTCGAGCGAGTGCCAAGCGACTGGCTCTTCATCGACGACGCGCAGACTGCCGTCAAACAGGAGCTCGCCAACGCGGTTGGCATGAAGGATGCGAGTCTGGCGACCTTTCCCGATATGATCGAAGTCGAAAAACTGAAGGGCTTCTTCGCCAAACACAAAGTCCGGGGCGCCCACTTAACCATTTTCTGTGTCGACAAGCTTCTGTCCAATGGCTCCTTCCCGAATGGCTCATTTGCTCGATCGTTAGACCTTGCCTTTATCAGCTCGCAACGCGGGCCTAACACGTCTGCCCATGAAGCCGGGCATTTTCTCGGCTACTACTCGAAGAGCGCGACCAAACCTTGGGACAGCAACGGCCACACACTGGAGACCGATCCAAAAACCGGAAAAGAAAACAGGACGGAGGACATCAAGATGCTGATGCGCGACGGAGGCGCCGGGTGGAAAATTCCGTTTAATCTCGTCAAGGAGTTCCGCGACTTCCCCGGTTAGCATCCGAAGAACGGACAGAAGCCGGACGTCACGCTAGACGTTGAATAGCACCTTTGGGTCAACAGCACCGATCCGGCAAAACGGTCAAAGAACAACGGCCTTGTTGGGATGAAAAGACACAAGCTTCCTTTGCAGAGCGGGACTGTTTCGACGTTTACATTCACCAGCGTAACGAAGGTGACCGGCTTCGGCAAAAGCACCACTCAAAACACCGCTGGTACCCGTGGATACGAGATCTCCGGCTTGCTGGTCTACCCACCATGGCAGGCGAGCTGAAGGTCGATGAGAGCGACGGCGACTTCGGGCTTTGGTTCTATCACTCCTACGGCCGCGCCAACGAAGCTCGGCAACCGCTTCTGGAAATCTGGGTCAGTGACCGCGACTACAGCATCCGCGCGGCCATCGCGAGTGCTCACCAGGCTGCCGTCATCAGTGGGCACAAGCGGCTCACTGGTCAGGTTCTGGAAGCGCAAAGGGACGGAATTTTCACGCTCGAGGAAGCCGCAGCTGGCTGCTCCTCCGATAGGCGCTATCCATTGAACGGCATGTATGTGTGGGAGCAGTTCGAATCCGTGCATTTGCCGAGATGGGCGCTTCCCACGCCGAATGAACGTTTTTTGTCAGATGGAATGCCGGACTGGTACGATCGTTTCACGCGCTCGAGACCCGCTGGATTCGCGTTCGAGAGTGCCTATCTATGATCTTCGGCTGTCCATCTTCGCTGGTAAGTATGGATGAGTAATATCCGCGAAACGCCCTGTCTCCCACCTTGGCCTGCCATTTTCCAGCATTAAAGACGAACGAGCCCTCGGCGCGAGAGAGGGTTCTTTGGACCGAATAATCATGCAGTCCGAGCTTGAGGGCGTCGCTGAAACTTTGGCGAATGGCGTTCCTGCCTTGAAAGATGCCGCTGGGCGTTACTCGCACGGCGTTCTCTGTGAATGTCGCGGCCATGGTGCTCAGATCGCCGCGATTGTACGCTTCTGAAAAATGCTTATGCATCTCGTCCATGGCGGCAGCATCGAGAGTTTCTCCCGCGATCAAGATGCGCGGAGTGGCGAGCAGCAGGCAAAGGACAAAAGTCGCTGATCTGAACGCCATGTTCCCTCCGTTGGCTGTTCCGTCCGACAACGAGCATTGCCTTAGCGTACACGATGCGTGGAGTGTCGGGCCTTCAAAGGTCTATTATAGGTCACAAGCCGTCCTCCGCCGGCTGCGCGCGGCAGGTCAGCTATGGGCCAACAACGGAAGTCACTGGTCCGGCGTAGCTGGTAGTGACGCTGGAGAACTCACCCTCAAAGCTGGCAGCGGCGGGATCAACCATCAGCCATTTCGTCTTGGCTGAGGCGGTGATCACTGCGTGTGCGCCTGCCCTGCGGCATTGACGACGACAATTCGCGAGGCTCGCGATGCCCCGATTGCAAGTAAGGCGAAACTGCCCGCGTGCTCATCTAAAGGAGAAATCAAGCTGTCCTCAATCTCGAATCAAGCTCAACCGGAGTCTTTCTGTCACGGTTGATGCTATGTCAGCATAGGAAAAAATTACGCGGGAAATACGATGTCGGTAGGCTTCACCGAGTTCAGAGGCAACATCCACAACTCGTTTGACGTGCTCCAGTGGATCAAACAAAACGTTCCGTGTTTCACAGGGATGGTTCCTAGAGAGTGGACACAGGCGGTCTACGCCGAAAGCCGCCCGCGCGGCATAAACTATGCGGTTGCTCGACAGGCTATGATCTGGGCGTCTCAGTCTGGCTACCGGTTCGACTTCTCGAGCCCCCCGGTCCCAACAGACCCGGTCGTACACATGTCGAAGGCCCAGAAACTATCAGCAGGAATCGCACATTCCCTGAAGTATCTGCCGGCGAATCTCAAGTCCGTCGGTGAGGCGTTGCTGGAGCCCAAGGCGCTGGCGATCATGGTGGGCACGCTCCTTGCCTGGGCCGCGTCGCATGCCTTCGGGATCGGAGAGGTCATCGATTTGGTCCTGCTGGGCATTGGCGTCCTGTCGGTGGGCTTTTCGATATTCTCGGGCGCGGGCGCGTTAGTTGACTTCGTCGAAACCGCGCTCGATGCGAGTACGAATGAAGATCTCGACGAGGCCGGCCAGCACTTCGCCCGCGCCCTCGTCGTTCTCGGAATAGCGACTATCCAGGCCCTGCTGCTTCGCGGGCCGATAAAAGCCGCCCGAGCCCGCTACGCCGCACCAGCGAGGGTCGGAGCTCCGCCACCGCCCGGAACGCCTCCATCCACCACGTACAAACCAACGCTGCCAAACAATGCGTTGGGGTCAACGGACGCGTATGGAAATATCAAGGTCTCACTGCAGCAGTCAGCCGCTTCTGCGAAAGAAACTCTGCTGCATGAACTGGTCCACCGCTTCTTCTCGCCTCGCCTCGCGCTGCTGCGACGATTTCGGGCACAGCTGAATATCGACGCATACGCGCGGTCGTGGCTGCTGAGATACCTCGAGGAGATGCTGGCAGAAGGCTTTGCGCAACTTAAAGCCAACGGAGTGCTGTCGACATTCAAGGCGCTCTACTTTCCAATCACCGCAGGCTACGTGACGTTGTCAGAGGTTATAACCGAGGGGACCGTGATCGGCACGATCACGCTTGCCGGCAGACGAATTTACGTACTCGTTTCGACAGGCAAGATTCCGGCGGATGCACAGTGATCAGCCTCGCTTTCGAGCCGCTGGCTCGACTGTACAACAGACCCGCGAGAAACTCCCGCCGCCTCATGCCAGTCCCCAAACTATCGCAACGGATGCTGCCAGCAGGGCCGCCCTCAATGGAAGGGGCCGAAAGTGTGACTATTGCTCTTCACGGTTCGATGACAGCCGATGTCTCAGTTGGGTCAAAAGCGGCCTTTCGGCATCCCGGCTGCTTACTTCCGGTTCAGCACCGAAAGCGGACATAACCGGTGCCGGTCGGGAGGTCCGAGGTGGGCCAGTTCCGGACAAGGTGTTGCAGGCATAAGCCGGCTGCCCACTAGCCGATATTACCCTGTGCTTTTCACTAAGTTACGAATTGAGGTCCCAAAAAAAGACTCTGTCGTTTGTCACTGCCGAATACCAACTGCCAAAGTACAAGTCAGCGTCGTGTATCTGCCCATTCACCCAGATGTCAGTATGGCCGATGGTACTCGTGTCCGTTGGCTCAAATATGATCACTCCGTTCCGGCTCCCTATTTTAGATGTGTTCGGAAACATCTGTCCGGCGCCATATCTATTATTGAGGTACTGCCGAAGATCGAGAGTCGAAAAAATATACTCCCAACCGTCGTCGTCTATAAGAAACCGAACTTTCTTGACGAGCACGCCACCTTTTCCGTAGTCCCCATCGCAATTGATATAGTGACCATCGACATGGTTGAACGCCCAACTGATTTTCGAGGCGCACGTATTCTTGTGCCCTGGTTCGTCGTGGAACTTCTTTATGGAGCCGTTGATCATCGTTTTGAATTCGTCCGTCATACTTGGATGGTTAGCCAGCAACGTGCTGTAGCCTATGTTGATAAAGCCCATGATTTGCCCTTACCGTTGAACCCTTAGCGTCGCGGTATCCGATGAGAGAGGTATGCGTGCGCACACTGTGGCATCTTGCCTTGGCCATTGAACGGGTCAACAGCTTTTGCCGAAGTAGGGTGTTCGTTTCGCGCCAACTAACCGGCCGCTGTCGCGTTCGCAAGCATCTGGAACGCCGGGAAGCAGACATGGCCTGACTTCGCTTGTGGGTCACAAGCGGTCCTTGACCGGATGCGCGCGGCAGGTCGGCTTTGGGCCAACAACCGACATCATCTCGGATGGGAATCCCGTCAAAACGCGTTTGGCACTCACCTCTGATCCGTCGTACGGTATGCTGTAGGTCGGATTGCATGCCATGGTGGAAGAGCGGCCAGTCCGGGTTGAGCGCAGGTTGGCGGCAATATTGGCCGCTGACGTGGCTGGCTATTCCCGGCTGATGCACCACGACGAAGAGGGGACGCATTCGAAACTGACCGCCCTCCTAGCAGAAAATGTTGAGCCCGCGATTGCGGAACACGGCGGCCGCGTCGTGAAGAACACCGGCGACGGGTTCTTGGCCGAGTTTCCGAGCGCGGTCAAAGCGGTCCGAGCTGCTATTCAATTCCAGACCCGCATCAAGGAACTTACCATCGGTGAGGTTGAAGACAGGTGTATTGCCTTCCGCGTGGGCATCAATATCGGCGACGTAATCGTCGAGCCCCATGATGTCTTTGGAGACGGCGTTAACATTGCGGCGCGGCTTGAGAGCATCGCAGAGCCCGGCGGCATCTGCATCTCGTCTTCTGCCTACGATTACGTTCGAGGCAAGGTCGCGGTTGAGTTCTTCGATCTGGGCGAGCAGAATCTCAAGAACATTGCCCTTCCGGTCCGAGCTTATGCGGTGGTCCCGGACAGGCCCAGCCGAGCGGCACAAGCTGAGCGCACCAGGTCGGGCCCACTTTCGCCGCCTCGCCTTTCCATCGTTGTGCTGCCGTTCGCCAACCTTAGCGGTGACCCGGAGCAAGATTACTTTGTCGATGGTGTCACTGAGAGCCTGACCACTGACCTGTCGCGCATCAGCGGCTCGTTCGTCATCGCCCGCAACAGCGCCTTCTCATACAAGGGCAAATCAAACGACGTACGCGAGATCGGGCGGGAGTTGAATATCCGCTATGTGCTTGAAGGCTCAGTACAGCGTCGTGGCAAGCGGCTTCGGGTGAACGTGCAGCTAATTGACGCCGAGAGCGCAAGAACTCTTTGGGCGGAGCGCTTCGAGAAGCCCGTCGCCGATCTTTTCGATATGCAGGACGAAATCGTATCGAGGCTCGCCCGCACATTAGATGCCCAACTCATCGTAGCCGAGGCACGACGAGCGGAGCGTTCGTCCCATCCCGATGCGATGGATCTATATTTCCAGGGCATGGCTTCCATATTTATGGGGCCGACCCCCGAGTACCTGACTCAGGCGCGCGGTTTTTTCGAACAGGCCTTAGCCATCGATCAACGAAGTATCGAGGCAATGGTCGGCATGGCATTTGTCGATGTGACCATCGGGGCCGACCTGTTAACGGACAACCGAGCCCCGCTCTTTTCGGCAGCCGAAACGTATGCGATCAAAGCGCTTTCATTGGCCCCGGACCATGCACAAGCCCACCTGGTCTTGGGTTATGTCTACATTTTTACAAACCGCGCTGCCCGAGGGATCGCTGAATGCGAACATGCGTTAGTACTCAATGCCAATTTGGCCAACGCTCATAGCGCTATCGGATTGGCCAAAATGTTTACCGGTCGCGCTGCTGAGACCGAAGGCCATATACTCGAGGCCCTCCGTCTCTCCCCCCGGGATATCGCTGCCTATTGGTGGTTCTATTGTGTGGGCATGGCCAAGCTGCAGCTCTGTGCGGATGCCGAAGCTGCTGGTTGGCTAAGACGAAGCATTGAAGCCAACCGCAATTATCCTCTCGCCCATTTATATTTGGCCGCTGCCTTGGGCTTACTCGGCGCGCTGGATGAGGCGCGAACCGCCGCAAAGGTGGGACTTTCGCTCAACCCGGGCTTTACCGTCAATCGCTTGCGCGCCGCCAAATCAAGCGATGATCCGACTTACCTTGCCTGGCGCGAGCGGGTGTATGCAGGCTTGCGCCTCGTAGGGGTGCCGGAGGGGTGATGTCCGAATTGGGTCACAAGCGGTCCTGGACCAACTGCGGGTGGCAGGTCAGCTAGGGGCCAAAACCGGAAGTGCTTCACTGGGTCGTGAGACCTCATTGCCGATCGTTATTCCGGCAGTCCGGCCCGACGCAATCCTTCTTCGTATCGCGACACGTTCTCGGCCTTTTGATAAGGCCCCAAGCTGTCTGTCAAACTGGAAACAAGCAGCTTCGGATTTAGGCCCCGCAGCCTGGCCACCGAACGCCGTGCCTGCTCCAGACGACCGGCCACTGCATTGCTTGCGGCAGCGATACGTAAAGCGGGTTGAAAATCTGGACTGTCCAGCAATGCCATTGCAGCCCAGCCTGCCGCCTCGTCGTAATGGCCCGCGAAGAAATGTGCGTGGGCGACGCCGCTTCGTATCCCGCTCATCCGAGGATCGAGCGGGTCCAAGCGCATGGCGCGTGCGAAGCGCTCGATCGACGCTTCGGGCTGCCCGAGCCAGCTCTTCACCCATCCGCTGAAACGCCAAGCCTCTGCCAAATTGGAGTTGAGCACAAGCGCCCGATCCATCAAGTCAGCGGCTGCGGCGAGATCGCGAACGACAAACGCTAAAGCCCACCCGCTCGCGGCAAGCGCGATCGCATCGTCTCTCCCCAGTTCAATCGCTTTCCGAGCGAGTCGCTTCACCTCGGCAATCTCGTTTGGCGTGACCGCAATCCATCCGTCGGCCTTGGAACGGGCGTAACAAGAGGCGGCGCGACCGTAGGCAGATGCAAAGTCTGGATCGAGTTCGATCGCACGGTAGAACAGGCGCAAGGCTTCTTCGTTCGCTTGCCGGCTCGCAAACTGATACACCTTGGCCATCCCGCGCAAATATAGCGCATAGGCATCCAGACTCGGCTTTGGCTTGCGCCTCGCGCGCTCGATCTCCGCCTTTTCGACGGCCGATGCGATGGCGCTGACGACCCTCTCGGTGACTTGATCCTGCAGGCCAAATATATCGCGGTGGCTGCCATCGACCCGATTGGCCCACAGATGTGCTCCAGAGGTGGTATCGATCAGCTGTCCCGTGATCCGTACCCGGTCAGCGGCTTTGCGAACGCTTCCTTCCAGGACATAGCGCACACCAAGCTCGCGCCCGATCTGTTTCACGTCGACCGCGCGCCCCCTGTAGGTGAAGCTCGAGTTCCGCGCTATGACGAAGAGCGCTTTGAAGTGGGACAACGCCGTGATGATGTCGTCGACCATTCCATCAGCGAAGAAGTCCTGCGCGGGATCGGCGCTTAGGTTGACAAAGGGCAGAACGGCGATCGAAGGCCTGTCGGGTAGCGCGAGGTTGCCTGCCGACGGATCGATCTGGTCGTCGTCGCGTGACACGGGTCCTTCAAGCAAATAGCCTCGCTTGGGCAGCGTCTTGATGATCTCTTGGGCGGGACGGCCGATCGCGAGGCGAATGTCGCTGATGCAGCGGGTCAGCGACTCCTCGCTGACCGTGACGTTCGGCCAGATGGCCGCGATCAATTCTTCCTTGGTAACCGTCCGTCCGGCGCGCTCGGCGAGATAGCGCAGCACTTCAAAGCTCTTGGGCCGCAGACCGCTCCTCATCGAGCAAGTTGAAGCCCGATCTGTCCGTTTCCACCAACCGTTCCCCGCGCAGAGCTTGAAGGGTACGGTTCGTATGGACCACTGAAAGTCCCAAACAATCGCCAAGGTCAATTTGAGTGATGGGCAAGCTAAACTCTCCCCCCCCCGAGTGCGCCCGATTGCTTGAAGCCGCTCGTGCACTTCCATCAACAGGTGAGCCATTCGCTGCAGCGCGGGCCGCCGCCCGACATTCACGATCCATTCGCGGAAGATAGAACCATCGATCAGCGTCTCTCGCCACAAGGCAGCGGCCAGGTGCGGGTGTCGTGCCGTCACTTCCGTCAGCTCGGTTTGCGAAATGAACCCCAGCGTGCAAGGCGAAAGGCTGACCAGATCGTGGTCCATGATCCCGAGGTGAAGGCTTCGAAGGTCAGGTATGTCACCGGGAATATGCAAGGACAGGACTTGTCGCTCTCCGTCGGCGGTGGTTTTCGAGCGGAAGGCAAACCCCTCAACGATCAAGCAGCACTCGCCCGGACGAACGCCATCCGCGACAATAATTTCACGGGCGCCGAGATGCCGCTCACGAATGCGCAGGCCCTGAATGGCGCGGATGTCCTCGCCATCCAGATGGTTCGACACAGCGAGTTTGGTAATGAGCGCTGACGCAAGATTTGCCGGCATCGGATCACCCTCGTGCGACCTGAATGACGACACGCCACTCCCGGCCTGATAGGCGGGAGCCCGCTTGAACTCTCAGCGCCGGCGCCCAACGGTATCTGCCGGCGATAGAAACTAACTTAGCCGGAAAGAAACAGGTCCTGTGCGCCTCAGACGGTACTTTTGGCCAGTTTAGCGCCAGCGCATTGATCCAAGTTAAGAAAGCGCCGCAACAACTGCGTGAACGACCATGGATCCGCAGCGCTAAGTCGGATGCCGGATCCTGCTTCATTCGCGTTCGGCAGCCCAGGTCTCGACCTCTTCCGGCACCGTCGGGCACGGGGATCGCCTTCGGGTGGATGGCGCTCAGGCGCCTGGGCTCATGCGGTCTTTGCGCCGGGCCAAGGGATAACCTGACCTGCACACACAGCCGATCGCGACCGCTTTCCTTGGCCGCATAGAGCGCCCGGTCTGCTGTCGCGACAAGGGCATCTTCGGTCATACCTTGGATGGGGTGTTGGTGGTGCCTCCGAGGCTGACCGTGACGAGCTTGGAAGGAAGATTTAGAGCGTGCAGCATGCTGAGTTCGCGCAACGCCTTCCGAACTCGCTCACTCACCTCGCCGCATCCCTCCGCGCCGGTGTTGGGCAGCAAAAGCGCGAACTCCTCGCCGCCGTACCGAGCTGCCAACACAATCCCAGCGAAAGCAGACATCAGGGCGGCTGAGGCGCTCTTTGGCAACGGAGCAATAGGGAGGGTGACGTATCAGCTTCCACAGGTCAGTTCGTACGCCGGACGCGGAGCTTCCGAAAATGCCCATCAGTGCCGTTGTCGACATAGAGCCCAACGCTGCCGTGCGCGTCCGGTCCGTGCTTCAGATCGTTGACGATCAAAGCTGGTTGCGAAGCATCGCCCACAAACAGCCTTGCGGTGTTATCTTTTACCTCGATGCGCACCGGCGTCCATTCGCCCGGACTCAAGTCGACGTAGGACTCGTATTGGCCCGGCGCCTCGCGGCGGAGGCGAGCAAAGTCGTAACCTGGATAGGCGAAGTACTGCGTTGAGTGATTGCGCCGAACTTGGTCCTCCGCACGGCCGTTGGTCGGGCGCACGTAAATGCCCTCGGTGGCAAAGGACCCATCACTTGTCTGAACCCGAAACACCACCCCGACGAATCCGCGCGCTCCTGGAGGCGCGTCAGGAAGCGGGCTACCGGCAAGTTCGATCTCGATGGTGCCGTTATGAAAGTCAAAGCTGGGCACGAAAGCAAAGGTGTCTATGTCCGGAGCAGCGCCCGAGACAAGGCGGCGAACCTCGAGCGCCGGACTGCCCCGGTAATCGACCGCCTTCACCAAGACGTTTCGTGCCGCAACCTGTGCCGCGTCATCGAGGGGGAGAAAGAACTCGGGCCCTCCTAAAGAAGACGCGTCAATCGCGGTTAATGCGGCCGCAGTGCAAGCAATGACACTCACAATAGTCATTCTGGCAAACATAGTTGTCCCTCGACATTTTGGACGATTACGTCCGTAAGACACCTAAAGAGTTTTGCGTTCGGCCCCACTCAATTGTGTGGCAGCCAACAAGCCGCGCCAGGGACGCACCCAGATCCGTGATCGCCGGTGCGTCCCAGTGCGCTCATGCTGAGCTTACGCGACAGGACGGGGCCAACCAGTCAAAGGTCCGTTAGAGTTACAGGGCCCCTGTTGGTCTGCTTAGCTATGCTGCTATGCTGCAATATCCGTTAGAGGAGAAGCCGCTGATGATGAACCGCAACTTCGTCGCCGCGCTGGTCACGTTTGGCCTGGCCTTGCCCGCTGTCACCCGAGCGGAGGACGCGCCGGTCGAGGAGCAGATCGTCAACCAGATGAACAAGGTATTCGGCGTCCACGCTGGATTCCGTGCCAATCACGCCAAGGGGGTCGTGGCCGAGGGGAAGTTTAAGGCATCTCCGGAAGCTGCCGGCTTGAGCAAGGCCGTGCATTTCGGCGGCACCGACATCCCGGTGACGGTGCGGTTCTCGGACTCCACGGGAGTACCAAATCTGCCCGACGGATCGGATGACGCCAATCCGCATGGCATCTCGGTGAAATTTCACCTGCCCGACGGCAGCGACACGGACATCGTGATCAATTCGCTCAAATTCTTCCCCGTCGCTACCAGCGAGGAATTTCGCGACCTGCTCGTCGCAATCGCGCAGAGCCCACCGGACGCGGCCAAGCCGACGAAATTTGAGCAGTTCGTGGCAAGCCACCCCACTGTCCCAGCTGCCTTCGCCACGGTCGCCACGCCGAACAGCTTTGCTAACGAGGCCTACTTCGGCATCAATGCGTTTGTGTTAGTCAACAAAGGTGGTCAGCGACAGGCCGTCCGCTACCAGATGATTCCCGAGAAGCTCGTGCACCTGGACAAGGCGGAGGCTGCGAAGATGACGCCGGACTTCCTGATGGAGGAGCTGCCCTCACGATTGAAGCAGGGGCCGGTGACCTTCCGGTTCAAGGCGCAACTCGCTGCCGAGGGCGACTCCACCAAGGACCCATCGAAGCCTTGGCCTGATGATCGCAAGCTGGTCGATCTTGGCGTGCTGACGATCGACAAAGCCGTGGCGAACAGTGAGGAGGCGCAAAAGAAGCTCCTGTTCCTGCCGGGCCAACTCACCGACGGGATCGAGCAGTCCGACGATCCGATGGTCGATGTCCGCAACGGCGCCTACGCGATCTCGTTCTCGCGGCGCAATCCTTGACGGTCGGTTAGTCAGCAGTTCATCTCGGAATGCTAAGTGGTTGGCCGCGACCTACTCGGAATTTCCGCCGACGCTGACCAGCAGGGCGGCGGCCGAACTAGCGTGGTCTCCAGGGCGGTACCGACTGTGTTCCGCTCGCCGATCGGATCTATTGGAACGACCGGAGCAGAGGTCTGTTAGTGGCCGATGTTCGTACACGGGATCGAGATTGCGGCAGGCGTCGTCCTCGTCGTCTTCGCGCTTCGAGACGTATTCGATACTGTGGTGGTGCCGGGAGAGAGCCGCGGTGCACTACGCGTGGCGCGACGACTCCTCGCAGTCGCGCTTCCGGTTTGGAAGTGGGCTCGACGTGGCAAGAGCGGGGTCTCGACCAGCTTCGCTCCGGCGATCCTCATGGGCTCCTTCCTTATCTGGATGGTCCTTCTGTGGCTGGGCTTCGGCCTGATCGCACATGCGTTGGGGGACTGGTTTTCTCCACCAGCCGATTTCCAGGAGGCACTTTTCATCGTCGGAAGCGCGCTGTGCACCGTGGGACTGAGCGGCATCGAGGCCCATGGCCCGGCACGCTGGGCGCTCATCCTGGCCGGCCTTTCGGGCCTCTCGGTCCTGACAATGGCTGTTACTTACCTCCTTCAGGTACAAGAGGGTATTTCCCGCCGCGATGCCGGAATTCTCAAACTTACGACGGCTGCAGGTCAGCCACCCTCGGCTCTCGGATTGCTGGAGCGTTACGCCGACCTCGAGTCTCCGGAGGAAATCAGGCGCGTGCTTTACAAAGGACGGGACTGGTGCGCCACCGTCCTGCAGAGCCATGCTTCCCATCCATCCCTGATCTACTTTCGATCGGTTGGCGTCGGCTCGGCTTGGCCTGCAACGCTCGGGGCCATGCTGGACCTCGCACTGATGTTCGAACTGCTGATCGAGGACCGCGGGAGCCGAGCGCTGGCGATCCTGCTCCGAAGCGAAGGATTGCGCCTCATCGACGACCTGAATGGACTGATCGGCCTCAAGCCACAATCCGACGACACCAGTGCTGCGGAAGTGCCGCGGGTGTGCGCCCGCTTGACGGCGGCTGGCTACAAGGTGCGTTCGTCGGTAGACGCAGCGGAGTTCGCGGACAAGCGGCGAAAGCACGCTGGCAGAGTGCGTGCCGCTGCTGAGCATCTCGGCACTATGGAGGCACCCCTGATCCCTTGACCGTTGACGACGGGATCGGTCCGTGCGGTTCAGTCGGGCGGGCATTCAGGGCAGGAATCGCCGATCGAATCCAGCATTCCGCGCAGCTCGGCGACAGCCTGATCCGGAGACAAGCCGTCCGGCGGCTCCTGCCTCGCGATGTCCAACGCGCGCTCGCGCGCGTGAAGGTCGGCCCGGTCCTTTGCCCAGCCGTGCTCCTCGCATTCGTGGATGGCGCCCGCCTCCTGCCGAAGGCTGAGCGCCCATCCGCGCAGCATTCTGATCGCCGGCCGTCTTTCCTTCGTCATCAGCATCGAGCTTGCTCCTAACGGGACGAATCCATTCGCCTGTCTTCTCGTTCCGGGCGGTTAGCACGCAGCAGGGATTCGCAATCGGCAGGGCTGAGGTTTGTCCCCGTATTCCGCGGCGCTGTGCACAACGCCACCTTCCGGTGCCGGCATGAGGTGCGCCGCAGTGCCGCCGGCAGGCTGCTCGGCATTGCTATCCCGACCGTGAAAGGTGTAATTGCACTCGCAGGTACCTCCGACGTGGCAGGAGGGTGCATAGGTAACTGGCTCGTTGTTCCCAAAGGGACAAGCTTGGCGAGGCGATCCCGGGCGGCCCGTGCTGCGCAGTACGTTCGAATGTCGAGGGAGCTCCAGCGCTACTCGATCGCGAACCAGATCGCTGCCATCGCCGCCTATGCCGAGACGAAACGCGCTCACGATTGCGCGCACCTATCGCGACGAGGGCCGGAGCGGACTCCGGATCAAGGGGCGTCCTGGTCTCATCGAGTTGATCGAAGATGTTCAGTCGGGTCGAGCCGATTTCGACCACATCCTCGCTTACGACGTCGGTCGCTGGGGCCGGTTCCAAGATGTCGACGAGAGTGCCTACTACGAATTCCTGTGCAAGCGGAGTGGCGTCCAGGTCGAATACTGCGCGGAGATATTCAAGAACGACGGCACCTTTGTTTCCGGGATCGCGAAAAGCCTGAAGCGCGGCATGGCCGCCGAGTAGAGCCGGGAGCTCTCCGTCAAGGTGCACGCCGGACACTGCCGGGTCGCGAGCCTTGGATACCGCGTTGGCGCTCCCGTTGGCTACGGCCTCCGACGCTTGATGGTCGACGAAAGCGAGCATCCGAAGGCCCTTCTCGCAAGGGACAATTCAAGGCTCTGCAATCGGATCGCGTTCGCCTGCAGCACGGGTCGGCCGAAGAGGCCGCCGTGATCCGGGACATCTTCGACCAGTTCGTCAACTGCAGGAAGTCCTACAGCGACATCAGTCGCCAACTGAACGAGGCGGGCATCGCCAATCACAACGGTCGGCCCTGGACCGACGGCATGATACCCACCATTCTCGGGAACGAGAACTACATCGGTAAGACCGTCTACAATCGCACCTCAAGACGCTTGGGGCAGAAGCTGGTCAAGAATCCGGATAACGCTTGGGTCCGGGGCGCTGCGGCGATCGAGCCTATCGTGGACTAAGGCATCTTCGCTCGCGCCCAGAAGCTGCTGGCCGAGCGCCGCGTGGAGATTCCGGAAGAAGAGATGCTGTTGCGCCTTCGTCTCACGCTCCGCCGGCGCGGTAAACTCAACTCGCACATCATCAATACGACGCTGGGTCTCAATCACGTCTCCTCGTACGTGAAGCACTTCGGTTCGCTGCGGAAGGCCTATGCGCTGATCGGATACGTGTCGCCGCGCGACTGCGACTGGATCGATATGCAGGATTTTTGGGCCGCCGAACAATCGAGGCATGCCACCGAACTCGCGGAGGCGCTGCGAACCGGCCTTGGCCTTCAGGCTGATCTTGTTCCGAACGGCATAGGGCTTGACTGTCGGAGGCGCGCGCATGATTTCGTTTCTCGTCGCGCGACGACTGGCGCATCGTGGAAAGGACCACGCTGCGCAATGGAAAGCCTACCGTAGGCAGATCTCATCGGGCCTGCTTGCCGTGATGCGGTTGGATGCGGCGAATCGGGAGATCGAGGACTACGTGCTGTTACCTGCCCCGCTGAGTTCGGGACGCTACGTCTGGCTCTCATCTGATTCCCTTCGTCGGCGTCGGGGCGCGCTTTACAAGGAAAAGGGGGCATTGTTCGGTGCCATCAAGGCAAGGCTGGCAAATACCAACCGTGCCGCCCCAACCAGCTCAGCACGGTCGAAAGAGCGATCGAAATCAGGCCGGCCCAAAGCCAAGGGCTTCGGCGGGCGGCGCTCACGGTCCGGAGATACAAAATCGCTCCGATGAGCGTGCCGTAGTTCCTTCGGAAGTCGCCGTTCAGTTTCGCAATCTTGGACAATTCCGAAGATGTATCGACGTCATTTGCCATCGGGCTGGCTCCTTCGTCTTGCTAGGACCAGCGCCTTATGAACCACTGTTTTGCCCGACGGCGCAAGTGATATTTCGTGTTATCAGAAATTACCTTATCGCTGGAACTTGGCCTGACGCTCCCTGCATTGCACGGTGAAGGCGGCCTTCCATCCTGGGCAGCGCCAAACGATTTCGGTGGTTCTTTGGATCACTAGCTGCGCGATGTTTATTCGCCGGCTGATGCCGGATGTGGAGGAACCGGTGCAATCTTGGCAGGTTTGAGTGCGATGACAAAGCTCGGCATAGGCTCTCCGCATTCTTCCCTGACGCGCCGTGGTGCGCTCGGACTTTCGGCAGCGACGCTACTGGCTGCAAACGCATCGCGTGCCGGATTGGCTCAAGCCGCACCTGTAGACACCGGGATGACGCAAGGAGACAAGTTAACCTTCCCGTCCATCGTAAGATCAAGTGAAGCGGGCGAAGAGAATGCGGACGGCCCCCTCCCGTCGAGTGAACGCGTCGGCTTCGCCGTCGTCGCTTTGGGTCGTCTCTCTGTCGAGCAAATACTGCCTGCCTTCGGGCAAGCGAAGAAAAGCCGCGTGGCCGCGCTGGTTTCGGGATCGCCGGACAAGCTGACCGTGCTTGGCCGCCAGTATGGCGTCCAACGGGAAGCTCTGCTCGGTTATGAGGAACTCGAGCGGCTCCGCGAGATGGAAGACGTCAAGGTCGTCTACGTCGTTCTGCCGAACTCGATGCACAAGGAGTACGTTCTCCGATCGGCGGCCATCGGCAAGCATGTGCTGTGCGAGAAGCCGATGGCCACGAGTTCGGAGGATGCTCGGTCGATGGTCGAAGCGTGCTCATCGGCGCGCGTCAAGCTGATGATCGCCTATCGGTGTCGCTACCAGCCTCATCACTTGGAGGTCATTCGTCGTGCGCAAAGCGGAGACCTCGGGCCGATCAAGCTGATCGAATCGATCAACGGTCAGAATCAAGGAGATCCGGAGCAATGGCGGCTCCGCAAGGCATTGGCCGGCGGCGGATCCCTGCCAGACGTCGGCATCTATTGTCTCAACGCCGCGCGGGCGGTTACCGGCGAGGAGCCCGTCGATATCGAGGCTCGCATCCACTCGGCCGACGGCGATCCGCGTTTTCGCGAAGTGGAAGAGAGCGTCGCCTGGATCATGCGTTTCCCTTCCGGCGCTATGGCCAACCTTTCCACCAGCTACGGCATCCATAGGGCATCGCGCCTGGCGGTCCATTCGGACGGCGGCAATCTCCTGTTGGACAATGCCTATCCCTACAAAGGGCAGCGGTTGACAGTGCGTCGCGCAATAGATAGCCGCGAGACCGAGGCGTTGATCGAGATCCCCGCAAAAGACCAGTTCGCCCTGGAATTGGATCACATGGCGGAATGCGTTCTCACCGACACTCTGCCAAGAACGCCGGGCGAGGAAGGATTGCGCGACATGAAGCTCATGGAAGCGATCTACAAGTCAGCGGATCAACGAACCCTTGTCAGGATCGACTGAATTCTCAGATGCGGCCGCATAGCTTGGTCCTTCCAGGCACCTGCTGGATTATGATTGGCTACGCTGCTTCGCGGCACCCCTCTTCGTCCCGCTTCTTGTTGATGAGGTTCAACAACTGCGCCGTTGCCCGCGCGTCGCATAAGGCTCGATGATGATTGTGGAGCGAGATGCCATATATCTCGCAAAGTTTCCCAAGTCCGTAGGACTTGTGTCCCGGATAGCGCCGTCGCATTCCCGCGCACGTGCAGAGCTTCGGGAATCTGAAGCGCCGCGCGAGCCTTTCGAATTCGTAAGCCATGAAACCGTAGTCGAAGCTGACATTATGGGCCACGAAAATGCCGTCCCCCATGAAGTCCATGAACCGGTCCGCTACCTCCGCGAACACAGGTGCGTCCCGAACCATTTCGTTGGTGATGCCAGTCAGCTGAACGATCTTTGCGGGAATGGACCGCTGAGGATTGATGAGAGAATGCCACTCGTCGACGACACAGTGATTGCGAACCTTCACCGCGCCGATCTCGGTGATGCGATCGCCGTTCGACCAGGAGCCGGTCGTCTCGATGTCGACCACTACGTAATCCTGCTCGGGGTCGAAACGATAATCCACCCGACCGATCTCGGCGTTGATGCCGGCGGCGCCGAGCTGGCGGAGGCGGGTCAGCTGGTTGCGGCGGATCACGTCCCCCTCGGCCTTGACCTCCATGAAGGACGCTTTGCCGTCCTGTACCAGCATCAGATCGGGGAAACCGTCCCGCATGCCGCGGAAGTCGTCGCACATGCTGCGGATGATGCTGGCTATGGAGCTCGGATCGCATCCTTCGAGCAGCGCGCGGAGCGCCTCCACTTGCACGAGATCCCAGCTGAAGATCCCATTCGGGCGGCCCCATTTTGCTGCGACGGTGCGGAGGATCAACGGAAGAGAAGCTCCGGAGGCGATGGCGGCCAGCTTCTCGTCGATCGGCCCGGCGAAGAGCCGACGGAAGCTGCGGTCCTTCAGGCAATGCGGTAGCCAGTCGAACCCGCTGGGCATACGGGCGCTCTCGAAGAGCTCGTCCCAGAAGAGAAGGCCGAACAGGGTACGCCACAGCACATTCTCAGTGAAGAAAACCTTGGTGCCCTCGCGCCGCAGAACGCCGGCGACGCCTGCTTCTGGATTGCCCCGATGGGTATCGTCGACGGTGATCGTTCGCCCGGACCGCAGCAGTTCGGTGTAGACGCCTGTGCGCCTCCCTCCGAACTTGCGAGCGTAGAAGTCGGTTGCGAAAATGTGCTCCCCGTCGCTGGCGGGATCATCGATCATCCGCTGCAGCAGGTCTTCGGCTCCGGTGCGATCCCCGGTATTGCAAAGCAGGCGGACCAGGCGCTCGTTGCACTCCGGCGAGCATCCCGCGCGGTAGAGCTGACGGGCAAGATCGCTCTCGCCCGCTTTCTCGAAGAAAAGTCCGGTCTGATGAGCCGCTCGGCTGCGGAGGTCCTTGGCGTACTGTGTCTCGCAGGCAGGCCCGGACAGAACGTCGATGGCGGCCCGCCTGTGGACAGGTTCTGATCCGTGCTCAAGGCGGTCGAGAATTTGGCTGTAGTGGAAAGAGGCAAGCGCCTCCTCGGCATCGGTGAAGCGTGCGCTGAACGCGGTCTCGCGGTTGGTGCGGAGGATGCCCAAGTCCCGCAGCGCGAAGTTCTTGAGGTTCACCTCGGTCTTGCCGAAGTAGAGATAGAGCAGGAATTCGATTGGCCGCGTGCCGTCGAGAGCGATGAATTTCCGGGCGCCGCAGCGCTGCGCGGCCGTCGAGAACGGGATCTGTTCGAGATAGTAGTCGATGAACTTGGCTTTGGCCCAAGACTTGCGGACGTCTTTGCACCCAGCCGCCTGTGCACCGGTGAAGAGGACATCTTTGGGAAGACACGCGACAAACCCTGCGTAGTCGATTTCACCGAGCACCCGGGCATGACCGACCATCATCAGATCCGACGTCGCCTGCTCGATATCGTCGATCTCGGTGTAGTCGAAAAGGGACCGATTGAATATCGCACCACGCCGGTTGATCATGCGGATCAACAGGCATCGGGCATCTCTCGAAAGGCCCTCGAAGCGCGCTATGAACGCGTGATGATCCGGGCCAAGAACGGGTTCGTACGTTCGCTGCACGAACCCGAGCATTTCGGCGAAATGGTCGAGATAATAGTAGACGGGCAGTTGCGGCAGTTTAGTCACGCGGACCTTCGCGGCAGGAATCGTTTGTTCTATTTTTGTTCGAATGGCGAGCGTGAAGTCAAGCGCCTCAATGGGCTCCAGCTCCCTAGTCGCCGACCGGTGGGTGTTCCCGGAGTTACGAAGGCGAAGCCGGGGTATCTTCCTTGACGCCCCGGGCGACGATCCGGAGCGCTCCATCCGGAAGCGGCCACTGCAGCTTCAGGGCTTCCTCCACAGGCGCCGTCATCCAGGTCTCGACTTCGTCCGGCGTCGTCAGGATCACGGGCATCGCCTTCGGGTGGATGGCACCGACCTCGGCGTTCGGCTCCGTCGTGAGGAATGCGTAGAGGTCGTTGGTGGTCTCGCCTTCCTTGACTTTCCTTACCGACGTCCAGTTGGCCCAGATGCCGGCGAAGCAGGCGAGCGGGCGGGACTCGTCGAGTGCGAACCAGATGTCGCCGCCCTCGGCCGTGTTGAATTCGCTGAAACTGTTGAGCGGCACGACGCAGCGGTGCTCCGGACCCAACCATCTCGTCCAGTGCTTGCTCTTCACGTTGCGGATGTTGGTGGTTCCAGAATCCGGCTCCATCCGGAGCAATTCCTTGAAGTGGACGGGCTTGCCCTTTGCCTCCAGCTTGGCCGCGCGCTTCTTGGTCGCCTCCATGAGCGCGTGCGCAGACGAAGGCATACCCCATCGGGCCGTGACGAGCTCGCGACCCTCGGCGCCGGTCCGGACGATCGGCGCCTTGTAGTCCGGAAAGACGCCGGCCAGCGGCGCCAGGTTGCCGACGTACCGGTTGACGACACGGAACAGCGAGCTGATGGCGGCTTGGTTGGTGGTGATCGAGTACAGATTGCAGATGTGGACGGCCCCCCACTTGTCAGGATTGTAGCAGACTTTTGGCCAGATCGCTTGCTATCAGATGTCCGGCCTGTTTGCGCGGACAAAGCCCGCTGGCCGAGATGGTGTTCGCTACGCACGCTCCAAGCACATGGGCGACACTCTTAGTGCCAGTGTAATCTTCGGGGGCTCGCGCGTATCGACCGATCGGTCCTTCCATCTACTGCGTCCTGCAAGTTCGTGGGCAATCCGCCGAGCAACCTCGCTCGCAGGACGCCCAGGGCGGCGGACGGATCACGAACAAAGGGCTACCTCCGTGTTGCATCCGCGTTGCACGGAGCTGACGGCACTGGGCGTAACCCATTGTAATCCATGGTACTGGGCGTAATGGACGGTAATGACGTTTTAGCACCCATCCTCATGGAGAACGGACAGCGCACGGTTCAAAAAGCCTACGTTTTAAGGGGTTTACCGCGGTAGGAAGCTGGCGATCCCGGGAAGACTCGAACTTCCGACCTACGGTTTAGGAAACCGTCGCTCTATCCGGCTGAGCTACGGGACCGCGGAACCCGCAGAGCGGGTTACCGGGGCTTCATATCAAAGCGGAGGCGGGATCGGAAGCCCTCCGCGTTGCTCAATGCGGGGGGCTGCCGTTA
The DNA here is from genome assembly GCF_055807535.1 of Bradyrhizobium sp. Kon37. Taxonomy (NCBI): domain Bacteria; kingdom Pseudomonadati; phylum Pseudomonadota; class Alphaproteobacteria; order Hyphomicrobiales; family Nitrobacteraceae; genus Bradyrhizobium; species Bradyrhizobium sp. Kon37. The sequence goes on from NZ_JBVVOY010000013.1 coordinate 67,741, forward strand.
CGCCCGGATATTGTTGTCCTTCACCACCTTGCCCCAGATGGCGACCTGCTTGTCGAAGAAGGTCTTGAAGGCCGGGCCGTCCTCGAGCAGCAGCGTCATCTGCTGCGTCTCCTTGAGCTGGGCGGCGGTGGCGGGCTCGCTCAGGATCTCCTTGGACGCGGTCGCCAGGCTTGCGACGATGTCCGGCGGCGTGCCCGTGGGCGCGAAGATGCCCCACCAGGCCAGCGTCTCGAAATCCGGGAAGCCCGCCTCGATCGCGGTCGGCGTATCCGGCAGGCCGGGCAGCCGCTCGCGGCCGAGCTGCAGGATCGGACGCAGCATGTTGGTGCCGAGCTGGGCTGCGACCAGCGCCGCCGATCCGGCGATCAGATCGACATGGCCGCCGAGCACGTCGTTCATCGCGGGGCCGCCGCCGCGATAGGGCACGTGCATGATCTCGACGCCGGCCTTGTTGCCGAGCACGGTCATGGCGAGATGGCCGAGCGTGCCGATGCCGACCGAGGCATATTTCACCGCGCCGGGCGTCGCCTTGCAGGCCGCCACCACGTCGGCAAAGCTCTTGTAGGGACGGCCCGCACCGGCGGCGATCACGTAAGGCGCGGTGCCGACCAGCAACACCGGCATCAGCTCGCGCTCGACATCGACGGGCGGCTTGTCGAGGATGGAGGGGATCACCGCGTGGGAATCGAAGGTGACCAGGAACGTCGAGCCATCAGGCGGGCTCTTGGCGACCTGCGCCGCACCGAGCGCGCCGGCGGCGCCCGACTTGTTCTCGACGATGACGATGCGGTTGAGCTTGGTTTGCAGATGGCTCTGGAGCAGCCGCGCCATCGCGTCGGTCGATCCGCCCGGCGGAAACGGCACCACCAGCGTGATTTTTGAAGCCTGCGCCAACGCCGGCGTCATCGCGAGAATAGCCGGCGCTGCGAGCAGCGTCCGTCGTGTGATCGTCATGGTCCCCTCCCTCTTGTGTCTCGCGCCCGGCTTTTGCTCTTGGCGCTTTAAGTGGTCCCGAAACCGGATCCCGCTTTTCTGTATTCTGGCCGCGGCGGACTGAAAATGTCCAGCACGCGGGCGCCGTCGGGGCCGGCGCGCATGGTGTGCGGCACGTTGCCCGGCGTGCGCCAGAAGTCGCCCTTCTTCACGGCAATCTCCTCGTCGCCCTGGACGCGGATGGCGGAGCCATCGAGCAGCACGCCCCATTGCTCCTCGGGATGATGGTGCAGCGTGCCTTGCGCATGCGGCGCCAGGGTCACCACCGACAGCATCGCCTGCTCGCCGGAGAAGATGCGCGTGGTCACGCCTGCCGCGAGCTCGCGAAACAATCCGTCGGCTGTGTCGTCGAGATTGTGGAATTCGTCCTTCTGGCTCACGCCATCCTCCCTTTTACGTTTTATTTTGCAGCAGACTGGCTCACTGCGGCCAGAAGGCGGTCCTTGAACTCACCCTTCACGGTAACATACACGCTCGACCAATGCCGGCTCTTGAACTCGCAGCTGCCTCGTGGGCAATATTCCTTGTCGTGATAGTCTCCATTAAGGACGCCGAACAGAGTCATTCGACCGTCCAACAGACGAAACAAAGCGCTACCTGATGCCCCTACTGTGAACTCGCAGCTCGTTTCGAATATCGACCAGTCCCTTACGTCGCGTATCTGGCACTCCTGAATCGTCTTGTTGAAGGGGCCGTACCTGTCCCTCTTTCCCGTGGCTTCGATGTCGTAACCGACAACCGCCAGGACACGCTCCAACTCGATCACACTTTCAGTCCGTTCATTGATCTCGTAAGGCGTCACTTCCGCGGCAGACTCGAGCTTTGCGACTGCCCAATCGCTGACAATCGCCTTGGGTGCACTCTCAACGCATGTGCCCATCCAAAGGGTCGCGGACAGAGGAATGGTACGCCTCTCGGCTCCGACATAGTACTCGAAGATACATTTGTCAGGTGCCGTATGGGGTTTGCAAAGGTCCCGAAACGCGTGAGCCGCCGTGGTAATCACGTCGCGCGCACCAGTCACTTGAGCGCTGCTATCTCCACCAGGACATCGCAGGACTCCACTTGCCGCAAAGCGCTTTTCCACCTCACCTGGGGGAAGACCGTTGGCTTTTGCGTAAACCCCTTCAGTTAGTCGTCGCTCTGCCTCGGTCGAAGCGGCCTTGACTGCCAGATGACCATCAGTGACGCGATCGCGATTGAAAATGGGCGCTGCCCCGCGGCCAGAGCCAAAAGGCGGCATCTTCCACGAATCAACCTCGTTGCTTCCAGAGACCAACAGAACGAAGAAGCTAGGCAGGACGATCGCGTAATTCCTCGTCACGTGAAGTATCCCCAGCAGCAAAAAGCATGAAGCAAGTCTGACCGAAACAAAGTTGTGGAATCACTTTCGAAAGAGGCAATGGCCGACGTCGACATGCGATCGAGCCGACCATTGCTTCGACTTAAGCCTCGCGCTGATCAGGACTTTCCATACGAGCCCTGATAACGGCCCTCGCGGATCGCCTTCAGCGTCTCCTCCTCGCGCGCGACCTGGGCGCGCACGGCGTCCAGCAGCGCCGCGGCACCGGCGGCGGCAAACGACACCACGCCGTCCTCGTCGCCGACGACGATGTCGCCGGGCGAGATCACGCTGCCGCCGATCGCGACAGGCACGTTGATCTCGCCGGGGCCGTTCTTGTAAGGGCCGCGGTGGATCACCGCGCGGGCGTAGCAGGGAAAGTCATCGGCCGCGAACGCCGCAACGTCGCGGATCGCGCCGTCGATGACATAGCCTTCGGCTTTGCGCCATTGCGCGATGTTCTTCATGATCTCGCCGACCAGCGCGCGGGTCTCATCGCCGCCGCCATCGACCACGATGACGTCGCCGGGGCCCACCAGCTCGAGCGCGCGGTGGATGGCGAGATTGTCGCCGGGACGGGTGCGGACCGTGAAGGCCGTGCCCACCAGCTTGGCGCCGCGATGATAGGGCTTGAGCCCCACTGCGCCCGGCAACCGGCCGAGATTGTCGGAAATGACCGAGGTCGGCGCACCGCGAAAACCCTCGATGATCGCAGCCGGCGGCTTCGGCACAGCGTTCGCAGCAATGGTGATGGTCATAATTTCAGTCCTTCCCGTGAATTCTCTTACTCTGCGTCCGCCCGCGCCTTCGCCGGCCAAATCCGGAAGGCGCGCCCCTCCTTCATCCACGCCGCGCGTTCGTCGCGCAACAGGGTGCGGCGAACTTTTCCGGAATCGTCGCGCGGCGGCGCGGTGACGAGCTCGAAGCTCTCGGGGTGCTTGTAACGACTGAGCCTGTCCTTGAGGAATTCCGCCATGCTGTCGGCGATGGCCTGACCGTCCGCATCGCCCTCCGGCTCGATGATAGCGTGCACGCGCTGGCCCAATTCCGGATCAGGCAATCCCACCACCACGCAGGAGCGCACGCCGGGGCTCTCGGAGACGGCGGCTTCGACCTCGGCAGGATAGATGTTGGCGCCGCCGCGCAGCACCATGTCGGCGAGACGGTCGCCGAGATACAGGTAGCCTTCCGCATCCAGCCTGCCGATATCGCCGAGCGATTCCCAGCCGTCCGCGCGGCGCTTCGGCTCGGCGCCGAGATAGTGATAGGTGGCATCCTTGCCGTCATTGTTGAGGAAATAGATCTCGCCGGTCTCACCGGGCGCGACGTCGTTGCCGTCCTCGCCGATGATGCGCAAGCGCGCCATCTCGCCGATCTTGCCGACCGAGCCCTTATGCGTCAGCCATTCCGTGCCGGAGATGATGCAGGAGCCCTGCCGCTCGGTGCCGCCATAGAGCTCCCAGATTCGCTCAGGCCCGAGCCAGGCGATCCAGTTCTCCTTCAGCCAGGGCGGCATCGGAGCGGCCATGTGGAAGACGGTTTGCAGGCCCGACACGTCGTAGGCGTTACGCACGTGCTCCGGCAGCGCCCAGATCCGGTGCATCATGGTCGGCACGAAATTGACCCATTGCACGCGCTCGCGCGCGATTTGCCGTAGCGCCTCCTCGGCGTCGAACTTGACGAGGCCGGTGAGCTGGCCGCCGGTGAACAGCGCGTAGTGCGACACGATGAACGGCGCGTTGTGATAGAGCGGACCGGGATTGAGTAGCGAGACTCCGAAGGGGATGTTGAGCGGCGGCGCGGCGACCGTGTCGATCACCGCCGGCTGGTGATCGAGGATCACCTTCGGGCGACCGGTCGATCCGCCGCTGGTCATCGCCTTCCAATAGCGCGCCACCGGTGCGGTGAGCGGCTCGTCCGAAAACCCTCCCGGCACGAAATCCGCGGGCAGACGGTTCGGCGCGTTCCAGTCGGCTTCGCCGCCGACCACAAGTGCCGGCTTCAGGATGTCGAGCACCGCGGCGGCTTCGCCGCGCGGCAGCCGCCATGACAGCGAGGTCGGCGTCGCTCCGCATTTCCACACCGCAAACGAGGTCTCGAAGAACGCATTGCCGTTGGGCAAGCCGATCGCGATAAAGTCGCCAGGCTTGACGCCCTTGGCCATTAACGCCCGCGCGCGCCGATTGGCGCCGCGTTCGAGCGCGTCCCATGTCAGCGTGTCCTGCCCGTGACGGACGGCGATCGTGCCTTGCGGTTTGCGCTCGGCGTACCAGCGCGGCACGTCGGACAGGGGCAGCAGCATCAGGCGTTTCCACTTCGTTTTCTTGGCGTCGCCAATGAGGCGACCGCAGGATGAAGTGACGCTGTGACTCCTGCGCCACGTCAAGCAAAAAATGTCAGCATCGCAGCCATGAAATTCCAGGGTTCCATGGGTGACAAGCCGACCATAAAGGGGCAAAAATCAGTCCGACTCAGTTCGGGTTGAGTTTTGCAAGGAATGCTCTCGTAGAATGTCGGACGTAGTTGCATCGCGTCGTGCGGCGCTTGTGGTTGCCGCAGCAGGATTTTTCCTGCTGGCGCCGTCGCATGCCCAGGCACAATGGTGGAAGCGGGCGCCTGTTGACTTCGAGGCCTGCGCCGACGCCGCCGAGAAAGCCACGACCAGATCCGAGAAGACGGCTGCGCTTGCAGACTGCAACGCCAAATTCGCCGGCCGGCGCAAGGCAGGCGGCGGCTATTCCTATTACGACTTCCTCCAGGACCGCACCTTCGACATCGCCGGCCCCAATCCGACGCCGGAGGAGCAGAAGAAGATCGACGAATCCTACACCGCCTATCTCGCCAATCAGCGCCGCAGCAATGAAGCCGCGCAGGCCGCCGCGCGCCAGCAGCGCGAGCAGCAGGAACAACAGCTGCAGCAGCTCCAGCGGGTCGCGTTGCGAACCGAGGTCGAGCGCGTGCCGGTGCCGGTCGAGCGGCCGAAGGTCCAGCAGGCCGCCATCGGCGACGCGCGGCCGCGACCGAAGGGCGCACCCTGCACCAAGGGCTCGTTCTCCTGCGAATGGCCGCGGCTGTCGGATGGTTTGAACGATATCAAGAAGCTGTTCAGCCCGACGCCGAGCAAGCCGGCGAAGAAGGGCTGAGCTGCGCCCACAAGCCCCGCCGTCGTCCTGGCGAAAGCCAGGACCCATTACCCCAGGAAGCAGTTGGGCGGCAGACTTGTAGTTCGGTACTCCGACCGTTCACTATCGATAGATTCCGCGGTATGGGTCCTGGCTTTCGCCAGGACGACGGTTGAGGATGCCGCCTCAGTTCGTGTGCTTCTTCTTGCTGCGCTTCGGTTGAGCAACCGGCGCATTCACCGGCGCCGTTGTCGTCGGAGAACTCCCCAATTGCGACCTGCTCTCCTGCAATCGCCTGTCATAGCCGGGAGAGTTCATGACCGTCGGCGGCCGGGCCTCCGCGACCGAGGACGCGGCGCAGAGCACGGCAAACGCGAATCCGATCATCAGACGACGTTTCATCGTTGCTCCTCCCGTCGCGCAGCCTGCACTCATGCGTTACCCGCGAACCTGCTGCGGCGTCAGCCGCGGTGGACCCTTGCCCGCGGCCTCAGCCTCCTTGATCAGCGCAACAATGCGGCGCGACAGCGGCACGTCGACATTGTTCTGCTCGGCGAGCGCGATGATCGCGCCCTGGAGATAGTCGATCTCGGTCTTGCGGCCCTGCTTCAAATCCTGCCACATCGAGGAACGCGCCTCGGGATCGATCTTCATGGTCCGTCCCAGGATCAGCTTGAAAACCGGATCAGGCAGCCTCAGCAAGCTGGGCGTCCAGGACGACGGGATCGGCGTCGCCGAGACCGGTGTAATGCCCGCGGCCGTCATCGCAGCCAGCCCCTCCGTCATCTGGTCGGCGAAAAGCCTTCGCCAGTCGCGGTTCGCTAATTGCGCGGCGAGCGGCATGTCGGACAAGGCGCTGAGCGCGTTGTTCAAATTGATGATCAGCTTGCCCCATTGCACGCCGGTGATGTCGCGGCTCGCGCGCATGGCGAGCCCCGGCACCGACAGCGCTGCGGCGGTGTTCGCGTCGTCTTCGCCGACATGAATGTCGCCGGAGGTCGAGCGGTGGAAGCGGCCCTCGCCCATCCCGACCACGTTGAAAGGCACCATGCCGGCGAGCACGCGGCGGTCGCCCATGCGCTCGCGCAGCACCGCGACATTGCCAACGCCGTTTTGCAGCGAGACGATGACGGCGTCCTGCGGCGCATGCTGCGCGATCAGGTCCGCGACACCTGCCGTGTCGGCGCTCTTCACCGTGACCAGCACGATGCCGGCGCTGTGGAAGATCGCGGGATCTGCCGACAGCGCGAGGCGGCCCGGGTCGAGCTTCGTCTCGGAGCCGTCGAAATCGGTCAGAAGCAGGCCGAACCGCTCGATCTCGGTCTTCACCCGCGGCCGCACCAGGAACGCGACGCGGCGGCCGGCAGCCGCCAGGGTGCCGCCGACGAAACATCCGATGGCGCCCGCGCCGGCCACCACGATCGGTCGATCCGTAACCACCTCGGCTGCCCCCTTAACGATCTGCCCTCGATAGCAGAGGCTGTCGCTGCTGCCCATTCCCGCAGTTGCGGCGCAATCGCCTTGTAACCGTCATGACAGCCTCATATGTTTTCGAACGGGGCTTGTTACCGGCAAGAAAGCGCCAAAGGAGAACGCCATGGGTTTGCTCGACGTCCTCAACGGCATGCAGAACGGCCCGCGCGGGCCAAGCACGCCGAGTTCACAATCCTCATCCAGCGGCGGCATGTCGCCGATGACCATGGCGCTCCTTGGCCTGCTCGCCTGGAAGGCATTCAAGCATATGAGCGGCAACCAGAGCGGCAGCGCGCCGCAGCCCTCCCCGGCACCGACGCCGACGCATCTCCCCCCGCCGGTCAATGCAGGCGCTGGCGGCGGCCTCGGTGACCTGTTGAAGGGTGGTCTTGGCGGCCTGCTCGCGGGCGGCGCGGCCGGCAGCGTGCTCAGCGGCGGGCTCGGCGATCTCCTCAACCAGCTCCAGCAGGGCGGTCATGGCGACGCTGCCAATAGCTGGGTCGGCAAGGGCGAGAACAAGGCGATCGCACCAGGCGATCTCGCCAATGCGCTCGGCGCCGACCAGATCGAGAGCCTGTCCGCCCAAAGCGGCCTGTCGCGTGACGAGCTGCTCTCGGGCCTCAGCCAATATCTGCCGCAGGTGGTCGACCATCTGACGCCGGACGGACGGCTGCCGAGCGAGCAAGAGATCGCGGGCAGAGTCTGATTTGGTTTAGTCAAACGAGGGAAGCACGAACATGAGCATGGGTGGCTTGTTGTGGATCATCGTCGTCGGCTTCGTCGCCGGCCTCATCGCGCGTTGGCTGGCGCCGGGACCGAACAATCCGAGCGGCTTCATCCTCACCACCATTCTCGGCATCGCCGGCGCATTTCTCGCGACCTTCATCGGCCAGGCCATCGGGCACTACAGTCCCGACCAGGGCGCGGGATTCATCATGGCCACCATCGGCGCCGTGGTGGTGCTGTTCATCTGGCACCGGCTGGTGGCGAGCGGTGTGATCAAGGGGTAGCCCGCCAGTGTGAGAACAAACTCAGTGTCGTCCCGGCGAAGGCCGGGACCCATAACCACAAAAGGTGGTGAGGCGCGAAACCGGGAATTGCCAGTCTTCGCCAAACTGAATTCGGTGGTTATGGGTCCCGGCCTTCGCCGGGACGACGCCCTATTTGCCGCACTCGCCGCGCGACTTCACGTCACCAAATGCATCCCCGCATCCATGCGCACGACCTCGCCGGTCATGTTGCTGGAGGCAGGCATCGCCAGGAAGCAGACGAGCTGCGCGATGTCTTCCGCCGATGATGCGACCTTCAGCGGCACCTTGGCCACGACGCTGTCGCGCACCTGCTTGGCGCCCGCCTCGCCACGGCCCTTGGTGAACCAGGGCGTGTCGATATAGCCCGGGCATACCGTGTTGACACGGATCAGCGGCGCCAGCGCGCGCGACAGCGACAGCGTCATGGTGTTGAGCGCGCCCTTACTTGCAGCGTATGCAATCGACGAACCGACGCCGCTGATGCCGGCGACCGAGGAGATGTTGACCACGGCGGACGGCCGCCCCGAGGCCTTGGCGCCGGCCTCCAGCAGGCTGCGCGCCGCGCGCACCATCTGGAACGGGCCGATGGTGTTGACGCCGTACAGGCGCTGGAAATCTTCTGCCGACAACCCGTCGAGATCGGCGTGAGCGACATGCTTGGTGGTGCCGGCATTGTTGACGAGCATGTCGAGCCGGCCCCAGCCGCCGGCTGCCGCAACGATCTTGCGGCAATCGTCATCCTTCGAGACGTCGCCCTGCGCGACCAGAACTTCCGGTGAGCCCGCCTTGCGGCACAGCTCCGCGGTCGCCTCCGCTTCCTTCTGGCTCGAGGAATAGTTGATGACGAGCCGCGCCCCGCTCCGTGCGAGAATTTCCGCGGTCGCAGCACCCAGGCCGGAGGCGGACCCCGTCACGATTGCGCACAAACTGTCCTTTGCCATCCGGATTTCCTTCCCCTTGATTGAACATCGACGTTCTGTTTAGCGAGTTTGCCGCGCCCTGCAAATCGAGCAAACTCCGCAAAGCGGAATTAGCCTTCTATAGTCCCTTGCGCCCATGCCCGCGCCGCAGGTTGACCTGCGATCAGCGCTTGTCAGGGCCATGGCTTTTTTGGATCATCGGGCGCAAGAAGAACCTGCGCGTCCGCCCACGGGGCGGGAAGCGCCAATGGCAAAACACGGGGAACGCTGTGGCGGAGAGTGACAATATCGTCGTCGAGACTGCGGAGAAAATCTTCGCCGATCTCGCCGATCCGCAGACCGTCAACAACGACAAGAAGGATTCGTGGCAGGCGCCGCTGTGGCAGGCGCTGAGCGAAGCCGGCTTGCCGTTGGCCTGGGTGCCGGACGATCTCGGCGGCTCCGGCGCGAGCCTTGCCGACGGCTTTGCGCTGCTGAACGCCGCCGGCCGTTTCGCCGTCGCGGTTCCCCTGGCCGAAACCATGCTGGCGGGCTGGCTGTTGGCGCAGGCGAAGATCGCATCCCCCGAAGGGGAGATGACGGTGCTGCCGGCGTCGCCCAAGGATCGCATCACCCGCGACGCCGACGGCGCGCTCTCCGGCCGCGCCCGCGGCGTGCCCTTCGCAAAGGCGGCAAAGCACTTCGCGGTGCTGGCCCACGGCAAGGACGGCGCCTCGATCGCGCTGGTCGACGCGAGCAGGGGTCGGATCGAGACCGGACTCAATGTCGGCTACGACCACAGCGACACCGTCACGCTCGACAAGGTGCAGCCCGTCACCATCAAGCCCGCCCCGAACGGCTTTGACCAGACCACAATGATGCTGATGGGCGGCGTCGCGCGCAGCCTTCAGATCGCGGGCGCACTGGAATCGATGCTCGACATCTCCGTGCGCTATTCCAACGAGCGCGTCGCCTTCGAGAAGAAGATCGCCAAATTCCAGGCGGTGCAGCACAACCTCGCCCGCCTCGCCGGCGAGTCGGCTGCTGCCCTTGCCGCGGCGACATCGGCCGCCGACGCCATCGCCAACGCAAAGTCGTTCGACGACGCGGTCTACCTCGAAGCCGCCTCGGCAAAAATCCGCTGCGCGGAAGCCGCGGAAAAGGGCGGCGCCATCGCGCATCAGGTCCATGGCGCGATCGGCTTCACCCTGGAGCACATCCTGCACCGCTATTCGCTGCGGGCATTGGCCTGGCGCGACGATTTCGGTTCGGAAAGCCACTGGGCCGTCGAGCTCGGTAAGCTCATTGCAAACCGCGGCGCCGACGAATTGTGGCCGCTCGTGGCTTCGCGCTGATCAGGGACGAGACAACAATGACCGCTGCCCTCCGTTTCGATCCGATCCGCCTGCCCGAGAAGTGCGAGCAATTGCGCAAGGAGGTTCGCGCCTTCCTCGCTGAAGAGATCGCCGCCGGCACTTTCGATCCGCACAAGCCCAATCGCGAAGACACCGACGCGCCGGAATTTTCCCGCCGGGTCGGCGCCAAGGGCTGGCTCGGCATGACATGGCCGAAGAAATATGGCGGCCAGGAGCGCTCGTTCCTCGAACGTTACGTGGTGACGGAGGAGATGCGCGTCGCCAACGCGCCGACGCGGCGGTTCTTCGTCGCCGACCGCCAGAGCGGGCCGGTTTTGATCAAGTACGCGCCCGAGCACATCAAGATGGACATCCTGCCGCGCATTTGCCGCGGCGAGATCTGCTTCGCGATCGGCATGAGCGAGCCGAACTCCGGCTCGGACCTGTTCGCCGCGAAGACGCGCGCGACCAAGACCGACGGCGGCTATCTCATCAACGGCACCAAGATCTGGACCTCGTCGGCGCATATCGCCGACTACATGATCGCGATCTTCCGGACGTCGCAGCCGACAAAGGAAAACCGGCGTCACGGCCTGACCCAGTTTCTGGTCAAGATGAAGCAGCCGGGCATCCAGGTGAACCCGATCGGCCAGATCACCGGCCAGTACGAGTTCAACGAGGTCGTCTTCACCGATTTCTTCGTGCCCGACGATCATGTGCTCGGCGAAGTCGACGGCGCCTGGAAGCAGGCCACCAGCGAGCTCGCTTATGAGCGTTCGGGCCCCGAGCGCTTCCTGGAGACCTATTACGTGCTGACCGAGCTGGTTCGCGCGGTTGGTCCCAATCCTGATACCCGCAGTGCCGAGGGCATCGGCCGCCTCGTGGCGCAGCTCCACACCATGCGGCGGATGTCGGTCTCGGTCGCGGGCATGCTGCAAGCCGGCAAGGAGCCGGTCGTCGAAGCCTCCATCGTCAAGGACATCGGCACGGTGTGGGAACAGCAGCTGCCGCACCGCGTGCGCGATCTCGCTGCCTTCGTCGAGGAGACCGCGACCAACCGCGAGACGCTGGAGCGGCAGCTCGACTTCGCCATCAAGACCGCGCCGAAACTCACCATCCAGGGCGGCACCACCGAGGTGCTGCGCGGCATCATCGCCCGCGGGCTTGGTTTGCGCTAATCATTCGAGGACATCATGAGCACTTATAAAGATATCGGCGTCGAGAAGGTCGGGCATGTCGGCACCATCGAGATCCGCCGCCCGCCGCTCAACTTCTTCGACATTTCGCTGATCAACCAGATCGCGGACGCACTCGACGCGTTCGATCGCGACATCGAGATTCGCGCCTCGGTGCTGTCGGCGCAGGGGAAAGCGTTTTGCGCCGGCGCCAATTTCCAGGACCCGGCACGGCAGGCGCAAGAGGCGCGCGAAGCCGACAAGGCGGCCAAGGGCGATCCGGCCGACAGCCTCGGGGCGATCAACCATCTCTACATCCAGGCCGTGCGCATCTTCCGCGCCAAGAAGCCGATCGTCGCGGCCGTGCAGGGCGCCGCGATCGGCGGCGGATTGGGCCTCGCGGTGTCGGCGGACTTCCGGGTCACCTGCCCCGAAGCGCGCTTTTCCGCGAATTTTACCAAGCTCGGCTTCCATCCCGGCTTCGGCCTGACCGTGACGCTGCCCGAGCTGATCGGCAAGAACAACGCCGAGCTGATGTTCTACACCAGCCGCCGCGTCACCGGCGAAGAGGCCTTCAAATGGGGCCTCGCCAACGAACTCGTGCCGCAGGACCAGGTCAAGGCGGCCGCACTGAAGCTCGCCGGTGAAATCGCCGAATGCTCTCCGCTCGGCCTCGTCTCCACCCGCGCCACGATGCGCGCTGGCCTCGCCGATCGCGTCATGGCGGCGACCAATCACGAGCTCGAGGAGCAGACCCGACTGCGGGCGACGGAGGATTTCAAGGAAGGCGTGAAAGCCACGGAAGAACGGCGGACGGCGAATTTCAAGGGAAGGTGATTGCGGCAGGGTCGCGCCGCACGCCCTCTCTCAATCCGTCATCCTGAGGTGCGAGTAGCGCGATGCCTAGCATCGCGCGGGGAGCCTCGAAGGATGAGCGGCCCCGCCGATGGCCGTCGCCCTTCGAGGCTCGCCCAAGAGGCGAGCACCTCAGGGTGACGGATCACGACCAAGCACTCAACTGACGCGGAACGTCACCCCACCGAGCAAAAACTCGTTGCCTGCAACGGCATGTCCCTTCGCCCTGGCAGCATGCAGCACGCCGGCCACATCGGCAACCCGAAACTCCAGCGCGCTCATGATTTCGCTGGCGCCCTTCACGAACCGGAAGGTCGCGTTGGGCAACTTCAGTTCAGCATCGCCACTCGGCGCAACGCCAATGAGCTTGCCCCAATGCTCGGCCAGCCCTTGCGGATCCGGGCTCTGCATCTCCACGCTCGTCAACGCCTGTGTCACGTCCTTGCGGATGAATTTTTGCCAGTCGGGCCCCGCCGGTGGATAGGGTCCCAAAATGTCGTCGCTGCCTTCGGTGTGGTTGAACTCGATGAAGGCGGCGCGGCAGTCGCGGGGATGGAGCTGCACGCCGTGATAGGGCGCGTGGTCGATGACGTTGGCGGTGCGCACGCCAAGCGCGTTGGCGTTACGGCCGCGCTCGTCCGGATCGTTGCAGCAGAAGATCGCCATGTAGCCGCCGCGCCCGCCGCTCTTCTCGATGAAGCGGCCGGCCGTGGTGCCGTCCTTGAACGGCGCGACCACCTCCAGCAGGATCGTGTCGACCGGCAGCAGCGCGTTCTCCAGACCGTATTTCGCGACATTGCCGTCGCGGTAGCAGACAGCGAGGCCCATGATATCAGCTATATCCGCGATCACGGGCGCGAGCTGCGGCGCGACCAGGCAGATCTGCCGCAACCGCATATAGGCGGCCATCGTCATGCGCCCTTGAAGGCCGGTTTGCGCTTCTCGACGAACGCCTTTGCGGCCTCCTTATGATCCTCGGTATCGCTGCAGCGGGTGTGGTGGATCGCCTCGCCGTCGAAGCAATCCTCCAGCGCCAGATGCTCGGCATTATTGATGTTGCGCTTGATGAAGCCGAGCGCGATCGACGGGCCCTGCGCCAGCGACAGTGCGAGCTCGTGCGCGGCCGCGTCGATGTCGGTGTCGGGCACGACCTTCGTCACCATCCCGATCGCCTGCGCCTCCTTCGCGGAAAGCACCGGCGAGGTCAGATAGAGCTCGCGCGCCCGCGCGCTGCCGAGCAGCTGGGTGAGGAAATAGGTGCCGCCGTAATCGCCGGAGAAGCCGACCTTTGCGAACGCGGTCGTGATCTTGCAGGATTCGGAGGCGACGCGGAGGTCGCACGACAGCGCCATCGACAGACCCGCGCCGGCCGCAGCACCATCGAGCTGTGCCACCACGGGCTTTGGCATCTGGTGCAGGATACGCGACACTTCCATGCCGCGGCGCAGGTTCGCCATCTTCACTTCGAACGGCAGCGGCGCCCGGCCCTCGGCCATCGACTTGACGTCGCCGCCGACGCAGAAGGAGCCGCCCGCACCCTTGAACAAGACCGCACGCACCTCCGGATCATCCGCCGCGCGCCGTGCCGCCACGACCAGCCCGGCGACCATGTCCGGGTTGAGCGCGTTCTTCCGCTCCGGACGGTTCATGGTGATGGTGAGCAGCCCGCCTTCAAGCTTCTGCAGGACCATGTCGTTCATGGGACGTCTCCCTTGTTGTTGTTTGCTTCGGTCTATCGACGCTCGTCATTGCGAGCGAAGCGAAGCAATCCAGAAATGTTTCTGCGGAGACAGCCTGGATTGCTTCGTCGCTTCGCTCCTCGCAATGACGAGGTTTATTTCTTCACCAGCGGACAGCGCGACTGCTCCAACGACTGGAACGCCTCGCTGCCGGGCACAGTGGCGAGCAGCTTGTAGTCGTCCCAGCGGCCCTTGGATTCCGACGGCTTCTTGACCTCGAACAGGTACATGTCGTGCAGCATGCGGCCGTCCTCGCGGATCTTGCCGTTCTTGGCGAAGAAGTCGTTGATCGGCGTCTCCTTCATCACTTTCATGACTGTTGCGGCGTCCGTCGTGCCGGCCGACTTCACGGCCTTCAGATAGTGCGTCACGGAAGAATAGACGCCCGCTTGCGCCGAGGTCGGCGGCCGCTTCATGCGCTCCTGGAAGCGCTTCGAGAACGCGCGGGTGTCGTCGTTGAGATCCCAGTAGAAGGCTTCCGCCAGCAACAGGCCCTGCGCGGTCTCGAGCCCGATCGAATCGATGTCGGTCACGAAGGCGAGCAGCGGCGAGACCTTCTGGCCGCCCTTGGTGATGCCGAACTCGGCCGCCTGCTTGATGGCGTTGACCGTGTCGCCGCCGGCGTTCGCAAGCCCGATCACCTTTGCTTTGGAGGCTTGAGCCTGCAGCAGGAACGACGAGAAATCCGACGTGTTGAGCGGATGGCGCACGCTGCCGAGCACCTTGCCGCCGGTCTTGGTCACGACCGCGCTGGTGTCTTTCTCCAGATCCTGGCCGAAGGCGTAGTCGGCGGTGAGGAAGTACCAGGTGTCGAGACCCGATTTCACGGCAGCAAGGCCGGTCACATTGGCTTGGCCGTAGGTGTCGAACACGTAGTGGATGGTGTAGGGACCACAGGCCTCGTTGGTGAGGCGGATCGAGCCCGGACCGTTGAACATGATGATCTTGTTGCGCGCTTTGGCGATCTCGCCGGCGGCAAGCGCGGTCGCGGAGGCCGCGACGTCGTAGATCATCTCGACGCCCTGATTGTCGAGCATGTCGCGGGCGATGTTGGCGGAGAGATCGGCCTTGTTCTGATGGTCGGCGGCCAGCACCTGGATCTTGCGACCGAGCACCTCGCCGCCAAAGTCCTCCACGGCCATCTTGGCCGCGGTCTCGCTGCCGGGGCCGGTGATGTCGGCATACAGGCTCGACATGTCGAGAATGCCGCCGATCTTCAGTGGCGGCTTGTCCTGCGCCTGCACGGCGCTTGCACTCAGCGCCAGCGCAGCAGCGAAAATGCCCGACAAAACATGCTTCATCGAAAAAGACCTCCCTTGATCGCCTGTCTCTGATGGCGGCTTGGTTATTGGTGTTGTCGCAATCATGCCGCATGCGCGACAGCGCAGCAAGCGCGCGGGACGATGCAGATGAACGATCGACACGCGCTTTCCGCAAAGCGGAATGACGAGATGCGGAAGAGTGCCTCTGCCGTCATTGCGAGCGCAGCGAAGCAATCCAGAGTCTTTCCAAGGAGGCGGTCTGGATTGCTTCCCTGCGCTCGCAATGACCGCGTGTGCGGAAGCCTCTTCGCGACACGCCGCGCTTGAGTTAAGACTGGCGCGTAACGCAACCTCACCGGGCAACGTGACGCAACGGCTTCACCTGATCGCAATCCTTCTCGTCGCGGCTCAGAGCGCATTCGCGAGCCCGTGCCAGTTCGAGTCCCAGGGCGAAGGCCGCGTGGCCGCGATCGATGCGCGCAGTCTGCGTCTCGACGACGGCCGGGAAATCCGCCTGACCGGCATCGAGCCGACCGCGACCACGAGGCAGGCGCTGACCACGCTGCTCGTCGGTCGCGACGTTATTTTGCGCAGCGCTGACGACACGCCCGACCGCTATGGCCGTCAGGGCGCGCTGGTCTTTGTCGGCGAGAGCGACATCTCCGTGCAGGCGACGCTCCTCGTCCAGGGCGACGCCATCGTCTCCGCCGAGATCGCAGATAAGGACTGCGCGGCCGCCCTGATGGCGTCGGAAGCCGAGGCGCGGCGCCAAAAAAAGGGCAGCTGGGCTGACCCGTCGGCCATAAAAAACGCGGAAAGTCCGGACGATATTTTGGCGGGGATCGGGCGTTTTGTGGTGGTCGAGGGCAAAGTCCTGTCGGTCCGGCAAGCTGGGGCAATGACCTACCTCAACTTCGGACGAAACTGGACACGCGGCTTCGCCGTGACTATTTCAAAGCGCATGGTACCCGCGTTCGAAAGCGCCGGGATCGCGCTTAAGTCTCTGGAAAATAAACGTATTCGTGTCCGGGGCTGGGCTGAGGGGAATACGGGGCCGCGTATCGATGTACGCCTCGTGGGACAAATCGAGTTGCTGGGCGCAAACGAGCCGACAGGGGTAAGGCCCTAAAAGGGGCCAGGCACGGATTAAGCGACGTGAATGGGGTGCTAGGACGGCACGGACGAGGTGAACGCCGCCTGCGGGCAGCGCTGGCTGCGCTATGCCTCGTGCTGGGTTCAGCCCTCGCCGGTTGCGGCGATATGGGCCGCTTCCAGACTGCGGCGGCCCCGCCGACCGTCGCGATGCCCAAGCCGAAGCCGGCCGTCGCGCAGACCCCCGCCACGGAGAAGGAGCACGAGCGCATCCTGGCGAGCTATGGCGGCACCTATGACGACCCCAGGCTCGAATCGCTCGTCACCAAGACCGTCGATCGGCTGGTCGCGGCGTCCGATCGCCCCGATCAGGGTTACCGGGTCACGATCCTCAATTCCGGCGCGGTGAACGCCTTCGCGCTGCCGAACGGCCAGCTCTATGTCACGCGCGGTCTTCTTGCACTGGCGAGCGATACGTCGGAATTGTCCTCCGTGCTCAGCCACGAGATGGCGCATGTGCTGTCCAAGCACGCCGCGATGCGTGAGGACCAGGCCCGCCAGGCGGCGATCGTCACCCGCGTCGTCACCGACATGAGCAACGATCCCGATCTCACCGCGCTCGCGCTCGCCAAGACCAAGCTGACCATGGCGAGCTTTTCGCGCAATCAGGAGTTCGAGGCCGACGGCGTCGGCGTCGGCATTTCCGCAAAGGCGCATTTCGACCCTTATGGTGCCGCACGATTTCTCTCGGCGATGGAGCGCAATGCCGAGCTGAAGGTCGGCAAGACCTCGCTCGATCCGCGCGCACAGGATTTCACCTCGTCGCATCCGGCGACGCCCGAGCGCGTGCAAAACGCGCAAACCATTGCACGGCAATACGCTGCGCCAGAGGGCGGCGAGCGCGACCGCGAGACCTATCTCGCCGCGATCGACAATCTCGTCTACGGCGAAGACCCCAGCGAAGGTTTTGTCCGCGGCCGGCGCTTCCTGCATCCGAAGCTCGGCTTCACCTTCCAGGCACCGGACAATTTTACGCTCGACAATACCGCGCAGGCCGTGATCGGCGTGCGCGACGGCGGCTCGCAGGCGATGCGTTTCGACGTCGTGCGGGTGCCGGCCGAACAGTCGCTCGGCGATTACCTGAATTCCGGCTGGATGGAGGGCGTCGAGAAGGCCTCCACCGAGGACATCACCATCAATGGTTTTCCGGCTGCCTCCGCCACCGCCAAGGGCGACCAGTGGCAGTTCAAGGTCTATGCGCTGCGCTTCGGCAGCGACGTCTACCGCTTCATCTTCGCGGCACGGCAGAAGTCGACCGAGAGCGAGCGCAATGCGCGCGAGACCGTCAACTCATTCCGCCGCCTGACGCTCGACGAGATCCAGGCCGCGCGCCCGCTGCGCATCAAGGTCATCACCGTGCAGCCCGGCGACACCGTGGAATCGCTCTCCCACCGCATGGCCGGCGTCGATCACCCGGCCGAGCGTTTTCGCGTCCTCAACGGGCTCGATCGCAACGCGCAGGTTAAGGTGCGCGATCGTGTGAAGGTCGTGGCGGATTGACGCGCGCTAAACTGCCGTAGGGTGGGCAAAGCGAAGCGTGCCCACCATTCCCGATCAGGATTGTTGAAAGATGGTGGGCACGGCGCTTACGCGCCTCTGCCCACCCTACAAGCTCCGCCCGATCAGCGCCCCGCGTCCATATCGCCGGCCTCGCGCTGGCCGCTGAGCCAGAGCGCGAGCAAGGTCCAGAACGCGCCTGACAGCAGGTACGCACCCGAGGCGATGACGCCGAGATTGGTCGCAAGCAGCAGAGCGACGAGCGGTGCAAAGCCGGCGCCGAACAGCCAGGCCATGTCGGAGGTCAGCGCCGAGGCCGTGTAGCGATAGGCCTGCTTGAAGTTCGAGGCGATCGCACCCGAGGACTGGCCGAACGACAGACCGAGCAGGATGAAGCCGATCACCATGTAGATGGTCTCGCCGAACGCGCCGGCATCGAGCAGCTGCGGGGCAAAGCCGCTGTAGATCGCGATCGCGATCGCCGATCCCATCAGCAGCGACTTGCGGCCGACGCGGTCGGCAATGACGCCGGAGAGCACGATCGCGCCGACGCCGAACACGGCGGCGACGATCTCGATGATCAGGAAGCGCACCGGGCTTTCGCGGGTGAACAGGAACACCCAGGACAGCGGAAACACCGTGACCATGTGGAACAGCGCGAAGCTTGCCAGCGGCGCGAACGCACCGAGCATGATGTTCTGGCCTTCGCGCGCGACCGTCTCGGAGATGCGCGAGGGCTGCAATTCGCGGGTCTCGAACAGCGAGGCATATTCTTCCGTCGTCACCATGCGCAGGCGCGCGAACAGCGCCACGACGTTGATGGCGAAGGCGACGAAGAACGGATAGCGCCAGCCCCAGTCGAAGAAATCGTCGGCCGAGAGATTTCCGGCGAAATAGGCGAACAGGCCGCTCGCCACGATCAGACCGAGCGGCGCGCCAAGCTGCGGCACCATCGCGTACCAGCCGCGCTGCGAGGGCGGCGCGTTCAGCGCCAGCAGCGAGGCCATGCCGTCCCAGGCGCCGCCCCAGGCCAGACCCTGTGCGATGCGCGCCAGCGCCAGCAGCCAGATCGCGGCAGCGCCGATCTCGTGATAGCCCGGCAGGAACGCGATCGCGACGGTGGCGGTGCCGAGCAGGAACAGTGCCGAGATCAGCTTGGCCGTCTTGCCGTATTCGCGGTCGACCGTCATGAAAATGACGGTGCCGATCGGCCGGGCCATGAAGGCCAGCGCGAAGATCATGAACGAATAGAGGGTGCCGGTCAGCTCGCTCGTGAACGGGAACACCAGGCGCGGGAAGACGATCACCGAGGCGATCGCAAAGACGAAGAAGTCGAAGAATTCCGAGGTGCGGCCGATGATGACGCCGATAGCGATCTCGCCGGGACTGGCCTGGTCGTGGCCGTGCTCGCCCGAGTGGTCTGCCATTGCGGGGGTCTGTGCCGTCGCCATTCGTGCGCCCTTAACGTCCTGAAAACCAAAGCCGACCGCCCGGCAAGGCGCCAGGCAACCTAGCCCTGTCTGGCGCAACATCCCGCACTGCAACATTGGACAAATTGTCCAATGTCCGGATTGCTGCGCCGCAGCTACCCCTTGGTCCCGCAAAAGAAACTCATTCTCATAAGGCTCGGCCGTGTCCCGTTTCAAGATCCTGGCGCTGCTACCCCTGGCAGTTGCGCTCAGTGGCTGCAACTACGTCGTGCTGGCGCCGGCCGGCGATATCGCCGCGCAGCAGCGCGACCTCGTCATCATCTCCACCGTCCTGATGCTCCTGATTGTCGTGCCCGTGATGGCGCTGACGGTGCTGTTCGCCTGGCGCTACCGCCAGTCCAACGCCGACGCCCGCTACGAGCCGGAATGGGACCACTCGACCAGCCTCGAGCTGGTGATCTGGTCGGCGCCGCTTTTGATCATCGTTTGCCTGGGCGCGCTGACCTGGATGGGCACGCATCTGCTCGACCCCTATCGCACGCTCGGCCGCATCCATGCCGACCGCGCCGTGGACCAGTCCAAGGCCCCGCTCGAGGTCGACGTCGTCGCGCTCGACTGGAAGTGGCTCTTTATCTATCCGGACTACGGCATCGCCACCGTCAACGATCTGGCGGCTCCGGTCGATCGTCCGATCAACTTCCGCATCACCGCGTCCTCGGTGATGAACTCGTTCTACATCCCCGCGCTGGCCGGCCAGATCTACGCGATGCCGGGCATGGAGACCAAGCTCCACGCCGTCGTGAACCACGCCGGCACCTACCGGGGCTTTTCGGCAAACTACAGCGGCGCCGGCTTCTCCGGCATGCACTTCAACTTCCAGGGCCTCGACGACAAGGGCTTTGACGCCTGGATCGCCAGCGCCAAGTCCGGCGGCGGCTCGCTCGGCCGCGCCGAATATCTCCAGCTCGAAAAACCCAGCCAGAACGAGCCGGTGCGGCGCTACGGCACCGTCGATTCCGATCTCTACCGCCTGATCCTCAACATGTGCGTCGAGACCGGCAAGATGTGCCAGAGCGAGATGATGGCGATCGACGCCAAGGGCGGTCTCGGCCATGAGGGTCTGAACAACACCCTGCCGCTGGCTTACGACAAGTACGCGCGTCGCGGCACGGCGCTTGGGCCGGAGCCGAGCTTCGTCGCCGGCACCTGCACGCCCGAGGCGCCGCAGGGCAGGACCACCGCCTCCATCACGGCACCTGTCGACACCGGGCCGCTGCTCGGCGCCGGCCTGAAGCGGCCGAGTTTCACGCCGCTGAAGTCCTCGTCCTTCTTCCCCGGACAACGTCCGAAGTCAGATTCGTAAAGAGATCCCGCATGTCTCCTGATCTTCTCAAGCTCATCTTCGGCCGGCTCACCTTCGAATCGCTGCCGCTGCACGAGCCGATCGTCGTCGGCACCTTTGCCGTGGTTGCGACCGGCGGCCTCATCATGGTCGCCGGCCTGACCTATTTCCGCGTCTGGGGTTATCTCTGGAGCGAATGGTTCACCAGCGTCGACCACAAGCGCATCGGCATCATGTACATGATCCTCGGCATTGTGATGCTGCTGCGCGGCTTCGCCGACGCGCTGATGATGCGGTTGCAGCAGGCGCTCGCCTTCGGCGGCTCCGAGGGCTATCTCAACTCGCATCACTATGACCAGGTCTTCACCGCCCACGGCGTGATCATGATCTTCTTCGTGGCGATGCCGCTGGTCACCGGCCTGATGAACTTCGTCGTGCCGCTCCAGATCGGCGCGCGCGACGTGTCGTTTCCGTTCCTGAACAATTTCAGCTTCTGGATGACGGTCGGCGGCGCGGTGCTGGTGATGGCTTCGCTGTTCATCGGCGAATTCGCCCGCACCGGCTGGCTCGCTTATCCGCCGCTGTCGAACATCGGCTACAGTCCCGATGTCGGCGTCGACTATTACATATGGGGATTACAGGTCGCGGGCGTCGGAACGACACTGTCCGGCATCAACCTGATCTGCACCATCGTCAAGCTGCGATGCCCCGGCATGACCATGATGCGGATGCCGGTGTTCACCTGGACCGCGCTCTGCACCAACGTGCTGATCGTCGCTTCCTTCCCGGTCCTGACCGTCGTGCTCGCGCTGCTCTCGCTCGACCGCTACGTCGGCACCAACTTCTTCACGAACGATTTCGGCGGCAGCCCGATGATGTATGTGAACCTGATCTGGATCTGGGGTCATCCCGAGGTCTACATCCTGGTTCTGCCCGCCTTCGGCATCTTCTCGGAGGTGACCTCGACCTTCTCGGGCAAGCGGCTGTTCGGCTACACCTCGATGGTGTACGCCACGGTGGTCATCACCATCATGTCGTACCTGGTCTGGCTGCACCACTTCTTCACGATGGGGTCGGGCGCCAGCGTCAACTCCTTCTTCGGCATCACCACGATGATCATCTCGATCCCGACGGGCGCGAAGATGTTCAACTGGCTGTTCACGATGTATCGCGGCCGCATCCGCTTCGAGCTTCCGATGATGTGGACGATCGCATTCATGCTGACCTTCGTGCTCGGCGGCATGACCGGCGTGCTGCTCGCGGTGCCGCCGGCCGACTTCGTCCTGCACAACAGCCTGTTCCTGATCGCGCATTTCCACAACGTGATCATCGGCGGCGTGGTGTTCGGCGCGTTCGCCGGTATCGGTTACTGGTTCCCGAAGGCGTTCGGCTTCAAGCTCGACCCGTTCTGGGGCAAGCTGTCGTTCTGGTTCTGGGTCACGGGCTTCTATCTCGCGTTCATGCCGCTCTATGTGCTCGGCCTGATGGGCGTAACCCGCCGGCTTCGTGTGTTCGACGACCCGAGCCTGCAGATCTGGTTCATCGTCGCCGGCGTTGGCGCCTTCCTGGTCTTCCTCGGCATCCTCTCGATGCTGATGCAGTTCGCAGTCAGCTTCCTCAGGCGCGAGCAGCTCAAGGACGTCAGTGGCGATCCCTGGGATGCGCGTACGCTGGAATGGGCGACCTCCTCGCCGCCGCCGGCCTACAACTTCGCTTTCACTCCCGTCGTTCACGACAATGACGCGTGGTGGGACATGAAGAAGCGCGGCTATCAGCGCCCGCTCACCGGGTTCAAGCCGATCCACATGCCCAGCAGCACCGGCACCGGCATCATCCTCGCCGGCTTTGCCACCGCGATGGGATTCGGTTTGATCTGGTACATCTGGTGGCTGGCGGCCGCGAGCTTCATCGCGATGCTCGCCGTCGGCATCGGTCACACCTTCAACTATCACCGCGATTTCGACATTCCGGCCGAGGACGTCATCCGGGCCGAGGACGCGCGCACCAAACTGCTCGCCGGAGCCAAGTAAATGACTGTCGCTGTCAATCCCACGCAAACCGGCGAGCCGGTGTTCTACCTCGCCGACGAACACCCGCATCCGGAAGGCTACAGCACCTCGCTCGGCTTCTGGATCTATCTGATGAGCGATTGTCTCATCTTCGCGATCCTGTTCGCCACCTTCGGCGTGCTCGGCGGCAATTACGCCGCCGGTCCGGCGCCGAAGGATCTGTTCGAGCTGCCGCTGGTCGCGGTCAACACCTCGATGCTGCTGCTGTCGTCGATCACCTACGGCTTCGCCATGCTGACGATGCAGCAGAACAAGATCGCGCAGACCCAGATTTGGCTGGCGATCACCGGCCTGTTCGGCGCCGCGTTCATCGGCATCGAGCTGTCCGAGTTCGCCCACATGATCCATGAAGGCGCGACGCCCCAGCGCAGCGCCTTCCTGTCCGCCTTCTTCACCCTGGTCGGCACTCACGGCCTGCACGTCAGTTGCGGCCTGATCTGGCTGGTGACCCTGATGGTGCAGGTCTGGAAGTTCGGCCTGATCGAGGCCAACCGCCGCCGCCTGATGTGCCTGTCGATGTTCTGGCACTTCCTGGACGTGGTCTGGATCGGCGTCTTCACCTTCGTCTATCTTCTGGGAGTTCTGCGATGAACACCGATATCAACGCCGCCCACGCGGACGATCATCACCACGGTGACAGCCACGCCCACGGCTCGTTCTCGACCTATATGCTCGGCTTCGTGCTCTCGGTCGTGCTCACCGCGATCCCGTTCTGGCTGGTGATGAGCGGCGCGCTTCCGAGCAAGCAGATCACCGCGCTCGTGATCATGGCCTTCGCGGTCGTGCAGATCGTCGTGCACATGATCTACTTCCTGCACATGAACACGACGTCCGAGAACGGCTGGAGCATGATGGCGCTGATCTTCACCATCGTCATGGTGGTGATCGCGCTGTCGGGTTCGCTGTGGGTGATGAACCACCTCAACAGCAACATGATGCCGATCCACCAGATGACCGGGATGAAATGAACGAAACCCGGACCGTGACAAGCAGGACAGACGGGGCTCGCGGAAAGGCCGCGCGCCCGTCCTTGTGGCTCACGGTCCTCTCGCTCACGGCCATTGCAGTTCTGATCGCGCTCGGCGTCTGGCAAGTCGAGCGCCGCGCCTGGAAGCTGGCGCTGATCGATCGCGTCGAGCAGCGCGTTCATGCTCCGGCCCAGCCGATCCCCTCGCCGGCGGCATGGCCGACCGTCTCCGCCGCAAACGACGAATACAGGCACGTCAGCGTCTCCGGCCGTTTCCTGCATGATCGCGAGACCCTGGTTCAGGCCGTCACCGACGAAGGTCCGGGCTATTGGGTGCTGACGCCGCTTCAGCGTAGCGACGGCACGCTGGTCCTGGTCAACCGTGGCTTCGTGCCGTCCGAGCGGCGCGACGCCTCGACGCGCCGGGACGGCAATCCGGACGGCCAGGTCGAGATCACCGGCCTCTTGCGCATCACGGAGCCAAAAGGCGGATTCCTCAGGACCAACGTGCCGGAGCACAATCGCTGGTACTCGCGGGATGTTGCCGCGATTGCGGCGGCACGCGGCCTCGACCGCGTCGCGCCTTTCTTCGTCGATGCCGACGCTGGATCACAATCCGGCAGCGGCCCAATCGCCGGATTGACCGTGATCAGCTTTCCCAATAACCACCTGATCTACGCGCTGACGTGGTTTGCCCTGGCGTTCATGCTGGCCGGCAGACTGTTCGTCACATTCGGCGGCGGGCTGTTCCGCCGCAAGGAGCCCTGGAGCGGCTTCGCCCACGAAGCGGCCGGCGGCCCCGATGCCGGCGCCCGCAGGACGGGATCAGATGCTGGAACGATCGTCGAGCCCACCTGACGGCGGAAGGACGCAGGGCGCCGTCACGCTGCAATCGCAGGCGGACGCGCGCAGCGAGCTGATCGGCGCTGCGCCGACCGACGACGAGACCAACCGCAAGAACATGGCGCTGCTGATCCAGCTGCGCTGGACCGCAGTCGTCGGTCAGATCGTGACCATCGGCGGCGTGCATGTCTGGCTCGGCATTCCCCTGCCCCTCACCCGGATGGGCGCAGTGATCGGCGCCCTGATATTTCTCAACGTCTCCAGCATTGTCTGGGTGCGCCATCGCGCCGCGATCACCAACAACGAGCTGCTGGTCGCCCTGATGCTGGACGTCGCCGCGCTGACCGCGCAGCTTTACCTCAGCGGCGGCGCCACCAATCCCTTCACCTCGCTGTTCCTGCTCCAGGTGACGCTGGGCGCGGTGCTGCTCGATGGCCGCTCGACCTGGTCGCTGGTCGCGCTGACCTGCGCGAGCTTCGTCTGGCTGACCGTCGCCTACCGGCCGCTCGATCTGCCGCCGAACCCGCTGAGCGAGACCTACACGCTCACGGTTGCCGGCATGCTGCTGGGCTTCGTGCTCAACGCCGTGCTGCTGGTGGTGTTCGTCACCCGCATCAACAGGAATTTGCGCGAGCGCGACGCGCATCTGGCGGCGCTGCGCCAGCATGCCGCTGAGCAGGATCATATCGTGCGTATGGGCCTGCTCGCCTCCGGCGCGGCGCACGAGCTCGGCACGCCGCTCGCCTCGCTCTCGGTCATCCTCGGCGACTGGCGCCGCATGCCCGACCTCGCCGCCGATCAGGAGCTGGCCGAGGATCTCGCGGAGATGGAGACCTCGCTGCAACGCTGCAAGTCGATCGTGACAGGCATCCTGGTCTCGGCGGGCGAAGCCCGCGGCGAGGGATCGTCGCCGACGACAGTGGCGGCTTTCGTCACCGCGCTGGTGGATGAGTGGCGCGACGCGCGCTCGGCGCGGACGCTGTATTTCGTCAACACCTTCGGCGAGGACGTCGCGATCGTCTCGGACGTCGCGCTGAAGCAGGTGATCTTCAACGTGCTCGACAACGCCTACGAGGTCTCGCGCGACTGGGTCGAGCTCGTTGCCGGGCGCGAGGGCGATCATCTCGTGCTGTCGATCAGCGATCGCGGCCCCGGCTTTGCGCCGGAGATGCTGGCACAGCTCGGAAAACCCTACCAATCGAGCAAGGGCCGCGCCGGCGGTGGGCTCGGCCTGTTCCTGGTGGTGAACGTGGTGCGCAAGTTAGGGGGCAGCGTGACCGCCGAGAACCACAGGAAGCGCGGCGCGACGGTCCGCCTCACGCTGCCGCTCGCAACGCTCGCGATCGGAGGCAGCTTTGACGCCTGACCGTTCGCTCATCGTCGTCGAGGACGATGCCGGCTTTGCCCGCACCCTGAAGCGTTCGTTCGAGCGCCGCGACTACGAGGTCGTGCTCGCCGCCTCGATCGAGGAGGTGCGGAAGGTCCTGGAAGAGCGATCGTTCGGCTATGCCGTCGTCGACCTCAAGCTCGGCGGCGCCTCTGGGCTAGCCTGCGTCGAGCTCTTGCACACGCACGATCCGGAGATGTTGATCGTGGTGCTGACGGGCTTTGCCAGCATCTCCACCGCCGTCGAAGCCATCAAGCTCGGCGCATGCCACTATCTGGCCAAGCCGTCGAACACCGACGACATCGAGGCCGCCTTCAACAAGGCCGCAGGCAATGCCGAGGTCGCGCTCGACGCGCGGCCGACCTCGATCAAGACGCTGGAATGGGAACGCATCCACCAGACCCTGATCGAGACCGACTTCAACATCTCGGAAGCCGCAAGACGGCTCGGGATGCACCGGCGCACGCTGGCGCGGAAGCTCGAGAAGCGGCCGGTGAAGTAGGGAGGAGCGGATCGAAGCCGCTCCTCCTCTCCACTGGTCAGGCTTGCCTGCCATATCGCGCGATGACGTCGGCCAGCGCGATATGGCCCGCGCAGGATCCTGCTCCCGGATCATGGCTGCCGCTCTCCACAGCGGTGGCGTAGATGACCCCGGGATCGGCCTCGAGTTGTTGGCGCAGCGCCGCGAGCTTTGGCCAGCGGCTCCTCTCCGCGACGGCGTGGAAGTCGAGCCAGCGCGCCACGCCTGCCAGCAAGGCGTCCGCGAGGGTCGGCCGGTCGGCGAGCAGGAATCTTGCCGGCTCGATCATGGCTTCGAGCTTGTCGTGGCGTTCGATCACCTTTCTCCTTCCGAAGTCCCGCAAGGCCGAGCGCATGGTGTCGTCCATCGCCACGCCTTCCATTGCGACCCAAAGCGGCGCGAAGGCGCCGGTAAAGCCGGTGTTCACGAACGCCATCAGCTGGTGCATGCGATCGGCTTGCGGCGACAACGGATCAAAGCTGATGCGCCGTTCGGTGTCCCGGGCTTCGAGCCAAGCCGCGATCGCCATGGTTTCCGTCAGCACATTGCCCTGGTCCGTGATGAGTGCAGGCGTCTCGTGTCGCGGATTGATCCTGGCGTATGACGGGCTCAGCATCTCGCCCAGCATGTCGACGCGACACAGGCGATATGGCCTGCCAAGCCATTCAAGAGCTGCAACGAGTCCCATGGAGCTTCCCATCGGGAAGCCGTAAAGTAGGATTGGATCCATCGATCTATTCTCCGTGATTTCTGATGATCACGCTGCGCAGCGGTCCCGAACCCTAGTCGCTCGCTCCATCATGTAAATTGCGAACATTTTTGTAACCTGGAGTCCGCCGATGAAAGATCTCGTTTCGAGATGTCCCATCGAGGAGGTGATGCAGATCCTGAGCGGCCGGTGGCCTACGCTTCTGATCTACTATTTGAAGCAGGGCACCAAACGGTTCAGCGATTTGCGTCGGGACAATCCGACCATCTCGCACAGGATGCTCGCCCTCGAGCTTCGCAAACTGGAGGACGCCGGGATCGTGACCCGCACGGAATTCGACGGATATCCGTTGAGGGTCGAGTACGATCTGACCGCCGCCGGCCACACATTGGTACCGTTGATCGATGCGTTGGGCGCCTGGTGGTCGACGGTTGCGACTGACACGGGCGGAGACCACCGCGAGACCGGGCGCGGCGCTTCGGGAAGCGCATCGCGGGTTTGATCCCGTTCAGGACCGCATAGGCTCAAAAGCAATTCCGCCCGCTGACCGTCCCTCCGAAACAAAAAGCCCGGCCAACCGGCCGGGCTTTTGATCTGTTGCGATGAACGCGCGAGACGCTTACGCGGCCTCGTCGGCGACCGTGGCGCCACCCTCGGTCTCGTCGCTATCGCCCTCGGCGTCCGCATCGCCTTCGCCTTCGCCTTCGGCGGCTTCGGACTTGGCGCCGGTGCGGCGCGGGCTCTTGGCGAGCTGGGCCTCGATCTCCTTGACCGCTTCGGTCTCGGTCGAGTGCTGCACCACCGCGATCTCGCGGGAGAGACGGTCGAGCGCGGCTTCATAGAGCTGGCGTTCGCTGTAGGACTGCTCCGGCTGCGACTCGGAGCGATAGAGGTCGCGCACGACTTCCGCGATCGCGACGATGTCGCCCGAATTGATCTTCGCTTCGTATTCCTGGGCGCGGCGCGACCACATGGTGCGCTTGACGCGGGCACGGCCTTTGAGGGTCTCGAGCGCACGCTTCACCAGCGCGGGCTCGGACAGCTTGCGCATGCCCACATTGGCGACCTTGGCGGTCGGCACGCGCAGCGTCATCTTGTCCTTGATGAAGTTGATGACGAACAGCTCGAGCTTCGCGCCGGCGATCTCCTGCTCCTCGATGGCCAGAATCTGGCCGACACCGTGAGCGGGATAGACGACGAATTCGTTGGCCTTGAAGCCCTGACGCTGGGTCACGACCTTCTTTTCTTCGACCTTCGGCGCAACAGCCGCGGGCTTCACGGCCGGCTTGGCGGCAGCGACAGGGGCCTTGGCGGGAGCAGCAGCAACAGGAGCCTTCGGCGCGGCGGGCTTGGCAGCGGGAGCCTTGGCAGCGGGCGTCTTTGCAACAGCGGGCTTGGCGGCAGGCTTGGCGGCAACAGGCTTGGCAACGGTCGCTTTCGCGGCCGGCTTGGCAGTCTTGTTAGGCATTGCGCTTCTTTTGTTCTTCGAGGACTTTGCAGCCGGCGCCTTCGTCGCGGTCCGACCCTTGGATGCGCTACGGCTGGCCGCGGCGACTTTCTTGGCGTCCTTATGGGAAGCCTTCGCTGAAGTACTCTTTTTACGCGTTTTCTGTGACACAGCCTGCGCGCGGAAACTGCCACGCCCCTGTTCGACATTTGGTTTCACGGGAACCCAACGGGGCCGACGGGGCTAACCAGGGTTCGGCTCAATGTGCCCAATATAGCACATTTCCCGCAAAAATCAATAATTTAGGGGTCTTAAGGGCTGGTTTTCGGCGATAACGCCGCTAATAGGGTTAAGTTTGACCCGAATTAGTCGCCGGAGCCGGGGTTCGCGGAGAAATACTTGTCGAACTTGCCCTCCATGCCGTCGAAATCCTTGGCGTCGGCGGGTGATTCTTTCTTCTGGGTGATGTTCGGCCAGCTCTTGGCGTAGTCGGCATTGACCGTGAGCCACTTTTCCAGGCCCGGTTCCGTGTCCGGCTTGATGGCATCGGCGGGGCATTCCGGCTCGCACACGCCGCAGTCGATGCACTCGTCAGGATGGATGACGAGCATGTTCTCGCCCTCGTAGAAACAATCGACCGGGCAGACCTCGACGCAGTCGGTGTACTTGCACTTGATGCACGCTTCAGTGACGACGTAAGTCATCCAACGCTCCGAAAAGCTCTTTTAAAAGTCGCGGCTTGCGTAGCGCGGATGGCCCGGCGCCGCAAGCTCAGGAACGGCCGATCATGACGGCTTTATGCGCTTGATCGACCAAGAAATGAATTCAAAGCGCAATTAATTGCGCTGAGAATTCGGATGGCCTTCGCTGAGCTCTTCGTAGAGCACACGGGCCGAGGCGGCATCGCCGCGGCGCTCGTTGAAGGCGATGACTCTCAAGACGCGCACGGTGCGATCGAGCGCGACGGTGAGCACGTCGCCGATCTTGATCGCATGCCCCGGCGATTTCTCGCGTGCGCCGTTGACGCGAACATGGCCGGACTCGACAAGCTCGGCAGCGGAGGTGCGCGCCTTCACCACCCGCGCGTGCCATAGCCATTTGTCGATGCGCTGCCGCTCGGTCGTGGGCTCACTCCTTACGCCCGGACAGCTGCTCCTTTAGCGCAGCGAGTTTTGCAAACGGCGAGTTCGGATCGACCGGGCGATCGCGCTCGCGCGGGGTGGCGCTCGATGCATAGGGACGCAGCGAGGGTCCGCCCTGGCGGTCGCGGCCCTTGTCGCGGTCGCGGCCACGATTGTCGCGGCCCTTGTCGCGATCGCCGCCACCGAACTTGCCCTTGTTGCGATCCTTGTTGTCGCGGTCCTTGTTGCCGCCATTCTTGCCCTCGAAGCGGCGGTTCTTGTCGTCGCGTCCCTCGGGACGCGGCGCGGCTTCGGTGCCGCCTTCGCGCGGCTTGCGGAAATCCCTGCCGCCATCGCGACCAGAATCGCGACGATGACCGCCGCCATGGCGATGACGTTCACCGCGTTTCTCGCCGTCGGCGGCAGGCTGGGCTTCGCCTTCGGCAGGCGCAGCGCCGGCTTCAGCAGCTGCCTGCGGACGCGGCTGGTGACGCTGGTTGCGATGGCGCTCGTGGCGCGGCTTGCGATCATCGTGACGGCCGGCGGGACGCCAGACCTCGATGAGCTCGGGCTCGGCGGGCGTGGCCGCGGCTTCCACAGGTGCTGCCGCATCGGCCGACGCCGCGGCTTCGGTTGCAGCAATCTCTGCAGGAGCGGTTTCGGCGGGGACAGTTTCAGCGGGAGCGGTTTCAGCAGCTTCAACGGCAGCAACAGCCTCTTCCGCAGGTGGCGCGATGCCGGGAGCGTCTTCCGGCGTGACGGAAGCCTCAAGCGCCGGCTCTTCAGGCGCGGGCTCGTCGTGCTGCTCCATGCCCGGCGCGTCTTCGACGGTGACAGGCTCGGCGGCGGCTTCGATCGCGGTTTCGGCGGGCGCTGCGCTGTCTTCGGTCGGTGTTTCGGTTGCGGGCGTCTCTTCGGTGGAGGCTTCGGCAGCAGGCGCCTCAGCAACAACCGGCTTCGCCGGCAGCGGCGGGCGCTTGTCCATGCGATAGCCGAGCGCACGCAGCACCGACGCAAAATCCTCGCCGGCAGAACCGGTGAGCGAGGTCATCGCCTGCGTCACCACGAAGCTGCGGCCGTCGAATGCACCGGCGGGCTTTTCGCCGGACGCATTCTCGCGCCAGGCCAGCGCCGGACGGATCAGATCGGCCAGGCGCTCCAGGATGTCGACGCGGACGGCGCGCTCGCCGGCCTGCTTGTAGCCGAGCACGCGATAGGCATCGCGCGGCAGCTGCTTGTCGACCGGGAACGAGGTGCGGCCGGAGCTTGCCAGATGCTGCGCGCCCGACAGCGCGGAGGGATCGACATTGTCCTGCTTCAGCGCCCAGAGCAGCGCGGCCAGCGCACGCCCGGCCGGCTTGAGCATGCCGGGGAAATAGAGGTGATAGGCGCCGAAGCGGACGCCGTATTTGCGCAAGGTCGCGCGCGAGGGCTGGTCGAGGTCCTTCAGCTCGTTGGCGATCTTCGGGCGCTCCAGCACGCCGAGCGCCTCGACGAGCTGATAGGCGATGCCGCGGGCGATGCCGGTGACGTCCTCGGCCTTGCTGAGCTCGAACAGCGGCCCGAGCAGCTTTTCGATATGCGTCTTGAGCCAGAGCTCGAGCCGGGCCTGCACCTTGTCGCGGGGGGCGCCCGTGAGGCGTTCGTCGGAGATGATGCGGATGCGCGGATGCAGCGCGTCCTCTGCGGCAGACAGCCGCGCCACGGCATCGCCGGTCCAGCGGATCATCCCTTCCGAGGTCAGCACGAACTGCTCGTCCGGTGCGTTGCCCAGTTTTTCGGCGCGCGCGTTGATCTCGCCGGCGAGCACGGCCTGCGCTGCAGCCTGCAACGCTTTCGCATCGGAGCCGGCTTCCGCCGCATCCGGTGCAAAGGTGAAGCCATCGAGGCGGCCGATGACATGGCCTTCGACGATGACTTCGCCGGTCTTGCCGATTTCCGTATTCAAGCTCGTGTTCTCCCGCAGGCGGCGCATCAATACACTGGTCCGGCGATCAACGAAACGCTCAGTCAAGCGTTCATGGAGCGCATCCGATAATTTATTTTCGACCTCGCGGGCGATCCCCTGCCAGCGTTCCGGGTCTTTCAGCCAGTCGGGACGGTTGGCGACGAAGGTCCAGGTGCGAATCTGCGCGATCCGGGCCGACAGCGTGTCGATATCGCCGTCGACGCGGTCGGCCTGGTCGATCTGGGTCCTGAACCAGGCGTCGGGGATGCATCCCTTGCGCATCAGGAAGCCGTAGAGCGTCGTCACCAGCTCGGCATGGGCGGCCGGCGACAGTTTTCGGTAGTCCGGGATCTGGCAGGCTTCCCACAGCCGTTCCACGGCATCCTTGCCATGTGCGACATCGCGCACCTCGGCGTCACGGGCGGCGTGGTCGAGCACGCGCATGTCCTCGGCGATGGGCGCGCGCGTCAGCGCCTCATGGCCGGGGGCGAGGTTCAGCGAGACCTGGAGCGCGCCGAGGGAAGCAAAATCCAGCTTCGAATTGCGCCATTGCAAAACCTTCACGGGATCGAAGGTGTGGCTCTGCAGCGCATTGACGAGCTCGGGCTCGAACGGGCCGCAGCGGCCGGTGGTGCCGAAGGTGCCGTTGCGGGTGGCGCGGCCGGCGCGGCCGGCGATCTGGCCGAATTCGGACGGCGTCAGGCGGCGGAACTGGTAGCCGTCGAACTTGCGGTCGGAGGCAAAGGCGACGTGGTCGACGTCGAGATTGAGGCCCATGCCGACGGCGTCGGTGGCGACGAGGTAATCGACCTCGCCGTTCTGGAACATCGCGACCTGCGCGTTGCGGGTGCGCGGCGACAGCGAGCCCAGCACCACGGCGGCACCGCCATGCTGGCGGCGGATCAGCTCGGCGATGGCATAGACCTCGTCGGCGGAGAAGGCGACGATGGCGGTGCGGCGCGGCTGCCGCGTGATCTTGCGGTCGCCGGCGAATTCCAGCTGCGACAAACGCGGCCGCGTGATCATGGAGACGCCCGGCAGCAGCCGCTCGATGATCGGCCGCATGGTCGCGGCGCCGAGCAGCAGCGTCTCGTCGCGGCCGCGGCGGTTGAGGATGCGATCGGTGAAGACGTGGCCGCGTTCCAGATCGGACGCGATCTGCACCTCGTCGACCGCCAGGAACGAGACGTCGAGATCCCGCGGCATCGCCTCGACGGTCGAGACCCAATAGCGCGGCGCTTTCGGCTTGATCTTCTCCTCGCCGGTCACCAGCGCGACGGCATCGGGGCCGACCCTTGCTGCGATCTTGTTGTAGACCTCGCGCGCCAGCAGGCGCAGCGGCAGCCCGATCATGCCGGAGGGATGCGCGAGCATCCGCTCGATGGCGAGATGGGTCTTGCCGGTGTTGGTGGGACCAAGCACCGCAGTGACGCCGGCGCCGGGAAGCCGCTCGGAAGCGAAGGGGGAGGAGGAAAAAGGCATCTGGGGGATTAGGTAATGGCGATTGGGGCGAATGTCAGTGCTGTTTTGGGGCGGTGGCGCGAAGGGCCGGCAAGTCACCTCGCCCCGCTTGCGGGGAGAGGTCGGCGCGAAGCGCCGGGTGAGGGGGCTCTCCGCGAGTCCGTCTGTCACCGCTTCCGTGGCAGCAGCCCCTCACCCCAACCCTCTCCCCGTAAGAACGGGGCGAGGGGGACGAGAGAGCTCCCCAGATCCCGCGCAACTGTCTCACTTTGCGACGCTTTTCCCGTTGGCTTTAAGCTTCGGAACGAGTTGAGAACGAATCGCGGCCGAATCGCTGACTCCCCCTTGAGTCCTGTTCCGTTCTCGCAAGATGTCGCGGGAGGCTTGTTGGGATCGCACTAGATGGAGTTTTGCCCCGCCGCACAAGCGTCGTTCGATGGCGGATTCGTTAAAGCTGGGGACGGCACGGAGTCGAATCAGAATCGGGGAGGAGTCAAATGGATTCCCGGCCCTGGAGCCCTCCAAAACAAAAAGCGCGAAAACAACCCCATGCACAGTAGGCATGTCATTGAAAACATTCGCATTATTTGCCAAAAGGGAGGTCCGTAGCCCGCATGGAGCGGAGCGCAATGCGGGGGCCAAGCAAAGAACCCGGATTGCGCTGCGCTCCATCCGGGCTACGGCAGCTGGGCCGGGGCTACGACAGCCCGGCCTACTGCGTCTTCGCGACCCTGGGGGGCTGGGCCGTGGTGATGAAGCTGGTGGCTTCCAGCATGGCCGGGCCGAGCGGGGTCGGCACTTTCAGCCAGAACGGGACCAGGATGCGCGTTCCCGCGATCGGCGCGAACGCGACCTCGATGTTGCGCTGGGCGGCGAGATATTTGATCACGGGACGGTCGGGGATGTAGCCGGCGATGGGCACGAAATACAGCGAGCAGACCACGACCTGGCCGTGATAGCCCTTCTCCGCCTTGACGTTTTCCATGCGCTTGAAATCGAGCTTGAGCTCGTAGCGCATGCGGCCGTCGAACACCGCGGCGCTGCCGTGGCAGGCGTCCGCCGACAGCACGTCGCCGGTGCCTGCTACGCGCACCAGCGAGGCCGTCATCGGGTCCCAGACACCGCGGCGATGCGCGTCGGTGACGACGATACGGTCGGGATCGACCGGCGGCTCCGGCAGGATCGCAAAATCCTTCACATTGCCCTTGTCGAGCGTGATGCGGATCTCTTCGGTCTTCTTCGAGGTGGTGGTGGAGGCCTGGTAGCCGGTCGCGACCAGCGCGCCGTTGACCACGCGGCCCTGCGAGGCGCCGGTGCCCGACCCGCCCGCGAAGGATTTCAGCAGCCCCGAGGTGCCGCCGGAGGCCGCGGCCGCGAACACGTCGTCCTGGATGTCGATATTCCAGGCGCCCTTGCCGACCGGAATGCCCGCCAGCGTCGCCTCGTATTGCGCCTCGAGCTTGCCCTGCGCCGCCGCGGGCTCCGCCGCGCACGCCAAAACCAGCCCGAAAAGGGCCGCCATGGCCCATCGGCCGGCAGAGCGCGGACGACTTGCGCGTAGCTCCATTGAGCGCAGGCTTGGCGCAAGATGAGGCGTTGTGAGCACGAAACAATCCAATCGGGGCGCGAACGGTTGTTACTTAAGCCAAAAACCGCGCCAAGCAATGTGTCCGGGCCACTCCGCGTCCGGAACTCCACCGGACTCTTCGGGCGCGAATACGCCCTTTATGTGATGGTAAGGCGCGATAATCATTGCCGTTTTGGTGATCGGGGCGGGTCAGAACCGCGCACCTCACCCCGCCACCTCTTCCCCCTCGCCCCGCTTGCGGGGAGAGGGTCGGGGTGAGGGGGGCTCTCCTGGGGGGAGGTGAGAATTGAGTACACTCAACCCGCAGCGCCCTCGCGGAGACTCCCCCTCACCCGGAATCCGCGCTAATCGCGCGCATTCCGGCCTCTCCCCGCAGGCGGGGAGAGGCGAAAACAGCAGCCAAAACCTTGACGTCCCGCCGCTTCCCCCCTATACGTCCGCCCGCTCCCTGCAAGGACAGAGAATTTGCCCGTGGCGCCCCGAATGGCGGCCGCACATCGTTGGGAAAGATTGAGGATTTTGCCATGTCTCGCCGCTGCGAATTGACGGCCAAGGGCCCCCAGGTCGGCCACACGGTCAGCCACTCCAACATCAAGACCAAGCGCCGCTTCCTGCCGAACCTGGTCAACGTGACCTTCATCAGCGAAGCGCTGGGCCGCAACGTGCGCCTGCGCGTCTCCACCAACGCGATCAAGAGCGTCGACCACAATGGCGGCCTCGATCCCTTCCTGCTCAAGGCCAAGGCCGCCGTGCTGTCGCCGCGCGCCCTCGAGCTGAAGCGCGCCATCCAGAAGAAGGTCGGCCCCGCTCCCGCGCCGGCGAAGAAGGCGAGCTAAGAATTTTCGGATTGGGCGGAGGCTTGCGTCGCGAGGCGTAGGCTTAGCTGGAAGAATTTTGCATTGCGGCCGGATCGGAAGATCCGGCCGTTTTTGTTTTCAGGAAACGAGGCTCTTCACTCAAGCCACTCTTGACAGGGATTCTGCTCGTTGTCAGTCTACATTTTTCAACTTTTAATAGAAGTGGACAAATGCCGCTATTTGCGGAGTGGTGCGAGTACGATTCAAGTGTCTTGGACAAAAGACGCCTATTGAAACTCCGCGAAAAGGCCGGTGGACGCGATGCCATCGCTGACACCCTCGCGTCAGTCATGCGGTCGCACTACGACGACGCAACACGAATTGCACAAGACGTATCTGAACTCGGTTATGGCAAAGCCGCGGCGTTGCTTTCTGAGCGCATGCCCCGGTCGGCAACTGCAAGATCTGGCGAACTCGGCGAAATACTGGCAACCGAGATAGTTGAGGAGAACCTCGGCTACCGCGTCCCCGTACGAAGGCTTCGATATAAGGACGGGCGGGAAATGGCATTACGAGGAGACGACTTTATCGGGATTCAGAACGTTTCTGGTGAAGCGCTAAAGTACGCGAAAGGTGAATCAAAAAGTCGCAAGACATTGGCCCAAGATGCCATCAGCGACGCGCGCGCAGTACTCGCCCGCGATCAGGGACGCCCGACTCCAATTTCAATTTTATTTGTCGCAGATCGCTTGATGGATCTGGGGGGTGAAGAAGAGAAACTTGGGCGGGCCATTCGCAATGAGGTGGCGACCCGGGGTGTAGCACCAGATCGTATTGAGCATATCCTTTTCACCGTATCAGGAAACGCTACTCCAAAAGCCTTGTTGGACGATTTTGCGGCGACCTCTAGCGACCGGCCGCACGCTGTGATTCATTTCGAGATTTCTGATCATCAAGACTTCATAGCGGCCTCATTTGAGAAAGCACTAAAGCTTGGAAACGATTGACGACCTCACCTCGTTCTTGCAGCAGATCGGCGTAGCAGGAGTCCGCGGTCGCCTACGGGAGCGGGGAGAGTCTCGTGCCCTTATTCGCCAGAACGGTCTCCTACCGGAAGGCGCACCCACCTTTTCAACAACACTCGACGTTGATCTGGCCGAAGTCGCCTTCTCTGCTCTTCGGGGGGCATTTGCCTTAAGGGAGACGGGCGGCGATCCCGCGACATGGCGCGCCGGATTTGTAGCTGCCGGCAATGCCTTCGAAGCCTTGGTACAGAATGGACCGCCGGAAGATTTGGCCAGAGGACTTAACCGAGTGATGGGTGCAGGCGCCTACCACCTTGCCGGCTATTCGGCTCTGGCATTCTCATTGATATCCCAAGCTGGAAGCGCTGCCAATCTTGCACCCGCAGAAGAAGCTCTCTCCGACCTTAGCTCAAGGCCTCAACCTGAGCGCTGCAGTTCTTCTTATTCCGAATCTTTATAGGGCGGGCCAGCTTCTTACGGGCGAAGAGTTCGCAAACGTTGCGGGGCGCGCTGGAAGAGCATTCGTCGATCTTGACGGTTTAGTTCTCCACGTCATGTTCAAACCCGAACAATGGCGCTTCAATATTTGGGCCGGTCTCGTGAACTCGGCACGAGCACGTACGCTATCAAGCGGTATCATCACGGTTGTTAATGAGGTCATGCGAAGACTCGCACGGACTGGAGTAAATACTACTATGCCCGCTCGTGTTGATGTAGACGAATCTTCCGGAGCAGTATCAATCGTGACGCCCGATTATCAGAATATCTTGACGATCAAGCAGCGCCTCGAAGATCCAAAGCCATCTTTACTGCACGTCAATTTCGCCGCGGACGGAAAATCCGCGACCATCCATCGCATGGGTCGCGCGTCGGGCCGTTGGCGCGAGGGGCCTTAGATTTCTTGCGATAGTTGCTTTCGACTTTTTCGGCAGAATCGTCCACGGTATCTGCCGGAAAATCTCCAACTTCCTCAAGCCCTCTAGTCGCATGCGCAAGAGGAACAAGACGGCGTCGCGGGACTTCACTTCACCTTGCGTATTGACGGAGACGACGACGCCGCGTCCACGGGCCCCCTACCCCCGGAAATCAATGCTCCGCAGCACGATGCCCGGCGGCGTGCCTTCGAACTCCGTCGCCTGATATTTGCGGCCGGTGCAGGCTTCGATGCGTTCGCGCAGGCGCGTGAACTGCTCTTCGCGCTCGCTCGGGCGGGCGCGCGGGCCGCGCTCGAGGTCGTCCATGGCGGAGGTCGAGATCGCGCAGGCGATCTCCTTACTGCCGTCCTGCATCGAGAACTGGACGATGCCGCGGTCCTGGTCGTGGGCGATGAAGCGGCTGCTGGTGAGCGTCATGGGGTACTCCTTTTGCGTCCGCGCGTCGCGCACTGGGGGCGCCGGTCGGCGTTATCGAAGCAGGCTGTGGCACGGGGGTGCACAACAACTGACTTCGGTGGTTATGGGTCCCGGCCTTCGCCGGGACGACGCCTGTGTTTGCGAGCAGTGCGCGATGGCGCCACGAGTTGGCTCGCCGTTCAGCCGTTGCCGTTCAGCCGTCGCCGTTGAGCCTTGCGAAATCGTCGAACAGGGCGGCCACCAGCGCGCGGTGGCGGGTGTCCTCGGCGGGCAGGCTCGCGGCATAGAGGTTGAGCAGATGGCGGGCCTTCACGGCGGCCTCGGGCCAGGACGCGGCCGGCACCGACATCATGCGGTTTTCGAGATCGGCCTCGCGCTCGCGCAGCTCCCTGACCTGGGCCTCGACATCGGCCAGCGCGCGGCGCAGATCGGTTGCCTTCTGGGCGGCCATGCCGCGATGGGCGTCGAGATCGACCGGGATGTCAGTCATTTCAGGCACTCGCGTCGATACGTTGGGCATCCGCCAGGTCGACCGAGCCGATCGACAGCATCTCCGTCGCACCGCGCACGCCTTCGGAGGGCACCGTGATCATGGTGGCGACGCGGCGATAGGATGCGAACGACAGGCCCTCGATCATCTCCTCGTCGGTGACGACCTCATAGGCGCCGGCCGGCAATTCGCGTTCGAGGCCGCGGATGTGGAATGGATGCTTGAAGGTGATGGTTTCTCGCCGCGAACGGATGGTCATGCGCGCCTGCCTTTCGCAAAGAAGGGGCCCCAACCGACGCCAGCTGGTCGCGACCATGCGCTTCTTGCGCGGCAATAGCCAGCTTTATGTCAGCGCGGGCCGGGACTTAAGGCGCAAGCGCGACACTCGCGCGCGGCGTTTTAGTCCTCGCCATCGGCAGGGCGCGGGCGTACGCTCGACCATGTCAGCGCAGCTCACGCAATTGCCGCGCGTCGATGTTGCGCTGCATCTTTCGCGCCTCGTGTGCGCGGCGGCGATCTTTCAATGGTTGGGGCGGGTGCATCTCACAGCCCTGCCCAGCGACCATTGCAGCGCCGATCTCGCACGCGGACGAACTCGAAACCCAGGAGGAGACGACGTCATGGCCAAGGGACAGCAACGCAGCAACCGCGAAACCAAGAAGCCGAAGAAAGACAAGATCAAGACCAGCGCCGCAGCGCCCAGCCGCAAGGATGCGGCGTGGCAGCCGGAGATCGGCCAGAAGAAGAAGTAGCGGGGCGGCCTCTTTCACAACGGCGGGGCTCTCGCATAGGACGCCTCAGCGGCGCCTGAGCGAGCGCCTCGTCCTTCGAGACGACCGCTTCGCAGTCTCCTCAGGATGAGGCTTGGCTGCATGCATCTGCGTGAAATGCCGCCGCATACTCATCCCTCATCCTGAGGGCCCGCCGCAGGCGGGCGTCTCGAAGGATGGCCGCAGTCGAGCTTGCAGCCATACATCTCCCTCTCCCCACGCTTTTCCGCTATACTCGCCCGGGTAGCATCAGCGGGAGGGGTATCCTGTGGAGCACGAGCGCAACGCCGACCACACATCCGAACCGAAAAACCTCGTCATCTGCTGTGACGGCACCGGCAACGAGATCTCCGAAAATATCTCCAACGTCCTGAAGCTGTATCGCTGCCTGCGCAAGACCGACAAGACGCGGCCGCGGCAGATGGTGTTCTACGATCCCGGGGTCGGCACCGTGACGGAGCCGTCGACGTGGCACCGGCTCAAGGCCAACGTCAATCTGGTGCTGGGGCTCGCCACCGGCTACGGGCTCGATGACAACGTGCTCTCGGCCTATTGCTTCCTGGTCCAGCACTACGCGCCGGGCGACAAGATCTATCTGTTCGGTTTTTCGCGTGGCGCCTACACGGTTCGCGTGCTGGCGGGGCTGATCCACAAGATCGGCCTGATCTCGCCGGAGCAGGCCAACCTCGCAGGCAGTGGCCTCGTCGCCTACAAGCAATATTCCGGCACCGGGCGCGGCAACGATGTCAGCGACCTCATCGATGAAGGTTTTGACGACAGCGGGCCGCTGCCGAAAAACAAGTTCGATCTCGCCGCCCAGTTCGCACGCATTACTTCGTCGCGCTGGCCGACCATCCACTTCATCGGCGTCTGGGACACAGTGGCGAGCGTGATCGTGCCGCGCGCCGACCGGGGCTATTTGCCGAGCTTCGAGGAGCTCGCCTTCACGCTGCGCAATCCCAGCGTCAACATCTTCCGCCAGGCGATCGCGATCGACGAGCAGCGCTGCATGTTCCGCCTCAAGCAGTATGAGGAGCCGCAGGAGTACTGGCGCAACCGCTTCGTGCCCGATCACAAGAAGGAGCCGCAGGACATCCTGCAGGTGTGGTTCGCCGGCGTGCATTGCGACGTCGGCGGCGGCTATCCGGAAGCCGAGAGCGGCGAGTCCAAATATCCGCTGCTCTGGATGATCGAGGAAGCCACCAAGGCCGGGCTGAACTTCAACCCGAGCACGGTGAACCAGCTCGCCTGGGGCATCCAGCGCAAGAACTCACCGTTCCAATACGTGCCGCCTGAATACACCGGGAAGGTGGGCGAGCTGCACAATTCGATGACGGCGGTGTGGCGCGTGCTGGAGTATCTGCCGAAGCGCGCGATCTACAAGGAATGGCCGGAGCGCAAGGTGTTTCTCGGGCTCTACATCCCCGATTGCGAACCGCGCCTGATCCCCGAAGGCGCGCATGTGCATGAGAGCGTGTTGAAGCGGATGGCGGTGGAGCCGGGCTATCGGCCGGTGAATCTGCCGAAGGATTATGTGACGGTGCCGATGCCGGTGCCGCCGCACATGGGCATGGCGGCGGAGCCGGGGGAGATCGTGGTGGGGTGAGGGCCTTCCCTTCTCCCCCTGTGGGAGAAGGTGGCATAGGCGGCCTTCGGCCGCCGTTCTTGAAAACGCCGATGCTTCGCATCGGCTATGGCGCCGGATGAGGGGTTGTCGCCGCGAACGCGAAAGCTTCGTATTCCGTGCGAGACCCCTCACCCGTCTCAATCGCGCTTCGCGCGATTGATCCACCCTCTCCCACAAGGGGAGAGGGGAAAGCAGCCCACCCCGCTACCGCCGCTTTCTCCATTCGCCGACACTTTTCATTAAAATTCTCAACCCCGCCTTAGCCGGATCGCATCAACTCCTTGGCATCATCTCCCAGACCACCCGCGCCATCCGCGGAAATTGGAGGAGAGTGCCAATGCATCCGCGACGACATGCCCGCGTCAAACCCGCGGGCCTCGTGTCCCGCCAGGCCAAGATCATCACCGACCCGCGCGCGCCGGTGATCCCCTGCACGCTGATCGACTATTCGCCCGGAGGAGCCTGCGTCGATCTCGGCGGCCAGGTGAAGATTCCCGATCGCTTCGAGCTGCTGCATGTGAACACGAAGAAGCGCTGCCGCGTGGCGTGGAAGCGCGGCACGAAAGTGGGCGTGGTGTTTTAGGGGCACCTCTCCCGTCGTCCCGGCGAAGGCCGGGACCCATAACCCCAGGGAGCAGTTTGGCGAAGGCTCGTCGTTCGGGATTAGCATCGTCCGATAGATCACGCGGTATGGGTCCTGGCCTTCGCCGGGACGACAGCGGAGATTGTCGCGCGGCTATCTCATCTCACGGCTTCCGCATCCGCGCCTTCGCCCCCGCGACGATCTGCATTGCGACGCCCGCGATCCAGCCGAACAGAGCGAACCAGCTCCAGGCGATATGCGGCTCGAGGCGGAGCACGATGATGGCGACGGAGGCGAGCGCGGTGAGCGTGGCGCAGAGCGTGCCGGCCGCGCTCAACAGTTCCGCGGCGTCGATGTCGCCATGGGCCTCGTCGAAGGGCAGCTGCGGCGTGTCGATGCCGAGATAGAAGCCGACGAAGCCCAGCACCATCATCAGCAGCAGGAAGCCCTCGGTGGTGAGCGCGGGTATCGCGGATCCCACATAAGCGCCGACGAACAGCCCGCACGCCGCGCCCGCCATCGCAAGCCCCACGCGCTCGATGACGTGGGCAGCTTTCCGGATACGAAACCGCATGGCGGGCCTCCGTGAGGCGTTGGACGCACGCGAGGTTAGGCCAGATTTGGCGGAGGTGGAAGCTGAGAGGGTTTACGGATGCGTGAGGCGGAGCGTTGCTCCCTCTCCCCGTTCTTACGGGGAGAGGGTTGGGGTGAGGGGCCTCTCTCCGCATGTGAGATCATCGCCGCACCTGTACCCCCTCACCCGCATCCCATCGTCGATGGGATGCGACCTCTCCCCGCAAGCGGGGCGAGGTGAAGAGCCTACCGCGCCCCGAACGTGGTCTTGCCGAACAGCGCCTTCTGGGTCGAGGGCTGCGAACGCCAATATTGCGGCGGGGCTTCGACCTCGCCGCCGACGTCCGCTGCGGCGTGCCAGGCCCAGCGCGGGTCGTAGAGCATGCCGCGGGCGAGCGCGACCATGTCGGCCTTGCCGGATGCGACGATGTCTTCGGCCTGCTTCGGCTCCGTGATCAGGCCGACGGCGATGGTGGGCAAACCCGTCTCGCGCTTGATGGCTTCCGCAAACTGCACCTGGTAGCCGGGGCCGAGCGCGATCTTCTGCAGCGGCGAGACGCCGCCGGAGGAGGCATCGATCCAGTCGACGCCGCGCGCCTTCAGCGCCTTGGCGAACTCAATCGTCTGCGCCAGGTCCCAGCCGCCCTCGACCCAGTCGGTCGACGACACCCGCATGCCGACCGGCTTGTCATGCGGGAACACCGCACGGACCGCGTCGTACACTTCCAGCGGGAAACGCATGCGGTTTTCGAGCGAGCCGCCATATTCGTCGGTGCGCTTGTTCGAGATCGGCGACAGGAACTGATGCAGCAGATAGCCGTGCGCGCCGTGCAGCTCGATGGCGTCGATGCCGATGCGGTCGGCGCGTTTTGCCGAGTCCACGAAAGCGTCGCGGATGCGCTTGAGGCCGGCGGCGTCGAGCGCCAGCGGCGCGGCTTCGCCCTCCTTGTGCGGCAGCGCCGACGGCGCCACGGTCTGCCAGCCGCCCGCGTCCTGCGGGATCAGCTGGCCGCCGTCCCAGGGCCGCGCGCTCGAGGCTTTGCGGCCCGCATGCGCGAGCTGCATGGCGACCGCGGTCGAGGAATGTTTACGCACCGAGGTGAGGATCTGCTTCAGCGCGGCCTCGGCGGCATCGCTGTAGAGCCCGAGGCAGCCCGGCGTGATTCGGCCGATCGCCTCGACATGGGTCGCCTCGATGCAGAACATCGCCGCGCCCGACAGGCTGAGATTGTTGATGTGGGTGAAGTGCCAGTCGGTGGGAACGCCGTCCTCGGCCGAATATTGGCACATCGGCGAGACCACGATGCGGTTCTTCAAAGTCAGGCCGCGCAGCTTGATCGGGGAAAACAGGGCGCTCATGCGGGGGAGTTCCGGGATGGGAGGGATGGAAGCGATTGCATGAAGTTTAGTGGGCGGATGGCGGATTGCCACCTGCGCGGCGGGAATGGCCGCCCCAAGGGCCATGCATTGCGGTGAGGGTTTGGCGGCAATCCTCCACTCGTCGTTGCCAGCGCAGCGAAGCCATCCAGAGTCTTTCCGCAGCGGCAGTCTGGATTGCTTCGTCGCTTCGCTCCTCGGGGTGCCCTAATCCACATCCTCGAACCGGCCCGGCTGCGGCTTGGCCGTGCGGATGCGGCCATCGGGCAGGAGTTCGCCATCGGCCTCGGCCGAAAACTGGATGGTGTTGCCGCCGCCATCGCGCTTGGTCGCCTTGCCGAGCGGGCCGAGCTTATCGGCGAGCGCGGTGTCGTCGACCACGAACACGCGGTATTCGGTGAGATGGAAGCGACGCGGCGCCTGCCATCTCAGCGCCGGCACGGATGTGCGCATGTCGCCGTCGGTCTTGACGTCGATGCTGCGGCCGGTGACGTCGCGGAACAGATCCGGCGCATCGATCAGCTTCGCGCGGCCGCCCTCGATGGCGTAGAGGTTCAGCGTGACGATATGGCGCTCGCTGCGGAACGAGACGGCAACGTGGCGCGAGTCCTGCGACCAGGCGGCGTGGAAGGCATCCGGCGCGGAGTCGAGGATGTTGTCGTCGTTGACATTGTCGAGGGTCACCAGCCGGCGATGGCCGGGCTCGGCCATCAGGTAGATGCGGAAACCGTCGCTGCCGGCCTCGCCGCCGCCATGTGCGGCGACGGAGAGTTTTCCATTCGGCGCGCGGCCGCCCTGGATGATGGCGTATTCGTTCTTGCCATATTTGTGCTCTGCCGTAGCCAAGGCCGGCGATGCTGCGGCGAGCGTGAAGGCAAGAGCGAGGATGGCGCGGTAAGGAATCATGCTATGTTCACCATGAGTTCAGGACACCCAGCAGCACCACCCAATAAATGACAAAGCACGTCCAGCTCTCGCGATAGCTCTCGACCCCTAAAAACGCGATCACGCCAAGGCCAACGATCCACATCGCCCAGCACAGGTTGGATGCGATCTCGAGACGCCCGGGCTGCGGCCCATTGCTGGACCACCAGCGCGCATAGAAATCCAACTCAGGACCGAGCGCGACAAACCGCGCAATGTCGTCGAGTCTCGGGTGCTC
The DNA here is from genome assembly GCF_055807535.1 of Bradyrhizobium sp. Kon37. Taxonomy (NCBI): domain Bacteria; kingdom Pseudomonadati; phylum Pseudomonadota; class Alphaproteobacteria; order Hyphomicrobiales; family Nitrobacteraceae; genus Bradyrhizobium; species Bradyrhizobium sp. Kon37. The sequence continues at coordinate 112,224 of NZ_JBVVOY010000013.1, forward strand.
AAAGGCGGCGCCGTGATCGCCGGCGATGTATTTGAGGTTGAACACCTTCCCGTCGTCCCCGGTGCCGTGACGAAAGCCGCGGAAGCCGGCCGAGCCGATGTCGAGCAGCCCCGGCTTTGGCTCGTCGATCTTCAGGAAGTCCGCGACATGCTGGAAAAACTGCGGGAAGAGCGCGACAACCCAGTCCCCGGCGGCACAGATATTCCAGACTCGCCCCGTCACGCGCTCGGCGGCGATAAACTTGTCCCAGCGGTAATGCGCAGGCACCACACTACCTGCAAAGAACACGTTTCTGATCTTCAGGACCACATAGTTTTGCAGCGCACTTGCGAGAATGTAGGTACCGTTGCTGTGGCCAATATAGTCAACGCTGCTCGTCTCCAGGGCCGGATACATCGCCCTCGCCTGCGTGTACTGATCCATGAACCAGCGCACGTTGCGTTGGCGGTCCCAGTAGAACAGGAACGGCAGCATCGCGAACCTGCGGTAGAGCGGCGGGATGACTTTCACGCGCACCGCCGCGGCGCCGATCTGCCGCTCGATCGCCCACTTCACCTCAGCCGGCCAAGTGCCCTCATCACGTATACCGTGCATGACGAAGACGAGATGCGTGATGTTCGGGTCGGTCTTGAGTGCCGTGATCTTGTCAGCCCAATAGGGCGGAAACGCACCTCCCACGGTCGTCAGCGCCATCCGAATAGCTTCGCCCGACGGAGTGAGATCATTCTTTTGGGGATCACGATAGATGAGCGAAGCAATCTCGGCGTGCGAGAGGCCCTCCAGCGTCTTGATCATCACGCTGCCAGGAGACCCGGCCTCGAGGTCGATACTGTCGTCGCGGTCAACCAACTCGTCCTTGGCGCCGAGCAGATGGATAATCAGCGGCCGCTCGTCTTCCGGCAGCGCTCGAAACAGCTCGATCCACTGCACCCGCATGTTGGCGACGAAAGGCGAGCCCTGCATCAGGCTTGCGATGAACTGGCCTGTCCCCGTCAATCGGCCGATCTCTATCGCAAGTTGGCCGATGATGTATTTGGGGAAACTCAAGTTCTTCGGCTTGTGGCTCGGCCAGCCGCGGTTCGGTGCCGCGAGGGACACGAAGCGCTCAACGCGACCTACCCAGTGATGCCGACCGCTCTCGCGCTGCTGGGGACGGTCCTCAAAACCGTGTCCCCAGAGCAAAACCTTGCGGAGCAGAAGCCCGCCGGTGCTGTAGCCGAACAGGATGATCTTCTCATAATCATGCGTGTTGTGAGCCCTGTCGATCGCAGTCTCGATCGTCTGCGTGATGTCATAGGGATCGATGTTGGACGCCCAGCCATGGCTGTAAGTGGGGATAAGCACGTCGGCGGACGGGTAAGCCTCCCGCACCAGCTTTTCGAGATCGGGTCTCGATGCTCGCCCGCCGAGCGCAGGGCTGTAAACAACCAGGATCTTGTGCTCCCGGGGAATCGTTTCGACGCCACCGGCGGTCCCAAAATCGAAATATCTCAGTCCGAACAGGATGAATAGAACGACGATCCAAACGAGCACCTCAAGCCCGGACATTATCCCCATCCTTCAATCAATGCGGCTACAATCGATCAAATACACCTCGATCATCGCGCAATCGAATTGCCAGGGTCAAGCGGACGATTACTCCACCAGCGCGAACTGCAGCAGCAGCGTGCGCTGGAGCATCGAGAAATTGTCGTCGGACACCAGCGTCAGCACGGTCTCGCCGTCGGGCGTGACGTGAGCGTCGATGCCTTCCATGTTGTCGATCTCATGGCCGAGATCAGCCTTGAACAGCACGGGGCCGTCGACCAATGCGCCCGGCGCGATCGATTTCAGGGGGATCGCGCGGATGCGGATATCGACGCCGGTGAACCAGGAGAATTTGCGTTCGAGGATCAGGAGATCGCCCGAGGGCAGCAGCACGGCGTCGCTGATGAGCTGCTGGTCGGTGCGGCGAATGCTGAACTGGCCGGGCGTCGGGCCGCCGATCAAGAAGCCGATCAGATTGCCGTCGGCATCGAAGCCGCCTTCCGACAGCGCGATCAAGGTGCCCGCGAGCGGCTGCCCCTTTGATATGTCCTTGGGGACGAACACCAGCGCCTCGAGCCCTTTGTTATAAGGCAGTTTTCGCACTGCCGGCGGCGTCGGCAGCACCTCGCCGCGGGCGCGCGTGCCGCCCTTCGCAAAATCGAACCGCATGATGTGGTTGACGCGCTCGAGCCCGACATAGACGAGGTCGCCATCACGCGCGAGCGCCTCCGTGTCGTACCACAGCCGCTTCTCCGTGATCGGCCGCCCCTCCGCATTGAGCACCGGCGCGGCCTCGACGTCGTCGAGACCGGTCATGCTCCGCCCGGAATAGCGGATGCGACCGGTGAACCAGGTGCCCTGGTCGGAGATCGCGAGGAAGCGTTCGCCTTTGCTGTCGAGAAAGCGGAAGCCGGACAGGCCGCCAAAACCGCGATGCGGCGAGGTCAGCACCAGGCCGCCGCGATAGTCCAGCGAACCGAATCGCGTGCGCGAACGCTCTCGCGGCTCGAAATTGGGGATCGGCCGCGCGTTGACCTCGATGCCAACGGGCGCGGCGACGGCGTGCTCGATCAGCGCCGGCTTCGGCGCGGGCTGCGCCTGCGCCAGGCGAGACAGCGCGAGAGTGGAAAATCCCGCCGCCGCGTGGCCGATAAAGCTGCGGCGGGATCGATGATTGCTCACGAATGCAGTTTGCGTCGCGGGCGACCGGCCGGTTGCGTGGGCGCGGTGTTGGTCTCGCTGAACAGTTCGGCGAGTTTTTCGGTGATGGCGCCGCCGAGCTCTTCGGCGTCCACGATCGTCACCGCGCGGCGATAATAGCGCGTGACGTCATGGCCGATGCCGATCGCGATCAGCTCGACCGGCGAGCGGGTCTCGATCTCCTCGATGATGTGGCGCAGGTGCCGCTCGAGGTAGTTGCCGGGATTGACCGACAGGGTGGAATCGTCGACCGGCGCGCCGTCCGAGATCATCATCAGGATCTTGCGCTGCTCGGGCCGGCCGAGCAGGCGCTTGTGCGCCCAGTCCAGCGCCTCGCCGTCGATGTTCTCCTTCAGCAGCCCCTCGCGCATCATCAGGCCGAGGTTCTTCCGCGCACGGCGCCACGGGGCGTCCGCCGACTTGTAGATGATGTGGCGGAGATCGTTGAGGCGGCCGGGACTGGCCGGCTTGCCGGCGGCAAGCCACGCCTCACGCGATTGCCCGCCCTTCCAGGCGCGCGTGGTGAAGCCGAGAATCTCGACCTTGACGCCGCAGCGCTCCAGCGTGCGGGCGAGAATGTCGGCGCAAGTCGCCGCGACCGTGATCGGCCTGCCGCGCATCGAGCCGGAATTGTCTAAGAGCAGCGTCACCACGGTGTCGCGGAACGTCGCCTCCTTCTCGTGCATGAAGGACAGCGGGTGATAGGGATCGGTCACCACGCGCGACAGCCGCGCGGGGTCCAGAATGCCTTCTTCGAGGTCGAACTCCCAGGCGCGGTTCTGCTGCGCCATCAGACGGCGCTGCAGCCGGTTGGCGAGCCGGGCGACGATGCCCTGCAGATGCGCGAGCTGCTTGTCGAGATAGGCGCGCAGCCGCTCCAGCTCGTCATGGTCGCAGAGGTCCTCGGCGGCGATGACCTCGTCGAACTTCGGCGCGAAGGCGTGGTATTCCGGCCCGCGCGGCTCGTTCTTGCCATGCGAATTCGGCCGCGTCGCCTCGCCCGGCGTCTCGTCGTCGCCGAGCTCGCCGTCATCGAAGGTGTCGGAGGTCGAGGCCTGCGCGCTTTCCATCGCGCTCTCGCTCATCTCCTCGCTCGAGGCCTGCGCCTGGTCGGCGCTCATCTCCTGCGCGGCGTCGGAATCGGGCGAGCCCTCGGCGCCGGACTGATCGTTGTCACCGTCCTGGTTCTCGTCGTTCTCGTCATTGTCTTCGCTGTCGGCGCTGCGCTCGTCGCCGATCTCGAGCGCCGTCAGCAGATCATGCACGGCATCGCCGAACCTGGTCTGGTCCTCGACCACGGTATCGAGCCGGTCGAGCCGCCTGCCGATCTTGTCTTCGAGGATGGGACGCCAGAGATCGACCATCTTCTTCGCGGCCGTCGGCGGCGCCATGCCGGTCAGGCGTTCGCGCACCAGCATCGCCAGCGCGTCGGCGAGCGGCGCGTCGGCGCGATCGGTGATCTCGTCGAACTTGCCGCGATGGAAATGGTCGTCGAGCATCGCGGTGAGGTTTTTCGCAACGCCCGCCATGCGCCGCGCGCCGATCGCCTCGACACGGGCCTGCTCCACCGCCTCGAACACGCCGCGCGCCTGCGGATTGCCCGGCATCAGCTTGCGATGCACCTTTGGATCATGACAGGCGAGCTTGAGCGCGATGGAGTCGGCGTGTCCGCGCACGATCGCGGCATCACGCCTGGTCATCTTTCGCGCGGGTTCGGGCAGCCGCGCCTTGCCCGGCGCGAGCCCGGGACGCTCGGCGGCGAAGCTGACGTCGAGCTCGGGAGCCTTGGCGATCGCCTTCAGGCAAGAGGCCACCGAGCGCTTGAACGGCTCGGTCGGGGCTTCCTTGGTGTTGCGGAACTTGGAGTTGGAGGTGGTCATTTCACCCTATCCGTCGTCCCGGCGAAGGCCGGGACCCATAACCACCGGCCGTAGTCGGTCAGGGAAAATTATTGGCGTCGCTTCATTCTGAGAGACCTCGCGGTATGGGTCCCGGCTTTCGCCGGGACGACATCACACAAGATCAGGACAGCGCCACGTTCACCGCCGATTCCGGCAGCTCCGCGTTGAAGCAGCGCTGGTAGAACTCGGCGACGAGGGGACGTTCGAGCTCGTCGCATTTGTTGAGGAAGGTGACCCGGAACGCAAATCCGATGTCGCTGAAGATGTCGGCGTTTTCCGCCCAGGTGATCACCGTGCGCGGGCTCATCACCGTCGACAGATCGCCATTGGCGAAGGCGTTGCGGGTGAGATCGGCGAGGCGAACCATCTTGTTGACGATGTCGCGGCCCTCCTGGGTGCGATAGTGCTTGGCCTTGGCCAGCACGATCTCCACTTCCTCGTCATGGGCGAGATAGTTCAGCGTGGTGACGATCGACCAGCGATCCATCTGGCCCTGGTTGATCTGCTGGGTGCCGTGATAGAGGCCCGAGGTGTCGCCGAGGCCGACGGTATTGGCGGTCGAAAACATGCGGAACGACGGGTGCGGCTTGATCACCTTGTTCTGGTCGAGCAGCGTCAGGCGGCCGGAGACCTCCAGCACGCGCTGGATCACGAACATCACGTCCGGGCGGCCGGCGTCGTATTCGTCGAACACCAGCGCGATGTTGTGCTGGAGCGCCCAGGGCAGGATGCCGTCGCGGAATTCGGTGACCTGCTTGCCGTCGCGGACCACGATCGAGTCCTTGCCGACCAGGTCGATACGGCTGATGTGGCTGTCGAGGTTGACGCGCACGCAGGGCCAGTTCAGCCGCGCGGCGACCTGCTCGATATGGGTGGATTTGCCGGTGCCGTGATAGCCCGTGACCATGACGCGGCGGTTGTGGGCGAAGCCGGCGAGAATAGCGAGCGTGGTGGCGCGATCGAAGCGGTAATCGGAATCGACTTCGGGCACGTGAGGATCGACTTCGGAATAGGCTGGGACTTCGAGATCGCTGTCGATCCCGAACACCTGGCGCACCGACACCTTCATGTCGGGCAAACCGGAAACTCCCTCAACTTTGGACATCGCGGCGGTCGTCATCAATCCTCCGAGGTCCCGGGCGATCCCGTGACCAGTTATTGCACGTTGGCTGCGGCTGGGTGCGATCGCGAACCTATCAGAGACAACGTGCGGGCAGAAGCCCGCCCCCCAATCAAAGTTCCGTTGTCTTTTCATTTAGATAGGCAAGGAACGCGATTTTTGGAAGGCTGCTCTGCGAATCACGCTTGAATTTCGTGCCGAAGGCACGGTCCTGCCCACGCGGGTGGCACTTTTACCGCGCCTCGTTACTTATGTAGGGTCCGAACCCAAAGGCCGATCCCCCGGGCCCAATCCCACCACAGAGACGATGTGACGTCCTTTCTCGATCCCCTCATTTCATTCGTCTCGGCCCATGCGTGGCTGGCCTATCTGACCCTGTTCCTGGCGGCCCTGCTGGAGGCGGTTCCGGTGGTGGGGTCAGTGATCCCCGGCTCGACCATCATCCTGGCGCTAAGCGCCCTGGTCCCGGGCGGCGAGCTCAGGCTGCAATGGGTGTTGCTGGCGGCGGCGCTCGGCGCAGTGCTCGGCGACGGTTCGGCCTACTGGATCGGCCACCGGCAGCAACGGGAGATCCTCAACACCTGGCCGCTGACCAATTATCCGCGTGTGGTCGAGCAGAGCGAGAATTTCTTCCACCGCTTCGGCACCTGGGCGGTGTTCTTCGCGCGCTTCGTGCCGCCGATCCGTGCCTTCGTCCCGGTCACCGCGGGCGCGCTGGGCATGCCCCCGGCCCGCTTCTATGCCATCAACATCCCGGCGATCCTGGTCTGGGCGCCGGCGCATGTGCTGCCGGGTGTTTTGGCGGTCTCAGTGCTGCACGAATATGCCGGGCTGCACCACCATGGACATGTCGGCAAGCATATCTGGATCCTGACCGTGATCGGCGTCGCGATCGTGCTGGGGCTGGCTGTCTGGATCTATCGCCGCCGGAACGGCGGCGGTGTGGCGGTGGCGAAGCCGCGGGGGTAGACCTCTCCCTGCGTCGTCCTGGCGAAAGCCAGGACCCATTGCCACAAGGGGCGGTTTGGCGAAGAATCGTCGTTCGGTACTCCCGGCGCCCCCATCGATAGATTCCGCGGTATGGGTCCTGGCTTTCGCCAGGACGACGGCGGAGAATGCGGCCCGCGCGGAATTTCTAATCCGCAACCCCCGCCCTCCGCCCCGGCGCCGGTCCCACATACCTTGCCCGCGGCCTGATCAGCTTGCCGTGCTGTAGCTGCTCGCTCGCATGAGCGATCCAGCCGACGCTGCGGGCCATCGCGAACAACGCGAGCTCGCTGCCTCCAGGCAAGCGCAACGCGTGCACGAGCACCGCGAGCGCGTAATCGATGTTGACGAGCTCGCCGGTCGCCTCCGCGATCCGCTCCGGCACCTCCTTGGTGAATTTGCGCGGTGCGCCGGTGCGGGCCAGGGCATTCAGCAGCGACTGCGCGCGCCGATCGCCCCGCTTGTAGACGCCGTGACCGAAGCCGGCAAAACGTTCGCCGAGCGCGACGCGTTCGCGGACCATCGGCTCGACGTCACGATCCACCAGCGCCTTGACGAGCTGCGAGGCGAGCACGCCGGCACCGCCGTGCTTCGGTCCTTTCAGCGCGGCGAGGCCGGCGATGACGGAGTCATAAAGATTGAGGCCGGTCGAGGCCGCGCAGCGCGCGGTGAAGGTGGACGCGTTCAATTCATGCTCGGCGAGCAGAACCAGCGCGCGACGGACGAGATCGGCCGCGTGCTTGTTATCGGGCGCCCAGGCCCTCGCGATCTGCTGGTGCAGCGGCTCGGCGGACGGCTCAGTATTGAGCATGGTCGCGACCAGGAGCCGGACGATGCGCGCACCGACCATGGCGCGGCCATCCGGCGCACGCGTGAACGCGCGGGGATCGGCGCTCGATGCGAGCGCCAGCACGGCAATGGCGCGATCGATCGGTGCCGCCCGGCGCGCGGCCTGTGCGATCGCGCGCATCTCCTCGGACATCGCGGGCTGATTATCCGGCGCAAACGGATCGACGCCGGAGACGTCCCACAGAAGCGTCGCCGTGTGCTCCAGCGTGTCGTGCTCGGCGAGATCGACGCAATTGACGCCGCGATAGATCGCGCCGTCCTCCGTGATGGTGGAGATCTCGGTGTCCATGACCGGCAGATCGGCATCGAAGCTGCGCAGGCCGCGCGGCTCCGGCGACGGCACCCGGCGCTCCTTCAGGGCCCGGACGTCCTCGGCGCGATAGCGGTTCTTGCGCGAGTCCGGCGTCGGCTCGGAGCGGACCAGGCCGCGGCTGACATAGGCGTAGAGCGTGGCCGGCGAGATCGCGAGCTCGGCGGCGGCTTCCCGGGCGGAGAGGTAGAGACCTTCCGAATTTTTCATATTGATTTATGTAATCAAGATTGATCAATCTGTCGAGAGGCCTGACCTTTGGCTGGTGCAAAGGAGATTTGGGCCATGAACATCCACCTCACCAAGAGCCAGATCGGGCTGGACGGCGTTCCCGCGGCCGAAACCGTGCTGAGCCATGTCGACGGCGAGCGCGGCGAGTTGATCATCGCTGGCGAGCATGTCGGCCGATTGGCGAGCCAGTCGAGCTTTGAGGGCGTCACCGCCCGGCTCTGGAACGGCGCCAGCACGACCACGCTGAGCGAAGCCAATGTGCGCGCGAGCCTCGGCGCCGCACGCGACCGCGCCTTCGCGCGGCTGGATGAGTTGCTGCCGGCAACGCGCGGCATGGGCGTCGTCGACGGGTTTCGCGCGGCGGTCGCGGGACTTCGCGCCGAGCATGGCCTCGCCCATGAGGCGACGATCGTCGGCGCATTCCCGGTGATTGCGGGCGCGCTCGTCCGCCGCGCGAGGGGTCTCGATCCCGTGGCGCCCGATCCCAACGTGAGCCACGCCGCCGATACGCTTCGCATGCTGCACGGACGCGCGCCTGAACCACGCGAGGTCACGGCGCTGGACGCCTATCTCGTCACCGCCAGCGACCACGGCATGAACGCCTCGACCTTCACCGCGCGCGTGGTGGCCTCGACGCAGGCTGACCTGTTTGCCGCCGTCACCGCCGGCTATTGCGCGCTCACGGGCCCGCTGCATGGCGGCGCGCCGGAGCCAGTGCTGGAAATGCTCGACGCGATCGGCTCGCGCGAACGCATCCAGCCGTGGGTGGACGCAGCACTCGCCCGCGGCGAGCGCATGATGGGTTTTGGCCACCGCGTCTATCGCGTGCGCGATCCGCGCGCCGACGTGCTCAAGACCGCGATCGAGGCGCTGGCCTCGGACGGCGCCAACCTGCCCTTTGCCGGCGAGGTCGAAGCCTATATCCGCAGCGCCTTGCGCAGGAAGAATCCGGACCGGCCGCTGGAGACCAATGTCGAGTTTTTCACCGCGATCCTGCTCGATGCGCTGGCGATCCCGAGGCAGGCCTTCACGCCGATCTTCGCGGTAGCGCGCGCCGCCGGCTGGACCGCGCATGCGCGCGAGCAGCAGCGAACCGGGCGGCTGATCCGGCCGAGCTCTTCATATGTGGGGGCGATGCCGGAGGGGTGATGAAACGTAGCCTTCTGTAACGGGCCTTGGTTAGTCAATCCCTTTTGCGTCATCCTCTTGCCGGGAACCTGCTTCTGTACGGGATCGGCGCGGTGGCCGTCACCTGATGGGGTTCTAGAGAGGAGCAGGCTGGCCAATCTACGGAAGCGTGATCGCATCGCTGGATGCGTCGACAACCTGGATGGCGGCCTGGCCTGATCCATCGTCCCGGCGAAGGGACTTCGCATCGGGAAGGCTGGTGTGGTACCTGCCCGAAAGCCTGTTTGCTCCTGCTTTAGGCCGCCATGGCACTTGCCTTGGCAGTTGAGTTGAACGGCACGTTGTCCTTGAGCATGCGAAGCATGATGACGGCAAGTTTGCGCGCCAGCGCTACCTTAGCCTTGCTCATGCCGGCACGCTTGGCGATCCGCATCGCCCAGCTTTTGAGTTGGGCACAGCCCCTGATCGGCTTGGTCAGAATGATGTGAGCAGCCTCATAGAGCGCCTCGCGCACGGAAGCGTCCCCATTTTTGCTGATCCGGCCAGAGTAATCGGTCTCGCCTGACTGGCGCTTCTTCGGCGTCAATCCGAATAGCGGCCCCGCCCGCTTCGATGAGGTGAAGCGAGAGGGATCATCGATGGCGCTGGCATAGGTCAACGAGATGACCGGTCCTACGGCTGGGGTCGACATCAGCAGCTTGGCCTTGGCATCCAGCAGCGACATCGCCCGCACCTGTTTCTCAAAACCGTTGAACTCGCGCAGCAGCACCGTATGAACCGCGAGCGTCGCTGCGGCGATCGCCTCAAGGGCCGGATGGCCGGCCACCAGCTCGCCGATCCGTGTCGCAAAGTTACGTTTTGTCGTCTTGCCGACCTTCAAGCCGAAACCACGCAAGATCCCTCGCAAGCTGTTCTCGATGTCCTGAAGCTTGGCCTGGATCAGCTTGCGCGCCGTCAGCATCGCGCGGATCTCCTGTGCGCTCATCGATTTGCAATGCACCGGCCGGAACCAGCCGAGCCGCATCAATTGGGCGATGTTGCGGGCGTCATTGCGATCCGACTTCACCGGCATCGCCTTGAAGGCATTGCTCACGTGGCGTGTCTCCAGAAGCTCGACTGTGAGGCCTGCCTGCTTCATGGCCGCGTAAAGCCACTGCGACAGCGGTCCTGCCTCGAGGCCGATCCTGGAAAGCTCGAACCCAAGCGAACGGAACCAGGCGATCAGCGCCTCCGGCTCGCTTGCTGGTTTGGCCTCCCGAACGATCTTCCCGGTCCCATCAACAACGCACACGCTGGAGCATTCCAATGACACATCGATTCCGGCATAATGGTCCATGGTCGTCTCTCCTCGATGCTTGGAGCAAGGCCTAGCCTCGACTCCGCTACACCATCAATGTGAGGGACGACCGCCAACCTTCCAGCCAAGCCGCGCGACGCGCGCCATCACATAGCGCCGTAGCTAGCGCGGCTTGGCCGCGGAGGCCGGCCCGTTACCCCATCTGGATGGAACGGCGTTCTTTCCCTCTTCCCTTGTGGGAGAGGGTGGCTCGCCGCGCAGCGGCGAGACGGGTGAGGGGTTCTCTCCCCGCACAATCCCTTGCATTGGAATTTGAGGAAGCAACCCCTCATCCGGCGCTTCGCGCCACCTTCTCCCACAAGGGGAGAAGGGAAGACAGTGCGCGGCCTCAGGCCTCGCGCACCACGGTCTTCAGATAATTATACGCCTTGATGATTTCGATCAGGCGATCCTCAGTGGAGCGGTCGCCACCGTTGGCATCGGGGTGGTGCTGCTTCACCAGAGCCTTGTACTTGGACTTGACGTCGGCGAGCGTGGACTCGGGGCCGAGGCCCATCACCTGAAGCGCCTTGCGCTCGGCGTTCATGATCTTGCGCGTCTCGGCCTTGGGCGCGGCCTGCGGACCGGCGCGCCAGCCGGTGCGGCCGTTGAGCTCCTGGAACATGCTGAACGGATCGAAGGCGCCGTCGATCTCGGCTTCCGCGCCTTTCTTGACGCCGCCATTGGCGCCCATCTTCCAGGTCGGACGATGACCGGTCAGCGCATCTTTCTGATAGCGCGCGACGGCGTCGGCATTCATGCCGGAGAAGAAATTGTAGTTCTGGTTGTACTCGCGCACATGGTTCAGGCAGAAGTGCCAGTACTCACGCTGATTGTCGCGACCCTTGGGCGCACGATGCGCGCCCTTGTTCTGACACCCGGTCCATTCGCAATTGACCACGGCGTCGCGCGGCTTCACTTCCGGCTGCTTGCCTTTCGGCTTGATCCGGATGGAGTCGAAGAACTTTGATGAATCGATCGGCATGGCTGACTTTGACTACGCAATGCAAAAACCTTCAAGTCTTGACATTGCAATTAGCTGAAAAGCATAGCCGAAACTATGCTGAGGCGTCCTTGAACGACCGCCAGAGGCAGCCTATGCAATACGGAGAGCGATCCCGCACCGTAATGACCCAGATGGCCATCAGAGACACTATCAGCAACAAGTTGCAGGAAGCTTTCACGCCGGAAAGCCTGCAAGTCGTCGACGAGTCACATTTGCATGAGGGCCACGCCGGCCATCGGCCGAGCGGCGAGACGCACTTCCGCGTTTATATTGTGTCTTCCGCCTTCAAAGGGAAGAGCCGGGTCGATCGCCACCGCATGATAAATTCGGCGCTCGCCGCGGAACTCTCCGGCAGCGTGCACGCGCTGGCGATCCACGCGCAAGCGCCGGGAGAAGGCGGGAGCTAGCTCGCCGATACGAGCGTCAGACGGCGCCATTTCTCCTCATCCTGAGGAGCGCGCACTTGCGCGCGTCTCGAAGGATGCAGGCCCCCGCTGCGGCATCCTGGCCTGCATGGTTCGAGACGCGCCTTGCGGCGCTCCTCACCATGAGGGGCAACAGGGTCATGCGAATCCTAAAACGACGTCCCGGCTCGCCGCCGCTTGGCTTCCTCCATCTCCGTCTCGCGCGGCACCGGGGAAATACGGAGCGCGGTGATGCGGTTGCGTTCGCGACGGAGGACGCGGAAGCGGAAGCCGTGAAAGGTGAAACTCTGGCCGCGGTCGGGGATCGAGCGCGCCTCGTGGATGACGAGGCCGGCGACCGTCGTTGCCTCTTCGTCGGGCAGGTGCCAGTCCATGGCGCGGTTGAGGTCGCGGATCGGCACCGAGCCGTCGACGACGACCGAGCCGTCCGGCTGGGCGCGCACGCCCGCGACCACGACGTCGTGCTCGTCGGAGATGTCGCCGACGATCTCTTCCAGAATGTCTTCCAGCGTCACGAGCCCTTCAACTTCGCCGTACTCGTCGACGACCAGGGCGAAATGGGTCTTGCGGCGGCGGAACGCCTTGAGCTGCTCGGAGACGGGCCGCATCTCCGGCACGAACCACGGCGGCAGCGCGATGGTGGAGACGTCGATGCGCGAGGTCTCGCCGTCGGCCGCGCGGATCGCGCGCAGCAAATCCTTGGCGTGGAGCACGCCGATGATGTTTTCCGGCTTCTCGCGCCACAGCGGGATGCGGGTGTATTCGGCCGCCAGCACCTCGCGCACCAGATCCTCCGGCGGCAGGTCGGCGTTGATCATCGTCATCTCGGTGCGATGGATCATGACGTCGGAGACCTGGAGCTCGCGCAGATCGAGCAGCCCGCCGAGCATGTCGCGGTCGTGCTTCTCGAACTTGCCTTCATGGTGCAGCAAGTCGACCGCTCCGCGCAGGCGCTCGGTCGGCGACAGAATCGCCTGGTGCTCGCCGGCAAGGCCAAACAGGCGCATCAACAAGCGCACGATGACTTCCACGATTCGCAGCAGCGGCCCCAGCACGTACATCGTCAGCCGCATCGGGCGCGCCACCGCCAGCGCCATGCGATCGGGCGCGTTGATCGCGATGGTCTTGGGCAGCACCTCGGCGAAGATCACGACCAGCGCGGTCATCAAGCCGGTGGCATAGAGCACGCCGACATCGCCGAACCAGGCCGTGAAGATGCTGGTGGCCAGGGCGGATGCGCTGATATTGGCGATGTTGTTGCCGAGCAGCAGCGCGCCGATCAGGCGCTCGCGCATGTCGAGCAGTTGCGAGACCACGTCGGCGTCGCGATTACCCTGCTTGGAGAGCCGCAGCATGCTGGCGCGCGAGGCGCCGGTCAGCGCGGTCTCGCTCGCGGCGAAGAAGCCGGAGACGAGCAGGCAGAGAATGACGATGGTGAATCCGAGCCAATCCATGAACCACTCTGGTTTCTCGTTTTGACGCGTTTTCTTGACGCGAACCGGTACCCACTTCGCTCGAAAACGCTTTAGCGCCGTTCAACCGCGTGTCACGCCTTGTGGGCGAGCTTGTCCTTGAGGAAGTCGCGCACCGGAGCCGGCTCCACGTTCTTCACGACGACGGCGCGCCCAACGGCCTCCAGCAGGATGAAGGTGAGCCTGCCGCGCTCGACCTTCTTGTCCTGCGCCATCAGCGCCATCAGCGCGTCGGCATCGGCAAGCCCCTCCTGCGCGAAGCCCGCGATGTCCTGCAAGCGCGTCGGCAGGCCGGCTTCGATCAGGTGGCGCTCGACGCGCATCGCATCGGCTTCGGCGATCATGCCGAGCTTCGCGGAAAACTGCGCCGCCAGCGTCATGCCGATCGAAACGCCCTCGCCGTGAAACAGGCGGTCGGAGAAGCCGGTCGCGGCTTCCAGCGCATGGCCGAACGTGTGGCCGAGATTGAGCAGCGCGCGCTCGCCGGTCTCGCGCTCGTCGCGCGAGACCACGCCGGCCTTGGCGCGGCAGGAGGTCGCGATCGCATGCTCGCGCGCCGAACCGCCTTTGGAGATGTCGGAATGGTTCTTCTCGAGCCAGGCGAAGAACGCCTCGTCGCCGAGCACGCCGTATTTGGCCACCTCGGCATAGCCGGCGCGGAATTGCCGGGGCGACAGCGTGTCGAGCACGGCGGTGTCGGCAATCACCAGCACCGGCTGGTGGAAGGCGCCGAGCAGATTCTTGCCCTGCGGCGAGTTGATGCCGGTCTTGCCGCCGACGGAGGAATCGACCTGCGCCAGCAGCGAAGTCGGCACCTGCACGAAATCGACGCCGCGACGCAGGATCGCCGCGGCAAAGCCGGCGAGATCGCCGACCACGCCGCCGCCGAGTGCGATGACGAGATCGTTGCGCTCGATTTTCGCGGCAATCAGGGCTTCGCTGACTTTTTCGAGACCGGCATAGGTCTTCGAGATCTCGCCTTCATCGACGACGATGCGCGATGTCGCAATGCCGCTGGCTGCAAGCGAAGCCTCGGCGGGTTCGAGCCAGTATTTCGCGACGGTGCGATCCGTCACGATCGCGGTGCGCACGCCGGGACGCAAACGCGCGACGCGTTCGCCGAGCGAAGCCAGCACGCCGCGGCCGATGACGATGTCATAGGCGCGATTCTCCAGTGCGACCTCGACGTTGACAGGATTGGAATGTTTCAAGGGCGCGGTCATCGTGCGGCACTCGCGACGTCGGCTGGTGGCGGGGACGCCCGTTCGCCGCAAAGATGCGCGCGTAGCGTCTCGATGGTCTCGTCGACGATTCTGTCGTGCGGCACGTCGCGCGAGGCGATAGTGAGGTCGGCATGGCCGTAGACCGGCTCGCGCTCGGTGAGCAGGCGCGTCACGGTCCCTTCGGGATCGGCGGTCTGGAGCAGCGGACGGTCGGCGCGCCGGCGCACGCGGCGCATGATGACGTCGTGATCGGCCTTGAGCCAGATCGAGATCGCCTTCGCCGCGATACGGCCCCGCGTCTCCTCGCGCATGAAGGCGCCGCCGCCGGTCGCCAGCACGATGGGGCCGCCGTCGAGCAGACGCGCGATCACGCGGGCCTCGCCGTCACGGAAATGCGGCTCGCCGTGGCGCTCGAAGATTTCCGGTATGGTCATGCCGGCCGCGGCCTCGATCTCGGTGTCGGCATCGACGAAGGGCAGCTTGAGCCGGAGGGCCATGCGGCGGCCGATGGTGGATTTGCCGACCCCCATCATGCCGACGAGCACGATCGAGCGCGTCCCCAGCGCCGACAGAATGTCGGCCTCGGGCGAGGCTTGGATCGGCAACGCGGCGTCGGGCATCGGTCTCGCTCGATTGGGTCTCGCTCGATCTGCCGCCAAAGGCGGCATCCTTTGGCCACCTATACGACCCCGCAGGGGCCCTCGCCAGAGGACTCTTGCCACGAAACGGCGAACGTGTTGGATGATTTCATTGGTTAATTTGCCCGCCAAGCCCCTGACCGAGACCCTCTCCGAGATCCTGCCGATGCCCAGCCTGTTCCGCTTCCTGACGGTCGTCGCCGTGATCGCCGGCGTCGTCTATGGCGTGGTCTTCGCGCTGGCGAACTTCGTCAATCCCAAGCCGCGGGAAATGACGGTGACGATCCCGCCGGATAAGTTTCTCAAGAAATAGGGGCTAGCCTCCGGGGCATGCGTGTAAAGCCCTCAGATACAAAACTCACCGGCCTGTTCCTCGACATGCTCGCGGCGGAACAGGGTGCCGGCCCCAATACGCTCGATGCCTATCGCCGCGACCTCACCGACTTCTCCGAGTTTCTCGGCCGCGTCGGCCATGCATTCGCGGACGCGGAAACGCAGACGCTGCGGGACTATCTCGCCGATCTCGACACGCGCGGCTTCAAGTCCACCAGTGTCGCGCGACGGCTGTCGGCGATGCGGCATCTCTATCGCTTCCTTCTGAACGAACGCATCAGAACCGACGATCCCGCGGCGATCCTGTCCGGGCCGAAGCGTGGCCGCGGCCTGCCGAAGGTGCTGTCGATCGCGGATGTCGACCGCATGCTCCGCCGCGCCAAGGAATTGAGCGAGGCGGAAGACGCCTCGCCCTCGAAGCGGCTGCGTGCCCTCAGACTCTATTGCCTGCTCGAGGTGCTCTACGCCACTGGCCTGCGCGTCTCCGAGCTGGTGGCACTGCCGCGCACGGCCGCGAAGCGCGACGCCCGCATGATCGTGGTGCGCGGCAAGGGCAACAAGGAACGGCTGGTGCCGCTCAACGAGGCCTCGCGCCAGGCGATGGCCGATTATCTCGCGGCGACGGAGGCCGCCAAGGACAACAACAAGTCCGACAAGAAGAACAGCGTGGCGGTCTCGAAATGGTTGTTCCCCTCGTTCGGCGAGAGCGGACATCTGACGCGGCAGCATTTTGCCCGCGATTTGAAGGAGCTTGCGGTCGCTTCAGGGCTGCAGGCCCGGCTGGTCTCCCCCCACGTGCTGCGCCACGCCTTCGCCAGCCACTTGCTTCACAACGGGGCCGATTTGCGCATCGTGCAGACGTTGCTCGGCCATACCGACATCTCGACGACCCAGATCTACACCCATGTGGTCGAGGAGCGGCTGAAGAGCCTGGTCCGCGACCTGCACCCGCTGGCGGAGAAGTAGTTGCTGCCGCAGCCCGGATGGAGCGCAGCGTAATCCGGGGTTCTCGCCTCGCGGAAAGACCTTCCCGGATTGCGCTTCGCTCCATCCGGGCTACGGACCACAGCCGAAACCGCCTTGACTTCGGCCACATCTCCGCAGAAAGAGCCGGGGCCTTACGATGATTTGGCCGGTACTCCCAGCGAGTACACAAGCCAACTCGTTGACGAACCTACACTTCTTTCCGCGACATCGAATCCGCTTCGCCGCCTCGCCCCGTTCTCCCTATATTGAGTTGATGCCAGACCAGATGCGCAGCTATCTCGATTTCGAAAAGCCCGTCGCCGAGCTCGATTCCAAGCTCGACGAATTGCGGACGCTTGCGGCCTCCGGCAGCGATATCGCCGAGGAGATCGGGCGGATCGAGGACAAGGCGGCGCAGGCGATGGCCGACCTCTATCTGAACCTGACGCCGTGGCAGAAGACGCTGGTCGCGCGGCATCCGCAGCGGCCGCATTTCAACGACTTCATCAAGGGCCTGATCACCGAGTTCACCCCGCTCGCCGGCGACCGCAAGTTCGGCGAGGACGAGGCGCTGGTGGCCGGCTTCGGCCGCTTCCGCGGCGAGGCCATCTGCGTGATGGGCCAGGAAAAGGGCGATTCCACCGAGAGCCGCATCAAGCATAATTTCGGCATGGCGCGGCCCGAGGGCTATCGCAAATGCGTGCGGCTGATGGAGATGGCCGAGCGGTTCGGCCTGCCGGTGCTGTCGCTCGCCGATTCCGCCGGCGCCTATCCCGGCATCGGCGCGGAAGAGCGCGGCCAGGCCGAGGCGATCGCGCGCTCCACCGATGCCTGCATGGCGCTGACCGTGCCGAACGTCGCCATCATCACCGGCGAGGGCATGTCGGGCGGCGCCATCGCCATCACCACCGCCAACAAGGTCCTGATGCTGGAGCACGCGATCTACAGCGTGATCTCGCCCGAGGCGGCGTCCTCGATCCTCTGGCGCGACGGCTCCAAGGCGCAGGAAGCCGCCAACAACATGAAGATCACGGCCCAGGACATGCTCCGCTTCGGCGTGATCGACAGCATCCTGAAGGAGCCGGTCGGCGGCGCCCATCGCGACCCCGCCGCCATGATCGCCACCACGGGCGACGCCATCGCCAAGGCTTTTGACGAGCTCCGGGGCCTCGACGGCGACGCCATCCGCAAGCATCGGCGGCAGAAATTCCTCGATATCGGCCGGAAACTGGGCTGATTCGGCCGGGTTTGGGGCCCCGCCGGACGCGTCACCCTCCGCTGTCGTCTTGGCTTTCGCCAGGACGACGCTGAATTTGAGGCCGGCCAAACCGTCCCGTAGGCCCCCGGTAACGCCGCGTTAACCCTTTTTTTGCCCAAATCAGCGATCTCAGTACTGGTTTGGCCGGAAGGCCCAAGTTTCAGCCCAGTTTAAGTCTTCGTTGACCACGCCTTTGGGCCAACGGGCTCGTGATCCCCGTTCGGGTTGCGACCACATGACCCAGAGGTTAGAATTTTAATCAATGGCTTCAGGGCATAAGCGCTGGAGCGTGATTGCGAAAAAGCCCGTCGCGACGGGTCCGGGTCTCCGGTCGGATCATGCTTCAAGATTGGGGTTTGCGCGCGATGCCTTGGACGGTGTGGGGTCCATCTTGATTTCTCGTTCGCTTGCTCGCGCGTTTCTGGTTTCGGTGGCGCTTGCCGCCAGCCTTGTGCTGGCCGGCTGCGACACCGACCAGGTTTCGCTTGCGACCAATGCCAAGGCCAACCAGCCCGTCCCGCCAAAACTTCTCGCCGCGATGGTCGAGAAGGACATGGACCTGCAATCGCCGATCCTGGTGCGCCTGTTCAAGCAGGAGGCCGAGCTCGAGGTCTGGAAGCAGACCCGCAACGGCCAGTTCGCGTTGCTCAAGACCTATCCGATCTGTCGCTGGTCGGGCGACCTCGGCCCGAAGGTGCGCGAAGGCGACCGCCAGGCGCCGGAAGGATTCTACTCGATCAATCCGGGCCAGATGAATCCGCAGTCGGCGTACTATTTGTCGTTCAACACGGGCTATCCGAACGCGTTCGACAAGGCCTTGGGCCGCAGCGGCTCGCAGCTGATGGTGCATGGCGATTGTTCCTCGCGCGGCTGCTACGCGATGACGGACGAGCAGATCGCCGAGATCTACTCGCTCGGGCGCGAATCCTTCTTCGGCGGCCAAAAGGCGTTCCAGCTGCAGGCCTATCCGTTCAAGATGACGCCGGTGAACATGGCCAAGCACCGGAACAATCCGAACATGCCGTTCTGGAAGATGATCAAAGAAGGCTATGATCATTTCGAGGTGACGCGCCAGGAGCCGAAGGTCGATTTCTGCGAGAAGAAGTACGTGTTCGACGCGGCGAAGGCGCCCGACGCCAAGCGTGATCCGGTGTTCGACGCGTCCGCAAAGTGCCCGGCCTATGTGATCCCCGAGGAGATCGCCAGCGCCGTGCGCGAGAAGGAAGCGCGCGACCAGGCCGAGTACAGCAAGCTGGTTTCGCGCGGCACGCCCGTTGCGCGCATGAACACCGGCATCGACGGCGGCATGAACAAGATCTTCGCCGCGAAGATTCCGGAAGGCTCGACCGGTCTGTCGGAGGGCGCCGAAGGCACGACCTTGCAGATGCTGGCGATGGCGAAGGCGCCGGGCACGATCCCGGGACACGTCAATCCGCCGAAGCCGAATCTCGATGCAGCCGCGCCCTCGCCGCAGGAAGAGCCGGTCGTCGCCGTCAGCGCGCCCGCCGCCAACGCCCGCGTCGCCACCGCAGCCCCGCCCGAGAAATCCGGCTTCTTCTCGAATCTCGGCCGCAAGATGGGCGTGGGCAACGCCGACGCGACGGCGACCACGCCGCCGCCGCAGGCCACGGCATCCGTCGCCCCGGCCGCGACGACCACGACGCCGCCCACCGCAGCGTCCCGGCTGAAGGCCGCGGTGACCCGGTTCGTGCCGGGTCGCGACACATCCAGGGATGCAGCGAAGGATGCGCCGAAGCCGGCTGTTGCCGCAGCCAAGCCCGCCGAACCTGCGAAGCCCGACACCCGCCTCGCGGCGACGCGCCCGACGCTGAAGCCGTCGGTGTCGGATGGCGCGGGTGAAGCGACCCAGATCATGGGCGCCGCGCCGGTGGTGCAGTCGAATTCGTTCGACAGCCGGTTTGGGGCGGTGAAGTAGGGCGGGCGGAACCTCTCGCCCTTCCCGAATCTTACCAAGCTGACGGCCGTCCCGTGTGATGAGCGGCATTCCAAGACCTGAAGCCCTTGAATTGCGATGATATCCGCGCCATGATATACAATAATCTTGTATATCATGGAGCTTCCCATGCTGGTCTCCAGATGGGGTAACAGCCTCGCAGTCCGCCTGCCTAAGGCACTCGTTGAGGCCTTGAACCTCTCCCCCGGTGACGAGCTCAACGTCGTAGAGGCTTCGACAGGCCAGATCGCAGTCGAGAAGGTCGACAGACGAGCGGAATTTCTCAAGCAAGCCGAGCAGTTCCGGATCCCCCTCCCCGAGGGTTACAAATTCGACCGCGACGAAGCGAACGAGAGATGAGCTCGTTCTTCGACAGCAACATCTTGGTCTATGCCTTTTCGGCCGACATCCGGCGCGAGCGCGCGCTGACCACAATTGCTGGCGGCGGCGTCATCAGTGCGCAGGTGCTGAACGAGTTCACCAACGTCCTGCGCAAGAAGCAAAGACAGGACTGGTCCGTGATCGAGGCTGCGGTGCAAGCCATCCGATTTCGGTTTCCGGATATCACACCGCTCACCGCCGACACGCACGCTACGGCGCTTGCGCTTGCGCGCGACCATACGCTTGC
Organism: Bradyrhizobium sp. Kon37; assembly: GCF_055807535.1. Classification (NCBI taxonomy): domain Bacteria; kingdom Pseudomonadati; phylum Pseudomonadota; class Alphaproteobacteria; order Hyphomicrobiales; family Nitrobacteraceae; genus Bradyrhizobium; species Bradyrhizobium sp. Kon37. The sequence continues at coordinate 132,716 of NZ_JBVVOY010000013.1, forward strand.
CTTTTACGATGCTCTGATCGTAGCGGCCGCAATCGAGGCTGGCTGCGAGACGCTGTATAGCGAGGACATGCAGCACGGCCGCAGCATCGGCGGGCTGTCCATCGTCAATCCGTTTCTCGCCGGTACTTCCCCGTCACCCTGAGGTGGCCGCTTCTTCAGCGGCCCTCGAATGGCCACGGCCCGGCTGGTGGATTGGCGTTCATCCTTCGAGGCTCGCTTTGCGATGCTGCGCATCGGGCGCTCGCATCTCAGGATGACGGAGTTCGCAGAGTGCGTGCTGCGAGCGACGCGCTTCACGCGCGCTCTTACGGCGCCAGATACCGCAGCAATTCCGGATTGCCCCTCACCTCGCCTGCCTCGCCTTGCAGCGCGACGCGGCCGCGGTCGAGCACGTAGGCGTAATCGGCGACGCGCAGTGCGAGGTCGAGGTGCTGCTCGACGATGATGACGGCGATGGTTTTCGCGAGTTCGATCAGGCGCTCAGTGATCTCCTCGATCACGCCGATCCAGACGCCCTCGGTCGGCTCGTCGAGCAAAAGCAGTTTTGGATCGCCCAGCATGGCGCGGCCGATGGCGAGCATCTTGCGCTCGCCGCCGGAAAGCGTGCCGGCGGGCTGGTCGAGGCGCTGGCCGAGCTTTGGGAAGATGGTCAGCACGTGGTCGACGGCGTCAGCTTTTCTGCTCGCGAGCGAGCCGACCGCGAGGTTGTCGCGCACCGACAGGCGCGCGAACACCGAATGCTCCTGCGGTACGTAGCCGATGCCGGCGCGCACGCGCTCCTGCGTCGCGCGGCGGCTGATGTCGCGGCCGTCGAAGGCGACCTCGCCCTTCCACGCCGGCAGCTCGCCGACGATGGTCTTCATCAGCGTGGTCTTGCCGGCGCCGTTGCGGCCCAGCACGGCGACACCGCCGCGCCAGGGAATGCCGAGGTTGACGTCGAACAGGACCTGGCTGCGGCCATAGCCGGCGTCGAGATGCTTGATGTCCAAAAATTCAGGCACGGCGCAAATAGATCTCCTGGACGGCCTTGTTGGCCTGGATCTCCGACACTGTGCCGGATGCCAGTACCTTGCCCTGGTCGAGCACGGTGAGGCGATCGCAGATGTCGCGGATGAAATCGAGGTCGTGCTCGACGATGACGAGCGAGCAATGCTTTTTGATCGGCTGCAACAGTTCGCCGGTGACGCGGCGCTCCTCCAGGCTCATGCCGCCGGTCGGCTCGTCCAGCAGCAGAAGTTTCGGCTTGCCGGCAAGTGCCATCGCGATCTCCAGCCATTGCTGCTGGCCGTGCGACAGGGCCGCGGCCGCGTCGAACGCGCGATCGGCGAGGCGGAACTGCGTCAGCATGGTCATGACCTGATCGTGCAGGAGCCCGCGCGTGCGCGAGAACACGAGGTCGAACAGCGACGACTGCGCCTGCAACGCGAGCAGGATGTTGTCATAGAGCGTCAGCGTCGGCAGCACGGATGTGATCTGGAATTTCAGGCTCATGCCGGCGCGGGCACGCTCGGTCGGCGTGAACGCGGTGATGTCGGTGTTGATGAAACGCACCTTGCCCTGCGTCGGCATTTCGGCGCCGGCAATGCACTTCATCAGCGTGCTCTTGCCGGAGCCGTTCGGACCGATCAGGCCGTGAAACTCGTTCTCGCCGACAGTGAGCGCGGCGCCATCGAGCGCGGTGAGCTTCCCGAAGATCTTCTTGACCCCGGTGGCTTCAAGGAGCGGCATCGCGCTTCTCCTTCCCGGTCTTCCTGGATTTGCCACCAAAGCTGCCGACCCGCTCGCGCTCGCCGAGCACGAAACTGATCAGGCCGAGCGGCCGGAACAGGATCACGAGCAGGAGCAGCACGCCGAGGATGATCGGCCAGACCTCGCGATAATTGTCCGAGAGCCAGAAGCTGACGCCCTCGACGATGACGGCACCGATGACGGCGCCGATCAGCGTGCCGGAGCCGCCAAACAGCACATAGAGCACCACTTGCGTCGAGACCACGACGCCGACCATGTTGGGCCAGACGAAACCTTCGTGGAAGGCGTAGAGGCTTCCGGCAAGACCCGCCACCGCGCCGCCGATCGCAAAAATGATCGCCTTGAGGTGCTGCGCCTTGTAGCCGAAAAAGGCGATGCGCTGCTCGTTCTCGCGCAATCCTGCGAGCGCCAACCCGAACTGCGAGCGCACCAGAAAACGGCAGAGGAGATAGACCACAATAAGAAGGCCAAGCACGAGATAATAGAACGGCGGCCCTTCCGAGAATTCGTAACTGCCGAGCGTCATCGACGAGATCGAGGGGATACCGTTCTGGCCGCCGAGATAGTACCAGCCGCGCGCCAGCCGATCGGCGGCGTAGGAGCCGGTCAGCGTGCCCAGCGAGACGAAGATCACGCTGGAGGGATGCCGTCCCAGCAGCAGGAAGCCGCCCAGCAGCAGCGCAAAGGTGAGGCCGATCAGCGTCCCCGCAGGGAGCACCAGGAAGATGTTGGTGATGTTGAGGTCGCGCGCGAGCAGCGCCACGCCATAGCCGGCCGAGCCGAAAAACAGCGCCTGGCCGAAGCTCATGATGCCGGCATAGCCCCAAACCAGGTCGAAGGAGAGCGCGAACAGCGCGAGGATGATCACCCGCGTCGCGAACACCGTGAGGTAGTCCTGCAGCACCAGCGGCGCGAACAGCGCAGCGGCGAGCACGACGCCCTCCACGATCGGCAGGATTTTCCGCACCGAACCGGCTTGCCCTGCTGATCCGTGTTCAACCATGGCAACGTTCGGCTCCCCGCCGATCTCGGCGGGGACTGCCTGCTTCACTGCGCCCATCGCTTTCGGCATTCGACTTTAGCATTCCTTGGGATCGACGAGCCCGTCGCTGCGTCCGACGATCTCGTAGTTCCCGCCCTTGGCGACCGCAGTGTACATCTTCATCTTGCAATGCCGCTTGCCCGGCACCATCTCGGCCGGTCCGCCGGGGCCTTCGGCGATCTTGGCGTGGTCGAGTGTAGCCGCGACCGACTCGCGGTCGATCTTGCCGGCTTCCTTGACGGCGGCTTCCCACAGCTTCAGCCCGCGATAGGTGCCGGTGGCGGCGCTGCCGGCGGCGAACAGGAAGTTGCCCGGGAAATCCTTCTCGTAGGCCGCCTGGATTTTCGCGTCGAACGGGTTCTCCTTGGTCAACACCTTGAAATAGTCGAGACAGCTGGCGAGACCCTCGATCTCGGCGGCCTGATTGATGTTGAGTGTGTTCTCGTCATAGTAGACGCAGGCCAGCCGTCCGCCGTTCTTGAGGAAGCCGGCTTCATAAAGCTGCTTGAAGAACGGGCCGACGCCCGGCGGGATGACGGTGTTGAAGACGACGTCGACCTTGTTGGAGATGATGCGGTTGACGGTCGAGGAGAAGTCGACCTGGTCGAGCGGATAATATTCCTCGAACACGACCTCGCCGCCGTTGGCCTCGATCACCTTGCGCGCGTAGACGTTGAGCGTGTGCGGCCAGACATAGTTGGCGCTCGGCAGCGCGAACTTCTTGCCGCCGTTCTTGATCAGCCAGGGAATGAACTCGTCGCACTGCTGCGCGGGCGTCGGCCCGGTGCAGAACAGATACGGCGTGCACTCCTTGCCTTCGTAGAGCTGCGGATAGATGTAGAGCGTCTTGCCGCGCGCGACGATCGGGTCCTTGATGGCGTTGCGCATCGACGAGGTGATGCCGCCGAGCACCATGTCGACCTTGTCGCGCTGGATCAGCTTGCGGACGTTGCCGACCGCGACGGATTCGTTCGAGGCGGTGTCCTCGATGTAGAGCTCGAGCGGGCGGCCGAGCAGACCGCCGCCCGCGTTAATCTCCTTGATCACCATCTTGGCGACGTTGGCGTCGGCATTGCCGGCGTAGGCGATCGGCCCCGTGAGGTCGGTGGCGATGCCGACCTTGATCGGGGCTTCGGCCGCATTGGCCCAGGGCGCCGGGATCACCCAGCTGCCGACGCCGGTTGCGACCGCGCCGGAGGCAAAGGCGAAATTCGAGAGGAAGCGGCGGCGGGAGAGCTGAGTACGATCGGACATGTGACTAAACCCCTTTTCCAGCAATGAGGCCCTGCGGCCGGAATTTGATGAAGACGATGGCGAGAACGAAGACGAGGACATCGGCCACCACGGGCGCCATCACCCAGGGCAGCGCGGCACTGAGCGTGCCGATGACGCCGGCGCCCGCGACCGGCCCAATGAAGGAGCCGACGCCGCCGACCATGACCGCGACAAAGCCCTGGATCAGGAAGCGCAGGCCGAGATCGGCGAACAGGCTGAACACGGGGACGATCAGCGCGCCGGCAAGGCCGGCAAGCGCCGCGCCAAACGCAAAGGTGGCGCCATAGATCAGCGGCGTGGAGATTCCGGAGGCGCGGGCCAGCGATGGATTTTCCAGCGTGGCGCGCACGCGCAGGCCGAAGCTGGTGCGCGCCAGCAGCAGATAGCAGCCGCCCATCACCAGCGCCGTGATGACGATAATGGTGAAGCGCCAGGCCGAAATGTGCATGGCGCCGATATCGATCGAGCCGCCGATCGGCTCCGGCACGGTGAGATAGAAGCCGCCGATCAGGCCGCGCACGGATTCGCGGATGATCAGGCCGAGCGCATAGGTGCCGAGCATGGCGACGATGGGGGCTGCGTAGAAGCGTCGGATGATCAGCGCCTCCAGTACGAAGCCGAGCGCGCCGACGACGAAGGGCGCGGCGACCATGCCGGCCCAGATCGGCAGGCCCTTGGCGTAGGCGAGATAGGTAATGTAGGCCCCGAGCAGGACGAACTCGCCCTGCGCGAAGTTGAAGATGCCCATCATGCTGGCGATGATCCCGAGGCCCAGCACGATCAGGACGATGATCGCGCCGAAGCTCAGGATCTCGAACGCCGCGACGAACGCGTTAGCCATGCGCCGGAGCCTTTCCCGTTCCGAAGGAATCGGAACGGGGCTCCGGCATGTTGTCTTGACGCGTCCGAAAACGCTTCCCTGTTCCGTTGGCCCGCATCAATGCCTCGCTCACATCTTCTTCCAGTCGCCGATCTGCTCGAAGGCATGCGCGGCGCGGTAGATGGTGGATTCCTCGAACATGCGGCCGACCAGCATCAGGCCGACGGGCAGGCCGTCGACCATGCCGCAGGGCAGCGACATCGCCGGATGATGGGTGATGTCGAACGGCGCGGTATTGGAGATCATCTCCAGCGCACGCGCGACATAGTCCTCGCGGGTGGCCGTGGGTTCCGGCAGCTTCGTCGCCTTCATCGGCGTGGTCGGCAGCAGCAGCAAATCGTAGTCTTTGAAGGCCTTGTCGTAAGCCGCGGTCAGGCGTCGCGAGATGTTGAGCGCCTTGCCGTAATAGCGGGGACCGAAAGTATTGTTGATGTAGGTGCCGAGCAGCAGGAACAGCTTTGTGGTTTCGGACAGGGAATCCGCCTGCCGCCGCCAGCCGCGATGGAAGTCCATCAACGTGGTCGAATAGAGGTCGGACCGGCTCAGCCCATAACCGTCGCCATACATCATGGTCTGGGTCATGCCCTCGGTGCCGATCGGCGTCCAGATCGCGGGGCCGGCGAGATGCATCGGGATCGAAACCGTCTCGACGGTGGCGCCGAGATCCCTAAAACGCTTTGCGGCCTCCCGCACGCTCTCGTTCACGGCGGCCTCCGCATTCGCCTGCTCAAAACCTTCCTTGAGGATGCCGATCTTCATGCCCTTGACGCCCTGGCCGAGCGCCTTGGTGTACTCCTCGACCTTGGGCGCCTTGATGCGGGGATCGTAGCCGTCGTCGCCGGCCAGCACTTCGAGCAGCAGCGCGTTGTCGGCGACGGTCGCCGTCATCGGGCCGGTATGATCGACGAACACCTCGATCGGCATGATGCCGGTGTAGGGCACGAGGCCCCAGGTCGGCTTCATGCCGTAGGTGCCGCAGAACGAGGACGGCATGCGGATCGAACCGCCCTGGTCTCCGCCGATCGCCATGTCGACCTCGCCGAGCGCGACGACGACGCCTGAGCCTGACGACGAGCCGCCGGCCGAATAGCCCATCTTGTGCGGATTGTGGACGGCGCCGACCGCGTTGGTGTGGCTGCCGCCGGACATGCAGAAGGATTCGCAATGGACTTTTCCGGCGATCTCGGCGCCGGCATCCAGCATGCGGGTGACGATGGTGGCGTCGAAATCGGGGACGTAACCCTCGAGCGTCGCCGAGCCGTTCATCATGGGAACGCCGGCGAGCATGATGTTGTCTTTCAGTGCCACCGTCTTGCCCTTGAGCTTGCCGCTCGCCGCCCCCTTCACGGTCGACTTGCGATACCAGGCGTTGCGCGGGTTCTCTTCCGGCGAGGGCCGATAGCCCGGCGTGCGGGGATATTTGACCTCCGGCACCTCGTCGGGCATGGCTCCGACGAGGTTGTAGGCTTCGATCGAGCCCTGCATCAGGCCGCGGAACGAGGCGACATCGTCATCGGACAGCGAAAGGCCGCACTGGTCGGCGACACTGCGCAATTGGGCTGGCGTGGGAAGGACAACTGTCACGGCGCTCTCCTGAAGTTTCTTGATCCCTGGCATTGGACGGAAGCCGTCCTGCGCCTGCATGGCACGGGTCGGTCGGCTTCGCTTCGATACTACAGACGGAAATATTTTCCTTTTCAAGTATTATTTTGGATTCGGGCGCTTGCAGATGGCCGCGCCGGCATCAGATCGGTTTGATCAGCTTGAAATCGAGGCCATCCGCCCCGGCGAGATACATTTGCATCCGGGTGTGACCGTTCCTGACCGTGACGGGGCCGCGCGCGCCGCCATAGACGATGTTGCGGCCGGCCGCGAGCATCGGCCCCATCGCCAACGTGCCCGCCTTGTTCGCCACGGCCTCGAGGAAGCGCAGTCCCTCATAGCTGGATTGACCGAGCGAGCCGATCGGGGGGCCGTTCGGCCCGAACATCGCGCGATAGCGGCTCTGGAAGTCGTCGTTGGCCCGCGATCCGATGCCGGGAAAATAGCCGGAGGCGCAGAACAGATTCTCGCTGTTGTCGGCGCCGATTCCGAGCAGCACGGTCTCGTCCATCGCCCCGGCAAGCCGCAGCGTCGTGGCGCCAAGACCGCATTCGCCGAACGCGCGATTGAACGTGATGCTGTCGGTGCCGATCAACGAGATCAGGACGACGTCCGGCCTCGCGGCACGGATGCGCTCCAGATGCGGCTCGTGGTTGTCTTCGCCGAGGGGAACGAACTCTTCGCCGACGACATGGCCGCCGGCCTCCTTGATGTAGCGCTTCACCGCGCGGTGCGATTGCCAAGGCCAGACATAGTCGCTGCCGATCAGGTACCAGCGCGCCGCCTTCTTGACGTCGGCGAGCCAGTGAATCGAGGGGCGGCTCTGCCAGCGCGGCGTCTCGCCGATCGCCATGACCCCCGGCGTCTGCTCGCCGCCTTCGTAAACGGGCGTGTAGATGTAGGGGATGCGGTGGCGGGTGGTGACCTTGCGCAGCGCCACACGCACCGCGCTGGTATGCAGTCCGACGATGAGGTCGATCTCATCGGACGCGATCGCCTGCTCGGCGCGGCTCAGAATCTCGTCGAGCGGGCCGCCGGCGTCGTAGATCGAAAGCTCGATCTCGCGCCCGAGAATGCCGCCGCGCTTGTTGATCTCGGCGACGGCGAGCTGCGCACTGCTTGTCGCGCACGGGCCCCAAACGCCGGGCGAGCCAGTGCAGCACATGAAGCCCCCGATGCGGAGCTTGTTGTGTGCGCCGCGGCGCTTCATGAAATGCGCGTCAGCCGGCGACAGGTCGAAATCCGCTGCCGCGGACGACAGATTCCTGAACAGCAAGGACGGCGGTAACGCCGGACCGCCGTGAGCCGGGAAGTTTACCGTCGCGCGCACGCCAACTCCTGTCTGACACCAGGCTTGAAAGCTCATTCGAGAGGCGGCCGCGGCACCCGCCCTATTGTTGGGCAATATCCTATTTTGAAAATATTGAATATTCAAGAATTGAAGTGCATATAGATGCAGCATCGATTGCAAGACATTCACTCATTTGGGTCAAGACAAAGTCTTAGCCGTGGCAAAACCGAACACCCCGATCACCGAACACCTCGCCTACCTGCTCGCGCAAGCCAACCGGGAGATCAACCGGCAGCTCGAACTGCGGTTGAGCAAGGAAGGTGTACCCGTCGAGCAGTGGCGCATCCTGAAAGTGCTGTCGGATGGCAACGGCCATTCGATGGGCGAGCTCGCGGATGCCGTGCTGCTCAACCATCCGACGCTGACCAAGATGATCGACCGCATGGTCTCGGACACGCTGGTCTACCGCGTGCAGGACCCGAACGATCGCCGCAAGGTCCTGATGTTCATCTCCGATCGCGGCAAGGTGCTGAGCAAGAAGCTCAACTCGCTCGCGGTCGACCAGGAGGAGCACATCCTGGAGAGCTACGGCGACAAATCGACGAGCGAGTTGAAGCGGCTGCTGGAGAGCTTGATCGACAGCTCGAATTGAGTGGCGGCGAGCAGTTTGCGCGTCTCGCCGCAGGGCCGTAGCCCGGATGGAGCGCAAGCGTAATCCGGGTCTTTCCCGCACAGCGACAGGATTCCCGGATTGCGCTTCGCTCCATCCGGGCTACGAGTTCGCGCAAGCCGCGGCTTTCGCGGGACAGTGAGGCGCCGACGTCGGCGCCTCACATTCGAACCTTACGCATACCGCCCGTGGCAATGCTTGTACTTCCGTTGGAAGTAAAATTGTGGAGTCGTTTCAACAGCCTGCAGCGCTGCAAACAGGGCTGTCAATCTTTTGTCAAACGGCCTACCTTTTATCCTGTGCATCGTGGGCTGCTGATGCACTCCTGCTCTCCCAGAGTCTCTAATGCGTTTTGCTTCGCCCCAGTGTCTTGGACCCCGCAACTAGCCCCAACGCATCGTCGGGGCTCGTCTTGGGCTGCTGGGGCAATTTTAGCGTTTTGGGGGCTGCTAGCGACCGAAGTTTTCATCGGGGAAATTGATGCGCTGCAGGATGCGCCAACGCCGTCAGCTCGAAACCAGATTGCGGGTGCGATGAAGCGATCCCGAAACAGAAGGGGCGCAGCTTCATCGGGTGGATAGGGAATTTCGGGTCATGTTGCGCATCATCAACGCTCTCTATGAAGAGTACTGCCAGGCTCGTATCGACGAGATGCTGCGGCTCGATGCGGTGAAGTAAGCAGGCCTCATCAACCAAGGCTGGCTCCGATGGTGCGTACGATCGTACTTGCCGGATCTCTGATGGCGGTCGGGTGCCTTGGTGCTGTCGCTCAGCAGGCTATCGACGATCAATATGCGGACCTGCAGAAGAATTTCGCCGAGGCCTACAATCGTAAAGATGTCGACGCCATGGCTGCAGTGTTCACCGAGGATGCGATCAGAGTAACGCCAAGCGGGATATTCGTCGGCCGAGAAGCCATTCGCCGCAACCTGCAGGACGTCGTCAGCCTTGATCTGCACGACTACTCGGTAGAACGCAACGTATCCCGGTCCATCGGCAGCTTCGTGTTCAATGCCGGCGAGTGGCAGGCCAAGCTCGGCGATCAACCGCTACACGGCTACTATACCGCAATCTTGGTGCGTGACGGGGGCGTGGCAAAGATCATGGAAGAGACCGTGACCGTAGCTGCACCAAGGCCTTGATGGGGCTGCGTTCTATTTGGAACGACTGCAAGGGCTCCGTTCGGAGTCTAAATACCAATAGAGAAATGACCGGCTCGATGTGGCACTCACTCGCATCCACATTAAGTTTCTGTAAGGTGCCCAGATCGAGCATCTGTCGGCGATAAATACAACGACTTTCCCTACGGCCCTAAAATCTGGCTGCCTGGAAGCACTGGCATCACATGCCTTCACTCGCATTAATGACTTGGCGTGGTCGATATCGACGCCCTGTTAACGTCTGACAGCGGAGAACAGAATGGTTCGGCGAGAACCAAAGCCTGCAACAACTTAAAGCGAAGGCCCTTGGCCCTAGCACGATGAGGGCAACGCTACGCTGCGACCCTCAAGGACTGTAGATGTCGACCAATTGGCTCTACAGACCTAGCGTTGAAGAACTGAACGTAAACGGGAGACCGCTCAACCGCCCCGTACCAGCAATGGTGATTCAAAATTGGTGTGTGGTGAAGGTTATTCTTCAAAGCACTTTGGCCGTCTGTCGGCTGAAGTGTGAGCGGACGGAGACATTGGCGGTAGGTTGATCCAACATCCGAAACCTCAATCACGGTCCACGAGCGTAGCGAGTATCGCCGCAGGCGATTGTTGGTGGTTAGACCATGGTGGCCACGGCGCTGATGGTGAGGCCGAAGTTGCTTCGGTCATTGAAGTGAATGACCGCCACCAGTTACACCGAAGCCAACAAGAGCTTCGCAGCGGCTTCGCCGCCTACATCATGGTGGTGATGTTAGTTCGGCTGAAGTGTGATTGAAGGCAACCGCCAGATTGGCTTCTAGGTACTTTGGTCTGTGACCACCTTTGTTGCAATTAGAACACCACCACCAAGATGGCCACAGCCACCTTTTGGGTTCGTCTGGCAAGGCTGCTAGCGAAGCCGGGAATATTTCGGAAAATAATAACAAATAAATGCTTGAAGCAAAATAGGGAGCCGCCATATCCCTCGAAGCTTGAGGGCGAAAGCCTAGGAGCACTCAAACGATTGACACGGCCAAGGACCCACGCCTTGGCCGTTTTTTTTTGCTCAAGGAAACAACTATGAACGATACAGTACCATTCGGAAGAACCGCACCTCCCCAAGACAGCGTCAGATTTGGTGGCGGCTGGCGGCCAGGTGATAAGGCCGAGCTGTCATTGCCTGCCCTGCTGAACGAGCAGGATGAACCCACGTCAGACCCCAACGAAATGCTTCAGCATTGTGTGCAGGGCTACAAGCAGTTTCGGGCGACCTCTGCAACCGACGCTGTCATTCAATGTGCCTTTCTCGTCAAAGCCGTGAGACAGGGCACGGCACAAATGAAGGCGTTCTGTGAACAGGTCGGACTTGATCCAAAGTCTGCTACGTTCCGGAAAAAGCGCACGATCGGCGAAAATGCACGGCGTCTGCTCACGTGCGGCGACGTCCTCCCTTCGGCATGGACTACCTTGTATGAGTTGGCGAGGCTCAAACCTGCCGAATTTGATGACCTCGTCGCAGGAACCGTTTTGAAACCGGAAATGACTGCGAAGGACCTCAAGGAGGCACGGTCAGGCAAAAAAGCAGGCACGCAGACGAGCAAATCAGCGCCAAACCAGCCTGCCCTTGAAGGGGAGCCTTGCCGCCTCGTTGTGGATGCGACGGGCCTGACGAATGACAAGCAGCTAGACGTTTTTCGAGAGCTACAAAAGTTAGCAGCGGGTTACGACCTTGTTGTAACAGGTCTGCCTGAGTTTTTGGCCCAGCAACTCTTGGAGGTGGCATAATGGTCGACCGTCCATTATCGCTTGCCGAGCGATTGCGTCCTAAAGACCTGCGAGACCTAGCTCTTGCCGAAAAGACTATTGGTCGACTTCAAACGATGCTCGACGCCAAAGAGCCCGTCAATATGCTGTTCTATGGCCCGCCAGGAACCGGGAAAACCTCAACGGCTAAGATGTTCGTGGAAGCCCGTGGCGAACTAGGGTGCTTGGAGCTGGATGGCTCCTTCCAGACGGGTGTCAGCGAGATGCGGAATCTGGTCGATAGGTTTGCCAGTTGCTATCCTTTGGACCCCGGCATGAAACTTTGTTTCATCGATGAAGCCGATTACCTGTCTCAGAACGCTCAAGCTTCCTTGCGTGGGATCATCGAACGGTATGACGCAACTTGCCGCTTTATTCTTGCAGTCAACGACCTGTCGAAGATGCACGAGGCGATTCGCTCCAGAACCGTTTGCATTGATTTTGCAGTAGCGGTCGTTTCGCCCAGCGTCAGGGAACGGGTGCAGAGACGGATCGAAGCCAGATTGAGCGAGCTTGGCGTAACCTTTGATGCAAAGCGCCTCGACCTGATCTTTTCAGTCTACTTTCCTGATCTCAGGCGAGTGGTGAAGCAGCTCGAGTTTGAGTTCGGCTCCACGGGCACATTTGTTCAAAATGGAACGTGACGGCCAACTCTGAAGCCAGCCTAAGGTCAATTGGTAGCCGTGGTCGTGTCTACGACCACGGCTATCCTGCACAGCAGGCTCTGGCCGTCGCTTTCGTTGATGCATAAGAGGTGTGAGTCCCTGGGGCGCAGCATTTCGAGCATATCGATCGATCGTTCTGCTCAACCGGCTTGCATAGACCAGAACGAAGGCAACGGCGTTGCTTCTGATAACGGCTAATGCCCATCACTCCCTTCGAATTCCGAAATATTCCAAGATGGGGAATTGTGCAGTGCATTTGTCGACTTGACGCCCACGGAACAGCTATCGCCGCCTAGCGCCCGATACGTTGTCGTGCATACTCATGAAGCCCGGTCGAGAAGCCTAGAAAAAGCGCAATAGCCGGAGCTTTAGGGAGGACGAGGATGCGTAGTGATTACGTCAAGTTCGCCTATTCGGTCGCCATCACAGCGGCAACTATTGCCGCTCTCACCGCCAATGCCAATGCGCAAAAGAAGTACGACCCCGGAGCCTCCGACACCGAGATCAAGGTGGGCAACATCATGCCCTATTCAGGTCCAGCATCGGCCTACGCCACGATCGGCAAGACCGAAGCTGCCTACTTCACCAAGATCAACTCTGAAGGCGGCATCAATGGCCGCAAGATCAATTTCGTCTCATATGACGACACGTACAGCCCGCCAAAGACAGTCGAGCAGGCTCGAAGGCTTGTCGAAAGCGATGAGGTGTTGCTGATCTTCAATCCGTTGGGCACCCCTGGCAACACTGCAATCCAGAAGTACATGAACTCTAAAAAAGTGCCCCAGCTCTTCGTTTCGACAGGCGCCGCCAAGTGGAATGACCCGAAGAACTTCCCTTGGACCATGGGATGGCAGCCCAGCTACCAGGTCGAAGCTCGCATTTACGGCAAGTACATTCTGCAGAATTACCCGGGGAAGACGGTCGGGATCCTGTACCAGAATGACGATTTCGGTAAGGATTATGTCGTCGGGCTGAAAGATGGCTTAGGCGATCAGGCCGGGAAGCTCATCGTCGTGGAAGCGCCCTATGAAACGAGTTCACCGACAGTCGATTCTCAGATCGTCCAAATCAAGGGTGCAAACCCGGACATCTTCGTAAACATCGCAACTCCTAAGTTTGCTGCTCAAGCCATCAAGAAAGTAGCCGAGCTCAACTGGCACCCCGTGCAGTTTCTTACGAACGTTTCTGGCTCGATTGGGGGTGTCATCAAGCCTGCCGGTTACGAGGCCAGCCAGGGCATCTTATCTACGGCGTACCTGAAGGATCCAAAGGACGCCGAGTGGAAGGATGATGCTGCCATGACCGAGTGGCGAGCATTTATGACGAAGTGGTATCCCGAAGGCGACCTCGACGATTCCGCAACCGTGTTTGGCTACGGTGTCGCCAAAGGTCTGGAGCAAGTACTCCGCCAGTGCGGTGATAACCTCACACGTGAGAACGTCATGAAGCAGGCTGCTAGCCTCGACTTCGAAATCGGCATCTATCTGCCAGGAACTCGGATCAAGACAGGCCCGAACGATTTCGCTCCCATCGAACAGCTCCAAATGATGCGCTTCAAAGGGGAGAGCTGGGAACGTTTCGGGCCGGTAATGAGCGGCGAGAAAGGCTCCTAAGTCTTCGGTTGGATGAGCGACGTGGCTCGCATGGCTCTCTATGTAAGAGCGATGCGGGCCGCTTTCCTCACGTTGATCGTCCCAGTCTTGTTCTCGGCAAGGCTCCTCGCCATCCATTCTCTTTGGCCAGATCTCGGAGCTTCGTCAGCAGGAGGCGGCGGGCCTGATTACTCACGATATGCAACGAGCCCTGACGTCCGGCTATTGTGAGCTCTTCATCATTCATTCTCTTGACACGATATTCGGCACAACTGCAGCGATGATAGAGCGAATAACGGATGTCGATAAGCTCATCGAAGCTAGCAGGGGTGTTCTTACTGAGCCAAAGGACGATGTCTTGGTCGGGGGTAAAATTTCGCGGCTGATCGCGGTGCTTGAATTTCACATTCCTCGGCGCCTCGGAAGCTAGGCCGGGCTCACCTAAGAACGGGCCTGCTGTTACATGTATCATTAGAGTCTCCATTGCGGCGGGATGCCGCTTACAAAGACTATTTATCGGTGCAGTTTAACTGTGAGCCAGACGACCAGGACCCATCACCCCGAGGCGGTAATCCGTTCACATCCTTCGGTTTGCCGGAGTGCCCCGTATCGGTTTGCCCGAGGCATAGGTCGGACCTTCCTTTGCCGCCCTAACCTGCCGGTCTCGCTCACCGCAGAGATCGTCAACCTTGCTCAGCATCCGCTGAAGCAGGGTCTCAGCGGAGGCCGTCGATAGCCCCGCCCGTTGAAGCTGTAGGATTTCCTTGCGCTGGCGGCTTACCTGCGAGCGCATACGCTCGATTTCCGAGCGGAGATATTCGAGTGTGGGCATGACCAAACCTGGAATTTGGCTCACTAGAACGAACCAAGAACTTAGAGTCAAGTCCTATAGCCGAGGGGATGAGCAGGTGAGCTATCCATGTCTGCGGCTTAGCCAAGTCTTAGTTGCCGGTGAGCGACAACAACATCGATGGTGGCATTTGCCTCTCCGACTGCCGGGGATAGCACTGAAGCGCCCCGCCCAGACGTGATGAGGGCGGCCTGCATCTTACGCCTGTGTGATCCCTGTGTAATTGCCCCACGCCTACTGCATTGCAAAACCGATAAACGTTGAGCGGCCCATACGTTTCGGGCCTAATCTGTTGTCTGCCAAATTGCTTGATCCAAGGGGGAGGACACGATGAAGTTCTTACTCGGAATTCTTTTCGCATCACTTTTCACATTCGCAGCAAACGCCCAAGACTCGCCGTTTCGAAAGGAACTGAAGCGAGCAGATTTGACCGGGACGAATATGGAGGTCGTCACAAGCATTTCCGAGATTAAGCCTGGCGACACTTCAACGCTCCACATCCACCACGGAGAGGAGTCCTTTTATGTCTTAGAGGGTGGCACCATTGAACTTCCAGATGGCAAACAAGTACCCTTTGCGACCGGCATTGCTGCCGTAAACGTGCGGGACGTTCCGCACGGAGCGTTCAAAGTGATTGGTGATAAGACAGTAAAGCTGCTGACGGTGCACATAGTCGATAAGGGCAAGCCGCTCTACGACAAGCCGCCTCCCAAATAGGAAGCCCTGACACGAGGCTGCTGGTTTTCCTATTCGGCGATCGCTACCCTCGTAATGGCGGGACGCAAACAAGTGGCCCTAGTCCAATTGAACCAATCACTTTTTCGGGCTTGTCCGATTTTTTTCGATGACCCAGGGGATCAACCCTTCGTATTGCAACTCAAGGGAGGCGAGTTTGACCGCTTATTTCGTTGTCCAGGTGACCGTTAGTGATCAGGCCCAATATCAGAAATATCGTGAAGCAGTTGTCCCACTCATGGCGAAGTTCGGCGGCAAAGTACTCGCAAGAGGTGCCAAGGTCGATGTATTCGAAGGTGAACACGACACTCGACCGGTCGTAATGTTTGAGTTTCCGTCCATGGATGCCATTCATGCATGGTGGGACTCACCCGAATACGTTCCTGTCAAGAAACTGCGTGAAGGAATCGCAACCATCAATGCGTGGGCGTTCCCGGGCAGCTAGGTTTGTGGTCTCGCATCTAACGCAGCACGTGCGTTTAGACGGAGCTTGCCTATAGTCTGCCAGGGTAATCAGTTCAGCCTGAAAATCGTCTGCCCCAATCGCTCCTTGAGTGTTTCTAAAAACGACATTCTCGTATCGGACGGAGTAGCTTGCAGTCCTGTCGAGGGTGCGGGCACAATATTCAACGGCTTGGCTGCTCGATGACTGGTCACTGTTTTCGCAGGTTCACTTTTTGCGGTCAGCTTCGGCTTCGGGACCTCGCCGCTTGATTGCGGTCCCCTTTTAGGACTGACGTCGAGTTCAGCAAAAGCGCTCGGCAGAGGCTGAGCAGATTGCACTGATGTTATGGGTGTAGAAGGGCCGATGTTCGACGGAGGCGCAATGGTCGGCAAGCTGGTATCAATTAATACCCGTTCAGGTGCCCGCTCGGCTGAGCTGATCCTGATGCCCGGTCGCTCTGCGTCGGTGTTGCCAGGGACCATCGCCCTGTATGGGAAGCACCAGCTGACACCGATCAGCAATAGGGCGAGAGCACTGCCGACAAACCCGAAATATTTCATCAAAGGCATAGGCCGCCCTCCGTTTGGCGACGACCTTGCGACGTGGTTGTTAGCAGAAAGCTAAAGGTAGAGTAAAATTGAGGACATGGTTAGCACGTATGCTGCGTCGCAGAAGTAGCTATCCTGACGAGCGTTCGTGAGATGCTGCGTCATAGACTTCGATCTTCAGCATCGGATACTTGGCCAGCAAATCGGCTGCCGCTTTCGTGGCGGCGCTCTCATCGACGAATTCGGTTCTCGAAACGCCCATCGACCACGATCGCATAACCGTCGGCCGGCGCAAGGTTTGCGCAAGGTATACGCCAGAGCGAAGAGCCGACGTCGGTTTGGGGCAGTCATATTTCTGTCGGTGAGCGCTCCGATTCAGTATTCATAAATGAGTTCGCTATCGTGACCAGGTGTACAGCGGCGGTGCCCAACTTCTCCATTTCCTTGTCAGCAGTGTAGGCTGTCGCCGCTCGTCGATATGCGATTGCAACGGTTGCGTAGGCGTCCGTGATCAGCACAGCTGAATGATCGTGCTGATCTTTCGCATTCTGATTGCGTACTTGGACGACCCTCGTCGCTGCCTGTGCGGTCATCTCGGCGAGCTTCTCGTTGCTGACGCTGGGATCATCAATACCGGGCTGACATGCAGAAGCTGCCCCAGCGATTACCTGATAGTATTGGTGCTTTTGCCAATCACTGGCGGTGAGGTAACTTTGGAGCAGGCGGCGAGCCCTAGCCTCAAGGTGCTTTCGATCGTCTCGGATCTTTTGATGATTTGAGCTAAACCAGCTAAACATCGTTCGCCTGTACTCATGCACGCTGGTGGAGCCAAAGCGCAAGCGGCGCATAAAGTTCCACAGGCACCGTCGGGGCGAGCGCTAAGCGAAGGGCTCCGACGATGTGATGAGGGGCAGTAATCCAGCTTACGGCTAGGTTGCCTCTTTTGCCGAACGCTATTAGCGGCAAAGTCTACCGCTGATGGCCGAGCCCGATCCCGAGCTTCAGTGCCTTCTGTCGCAAGGATCCTACGGATCTTTTCGTCAACTTAGAAATCTTGGCGACAGGCGTTCTCGCTTTCGAATGAGCTCGCAGCTCCTTTACATCGGCCGTGGTGTATTCCCGTCTCACTGTCTTCTTCGACTTCTTGGCCATTGCACTCTCCTATTCGGAGGGCCTTCTATCACAGCGAGTTCGATGTACAATATAATTGGCTAACGTCGCACTCACATTGTCACTCTCAGCAACAGGTGCCCGCTTCTACTTTCTTTCCGGTGGGAAATGAAAGTCTCGTCTAAGTACCATAGACATGTACGACGGGTTGTGAGCTCGCAGACCTGGCATCGACTTTGCTATTTGCGATGCTTCGTTTCGAAACTGGTGCAATCGCTTTTCTACATCGCCAATCTGAGAAACGTCGAGATTCATTCGAATCGCGGTGCCCTGCAGGCTGGTTGAAGCCCCTCCGCACGAGCAAGTGGTGGCAGCAGGACCCAAGCGGTTCTTGCGTGATGACCGTGAAGGTGGGATCGAAGCGTGTGGAGTTCGAAAAGGGCAAGGCGGCCATCTCAGTCGGATCGATCGAGAAACTGCCGGGGGTGATCGATTCGCTGATCAAGGCGGTGCGTGCTGGCGAACTCGATATCCAACTGAGCGAAGGTAAGGGACCGAGGTCGGCGCCATCACGAAAGATCGCCTAATATCCTCGCCGCTGGTGCGACCGCACCGGCGGCTGACGTTCGCACTGCACCCGAGAACTCTGCCAACCTGAGCCGACAGTGGCTCGCAGGCGATCCGCGCTGCTTCATGCACCGGACTCGGTCGCGCCGCCGCTCATGCGACGTGTCGGCCGCCTCCAGGGTGAGAGGCCTACCTACCGCCTCCGCCGGTTGTGATGTCGCAACATTTCACCTACCGTGCAAATTCATAGCTGAGTCTGCAGGTATTTGAAAATGCGTTTCCACAATTTTACTTCAAATTCGTTGGCAAGAGTAATCCGCGCAGGAGACTCGCACCGTTTCGATATTGATTTGGTGAAAGACAGAGACCTCATTCTGGCTGGTGCGGTTACTACAGCGAATGACGCGACGATAGACTTTACTCCCTCTCACATTGCCAAAGTAAATAGTCGCCCATGTGTTTCGCTGAAGAACTATGGTGCCTGCCTAGCGTTACGATCAATTTCGATGCACCTATCTCGAAAGTTTCATTTGCGACTGATGAACCGAGATGAAATCGTGCTTGGAGTTATTAGGGCTCTGAACGATGCCGCTCCGATGTATATCGTTCGCCGGGATATCAAGTCCTTTTACGAAACGGTACCAACGCCGCGGCTAAAAGAGCGGCTTTCGCTCGATACCTCCATTTCTAAGGCCGCCCGCCAGTTGCTGAAGCAATTTTTCGAAGTTTACTGCCCCGGTGATATCGGCATTCCACGCGGTCTCTCCTTGAGCGCGACTCTGGCCGAGCTGTCTTTGGCCGAGTTCGATCGAACTATTCAACGGCTGCCCGGCGTGTATCGGTACTTTCGGTTTAGCGATGATATTTTGCTGTTCTGCTATAAGCAGCCCGACGAGGTCATGCTTCGAATGGAGGAGGCGCTTCCTGTTGGAATGCA
Source organism: Bradyrhizobium sp. Kon37 (assembly GCF_055807535.1). Classification (NCBI taxonomy): domain Bacteria; kingdom Pseudomonadati; phylum Pseudomonadota; class Alphaproteobacteria; order Hyphomicrobiales; family Nitrobacteraceae; genus Bradyrhizobium; species Bradyrhizobium sp. Kon37. The sequence goes on from NZ_JBVVOY010000013.1 coordinate 151,610, forward strand.
GTTCAACTCAATTAAATCGAGCATCATACCAATAACAAAGACCGAGAAGAATGCCGCGAAGGACGTTGAGCTTGAGTACTTAGGGTATAAATTTACGCTGAGCGAGCTTGCGAGGAGCGACAAGGCGAAAAAGGTTAGAGTCGCACTTTCAGAACGCAAGATCTCCAAGCTAAAGACGCGAATCTTTTTGTCATTCAAACGATATTCAAAGGACAGGAACTACTACTTGCTCCGAGACAGGTTGCGTTTTCTCAGCGGAAATTATCGCGTACGTCGGTTTGGCATAAGCGCGGTCAAAACATCCTCCCACATTAAATCTGGGATCTACTACAGCTACCGACAGTGCGGGACCTACGCCGCATACAAAATAAGCTCCTACGATTGTCGGGAGCTGAAGGCCCTTGATGGATTCTACTTTTCACTAATCAAGAGCACGCGAAGCCAATTCTTCTGGCTCCTCAAAACCGCATTGAGCCCACAGCAATATAGCGAACTAAGGTCTATCTCGTTCTTTGCAGGCTTTGACAAACGAATAGCCATCCGTCTCACTCCTTCTCAAGTTCGAGACATTAAGGCGGCGTGGAAAAATGCCTAACTTCCTGGACAATGCTTTTGATTTGAGAGCTTTACTGACGGACACCCTTCCATATGAGGTTCCCGTCGTTTTCTCGAACGACAAGCTTTATCGAACATTGGGAACCGTGCGGTCTGACGATGAACTCAATGTGGCGCTAGAAAAGATAAACCGCGAGCCGAAGGACTACACTATCCCTTATACTTATAACATCAGAAAGAACCGATTTAGCTTCACAACATTGGGCATCATTCACCCGTTGCTACAGCTTCGAATTGCCCGTTTTTACACCCTCCATTCACACGCTCTGCTCTCTAGCTGCTCCAAAAGCGACTTCTCGCTCCGCAGGCCGTTTGCAGTCGCTCAGCGATTTACGGACCTAGCGATAAGAGACCAGTCGTCCGCGGCAAAGTCGGGTGTTGTGCATGAAACTCCAGATCAGCTAACCGGCAACCCCTTACCCATGTTGCGGGCGACCTCAAATACGCCGACCCCATTGCGCAACGCATTGACTGCATAGAAGTGCCGCAAGCTATAGAGCGAGTACTTTTCGCCAAACGTGCTCCGTTCTACCCCAGCTTCCTTCAGCGCAGCATTTAGCTGGTCAATTAGCGTACTGATCTCCGATCCATCTGGCATAGCGAACAGCAAGCCAGCAGGACTTTCTGTCCGCCGCTTTGTCAAATATTTGTCTAACCGCTTGACGGCCACCGATCTGACGATCGCATCCCGCTCGCCGGTTTTTCCTCGCACCACAAAGCGATAATTGCTGCGTCCTTTATCGTCCTTGAATGGGTGAACGTCCCGCACTTTCAGATTGTTCGCCTCTCCAGGTCGGAAGCCGGTGCAAGCGACTATCAAAACGTATATCTGCAGCAGCTCTCGGCTCTTTCTTGTTCGCACGTCACGAGCTGTCTTGATGCGTCTACACAGCGTCCGCCATAGCTGGCGAAACTCCCATTGCTCAAACGCAGGCCGTACCCGCTTCTTCTTTGGTGTGAACGTTGCGATGATATTCGGCCGGTTGCCTCTCAGGCCTTGCTCAGCGGCCCACTTCACCATGGCCTTGCCAAGCATCATGTCCCATTGCAGCGTCTTGTCAGTCGGATGCCGTTTGGCGTTCTTCGGCATCACTGCGAATGATGCGTAGTAATCCCGCCGCCACGGAATGAAATCCCGCATCACCTTGTCGTCGATATCTTCGACCGGCATCGCACCAGCGTATTCCCGCCAGAACTTCGAAACTCGCCTGATTTGCCGCAGCATTCCAGCTGAGGTTTTGCCGTGCGCATGGTCCCGCTCACGAAAGCGGATGTAGTCGTCAATGACGGCAGCGAACAATTTGGATTTTGGCAGAAGGCCCTGCTCGGCTCTGTGTTCTAATTGGAACAGCAGGCGGCGACCCACTTGAACGGCGTTATCCTCGATCGTGGTCTTCAACGACCGAGTTACATATTTCCCCGGTGAAAGCCGCAGGCGGGCGTAGTAGGTGCCATTGCGTCGAAAAACCGTGAGCTTGCCATCCTCAAGATAGCGAGCGCCGTCCATTCGTGGTGCCCCTGAAGTTCGGCAAGCACCACCGGGATCGAAACGCTTTCAAGAGTTAGACGGCTGAAAATTTACAGCGGGTGGTTCGGCCGTCTAACCTATTGATTTGCCTCGCTAAGCATACCGCCCGTGGCAGTGCTTGTACTTCTTGCCTGAGCCGCACGGACAATCCTCGTTGCGGCCGATCTTGCCCCAGCTTGCCGGGTTCTTGGGATCACGCAACGCGGCGTCGGTGGCCTGCGCTCCGAGCGTGACGCTGGCGAGTGCCATTTCGTCCTCGCCGGTGTTCGGATCGAACTTGTGCGCTTCCATCGGCGGCAGCACCGGGGCTTCCTGCTCCGGCGGCACGATCTCGACCCGCATCAGCTGCGCCGTGACGGCCTCGCGCAGATGCGCGCTCATCTCCTGGAAGAGGTTGAACGCTTCGGTCTTGTACTCCTGCAAAGGATCGCGCTGGCCGTAGCCGCGCAGGCCGATGACCTGGCGCAGATGGTCGAGCATGATCAGATGCTCGCGCCACAGATGGTCGAGCGTCTGCAGCAGAATGGTCTTCTCGACGTAACGCATCACGTCGGGGCCCCATTGCCCAACCTTTGCGGCCATGTGCTCGTCGGCGCGGGTCTCGATGCGCGTGAGCAGCTCCTCGTCGGCGATGCCCTCTTCCTTGGCCCAGTCATCGACCGGCAGGTCGAGATCGAGCACGCGCTTGAGCTCTTCCTTCAGGCCCGCGACGTCCCACTGCTCGGCATAGGCATGCTCGGGCACGTGCTTGGCGACGAGGTCGTCGATGAAGGCGTGGCGCATGTCGGCGACGGTCTCGGCGACGCTGTCATCCTTCATCAGGTCGACGCGCTGGTCGAAGATCACCTTGCGCTGGTCGTTCTGGACGTTGTCGAACTTGAGCAGGTTCTTGCGGATGTCGAAGTTGCGGGCCTCGACCTTCTGCTGCGCCTTCTCGAGCGCCTTGTTGATCCAGGGATGGATGATGGCCTCGCCCTCCTGCAGGCCGAGACGCTGCAGCATGCTGTCGAGGCGATCCGAGCCGAAGATGCGCATCAGATCGTCTTCCAGCGACAGGAAGAATTTCGAGCGGCCGGGGTCGCCCTGACGGCCGGAACGGCCGCGGAGCTGGTTGTCGATGCGGCGGGATTCGTGGCGTTCGGAGCCCATGATGTAGAGGCCGCCGGGCTTCTTCACGGTCTTGGCCGGCTTCGAACCCTTCGCCGGCTCGATCTCGACCTCTTCCTCGGCCTTCAGCACGATCTCGCGGAAGTGCTCGATGTCGGCCTTGATCTGCTCGATCTTCAAGGCCTTCTCGGCCTCGTCCTCGATCGACGCGGCCTCCTGCTGGATGCGCATTTCCAGCGAGCCGCCGAGCTTGATGTCGGTGCCACGGCCGGCCATGTTGGTTGCGATCGTGATCGCGCCCGGGACGCCGGCTTCCGCGACGATGTAGGCTTCCTGCTCGTGGAAGCGCGCGTTCAGCACCGCGAACAACTTTGCCGGTTTGCCGGCGCGGGCCGCTGCGTACAGCTTCTGCATCGAATTTTCGTTGCCGAAATCGATCTGCCGATAGCCGTGCTTCTTGAGATATTCGGCGATCACTTCCGATTTTTCGATCGAGGCGGTGCCGACCAGCACCGGCTGCAGCCGCGCATTGGCGCGCTCGATCTCGGCCAGGATCGCGGCGTATTTCTCGTTCTGGGTGCGATAGACCTCGTCGTCCTCGTCGAGACGGGCGACCGGCAAATTGGTCGGGATTTCCACGACCTCGAGCTTGTAGATGTCGAACAATTCGTCGGCTTCGGTCAGCGCCGTGCCGGTCATGCCGGCGAGCTTTTCGTACATCCGGAAATAATTCTGGAAGGTGATCGAGGCCAGCGTCTGGTTTTCCGGCTGGACCTGCACGTGCTCCTTGGCTTCCAGCGCCTGATGCAGGCCTTCGGAATAGCGGCGGCCCTGCATCATGCGACCGGTGAACTCGTCGATGATGACGACCTCGTCGTCGCGGACGATGTAGTCCTTGTCGCGCGTGAACAGCGTGTGGGCGCGCAGCGCCTGGTTGATGTGGTGCACGACGGAGACGTTCTCGACGTCGTAGAGCGACTCGCCCTTGAGCTGTCCGGCATCGCGCAGCAGCGTCTCGATCTTCTCCATGCCGGCTTCGGTCAGCGTCACCGTGCGCTGCTTCTCGTCGACATCGTAGTCGGACTTGTCGAGCTTGGGCAGGAAGCCGTCGATGGTGTTGTAGAAGTCGGAGCGGTCGTCGAGCGGGCCGGAGATGATCAGCGGCGTCCGCGCTTCGTCGATCAGGATGGAGTCGACTTCGTCGACGATGGCGTAGAAGTGCGGCCGCTGGACCATGTCCTCGAGCCGGTACTTCATGTTGTCGCGCAGATAGTCGAAGCCGTATTCGTTGTTGGTGCCGTAGGTGATGTCGCAGGCATAGGCGGTCTTGCGCTCGGAATCGTCGAGGCCGTGCACGATCACGCCGGTGGTCAGGCCGAGGAAGCCGTAGATCTGGCCCATCCAGGCGGAGTCGCGGCGGGCGAGGTAGTCGTTGACGGTGACGACGTGGACGCCCTTGCCGGCGAGCGCATTGAGATAGACCGCGAGGGTTGCAACCAGGGTCTTGCCTTCGCCGGTCTTCATCTCGGCGATGTCGCCCTCGTGCAGCACCATGCCGCCGATCAGCTGGACATCGAAATGGCGCTGGCCGAGCGTGCGCTTGGCGGCTTCACGGACCGTGGCGAAAGCGGGGACCAGAAGGTCGTCCAGGGTCTTGCCCTCAGCGAGCTGCTGCCTGAACTCGACGGTGCGGGCCTTGAGGGCCTCGTCGGAGAGTTTCGAGACCTCGGGCTCCAGCGCGTTGATCGCGTTGACGCGGGACTGATATCCCTTCACCCGCCGGTCGTTGGCGGAGCCGAAAAACTTGCGGGCGAGCGCGCCGATCATGCTTAGTTCCTGTGTTCGCGATTCAACCGCGTTCGCGTTGCAGCCAAGAGGTTGTCACCCGCCTGCCTATCAACTCACCGTGACGCCTGCTGGGCGCCGGAGCCCGGACTGCGGGGGGTCCATCCGCCATATGGGTGGGAGTTGGGCAAGTCTGGGTTCAACGGCCAAAAACGCAGCAAAATAAACGCCATCGCATGGACGCGACCGGGCAGAGATATGGCCCGGTCAGGGCCTTGTCAACGGCGGGTGCATTGCGGCTAATTCATCATTTTGACAGACTTTTCGCGTTGCCAAGGCCCCCTGAATTGGGCGAGTGTCCGCCCCGCTCGAGCAGCCCCCTGCTTCAACAAAAGGATTTTCCATGACCACCTCGTTCCCGGTAACCAAAACCGGCCTGCGCTTCGGCCTCGCCACCGCCCTCGTGGGCTGCCTTGCGCTGGCGCTGATCGCGGGTCCCGGCCGGGCTGCCGACGATCCGGTGCTGGCGAAGGTCAATGGCGCTGAAATCAAGAAGAGCGACGTCGCCATGGCCGAAGAGGAACTCGGGCCGAGCCTCGCCCAGATGGACCCGGCGACCAAGGACGAGAACGTCCTGTCCTTCCTGATCGACATGAAGATCGTCGGCAAAGCAGCCGAAGACAAGAAGCTCGCCGACGGCGAGGAGTTCAAGAAGCGGCTCGCGTTCGCCCGCAACCGCCTGCTGATGGACAGCCTGCTCGCCGGCGAGGGCAAGGCCGCCACCACCCCGGATGCCATGAAGAAGGTCTATGAGGAGGCCTCCAAGCAGATCACCGGCGAGCAGGAAGTGCACGCCCGCCACATCCTGGTCGAGACCGAGGACGAGGCCAAGGCGGTGAAGGCCGAGCTGGACAAGGGCGCCGACTTCGCCGAACTCGCCAAGAAGAAGTCCAAGGATCCGGGCTCGGCCGACGGCGGCGACCTCGGCTTCTTCACCAAGGAGCAGATGGTGCCGGAATTCTCGGCAATCGCCTTCGCGCTCGAGCCGGGCAAGATCTCCGACCCCGTGAAGTCGCAGTTCGGCTGGCACGTCATCAAGGTCGAGGAAAAGCGCAGCCGCAAGGCGCCTGATTTCGAGCAGGTCAAGGCGCAGATCGAGCAGTATGTCACCCGCAAGGCCCAGGCCGACTACGTCGCCAAGCTGCGCGCGGAAGCCAAGGTCGAACGGCTGGACCAGCCGGCGGATGCGGCCAAGGACGCCAAGCCTGCCGATGCCAAGCCTGCCGATGCGAAGCCGTCCGACAGCAAGATGGCGCCGCCCGCGAAGAAGTAAGAATTCGCTGTCACTTCGGTGACGCCGAGGGTATCTAACGTCGCAATGGCCGGGCATCGCCCGGCCATCTGCATATCCAGACCCCATCAAGGCGCCCGCGATGTCCTCCTCCGTCTCTCCCCTCGCCCCGAAGAACGTTCCGAACATGCCCGTGATCGCGGGGGTCCGTCTCGCGACGGCCGAGGCCGGCATCCGCTACAAGAACCGCACCGACGTTCTACTCGCGGTGATGGACAAGGGCACCGCGGTCGCAGGCGTCTTCACCAAGTCGAAATGCCCCTCCGCGCCGGTGGAATGGTGCCGCGCCAAGCTCAAGGGCGGCAAGGCGCGCGCGCTGGTGGTCAATTCCGGCAACGCCAATGCATTCACCGGCAAGACCGGCCGCAGCTCCACCGCACTGACCGCCAAGATCGCCGCCAAGGCCGTCGGCTGCCCCGAGGGAGAAATCTTCCTGGCCTCGACCGGCGTGATCGGCGAGCCGCTGGATGCGACCAAGTTCGACGGCGTGCTTGGTCGGCTCGCGGAAACCGCCGAGGCCGGCGATTATCTCGCCGCCGCCAAGGCGATCATGACCACCGACACCTTCCCGAAGGTCGCGACCGCGACCGTGAAGCTCGGCAAGGCCAAGGTCACGATCAACGGCATGGCCAAGGGCGCCGGCATGATCGCGCCCGATATGGCGACGATGCTGTCCTTCATCTTCACCGACGCACCGATCGCGCCTGCCGCGCTGCAGGCACTGCTCAAGAGTGGCGTCGAAGACACGTTCAACGCGGTCACGATCGACGGCGACACCTCGACCTCGGACACGCTGCTGGCCTTTGCCACCGGTGCTGCTGCAGAACACGGCGCGCCGAAGATCAGCCGGGCCAGCGACCCGCGCCTGAAAGCCTTCGTCAAGGCCTTCAACCAGGTGCTCGCCAATCTTTCCGAGCAGGTGGCCCGCGACGGCGAAGGCGCACGCAAGCTGGTCGAGATCACCGTCGAGGGCGCCAAGACCAAGGCCTCGGCGCGCAAGATCGCGATGTCGATCGCGAACTCGCCGCTGGTGAAGACCGCAATCGCCGGCGAAGACGCCAATTGGGGCAGGGTGGTGATGGCGGTCGGCAAGGCCGGCGAGCCGGCCGACCGCGACAAGCTCTCGATCTCGTTCAACGGCATCCGCGTCGCCAAGAGCGGCGCGCGCGATCCGTCCTATGACGAGGCGCAGGTGTCGGAAGCGATGAAGGCGCCGGAGATCGCGATCAAGGTCTCGCTCGGCCTCGGCAAGGGCCGCGACCGCGTGCTGACCTGCGACCTCACCAAGGAGTATGTCGCGATCAACGGGGATTACAGGTCGTAGAGTTTACGGCTGCCTTACCCCGCAATCCGCGCGTCGGCGACCGCCTTCTTGAACAGCGCGTTCATCGCGGCCGAAATGCCCTGGGTGGGGCTAACCTCGAAATAGAATCCCGGCGAAGCGCAGCTCTCCATGTTCTGCGCGATCTTGCTGTTCGGAGACGGCCCCCACGGCCCGGAATTAAAGGGCGATATCCATGTGTTGTACCAGCCGTCAGTAGGCGGTTGGTATGTCGTGTACAGCACCGCGATCTTGATGCCCCGGTTCTTGATGGTCGTGCAGAGCGCCGGATTGATCGGCGACTGACAGCGGTTCGATGACGCGAGAGGATACGAAGAAGACGAGACACTACACATCGTCGTGCCCGAGTTGGCTTCGTCAGCGACCCCATCGGATACAAAAAACAGATATTTCATCGGTGACGCGGACGTCCCTGCTCCAGGCGAGGCGATTGCGCTATTGATTGCGGGAAAAATAGTGGTGAGGGGAGTATCTTTGTCGATAGTATACACGTCATTCTGACCGGCCACCGCCATCAGGTCGATGTTTCCCGCCGCCGTCTTGGCGGAGGTCAGACTCGACGAGAGCGCGAACAGATTTCTCAATCCGATCGTCGCCGACGAAGCGCCGAAATCGTAGATCGCCATTCTGAACTGGTTCGCGTAGGTCTGCGTGCTCTGGGCCGTGTCCATCAAGTTGGCGCTCGCCTGGCGCACCACGTCAATTCGGGTCGTGATGCCATTTGCTTTGGCGATGTCGTAGTTGCTTGTGCCGGCCGCCTTGGTGGTGTCGTGACAGGCAAATGCACATCCACCCGTCTTCGCCTGCAAATTCGTGATGTCGGTCGGTGTCGCTGCGACACCCATCGACGGAGAATTGTCCAGCAGGAGATAGAAGTCGACATAGAGCGGCATATTGACCGTCGACGCCGACGTGCCGCTCATGGTCAGCGTGGTCTTGCCCATCAAGCCGAGAAACATGGTGTTGATGGAGGCGGTGAACGAGACGGTCGAGTTGATGGTCGAGCCGGTCTTGACGACGGTCTGGGTGACGCTGTTGAGCGTATAGCCGGTCAGGTTGGCGCGATTGGCATCGAAGATTTTCTGGGCGTCGGTGACGCCGACCGCGATCGAGCCGTCCGCGGTCATCGAGCCCGCGGCGGCAAACCCCGGCGAGGCTTTGGCGATGGCACCGACGCTGGCCGCGTCGGCCGCGCCCTGAAGTTTCGCCCGGACCTGCGTCGCGCGGGAGTAGTCGATCGCACTGCCGACGAACGTGATCAGGGGCACGCAGCAGATTGCGAAGATCACCGCCACATTGCCGCGCCGGTCGCGGAGGAACCGGCGGAAGATGGTACGACACTCAGCGCGCATGGATCTGGCCCGGATTGGTTTCGGCGTTTCCACTCTAGGAACCGTGGATTAAATATGACTTATGGAGACCTCGGAAACACGGGCCTTAACAGGGTTAACGAACCGTTGCGAATGACCTTCAGCGAGCGACATTCCAGGCATGGCTGATCTCAAACTGACGCTGGTGGTGGCCTGCGCGCTGGTCGACGCCGACAACCGCGTCCTGATCGCGCAGCGCCCCGAGGGCAAGACGCTGGCCGGCCTCTGGGAATTTCCCGGCGGCAAGTGTGAGCCCGGCGAGCGGCCGGAACAGAGCCTGATCCGCGAACTCCACGAGGAGCTCGGCATCACCGTCGCGGAGCCCTGCCTGGCGCCGCTGACATTCGCAAGCTACGGCTACGAGACCTTCCACCTCCTGATGCCGCTCTACATCTGCCGACGCTGGGAGGGACAGGTCGCGCCACGCGAAGGCCAAACCCTGGCCTGGGTCCGCGCCAACAAGCTGCGCGACTATCCCATGCCGCCCGCGGACATTCCGCTAATCCCGCATTTGATTGATCTGCTGATGTGAGCTCAGACCTCATCCTGAGGAGACCGCGCAGCGGTCGTCTCGAAGGATGGCTGCGGATGAGAGCCGGGCCTGCATGGTTCGAGACGGCGCTGACGCGCCTCCTCACCATGAGGATTACTCTTTCCCCGCCTTCTTCACCGCCTCCGCCAGGCTCGCCTTCGCTGAGCCGGGCTTGAGCGGCTGCTGCTGGCTCGCATGCGGGGCCCAGCCGGAGAGCCAGATGATATCGAATGTCGCACGGATGCGGCCGTCGGCATCGGCAAAGCGTTCCGCGTAAATTTCGGCCATCCGCAGCAGCGTCGATCGTCGGCTCGGCGTGCGCCGCCGCTCGATCAGCACATTGGCGGCGCCCATGCGCCTGATATCCTGCATCAGCGCGAACGCGTTGCCATAGCGCACCACGACGCGGTCGACATCGGTGACCGGCAGCGCAAATCCTGCTCGCTGCAACAGCGCACCAATGTCGCGCAGATCGGCAAACGGTGCGACGCGCGGCGACACGCCGCCCTCGCATTCGGCCTCGGCGGCGGCAAAAGCCTGGCGCAGCTCGGTCAGGCTGTCGCCGCCGATCATCGCCGCCAGCAGCAGCCCGTCCGGCCTCAGCGCGCGACGGATTTGCGCGAGCACACCCGGCAGATCGTTGACGAATTGCAGCGCCAGCGCCGAGACCACGAGATCGAGGCTTTCGGGCGCAAAAGGCAGCTTCTCCGCACCCGACGCATCGAGCTCGATGCGCTCGATCGAGGGCAGTCGCGCGTGCAGCACCGCGAGACCCTCGCCGGGCGTCCAGAGATCGGCCGCTGTGTGAAACTCCCGCATCACCGCGGCCAGCCGGTCGGACATGTCCTCGGCGACCCGATCCAGCAGGAAGCTCACGGCCCCTTGCGCCTGCGCGCGGCGCTGTCGCGCGTGCAGCAAAGTACGGTCGAACAAAGCGGGCGGGATTTGCGGGTCTTGAGCCATGCCGCTGGTTACGCCGATCATGCTGGTTCTGGCAATCCACTGCGCCTGGCGCTAGCCTTGCCTCGTGAGACCGACACCGGCCCCTCGTGTTCCAAACTAGCAATGCGCACCAGGTCCGGGGCGCGCCGGAGCATCAAACGATGATCACCTGTTACCTGCGATACGAGATCCCCCCGGACAAGCTCGCTGAATTCGAAGCTTATGGCAGGATGTGGCTGGAACTGGTGCCAAGATTCGGCGGCATCCACCACGGGTACTTCCTGCCGTCGGAAGGCGCGAGCGACCTCGCCCTCGCAATGTTCAGCTTCCCGAGCTTCGCGGCGTACGAACAATATCGGAAGGACAGCGCCGAAGATCCGGATGTCCAGAAAGCGATCGACTTCGCAAGGCAAACGCGTTGCTTCCGCCGTTATGAGCGATCCTTCTTCCGGCCCGTGCTGCCGAAAGAACCATAGGCCGGGCACGAACAAGAACAGCCCATTGGCTTGAGCGTGGCGCAGGACGGCGCTAACCTTGCCCAATGGACGCCGAGGCATCACCACGCTCCATTTCCAACCATCTGCGCGGCGCGATCGAGGCCTGCCGCGGGGTATTGGCGCATCTGCCACGGCTTGCGCTCGACATCGCGCTGCCGACGCTGTGCGTGTCCTGCCGCGAGCCGGTCGACGGGGAGGGCGTGTGCGCGGCGTGCTGGGCGCGGCTGTCGTTCATCGAACGGCCCTACTGCCCGCGGCTCGGCATTCCTTTTGTGTACGATCCCGGTCCCGACATGCTGTCGATGGAGGCGATCGCGAGCCCGCCGGCCTACCAGCGGGCGCGCGCCGCTGTGCGCTATGACGACGTCGCGCGCACCCTGGTGCATGCGCTGAAATACCAGGACCGCACGGATTTGGCGCCTGCGATGGGCCGTTGGATGGCGCGCGCGGGCGGCGAGCTGCTCGCCGAGGCCGACATGCTGGTGCCCGTTCCCCTGCACTGGCGAAGGGCCTGGCGCCGCCGTTACAACCAGTCCGGGGCGCTGGCGCGGATCATCGAGCGGCAGAGCGGGTTGAAAGCGAAGGCTGAGGTGCTGCGCCGGGTCCGCGCGACCGAGCAGCAGATCGGCCTGTCGCGGGCCCAGCGCGCCACCAATGTGCAGGGCGCATTCCAGGTATCCCCCGATCGTCAGGCGGAGGTCCAGGGTCGGCGCATTGTCCTCATCGACGACGTCCTGACGTCCGGGGCGACGCTGGATGCCTGTGCGCGGGCCCTGCTCCGGGCCAAAGCGGCGCAAGTGGACGTGCTGGTGTTTGCCCGGGTTGTCGAGACCCGGTGAAGTCCCATATAATTCAATGAATTCATGACATGAAAGCGCCAGGCAAGATGACCGCTGCTGTCGAGATCTACACGAGGCCGGGCTGCGGCTATTGTTCCGCCGCCAAGTCGCTGCTGACCCGCAAGAAGGCGACCTTCACGGAGTTCGATATCGCCAAGAACCCGTCCTGGCGCCAGGAGATGTACGATCGCGCAGGCGGGGGCTCGACCTTCCCGCAGATCTGGATCGGCGGAACCCATGTCGGCGGCTGCGACGAGCTCTACGCGCTCGATCGCGAAGGCAAGCTCGACGCCATGCTCGAAAGCGTCAAGGCGGAGTCATGAGCGACAACAGGACCTTCACGGCGGCGATGGTGCAGATGCGCACCGGCCTGATGCCCGAGCCGAGCCTCGCGCAGGCCACCAGGCTGATCCGCCAGGCTGCGGCCAACGGCGCCGACTACGTGCAGACGCCCGAAGTCAGCAACATGATGCAGCTCAACCGCAAGGCCCTGTTCGAGCACCTCCAGAGTCAGGACGACGACAACTCGCTGAGGGCGTACCGGGCGCTCGCGGCCGAACTGAAGATCCACATCCATGTCGGCTCGCTGGCGCTGCGCTTTTCCGAAGAGAAAGCGGTCAACCGCTCCTTCCTGATCGGGCCCGAGGGCAATGTGCTCGCGAGCTACGACAAGATCCACATGTTCGACATCGAGCTGCCGGACGGCGAGAGCTATCGCGAATCCGCCAATTACCAGCCGGGCGAGACGGCGGTGATCTCCGACCTGCCCTGGGGCCGCGTCGGCCTGACGATTTGTTATGACGTGCGCTTCCCCGCGCTCTACCGCGCGCTGGCCGAAAGCGGCGCATACTTCATCACGGTACCCTCGGCCTTCACCCGCAAGACCGGCGAGGCGCATTGGCATGTGCTGTTGCGTGCGCGCGCGATCGAGACCGGGTGCTTCATCTTCGCCGCGGCGCAGGCAGGCCTGCACGAGAACAAGCGCGAGACCTATGGCCATTCGCTGATCATCGATCCCTGGGGCGAGATTCTCGCCGAGGGCGATGTCGAGCCCGGCATCATCATGGCAAAAATCGACCCGGCCAAGGTCGAGACCGCGCGCCGCGCCATCCCCTCGCTCCAGCACGGCCGCCGCTTCGGCGTCGCCGACCCCAAGGCGGGGCCGGACCATCTGCACCTGGTGCGGGGATCGGCATGATCCGCTACGCGCTCCGCTGCGACCGGAGCCACGACTTCGAGAGTTGGTTCCAGAGCTCGGCCGCGTACGATTCTCAGGTGAAGCGCAAGCTCGTGACCTGTCCGATCTGCGGCTCGGCCAAGGTCGACAAGGCGATCATGGCGCCGCGCATCGTCGGCAAGAAGGGCCGCGGACGCGCCACGCCGCCGCCCGAGCCCACCGCCACGACGCCCGCGCCCGAGGCTGCGCAATCCGCACCGACCTCGCTGTTGATGGCGCAGGAGCGCGAGCTGCGTGCCAAGCTCAAGGAGCTGCGCGACCACATCGTGAAGAACGCCGACAATGTCGGTGAGCGATTCGCCACCGAAGCCCGCGCGATGCATTACGGCGACAAGGAGCATCGTCCGATCTACGGCGAGGCCTCGCCCGACGAGGCCAAGTCGCTGATCGACGAAGGCATCGAGGTGTCGCCGCTGCCGACGCTGCCGGAAGATCGGAATTAAACTCCCACCAGCACCGCCACGCCGATCACGATCAGCGCGATGCCAATAACCTCGCGCGGCGCGATCGGCTGCTTGAACGAATAATACGCCACGCCTTGCGCGAACAGCACCTCGATCAAAGCGAGGGTGCGGACATTGGCGGCGGCCGTCAGCGCGAACGCCAGGAACCAGAACTGCGAGGCGAACGCGCCCATGAAGCCGGCGAGCAGCGATGGCTTCCAAAGCCCCAGGATCGCCTGAAGCACCTTCGGCGCGCGCCAGAGCAGATAGATCGTCAGGATCAGCGTCTGCACGAACAGGCCGAGCACCAGCGTGAAGGACGCCGCCGTCACGAACGAGACATCAGGCACGTTGATGATGGCGCCGCGGAAACCGACCGCCGACAACGCGAACGCTGCCGCCGCGACGAGACCGGTGATGGTCGGCTTCAATTCGGCAAAACTCTTCTCGCCGCCGGGCCGCAGCGCGGTGATGACGACGCCGATTGTCGCGATCACGATCGCAAGCACCTTCAGCCATGTCAGATGATCGCCGAGGAAGACGAAGCCGAAGATGGCGGTCTGGATCGCCTCGGTTTTCAAATAGGCGGTCGTCACCACGAAGGAACGGTCGTTCATGGCGAGCAGCATCAGGCCGGTCGCGACGATCTGGCTGAGCGCGCCGAGCAGCAGCCACGGCCAGAACACGCCGGGCGGCATACCGAGATGATCACCGGTGGCGACCAGCACCACCGCCAGGAACAGCAGCGAGAACGGAAAGCCGAACAGGAAGCGGATATTGGTTGCGCCCCAGGTCCCCAGCGGCTTCGTCAGCGACCGCTGCATCGCGTTGCGCGCGACCTGGCCGAGCGCGGCAATGACGGTAAAGGGAATCCAGAGGCTGGCGATGGTGAACATGGGTGGGATGGCGGTGGGAGGAAGAGGACGTTGAGGTCAACGTGCCGCTCGCGCTCAAGCAGGTCAATCACGCCGATGTCATGGGTGCGATGCTTGCCTGACAAACTCGGTGTCGTCCTGGACAAGCGAAGCGCAGATCCAGGACCCATTACCCCAGGGAGCGGTTTGGCGAAGATTCGTGGTTATCAGCCCTCGCCTAACTAGACCCTGGGGGAATGGGTCCTGGCTTTCGCCAGGACGACGCCGAATGTTTGGAAGCGGCGCGGCCTCACACCATGCCTTCCGCCACCACCATGTAGTTCACGTCCATGTCCGACGAGAGGGTCCATCTGTCGGCGAAGGGTGAGTAGACGACGCCGGTCTGCTCGGTGATGACCAGGCGGTTGTCGAGCAGGTACTTCGTCAGCTCGTCGGGGGTGACGAACTTGTTCCACTCGTGGGTGCCGCGCGGCAGCCAGCGCAGGACGTATTCGGCGCCGACGATGGCGAGCGCAAAGCTCTTCCAGTTCCTGTTCAGCGTCGAGACCACCATCAACCCGTTCGGCTTCAGCATGGCGGCGCAGCGCTTCAAGAAAACGCCGACATCGACGACGTGCTCGACCACCTCCATCGCCAGCACGATGTCGAAGCGCTCGCGCGGGTCGATCTCCTCGACCGTGGTGCAGCGATAGTCGATCGCGAGATGCGCCTTGTCGGCATGCAGCTTCGCGGCCGCGATGTTGCTGACCGACGGATCGACGCCGATGACCTGCGCGCCCAGGCGCGACAGCGGTTCGCAGAGCAGGCCGGCGCCGCAGCCGATGTCGAGCACCCGCAGACCGCCGAGGCAGTTGAGGCTGCGCACATTACGCTCGAATTTGCGGCAGGCGGCATCGCGGATGTAGCCGAGCCGCAGCGGGTTGATCCGGTGCAGCGGCGCCATCTTGCCGTTGGGGTCCCACCACTCGGCCGAAAGTTTTGAGAATTTCGCGATCTCGGCGGCGTCGACGGTCGAGCCCGGCGGGGTGGTTGCGGTTGCGGAAGTATTTTGCTGCATGCTCATGGGTTGCGCGCGGTCCTACCGCGTGGTGATCGAACTGCGGAAGGCGAGCGGCGAAGCGATGGTCCGGATGGTTTCGCGACCTTCCCCCACGCCATTGATGGTGACGTCGCCATAGTTGAGAATACGTCCAAGAATGGTCTGATTCACATCGACGCTCTCGACCTTGTCCAGCGCCATCTCGAAGGTGCGGCGCTTGATGAAGCCGGTCTTGTGCACGACCCGCAAATTGGTGACGTCGGTCTCGGTGGTAAAGCGATGGAACCAGCCCTTCACGGTCCAGTACAGCGCCGCCAGAGCCACCAGGCCGGCCGCGCCGAGACAGAGCAGGACGAGCCCCTCGACAATGGTTTGCCGGGATAGGACGAACAGGACCAGCGCCACGATCCAGGCCAGGATCGCCGGAAAATAGAAGATCCAGTGCGCATTGGTCGAATACAGCACCCGCTCGCCCGGTTGCAGGATCTCGTCGATATAACGCGCCATGACCTCGATTAACCCATTGCCCGGATTGGTCCACGCAGGAACCCGCTTGCCCCCGGCCCCGCCCCTCTGTATACGCGCGGTCGGTATCGCAGGCACCCGTCCAGCGCGGGTCACCATACTTATCCTTATGAGGGAATGCACGCGTCGTCATGAGCCGCCTCGTGATGAAATTCGGCGGCACATCCGTCGCCAACATCGAACGTATCCGCAACGTCGCACGCCATGTGAAGCGTGAGGTCGACGCCGGCCATGAAGTGGCCGTGGTCGTCTCGGCGATGTCCGGTAAAACCAACGAGCTGGTGGCCTGGTGCACCGAGGCCTCGCCGATGCACGATGCGCGCGAATACGACGCCGTGGTCGCCTCGGGCGAACAGGTGACGTCCGGCCTGCTTGCCATCGTGCTTCAGGGCATGGGTATCCAGGCCCGTTCCTGGCAGGGCTGGCAAATCCCGATCACGACCAGCGACGCCCATGCTTCGGCCCGGATCGAGGGCATCGACGGCAGCGAGATCATCAGGCGCTTCAGGGAGCGCAAGGAAGTCGCCGTGATCGCCGGCTTCCAGGGCATCAACCCCGAGACCAACCGCATCACGACGCTTGGCCGCGGCGGCTCCGACACCTCGGCCGTGGCAATCGCCGCAGCCGTCAAGGCGGACCGCTGCGACATCTACACCGACGTCGACGGTGTCTACACAACAGATCCGCGGATCGTGCCGAAGGCCAAGAGGCTCGACAAGATCGCGTTCGAAGACATGCTGGAGCTAGCCTCCCAGGGCGCCAAGGTGCTCCAGGTCCGCTCGGTGGAACTCGGCATGGTCCACAACATGCCGATTTTCGTCCGATCGAGCTTCGACAAGCCCGAGGATATCGACCCGCATGCCAACCAGCCGCCCGGCACGCTGATCTGCAGCGAGGAGGAGATCATGGAAAGCCACGTCGTCACCGGCATCGCCTTTTCAAAGGACGAGGCCCAGATCTCGGTACGCCAGATCGAGGACAAGCCCGGCGTGGCGGCGTCGATCTTCGGCCCGCTCGCGGAGGCCAACATCAACGTCGACATGATCGTGCAGAACGTCTCCGAGGACGGCAAGACCACCGACCTCACCTTCACGGTTCCGGCCGCCGACTACACCAGGGCCAAGGAGACGATCACCGCGGCCAAGGGCCAGATCAATTATGCCCGGCTCGACACCGCGACCGACGTCGCCAAGATCTCGGTGATCGGCAGCGGCATGCGCAGCCATGCCGGCGTTGCCGCCCAGGCGTTCTCGGCCCTCGCAGGACGGAATATCAACATCCGGGCCATTACAACCTCCGAGATCAAATTCTCGGTGCTGATCGACACCGCCTATACCGAGCTTGCGGTGCGCACCCTGCATACGCTCTACGGTCTCGACCAAGCTTAGGCTAATTTTCTCTTAGCGGTCGCAGCAAACGCTGAGGTCTCCACACTTTCGCGTTTGGCAGGCGTTTTGCTTGGCAAAACAAGCCCCAATTCGCTATACGGCGAACAGGGTGGGCTGCCGGAAACTGTGCCCCAGTTGAGGCGGTGCTGATTCGGCCCAGGCAACCGCCGGGGCTGGCGCCGGACGAGCAAATTTGTTGTTTTTCTGGATTTCTGGGCGAGCCGCCGCGGGTCCTTTCGGCCCCGGCAGACGGAGGAGATTGACGGTTCATGCGGAGCGCGTCGGGAGGTCCCCGCGTCTTGTTGAGACGGCTCCGCGAAACCATGGCGGAGCAGGTCTCGGCCCAGGAGCGGCTCGACAAGATCGTGGTGCTGATCGCGGCCAACATGGTGGCCGAGGTGTGCTCGGTCTATGTGCTGCGCGTCGACAACACGCTCGAGCTCTATGCCACCGAAGGTCTCAACCGCGAGGCGGTGCATCACACCGTGCTGACCGCCCATGAGGGCTTGGTTGGCCTTGTCGCCAGCGAGGCGACCCCACTCAATCTGAACGACGCACAGAGCCACCCGGCGTTCTCGTTCCGCCCCGAGACTGGCGAAGAAATCTACCACTCCTTCCTTGGCGTGCCGGTCCTGCGCGCCGGCAACACGCTCGGCGTGCTGGTGGTGCAGAACCGCGCCAAGCGCAACTATGTCGAGGAGGAGCTCGAGGCGCTTCAGACCACCGCGATGGTGCTGGCGGAGCTGATCGCCTCCGGCGAGCTGTCCGCGCTGGCCCAGCCGGGCCATGAGCCCGCGGCACGTCATTCGGCGCAGAAGGTCGGCGCCATCCTGTCGGAAGGCATCGCGCTCGGCCATGTCGTGCTGCACGAGCCGCGCGTCGTCATCAAGGACTACATTGCCGAGGACCTGCCGAAGGAGATCAAGCGGCTCGACACCGCGCTCGCCAAGCTGCGCGCCGATCTCGACCGCATGCTGGAGCGCGGCGACGTCGCGGAAGGCGGCGAGCATCGCGAGGTGCTGGAAGCCTACCGCATGTTCGCCAACGACCAGGGCTGGTCGCACAAGCTGCACGAGGCGGTCGCCACCGGCCTCACGGCGGAAGCCGCCGTCGAGCGTGTGCAATCCGACACCCGCGCGCGCATGCTGCGCTCGACCGATCCCTATTTGCGTGACCGGCTGCATGATCTCGAGGATCTCGGCTATCGCCTGATGCGGCAGCTGGTCGGCCAGGATCACGCGCCGTCACGCGAACAATTGCCCGACAATGCCATCGTCATCGCGCGCGCGATGGGCCCGGCGGCGCTGCTCGACTACGACCGCAAGCGCCTGCGCGGCATCATATTGGAAGAAGGCACCGCCAATTCCCACGTCTCGATCGTGGCGCGCGCGCTCGGCATTCCCGCGGTCGGCGAAGTGCCGAACGCGCCTGGTATCGCCGATCCCGGCGACGCCGTCATCGTCGACGGTACCTCCGGCATGATCTATGTGCGCCCATCGCAGGAGGTCGAAGCAGCCTTCGCGGAGCGCGTGCGCTTCCGCGCCCGCCGCCAGGCGCAGTATCTGGCGTTGCGCGACCTGCCCTGCGTCACCAAAGACGGCCAGAAGGTCGAGCTGATGATCAATGCGGGTCTCGCGATCGACCTGCCGCATATCGAAGACACCGGCAGCGCCGGCATCGGCCTGTTCCGCACCGAGCTGCAATTCATGGTCGGCCAGAGCCTGCCGCGCACCAGCGACCAGCTCGCGCTCTATCGCACCGTGCTGGATGCCGCCGGCACCAAGCCCGTCACCTTCCGCACCCTCGACATCGGCGGCGACAAGGCGCTGCCTTACATGGAAGCGGTGATCGAGGAGAATCCCGCGCTCGGATGGCGCGCGATCCGGCTCGGGCTCGACCGTCCCGGCCTGTTGCGCGGCCAGATCCGCGCACTGCTGCGCGCCGGAGGCGGCCGCGCGCTGCGCATCATGTTCCCGATGATCTCGGAGGTCGCCGAATTCGATTCGGCGAAGGCGCTGGTCGAACGCGAGCTGACCTATCTGCGCCAGCACGGCCACACGCTGCCTGAAAGAATCGACATCGGCACCATGGTCGAGGTGCCGGCGCTACTCTATCAGCTCGACGAGCTCCTCAAGAAGGTCGACTTCATCTCGGTCGGCTCCAACGATCTGTTCCAGTTCCTGTTCGCGGTCGACCGCGGCAACGCAAAGGTCTCCGAGCGCTTCGACACCATGTCGGCGCCGATCCTGCGCGCGCTCCGCGACATCGCACGCAAGACGCAAGCCGCGAAGAAATCGCTGTCGCTCTGCGGCGAGATGGCATCGAAGCCGATCGGCGCCCTGGCCCTGATCGCGATGGGCTATCGCTCGCTGTCGCTCTCCGCCACCGCGCTCGGCCCGGTCAAGGCGATGGTGATCGATCTCGACGCCAAGAAGGCCGAAGCGATGCTCGGCCCGTTGCTGGACGCGCCCGCCGGCAGCGTCTCGATCCGGCAGAAGCTGACGGAATTTGCCGAGGCCGAAGGCCTGGCGTTGTAGCGGGCCTGTCGCCCCTTCCCGCCGCCTCGCCCTTTTCCGCATTTTGAGACTGAACCGATGTCGTCACTCCCTGAAGCCAAACTGGACGTCCTGCTCGCGCATCACGCCTCGCTGGAGGCCGAATCGCTCGGTCAGCTCGCTTCCGAACGCTATGTGCAGATCACACGTGAACTCGCCGAGCTCACGCCATTGATCGAAGCGGTCAAGACCTATCGATCGGCCGTCAAGGAGCTCGCCGACACCGAGGCACTGATCGCCGATCCCGCGACCGATGCGGAGATGCGCGCCATGGCGGAAGCCGAGCGCGACGAGCTGACGCCAAGGATCGAGGAGCTGGTCCAGAAGATCCGCGTCGCGCTGCTGCCGAAGGACGCGATGGACGATCGCAACGTGGTGCTGGAAATCCGCGCCGGCACCGGCGGCGACGAGGCGTCCCTGTTCGCCGGCGATTTGTTCCGGATGTACGAGCGCTTCGCGGCCCTGCAGGGCTGGAAGGTCGAGGTGATCTCGGCCAGCGAAGGCACCGTCGGCGGCTATAAGGAAATCATCGCGGAGGTGCAGGGCCGCGGCGCGTTCTCGAAGCTGAAGTTCGAATCCGGCGTGCACCGCGTGCAGCGCGTGCCGGACACCGAGACGCAGGGGCGCATCCACACATCCGCCGCCACCGTCGCCGTGATGCCCGAGGTCGAGGAGGTCGATGTCGAGATCAGGAACGATGATTTGCGTATCGAGACCATGCGCGCCGGAGGCGCCGGCGGCCAGCATGTCAACAAGACCGAATCGGCGATCCGCATCACCCACATCCCGACCGGCATCGTGGTGATGATGCAGGACAGCCGCTCGCAGCACAAGAATCGCGCTTCCGCCATGAACATCCTGCGTTCGCGCATCTACGACGCCGAGCAGCAACGCCTCGACGCGGCGCGCTCGGCCGAGCGCAAGGAGAAGGTCGGCTCCGGCGACCGCAGCGAGCGCATCCGCACCTATAATTTCCCGCAGGGACGCGTCACCGATCACCGCATCAATTTGACGCTCTACAAGCTGCCGCAGGTGATCGCGGGCGAAGCGCTGGGCGAACTGACCGACGCGCTGACCACCGAGCACCAGGCCGCACAGCTCGCCGCCCAGGGCGCGGCGGCGTGACCGGCGCGTGAGCAATCCCTTCACCGGATTATCCGTTGAGAGCGCGCGGCGCGCGCTGGCCGCGCAACTGAGATCGGCGCAGCTCGAAGAAGCTGAGCTCGACGCGCGTATCCTGCTCGGCGCGGCACTCGGGCTTGATCTCACAGGCCTCGTTGCGCAGGCCGCCCGCCTGCTCGCGGAAGCCGAGACGTCGCGGCTCGCGCAATATGCCGGGCGCCGCATCGCCGGCGAGCCGGTCGCCCGCATTCTCGGCACACGTGAATTCTGGGGCCTGCCGTTTCGTCTGTCGGAAGCGACGCTGGTGCCGCGCCCCGATACCGAGACCGTGGTCGAACGCGCGCTCGAACTCTTTCGCGAGCGGCGACACTCCCATCAGATACGCATCGCCGATATCGGTACTGGCTCCGGCGCCATCCTGCTCGCGCTGCTGCACGAAATTCCCGGCGCCTTCGGCGTCGGCACCGATCTCAGTCTGACCGCGCTCAACACCGCCAGAGACAACGCCGCGGCTCTGGGCCTCGCCGACCGCGCCAGCTTCGTCGCCTGCTCCTACGCAGCGGCGCTCCGGGGCCCATTCGACCTCGTCGTGTCGAACCCGCCCTACATCCCGTCGGCGGAAATTCCGAAACTGAGCATCGAGGTGCGCGAGCATGATCCGCATCTGGCGCTCGACGGCGGCAATGACGGTTACGACGCCTATCGCGCCCTGATCCCGCAGGCGGCTGAACGTCTCGCCCCCGGCGGGGCACTGATCGTCGAGGCCGGACAGGGCCAGGCCCGAAATATTGAAACCTTGATGACGGCTGCCGCGTTGGTGGTGGACAGGCCGCCCAAGGCCGATCTGGCGGGCATCCCGCGGGCGGTTTCGGCCCGGAAAATGCCCCCATAAAAGCCGGATTGGGCTGCAAAAAACCTCTTGGAATATCCCTTGGGAACGACTACCTTCCGATCAACACATCGGTGCCGGCCCCGTAGACTTACGGGCGAAAGCCGGGCTCTCGGGCGAGAGCTTACTGATAAAGGTTCCAAGCCGCAGGTCCTGTTGAGCGCGATGGCCATTTGAGCTGCGCTGCTTACCGACCGCAACGTGAACGAAAGCCTGATATTGCGCTTGAAGACTTACGCAACAAAGCAGGGCTTGTTTCGGCAGGCGATATGAATGGGTTCGCTGGCGATGGATGCTGGCGGTGGGGAACGCGTCTTTTGTTGAACGCGACGGTCGACGAACATCGGCAGGGATCAATCCGCTCTTGCGTGCGGTTGCGCGCAAGCGATGTGAACCGCTGTCATCAGGTCACTCTCGGCAATCAGTAATGCGTGCAACCTTTAGGGCTGGAATTAAAGGCAGGACATGAGAAACGGTCAGAACAAGCAGCGGATGCGCAACCGCAACAATAATAATAACAATAGCAACAATAATAATAACCGGCGCGGCCAGAACCCGATGACCCGGGTCTACGAGTCCAACGGACCCGACATCAAGATCCGCGGCACGGCTTCGCATATTGCTGAAAAATATCTCCAGCTCGCGCGCGACGCGCGCTCCTCCGGAGACCCCGTTGCGGCCGAGAACTACTACCAGCATGCCGAGCATTATTTTCGCCTGATCGCGACGGCTCAGGAACAGTTCCGGCAGAACCAGCAGCCACGCGGCGACGAGCCCATCAACAACAGCAGCGGCGACGACGGCGAGGACGACGGCGAGAATTTCTCGAATTTCGGCCAGGAGCCGGGTTTTGTCCCACAGCCGCCACCGCAGCCCTTCACGCGCGACCGCGACGGCCCGCGCGATCACCAGCCGCGTGATCATCAGCCCCGCGACAACCACTATCAGCGCGACAACCAGCAGCCGCGCGAGCATCGCGAACGCGACCATCGTCCGCAGCCGCAATATCAGCCCCAGCCGCAACCGCTGCCGCTGAACCAGCCCCAGCCCGTCGTCGCCGACGCCGTCAGCGTCGATCGTCTGCCCTCCTTCATCACCGGCCCGCAGCCGCAGGTGAGCGGTGGCGCGCCCGGCCAGGCCGGCTTCGAAGGTGCTGGTGGTGGCGAGCGCTTTCCACGGCGCCGCCGCCGGCCGAATGGCCCGCGTCCCGAGCGCGAAGCCGCTCCGGCCGCCTCGAGCGACGAAGTGGCCCCCGGCGAGTAAGCCTTTCGCCGGACATCCTGCGCCAGATACCCTGACCTGAATCGTCCCGGCCTGTCCGGGACGATTTGTTTTTAGCTGCGCGTCGCCGTCGTCGAGGACGGCACCAGCACCGGCTTCGCCAGCGAGGGAATCAGCCGCGCCCGCTCGCGCTTGGCGGGGATCGCGCGGTAGACCTGCTTGGTCGCCTCGACGATGTGCACGCCGGCAAAGGGCAGCGACAGCGCCGCGCCGGCCCGCTCCCACATCTGTGCGGATTTCAGCACCCAGCCGCCGGCATAGGGCGGCATGAACAGCGCCTCGCCCCAGGCGGTCGGGGTGAACCAGGTCTGGCGCAACAGGTCCGTGATCTGCGAGCGCGAGTAGGGCCGGCCGTGACCGAACGGCGTGCTGTCGGTGCGAGTCCAGACCCCGCGCCGGTTCGGGATCACCGCAATCACGCGACCGGACGGCGACAGCACGCGCCATGCCTCGCGCAGCAGCGCGGCCGGATCGTCCGACATTTCCAGTGCGTGGACCAGCAGGATGCGGTCGACCGCGGCGTCGGGAAGCGGCAGCGAGAACTCATCCACCAGCGAGGCGAGCGCCGGCCGTCCCGTCGGCCATTTCAGGACGCCCTGGGCCGACGGCATGAAGGCGATGCAGCGCTCCGCGTCCTCGCGGAACAACCCGAGATAGGGCGTGGGATAGCCGAAGCCGAGCACCCGCTGGCCATCGACGCGCGGCCAGCGCTCCCGAATGCCGCGATTGATCATTTGCCGCGCCACAATCCCGAGGCGACGGGAGTAGAACTCGCGGAGGTCGACGACATCAATGGTCATGATCGCAATGTAACATGCACGAGGTGGCCGCCGCGCGCGGAATATTGCATTGCCTGCGCAACGTTAACGCCATATTTGTCTGACGGAGCTGAGCGCGATCGGAGATGACATGGCCGCCGAAATTCGTACTTTCCCCTGTTTAAACGACAATTTCGGTTACCTGATCCACGATGTGGAAACCAGGGCGACGGCGTCGATCGACGCGCCGGAGGCCGGCCCCATCCTGAAGGCGCTCGAGCGCGAGGGCTGGCAGCTCACCGACATCCTGATCACCCATCATCATGGCGATCATGTCGGCGGGGTCGCCGAACTCAAGCAGAAATACAATTGCCGCGTCGTCGCGCCGCACGACAAGACCACTAAGATCGCAGACGTCGACCTGCGCGTCGCCAATGCCGAAATCGTCAAGGTCGGCAGCTTGCTGGGGCGCGTGCTGGAGACGCCCGGCCACACGCTCGACCACATCTCCTATGTGTTCGACACCGAGAAAGCGCTGTTCGCCGCCGACACGCTGTTCTCGATCGGCTGCGGCCGCGTGTTCGAGGGCACCTATCCGATGATGTGGGATTCGCTTCTGAAGCTGCGTGCCCTGCCCGACGACTTCAAGCTCTATTGCGGCCATGAATACACGGCGTCCAACGTCAAGTTCGCGCTGACCGTCGACCCCGACAACGTGGCGCTGCAGGCGCGCGCGGCGGAGGTGGCGAGGCTGCGGGCCGAGAACAAGCCGACCATTCCCTCGCTGCTTGGTGACGAGAAGCGGACAAACGTGTTCCTGCGCGCCGATGAACCGTCGATCGCAGCCAGGCTGCACATGAAGGGCGCGGATGCCACCGCGGTGTTCGGCGAGCTGCGCGAGCGCAAGAATAAATCTTGAAGAGCAAGTCCTGAAGACCAAATCCTGACGGGAATCGATGCCAACCGCAGCCGAGATCATCGCGCGCCTCGAACTCCGACCGCATCCCGAAGGCGGGCACTATCGCGAGACGTTTCGCGACCAGACCACCGACGCCAACGGCCGCGCGCGCTCGACCCTCATCTACTTCCTGCTGGCGCGCGGCGAGCGCTCGCACTGGCACCGCATCGATGCGGTCGAGAGCTGGCACTATTACGCCGGCAGCCCGCTGACGCTGCGCATCGCCCATGACGGCTGCTCTCAGCACGAGGTGCGGCTCGGCACGGACCTGTTGAACGGCGAGCGGCCACAGGCGATCGTGCCGGCGGATGCGTGGCAGACGGCAGAGACCACCGGCGAGTGGACCCTGGTCGGCTGCACCGTGGCGCCAGCATTCGAGTTCGCCAAGTTCGAGCTCGCGCCGAAGGGCTGGGAGCCCTGAATCTCAATCTGGAATCGGGTGGGTTCGGTCCGCGTCACGCCTTAGCACAGCGCTTCCAGCGAACAGGAGCGCACGATGCACGGAACACTCTGCCCCGCCGCCGTCCAGATCGACCCGGCCATTTTGTATTTCGGCACGCCCGTCGTCCTCATCGGCTCAACCAATGAAGACGGCACTTCCAATCTCGCGCCGATGTCGTCGGCATGGTGGGTCGGGTGGCGCTGCATGCTGGGACTGGCCCGGAATTCCAAGACCACCGAGAACATGATTCGCACCGGCGAATGCGTGCTCAATCTGCCGTCCGCCGATCTCGTCGCCGCGGTCGATCGCCTCGCACGGACCACGGGATCGGATCCGGTGCCGCCCGGTAAACTCTATCGCGGCTATCGGCACGAGAAGGACAAGTTCAGCGTTTGCGGATTGACAGCGCTGGCAGGCGAAACGGTCGGCGCACCACGCGCGGCCGAGTGCCCCGTGCAGATGGAAGGCAAGGTCGCGCATATGCACGAGATGGCGCAGGACGATCAGGTCTTTCGCGGCCATCTCGCCGCGATCGAGGTCCGCATTACCCGCGTGCATGCGCATCCCAACATCATGATGGACGGTGCAAGCAATCGCATCGACCCGGACAAATGGCGGCCGCTGATCCTCAGTTTTCAGGAATTCTACGGCCTGACGCCGCAACGCTTGCAGCGTTCCGAACTCAGGCAGATTCCGGAGGCGATGTACCGGCCACCGGGTTGGCAGCCAGCGCTTTAGCGGCGCCTCATCGCTTCCGCAGCACCATGTCCTTCGCGGCGATCAGGCCGCCGCCGGCGATCAGGATCGCGGCGATGGCGATGTTGGCGCTGGCATTGGCAAATCCGGCGGCGATCAGGAAGCCGGTCGAAAGTAGCGGCGTCGCGTAGGACGCGGCGCCGAGCACGCGGATGTCGCCGCGCTTCATGCCGATGTCCCAGGCATAGAACGCAGCACCGACGGGACCGATGCCGAGCGCGATGACGGAGAGCCATTGCAGCGTCGTGTCAGGCCATACCGTGGTTTCGAGCAGACCATGCATCAGCGCGGCAAGCATCGCGGTGGCGAGGCAGAATCCCGCGACCGCATCGGTCGGCACCGCCTTCAATCGCCGCGACAACACCGAATAGGTCGCCCACACGAAGGCTGCGATGAAGGCCGCGGCCAATCCCGGCAATTGACCCTGCGTGAAGCCGGAGGTGTTCCCGGCGAACAGCAGCACGGTACCGACGAGGCCGAGCACGGCGCCGACGATGTGGTGCACGGCAAGCCGCTCGCCCGGCAGAAACGACGAGAACAGCACGATCAGGAGCGGCCACAGATAATTCAGCAGGCCGGCTTCAGCCGGCGGCGCAAAACGCAGCGCGAGGAAATACAGCGCGTGATAGCCGAACAGTCCGCCGACACCGACGGTCCACACGGCAAGCGGCTGACGCAGACTTTTCGCCGCCGCGCCGCGGCCGATCCAGGTGAGCAGGCCGACCAGACCGCCGATCGCGAACGTCATCGCGGCCAGCTGAAACGCCGGGATCTTTCCGGTCGCCACCGTCATCACCGACAGCAGCGACCACATCAGGATCGCGGTCAATCCAATCAGCGTCGCAGTGCGGGGAGTCATCGATCAAAGGCTCTGAGTACGTTTATGCCCGGCACGAGGCCGGGCATTTCGTCTTCACTATCGCCTTGTCGCGCCTGAAGCTACAGGCATTTGGCTCAGCGACGTCCAGCGGAGAGAATTGGCGTCATCAGGCCTGGTATTGGCCGCCATTGATGGTCAGCGTCGAGCCGGTGATGAAGCCGGCCTCGTCGGCCGCCAGGAACACGACCGCGCGCGCGATTTCTTCCGGTTCGCCGAGCCGGTTGACCGGGATCTGCGGGATCACGTTCTTTTCCAGGACGTCCTTCGGCACGGCCTGCACCATTTCGGTGTTGATGTAGCCCGGGCAGATCGCGTTGACGGTGATGCCGCCCTTGGCGTTCTCGAGTGCGAGCGCCTTGGTGAAGCCGATGTCACCGGCCTTCGCCGCGGAATAGTTGACCTGTCCGAACTGTCCCTTTTGGCCGTTGATCGACGAGATCGAGATGATGCGACCGAACTTGCGTGCACGCATGCCTTCAATGACTGGACGCGTCATGTTGAACAGCGAGCCGAGGTTGGTATTGATGACGGCGTTCCACTGCTCGAGCGTCATCTTGTGGAAGGCGGTGTCGCGGGTGATGCCGGCATTGTTGACGAGCACGTCGATCGGGCCGATCTCGGCCTCGACCTTCTTCACGCCCTCGGCGCAGGCATCGAAACTGCTGACGTCCCATTTGTAGACGGCGATGCCGGTCTCGGCCTTGAACTTCTCCGCCGCCGAATCGTTGCCGGCATAGCTCGCCGCAACCTTGTAGCCGGCCGCCTTCAGCGCCTTGCTGATCGCAGCTCCGATGCCCCGCGTACCACCCGTCACCAATGCAACACGTGCCATATCGTATTTCCTTCCCTTGGACTCTTCGGACGTTTCTGAGTGATCGTTTTTAAGTGCGGATTATGGGGGACGTTTGACGGACATCAAGAACAAAACGCCCGGCGTCGAGCCGGGCGTTTCTCTTTAATCGAGGCTTGTACGGTTGCGAAGAATATTTGATTTGCAACCGCCGCCTTTTTAATCGCGTGCAACGCACTCAGTCACGCGTGCAGCGCACGCGCAAATGACGCGGCAACTATCTCAGTCGCGCGCCACACACATCGCGATACCCATGCCGCCGCCGATGCACAGCGTGGCGAGACCCTTCTTCGAATCGCGCTTCTGCATCTCGTGGAGCAGCGTCACCAGAACGCGGGCGCCGGAGGCACCGACCGGATGGCCGATTGCGATCGCGCCGCCGTTGACGTTGACCTTGGAGGTATCCCAGCCGAGATCCTTGTTGACGGCACAGGCCTGCGCCGCGAAGGCTTCGTTGGCCTCGATCAGGTCGAGATCGCCGACGTTCCAGCCGGCCTTCTTCAGCGCGGCGCGCGAGGCCGGGATCGGGCCCGAGCCCATGATCTTCGGATCGACGCCCGCCTGCGCCCAGGACACGATGCGCGCGAGCGGCGTCTTGCCTTCCTTGGCGGCCTGCTTGGCGGTCATCAGCACCACGACGGCGGCGCCGTCATTGATACCCGACGCAGAGCCCGCGGTGACCGTGCCGTCCTTCTCGAAGGCGGGACGGAGCTTCGCCATCGCGTCGACCGTTGCGCCATGGCGCGGATATTCGTCGGCGCTGACGACGACATCGCCCTTGCGTCCCTTGATGGTGACGGGAACGATTTCGTCGTTGAATCTACCGGCCTTCTGCGCGGCTTCGGCCTTCTGCTGCGAGGCGACCGCGAACTCGTCCTGCTGGGCGCGGGTGATCTGCCACTGCCGCGCAACGTTCTCGGCGGTGTTGCCCATGTGATAGCCGTTGAAGGCATCCCACAGTCCGTCCTTGATCATGGTGTCGATGAATTCGACTGCACCCATCTTGACGCCGCCACGCAGGTACTGGGCGTGCGGAGCCATGCTCATGGATTCCTGGCCGCCGGCGACCACGATCTCGGAATCGCCGTTGAGCAGCGCCTGATAGCCGAGCGCAACGGTGCGCAGGCCCGAACCGCAGAGCTGGTTGACGCCCCAGGCCGGGCTCTCGACCGGAATGCCGGCATTGATCGAGGCCTGGCGGGCCGGGTTCTGGCCTTGGGCGGCGGTCAGGATCTGGCCCATGATGACTTCGGAGACCCGGCCGGGCTCGATGCCGCCGCGCTCCAGGGCGGCCTTGATGGCGATGGCGCCGAGATCATGGGCGGGAAGGGTTGCGAACGCTCCGTTGAAGCTTCCGACCGGGGTGCGGGCGGCGCTGACGATGACGACATCGTCTGACATGGGCATCTCCTGGGTTGTATGGGGGCAGACGGGGCTGGGGAAAACGGCTCGCCAGTCTCGGACGGCATCCTGTTAACGTCGTTGAGGCATGTCAATCGGCCGGCGGCCGAATTCATCCCGCAGCGCATTCAAAATAGCGTTCTTGGCGCTTTCGCAAGCACGTTTTTGCTGCCCGATTAACCGTGGCGCACAAAACGGTAGCGTGACCCCTTTGAAAATGCTTATTTTGTTGCGTTGCGTACTCTTCCCGCCCTGCGGCATAGCCCGTCAGGTTCCCGTTCTCCGCGCTTGCAAGTGAGAGCCCATGGCGAAATCAGACCAACCCACCACCATCAAAAAATACGCGAACCGCCGGCTCTATAACACCGGGACGAGCACTTACGTGACGCTGGAAGACCTCGCCTCCATGGTCAAGGACGGCGAAGATTTCCTGGTCTACGACGCCAAGACCGGCGACGACATCACCCGCTCCGTGCTTGCCCAGATCATCTTCGAGCAGGAGAACAAGGCCGGCCAGAACCTGCTCCCGACCACCTTCCTGCGCCAGCTGATCCGCTTCTATGGCGACAGCATGCAGATGGTGGTGCCGAAATATCTGGAGCAGGCCATCGCGTCGCTGACGCAGGAGCAGGAGAAGTTCCGCAAGCAGATCGCCACCTCGTTGTCCGGAACCCCGTTTGCGCCGCTGGAGGAACAGGTCCGCCGCAACATGGAGTTGTTCCAGCAGACCTTCTCGATGTTCAAGCCTTTCGCGCCCGGCGCGGTCCGCCCCGCGGGCTCCGCGGAGCCGTCGCCCGAGGCGACCGCAGAAGCCCCGAAGGACAGCAACATCGACGATCTGCGCCAGCAGATGAAGGACATGCAGGAACGCCTCGAGCGGATGTCGAAGAAGGACGAGTAGGAGTTCCTGCCACGCGCTAACGCGCCTTGCTGCCACAACTCCGCAGTCGTCCCGGCGAAGGCCGGGACCCATACCGCGAGATGCATCGATAGCGGGCGGTGGGAGTACCGAACGACTAGTCTTCGCCAAACTACTCCCTGTGGTTATGGGTCCCGGCCTTCGCCGGGACGACGGTGGGGAAGTTACGCCGCCAGCTTCACCGCATGGGCAAAGTCCCAATAGAGCTTGCGCGCGCGAATGTAGAGCGGGCCCGGCTGCAGCTCGCGATCGTCGATGCGGATCACCGGCGCGACCTTCGCAAAATTGCCCGTGGAAAAGATCTCGTCGGCGGCGAGGAAGTCGGCATAGCGCAGCGTCTTCTCGACCACGGTGACGCCGTCGGCGCGAAGCAGGCTGATGACGCGCTGGCGGGTGATGCCGTTGAGGAAGGTGCCGTTCGGCACCGGCGTGTAGACCACGCCGTCCTTGGCCATGAACACGTTGGAATTGCCGAACTCCGCGACGTTGCCGAGCATGTCGAGCATCAGCGCGTTCTGGAAGCCGCGCGAGGCGGCTTCGGCAAGCGCGCGCGAATTGTTCGGATAGAGACAGGCGGCCTTGGCGTCGACCGGGGCGCATTCGGCGGTGGGCCTGCGGAACGGTGACAGCGTGATCGCGTTGCCGACCGGCTTTGGCATCGGCGCCTCGTAGATGCACAGGCACCAATCGGTGGTCTCGGGGTCGAACAGCACGCCGCCGCCCGAACCGTTCTGCGCCCAGTACATCGGACGGACATAGAGCTCGGCATTCGGCGCGAAGCGCGCGATGCCCTCGTTCGCGAGTGTCAGCCAGGTGCCGGTATCGACCACCGGCTTCAGGCCAAAGTTGATCGCGGACTGATTGGCGCGGGCGACGTGACGGTCGAGATCGGGCGCGACGCCTTCGAACGCCCGCGCGCCGTCGAACACGACCGAGCCGAGCCAGGCCGCATGCGTGCGCGGACCCATGATCGGCACATTGCCGTCATGCCATTTGCCCTCGAAGAAGGTCCAGCTCGGCGAATATGCGATGGGTTTTTTGATCTCGGCCATGACCGGCCTCTCCCTTGGCGTGGTGCCGCATTATAGCGCCACTATTGGGCGCAATTTCTAAATGATTCCCTGCGGGAAAATGGTGAGTTACCCTCCCGGGAGGGAAAGGAAGCACCATGCCGCTCGATCCGCTCGCAAAGCGTTTGTTGACCATGATGGCTGCGGCTGCGCCGCAGGCACGGAGCCGGCCCAGCGTGGAGGCACGGCGGCAATCATTGGCAAAGCTGATGCAGTTCGCGCGTGCCGATGCGCCTGACGTCGCGACGTCCGACGGCGTACTGCCTGGTCCCGGCGGCGCGCTGCCCTATCGCCTCTATTCACCCGCAGGCGCCGATGATCGCGCGCCTGGCTTCGTGTTCTTTCACGGCGGCGGACTCGTCGCCGGCAGCATTGCCACGCACGACCGCATCGCGGCGGCGCTGGCGCACGCGACCGGCTGCCGTCTGGTGTCCGTCGATTACCGGCTGGCGCCCGAGCACAAATTTCCCGCCGCCGTGGACGATGCGGTCGCCGCCACCGAATGGGTCGCGCGCGAGGCCGCATCGCTCGGCATCGACGCCGGGCGTCTGGTGCTCGGCGGCGATTCCGCCGGTGCAACGCTCGCTGCGATCGTGTGCCAGGAGGCGGCGCAGACAGCTGGGCTCTCCATCGTCGCGCAATGCCTGATCTGCCCGGTGCTGGATTTCGAGGAGGCCTCGCCTTCGCGCGAGGCATTCGCCGAAGGCCACCTGATCGACCGCGTCACGATCGAAGCCGATCTCGCCGATTATCTGCCCGAGGACCTGGATGCCGCCGATCCGCGCATCTCGCCCTTGCGCGCGACGCGGCTTACGGGCCTGCCGACCGCCATCATCCACACCGCCGAGTACGACCCGATGCGCGACGAGGGCAATGCCTATGCGCGCAAGCTGCTCGCCGCGGGCGTCACGGTCGAGCACGTCTGCCACGAGGGCATGGTTCACAATTTCCACGCCATGGGCGCAATCCTGCCACAGGCGCAGCTCGCGCTGTCGCAGATCGGTGAGCAGGTCAGGCGGGCGGTGGGGACGTGAAGCATCTCGTGATGCCGCCTCCCGCAACGGGAGAGGAAAGAGAATGCCTCACGCTCTCGCCTCGATGACGGAACGCGCCGCCGCGACGTAGTTCGGCCAATGCGCATCCGCATAGCGCTCGGCCTGCCGCGTGCAGGTGACGTCGGGCGCATGCGCAGCCGCGATCATGCGCGCAAAGCGCTCTTCGGCGACCGTCACGTCGTCGGATGCGGCCGAGGGCGCGGCTCCTGCGGTGGTCGGCGCGACGGCGAGTCCCGCCAGTCCGGCGAGCAGGATGCGGCGTGACGTGTCCATGGCTGTCGTTCTCCATTGTCCGGCCTGCACTCTGACAGAAATGTGTCAGTGCGGTCACGGCAACCTACCCGCGTGCATTCGCACCGTCCACCGATTGCGGACAGCGCTTGACCACATGGGCGATCACAATCCAGCAGGCAGTTCCGCCATCAGACCCGTCGGATTGTCACGACAGCGGCCGCTCCCCTGATCGTTGAGGTAGACGACGGCCGGATGCGTGAACCAATTATTAGCCCTCTCGCAAAATCGCGCACCAGCTTACCCTTCTGCAAGTAAGCTTCGGGCAAACTGGGCCGCTTTCGCCTGGGAGGTTGGGAATGCCCCGCTTGGTATCGGAACGAACGTTCCTCGCCGGCCAGATCTTCTTCAACTTCGGTCAGTCGACGATCGATTGCGTCGTGCGCCGGATGTCCGAAGACGGCGCGACGCTGGAGGTGCAGAGCAGCCTCGGCGTGCCCGATCGGTTCCAGCTCCGGCTCGCGGGCCAGGAGATCCTCTCCTGCCGTGTGCTCTGGCGGTCGGACCGTCAGGTCGGGGTTGCGCTCGGAGCGGAAGACCATGTCGAGCCGAAGGCCGTGGACGAGCAGGAGCGGCCGACCGATTCGCTGATACGCGGACAGATGCTGGCGCTCCGCGCAGCGCTTGATTTCGTCCCGCTGGGCATCGTGCTGCTGGACGCCAATCTCCGCGCGCAGTTGATCAATCGGGCGTTCCGGCAGATGTGGCTGTTGCCGGACGAAGTCGCCAACAGCAACCCGTCATTCGTGACGCTGATGCATCATGGCCGCGATACGCTCGCCTACGAGATTCCGCCGGCCGAGCTGGAGGCCTATGTCGCCGAGCGCGTCCGTCAAATACAGATAGGCGATGCGTCGCCGCGCGACCTGCGCCGTACCAGCGGCGACGTCGTTCGGATGCAATGCACGCCTCTGCCCAACGGCGGGCGGATGCTGACCTACACGCCGGTCACCGACATCGTGCGCTACTCCGACGAGCTGAAATTGCTGCGCGACGCCCTCGAGAATGTCGAGGACGGCGTGCTGCTGCTCGACCGCGATCTCAACGCCAGCTTCATGAACCGGCGCATGCGGCGGTTCTGGGAGGTGAGCGAACATGAAGCCGCCGCCCGCCCGACCTATGCATCGTTGGTGAGCCGGGTGCACCGTGCGAGCGCGCCCGATCTGCCGGCGAACGAACTGGCGAAATTTCCCGTCAAGCGCGTCGCCGAAGTCAAGGCGGGCGATCATGTGCGCGACCTCCAGACGCCAGATGCGCGGCGGATCAGGGCCCACTGCACCACGATGTCGAACGGCGGCCGCATGCTGACCTATGTCGATATTACCGATCTCACGAACAAGGCCAACATGCTGGAGCGTCTGGCCACCACCGACCCGCTCACGGGCCTCTATAATCGCCGCCATTTGCTGGGCTCGCTCGACGCAGAATGGAGCCGCTTCCAGCGCTACTACCGCTCCGTTTCGGTCTTGATGCTCGACATCGACCATTTCAAGTCGGTCAACGACCGCTATGGCCACGCGGTCGGAGACGAGGCGATCAAGGCCGTGGCCGCCGCATGCCTCGATGGCAAGCGCAAATCGGACGTCGTCGGCCGCTTCGGTGGCGAGGAGTTCGCGATTCTGCTGCCCGAAACCAGCCTGTCGCGTGCAAGAATCGTCGCCGAGAGAATCCGCAAACGCGTGATGAGCGCACAGATCGCCGCCGACCAAATTCAGTTCGGCGTCACGGTGAGCATCGGCATTGCGGAAGCAAGTGTCAGCATGTCCGGCATCGACGCCTTGATGGGCGCGGCCGATCACGCGCTCTACCAGGCGAAGGCCGAAGGCCGCAATCGCTGCGTCGCCTGGTCGCCCCCGCCGCCCATGAACAAGGCGGCGGAGTGATCGCACCGTCGATCTATTCCGGCACCGGCACGTCGAACGTGTTCAGCGTGACCGACACCATGCAGTAAACGCCGACGAGATAGGACAGTTCGGCCGCACCGTGCTCGCCGAATTCCTTGACCGCGGCCCGATAAGTCAGTTCCGGCAGCACGCCGCCGCTGACCAATGCGGACGCCACGTCGTAGGCGACGGCTTCCTGCTTGGTGAGATCGACCGGCCGCTGTCCGGCGACGATGGTCGCGAGCTTCTCGTCGGAGAGGCCGCGCTGCTCGGCGACCAGCACATGCGCATAGAGTTCGTAGCCGGAGCGGAAATGCGAGCCGGTAACGAGGATCGCGACCTCACGCACCGGCGCCGGCAGCAGCGGGTTCGCGGCGATCGCCTTGACCAGCTCCCACACCGGCTTGCCGAAGCGCGGCTCGCGGATCCATGGATTCCAGGGCCCGAGCAGCGCGCCATCGTCGCGCATGTTCACAAAGCCCTTGAAGTGGTCCTTGATGCCCGCTCGCATGTCGTCATAGAGCGGCTTCTGTTCGGCACTCAGGTCTTTCGGATCGAGAATGGGAAGGCGCACGGCAGGTCTCCTCGTTGAGAGGCGCGAGGCTCGCCCGCGCGACGGCGCAAGGCAAGTGAAGTTGCCGTGACGGCCGTGCAATTTTGCAAATGGCAGGGAAGCGCCAGCTATCAGGCGCCAGGATGTCGCAAGTTCTGCGGATTCGTTACGTCTTCGAACTCGAGCGCCAGTGGCTGCGCCGTATCGAGGAACGACGACAAGGCCGCCTCGAACGGCGCTGGATCGAGACCGCGCGCTTTCAGCCAGGCGGGCTCATAATAGGTCTGCCGGTAGCGCTCGCCGGAATCGCAGATCAGCGTCACCAGCGATCCCGTCTGATTCGCCTTTCGCATGTCCGAGGCGAGCCGGCACAGCGCCAGGAAATTGGTGCCTGTAGAGCCCCCCACCGCGCGGCGCAGCCGGCGCGATAGCACGTTCATCGCCGCGATCGTCGCCGCATCCGGGATCTTCATCATGCGGTCGACCACGCCCGGCACGAAGGAGGGCTCGCAGCGCGGCCGCCCGACACCTTCGATCAGCGAGGGGCGGTCGCAAACATGGGAGCGGTCCTGCGAGCTGAAGCAGTCGAAGAAAGCGGAATGCTCGACATCGGCGACGCACAGCCGCGTCGGATATTGGCGATAGCGCAAATAGCGTCCGATGGTGGCCGAGGTGCCGCCGGTGCCCGCGCCCATCACGATCCAGTCCGGCAGTGGGCGCGGCTCGCCCTGCAATTGCGTGAAGATGGATTCAGCGATGTTGTTGTTGCCGCGCCAGTCGGTGGCGCGTTCCGCGAAGGTGAACTGGTCCATGTAGTGGCCGCCCAGCCGTGCGGCCAGCGCGCCGGCCTCCGCATACAGCGCGCGGCCGTCGTCGATCAGATGGCAGTTACCGCCGTAGTGCTCGATCGCGGCGATCTTCTCCGCCGAGGTCGTGCGCGGCATCACGGCATAGAAGGACACGCCGATCATCTGCGCGAAATAGGCTTCCGACACTGCGGTCGATCCCGACGAGGCCTCGACGACAGGCGTGCCTTCGCGGATGTGGCCATTGCAGAGCGCGTAAAGGAAGAGCGAGCGCGCGAGCCGGTGCTTCAGGCTGCCGGTCGGGTGCGTCGACTCGTCTTTCAGATAGATGTCGATGCCAGCGAGCGCCGGCACGATCAGCCGGATCAAATGCGTGTCGGCCGTGCGGCACTGGTCGGCCTCGATCGCAGCGACCGCCTCGTCGACCCAACCGCGCCGATAGGCCGGTCCGGCCGGATTGAGGTGGCGGAAGGGATATGGCTGCATCACCTGAATCTCTCATGATGTGGATCGCGCATCAAGTGCGCCCGCTAAAACTCCAGCGGCGCATTATCGACGACTTCTCTCACGACCAAGAACGTGCCGGTCTGGCGCACTCCAGGCAACGCGATCTGATCCGGGCACGTCCTGATTGCGCTCGTCTCGGCAGTTTTCGATTGCCGGACTGGCCACAATTCTTCTTGCGATCGCAATGTCTTAAGCTTGACACCGATTTATGACCTCCGCTCCTCGCCGGCATTCCAGAAGATTGTATCATTGAGCAGATGCCGCCTGCGGTATATGCCTGTGCGCAATGACAACACTCAAGATAGGAGCATGCAGGTGGCTGATTGCGTCGTCAGGCTTTCATCGCGAACCACTGCCCTGCTTGGCGCGCTTGTCCTGCTCACGTCAGTCTATTCCGGCACCGCAAGCGCACAGGCTACCGAGGTGGTCTGGCCGACCGCTCAATGGCAGACCTCCACGCCGGAAGAGCAGGGCATGGATTCGGCTGCGTTAGCCAAACTGGTTGCGTTCGGCACAACGCGCAGCTTCGACAGCCTGCTGGTGACACGCCACGGCCGCATCGTGCTCGATGCATACTACGCGCCGTTTACCGCCGACATGCCGCACGCAATCAACTCCTCTACCAAGGCGGTGGTCGCGACGCTGATGGCAATGGCCTACAAGCAGGGCCTGCTGGATCGTCTCGACCATCCGGTGCTAGATTTCTTTACCGATCGCAGCGTTGCCGACGTCGATGAGCGCAAGAAAGCCATCACCATCCAGCACCTACTCAACATGACAAGTGGCCTCGACTGGGACGAGGGGTTCGAAGGCGGCCGCGAGCAGTCGTTGCGGGACATGGGCGCAAGTTCCGATTGGGTCAAGTTCATTCTCGACCGCCCGATGGCACATGCACCGGGCGAGAACTTCTATTACAACAGCGGAGGCTCGCATCTGCTGTCGGCGATCGTCAGCAAGCTCACCGGCAAGAACATCGCGGACTACGCCAACGAGCGGCTGTTCGGCCCGCTCGGGATCGCTTCTCCGTTCTGGCGCCGGGATCCGCAACGGCTTCCGATTGGCGGCTTCGGCCTCGCGATGCGGCCGCGCGACATGGCGAAGATCGGCTATCTCTATCTGCGCAACGGCGAGTGGGTGGACAAGCAACTGCTGCCAGCAGACTTTCTCCATTCCGTCAGCCATGCCAACATCAACATGAACGCGCGATCTGAACCCGCGCTACGCTACGCCAACCAGTTCTGGTCGATTCCCGGCAAGCACGTCTACATGGCGGTCGGATATCACTGCCAGACGATCATGGTATTGCCGGAACAGGACATAGTCGCGGTGATGACGGCGCGGGATTTTTGTCCATTCGGCAGACTGGCCGACGACATAACCGGAGCGGTCAAATCCGATTCTGCGTTGCCAGCCAACCCCAGCGCTGCCGATCAACTCGCCGAGGCGATCGCCGACGTTTCGACCGAGAAGCCGACCGGGGTCGGCGCCACGCCGGCGATCGCCGCCGCGATCTCGGGCAAGACTTACAAGTTCTCCGACAATTCGCTCGGCATTAAATCAGTCGCACTGTTCCTGACCGACGAGAACCCGCGCTACATTGTGAAGACGGCCGCGGGCGATCCTGCGCAGCGCCAGCTTGACGGGCCGATCGGGCTCGACGGCTTGTACCGCAAGAGCATGCCCGGCTTTCTGGGCGTTCGCGCCGCCAAGGGCGCGTGGCAGAACGAGCACACCTTCGTAGTCGATTTCCAATACGTCGGGCTCGGCGAAGCCTCAACCTGGGCTTTCACCTTCGACGGCGACAAGGCGACACTGCGCAGCAGTGCGCGAAACGGACGCGAGGCGGTGGCGGAAGGGGCGACAGGCGGTTGAGAATTCG
The DNA here is from genome assembly GCF_055807535.1 of Bradyrhizobium sp. Kon37. NCBI lineage: Bacteria > Pseudomonadati > Pseudomonadota > Alphaproteobacteria > Hyphomicrobiales > Nitrobacteraceae > Bradyrhizobium > Bradyrhizobium sp. Kon37. The sequence goes on from NZ_JBVVOY010000013.1 coordinate 189,880, forward strand.
TTTCGCGCGGCGCTGGCATCAAAACTCCAGCGGCGCGTTGTCGACGACTTCCTTCATCACGAAGAAGGTGCGGGTCTGGCGCACGCCGGGCAGCGCGATCAGCTGCTCGCCGTGGATACGGTTGAAGTCCTCCATGTCGCCGACCCGGATCTTGAGGAAATAGTCGAAGTCGCCGGCGACGAGGTGACAGTCGAGCACGAATTTCAGCCTGGTGATCGCCTGCTCGAAGATCGCAAAGCTCTCCGGCGTCGAACGGTCGAGCACGACGCCGACCATCACTAGCGTGCCTTTGGCGACCTTCTTCGGCGCGACCATGGCGCGGACGGCGGCGATGAAGCCATGCTCGAACAGGCGCTGGGTGCGGCGATGGCAAGTGGCGGGACTGATGGCGACGGTTTCGGCCAGCTCGGCGTTGCTGAGCCGGCCGTTATTTTGCAGCAATCGCAACATCTTAAGGTCGATACGGTCAAGGCGCGCGGACATGGAAGGAACTTCCGTAATTGGCATCTATTCCGAAAGGAATAGCACGCATTGGCCTCAATACCGCAAGATTGGCCGCAATAGAGGCGCAATATTTGAAAGCACCTTTTTGTAGAGCGATGCTAGCGTTTTCGCAGACATTAACGCCAATCGGGATGACCTCACGATGCTCGAAAAATTCGCGCGCTATCCGCTGACCTTTGGTCCGACGCCCATCGAGAAGCTGGAGCGGCTGTCGAAGCATCTCGGCGGCAATGTCGAGGTCTATGCCAAGCGCGAGGACTGCAATTCCGGGCTCGCCTATGGCGGCAACAAGCTGCGCAAGCTCGAATACATCATCCCCGACGCGATCGCCTCGAACGCCGACACGCTGGTCTCGATCGGCGGCGTGCAGTCCAACCACACCCGCATGATCGCGGCGGTCGCGGCCAAGATCGGCATGAAGTGCCGCCTGGTGCAGGAAGCCTGGGTGCCGCACGAGGACGCCGTCTATGACCGCGTCGGCAACATCATGCTGTCGCGCATCATGGGCGCCGACGTGCGCCTGGTGGACGACGGCTTCGACATCGGCATCCGCAAGAGCTGGGAGGAGGCGATCGAGGAGGTGAAGGCGGCAGGCGGCAAGCCCTATGCGATTCCCGCCGGCGCCTCCGTGCACAAATTCGGCGGCCTTGGCTATGTCGGCTTCGCCGAAGAAGTGCGCAAGCAGGAAGCCGAGCTCGGCTTCAAGTTCGACTACATCGTGGTCTGCACCGTCACCGGCTCGACCCATGCCGGCATGCTGGTCGGCTTCGCCGCCGATGGCCGCGCGCGAAAGGTGATCGGCATCGACGCCTCCTTCACCCCGGCGCAGACCAAGGCGCAGGTGCTCTCGATCGCGCAGAACACGGCCAAGCTCGTCGAGCTCGGCCAGGATCTCGTCGCCGACGACGTCGTGCTGATCGAGGACTATGCTTATCCCGCCTATGGCGTGCCGTCGGAAGAGACCAAGGAGGCGATCCGTCTCACCGCGCGTCTCGAAGCCATGATCACCGACCCCGTCTACGAGGGCAAGTCGATGCAGGGCCTGATCGACCTCACGCAGAAGGGCTATTTCGAGAAGGGCGCAAAGATCCTCTACGCCCATCTCGGCGGCGCGCCGGCACTGAACGGCTACGGGTATGCGTTCCGGAACGGCTGAGGTCGGTAGCCCGGATGGAGCGCAGCGTAATCCGGGAAGCGTACAATATCGCGAAACTGCCCCGGATTGCGCTGCGCTCCATCCGGGCTACGAACCGAGCCCCTACCGCGTCCTGACAATCTGCAGCAGCTCGTCGCCGTAATGCTCGAGCTTCTTGTCGCCGATGCCGGGCACGTTGCGCAGCTCGTCCAGCGTGGTCGGCCATGCGCGAACGATGCCGTCGATGGTGGCATCGTGCAGCACGACGTAGGCCGGAACGCCACGTTCGCGGGCAATGTCCGAGCGCCACGCGCGTAGCCGCGTGCGCAATTCAGGATCGACGTCTCCCTGCGGCGCGTCGGCCGCGGGCGCCAGATCACCGCGGCGGGACTTGGCGCGGCTCGAACGGATCCGGGCGCCGGGCGCTTCCTCGCGCAGCCACACTTCAGTTTCGCCCCGCAGCACGCCGCGCGACGAATCCGTCAGCTTCAGCGCGCCGAAGGCTTCGCTGTCACTCAGCAAATGTCCCATCGCCACGAGCTGCCGCAGCACCGTGCGCCACTGCTTCTCGTTGAGCTCGCGTCCGATGCCGAAAACGGTGAGCTTGTCGTGGCCGAACTGCGTCACCTTGTCGGTGAGGCGTCCGATCAGCACGTCGATGAGATGCATCGCGCCGAAACGCTGCCCGGTACGATAGGCACAGGATAGCAGTTTTTGCGCCAGCACCTTGCCGTCGCGCATTTTCGGCGGCGTCAGGCAATTGTCGCAATTGCCGCAGCCCTCGCCCATCACGATCTCGCCGAAATAGGCGAGCAGCCGCCGGCGCCGGCAGTGCGGCGTTTCGGCAAGGCCAACGAGTGCATCGAGCTTGCCGATCGAGACCCGCTTGAATTCGTCGGAGCCGCTCGACTCGTCGATCATGCGACGCTGCTGCACGATATCCGAGAGACCGTAGGCCATCCAGGCCGCCGATGGCTTGCCGTCACGGCCGGCGCGTCCTGTCTCCTGGTAATAGGCCTCGATGCTTTTGGGCAGATCGAGATGCGCGACGAAGCGCACGTCGGGCTTGTCGATGCCCATGCCGAAGGCAATGGTCGCGACGATGACGATGCCGTCCTCGTTGAGGAAGCGGTCCTGGTTGCGCGAGCGCACGCTGCTGTCGAGCCCGGCGTGATAGGGCAACGCGGCAATGCCGGCGTCGTCGAGCGCGGCGGCGACCTCCTCGACCCGTTTGCGGGACAGGCAATAGACGACGCCCGCATCCCCCGCGTGACGCTCCCGGATGAAATCCTTGAGCTGCGACACCGCATTGCGCTTGTCGACAATCTCGTAGCGGATGTTGGGACGATCGAAGCTGGAGACGAAGTGCGGACTGTCTGCAAGCGCAAGCCGCTCGACGATTTCCTTGCGGGTCAACTCGTCGGCAGTCGCGGTCAGCGCGATGCGCGGCACGTCGGGAAAGCGCTCGGCGATGATCGACAGGCCGACATATTCGGGACGGAAATCATGGCCCCATTGCGAGACGCAATGCGCCTCGTCGATCGCGAACAGCGCCACCTTCGCCCGCGCCAGCAGCGCCAGGCAGCGCGGCGTCACCAGCCGTTCCGGCGCGACATAGAGCAGGTCGAGATCACCCGCGATCAGGCGCCGCTCGATGTCGGAGGCTTCCTGCGGGGTCAGCGACGAGTTCAGCGCCGCGGCGTTGACGCCTGCTTCGAGCATGGCGGCGACCTGGTCGCGCATCAGCGCAATCAAGGGCGACACCACGACACCGCAGCCTTCGCGCAGCAGCGCCGGCAATTGATAGCACAGCGACTTGCCGCCGCCGGTCGGCATCAGCACCAGGCAATTGCCGCCCTCGGTGACGTGCCGGATGATCTCGCCCTGAGCGCCGCGGAACCCGGGCAGGCCGAACACCGAACGCAGCACCGAGAGCGCATCGCGGCCTTGGGCCGTCGCAGGCAGCGGAGCGGTGGAAGGAGAGGACATGGGCATGTCGGGGTGAGGCTGTGAGATTCGTCACAAGGCCAGTCGCATGACCGCGCAGGCGTGGCAAGACTGTTTGCGCGGGCTTCTTCTCCCTCTCCCCGTTCTTACGGGGAGAGGGTTGGGGTGAGGGGCCTCTCTCCACAGATGAGACTGTTGCTAGGCCTGTACCCCCTCACCCGGATCGCAAAAGCGATCCGACCTCTCCCCGCAAGCGGGGCGAGGTAAAAAAGCTACGCCCCGATCCTTCGCAGCGCTTCCGCGACCGTGACGATCGGCATGTCGCGTTTCCCGGCGGCCTGCAGCGCATGGCGCATCAGGTGCGGCGTGCAGCCATATGGGCTCGGCGCGTCGGCGACGTCATGACCGTAGAAGATCAGCCATCCGCCGCTCTCGACCGCCTCGTCGAAATAGCGATCGACGCCTGCAATATCGATCTCGCGATCGACCAGGGGCGAGGCGCGCAGGAACTGGAGGTCGATGACGTCGCGATTGACGCCGGGAAGGATGCCGCGCGCCGAGCGGAAGGTCTTGGCGAGCTGCGGCTTGCGCCACACCGACGCGATGCCATAGGGGTAAGCAAAATTTTCCAGGGTGATCGAGGAATCGATGCCGCGAAAATGACTGCGGTTGCGCTCGATCTCGCGGGCCATGGCGGCCTCGTCGAGATTGACCGCACTCATGTGCGAGAAAGTATGGCAGGCAATCTCGTGGCCGGCCCGGTGAAGCCGCACGATGGCGTCGTTTGACAGGCCGTGCCAATGGTCCGAGGGACGATCGACCAGGCTGCCAGCGAGATAGAAGGTACCGCGACCGCCATGCTGCTCCAGAAGCCCGGCGCCCTCGCCTGCGGCGCTATCGGGGGCATCGTCGAAGGTGAAGCTCACCATGGGCGCATGCGCGGGCAGCCGGTGCGGCGCGGCGCGGAAATGCCGGGCCAGCCGATTGCTCACGCGTCCCTGGAGTGCCGACCACACGACTCGCATTTCCTGTCTGCCTCGCCCTCACTGAAGCATTCGTGCGCCACTCGAGGCAAGCTTCACACTTCGTTAGTCCTAACGTCGAGCCCGTCGTCCCGACCTAACGCGCAAGCACCGAGGCGTCGGTCCCCGCGCCGAGATATTGCAGCCAGTTCCGAAACAATGCCGCCGCGGCGCTGCCCGCGGCGATATCGGTGCGCAAAGTCAGCGCGGGCAGTTCGTTGCTGAGCGCGGGGTGGCGCTGGTGCCTTGCCTGCTTCTCGAAGCGGACCAGCTTCTCTTCCGTCGAAGCGTCAAAATAGTTCACGGGCAAATGCGGATAATGGTCGCGCTCACGCGCGAGATAACGGCCGATGTCGCGCAGATATTCGCGCTGAAGCGACAGCGCGTCATATTCCGGATGGCCCTGGAAGAACACGAAGCGGCTGGCATATTGCCGGACGAAGATATCGACGCCGGCCTTTGCCGAACGCGTCAGCACCTGATAGCCCGCCTGCGCGAGGTCGTTCTCGGCGATCTCGTTGAGGCGCGAATGCGAGACCTTGAGGGGCGCAGGTGCGGCCCGCGTCAGCGGATCGCTGGTCACGGCTTCGCAGTCGAAAATACCATGGCATTTGGCCGGCAGCGGCCGCCGTTCGATGCGGTCGAGATGCAGCACCGCGGCATGCGCGGCGAGGCACGACCAGATCGTCGAGCGCGTATTGACCTTGGCCCAGTCGATCAGCTCGGTGAGATCGCGCCAGTACGGTTCCTGGTCGAGCTCGGGCGCAACCGGTTCGGCGCCGGTCACGATCAGGCCGTCGAACTTGTGGCGCCCGAGCTCGGTGAGCTCCGAATATTCGCTCTCGACATGCCATCTCGCTTCAGGCGAGCGCTTGACCGAGGGTAGCGAGAAGCAGTGAAAGCGGATGCGGCGCGGACCGGCGGCGGCTTGCAGCAGCTTCATGAACTGCCGCTCGGTCGCCTTCAGCGCCGGATCCGGCATGTTGTTGATCAACCCGATGGTGAGCTCGGTGCCGCCGTGCTCCCGCGCCAGATCGCCCGCTCCCGGCACCAGCGCCGGGCGCGATATGGCTTGATCCCTGTCGATCAGGATCGTCATCGGCGCGGCCGCCTACTCCGCGGCCTGGAGGCGCGCGGACGGGCAGGCCTTTTCAAGGGCCTGGTCGAGGTCCTCGATGATGTCCTGGCAATGCTCGATACCGATCGACAAGCGAATCGTTTCCGGCAAAACGCCGGCGACCCGCTGCTGCTCCGCCGACATCTGCCGGTGCGTGGTCGAGGCCGGATGGCAGGCCAGCGACTTGGCATCGCCGATATTGACGAGGCGCGTGATCAGCTTCAGCGCATCGTAGAAGGACTTGCCGGCTTCCATCCCGCCCTTGATGCCGAAGGTGAACAGCGACGACGCGTTGCCGTCGAGATATTTCTGGACCAGCGGATAATAGGGACTGTCCGGGAAACCGGTGTAATTGACCCAGGCCACGCGCGGATCCTTGCGCAGGAATTCGGCGACCTTGCGGGCGTTCTCGCAGTGGCGCTCCATGCGCAGCGCGACGGTCTCGATGCCCTGGAGCAGCAGGAAGGCGTTGAACGGCGACAGCACCGAACCCATGGTGCGCTGATAGATGCTGCGCGCGCGCTCGATATAGGCCGTCTTGCCGAAGCGCTCGGCATAGACGAGGCCGTGATAGGAGGCGTCCGGCTTGTTGTAGCCGGGGAAGCGATCGGCGTGCTTGGCCCAGGGGAAATTTCCGGAGTCGACGATGGCGCCGCCGAGCGTGGTGCCGTGACCGCCCAGAAACTTCGTCAGCGAATGCACGGCGATGTCGGCGCCGTAATCGAACGGCTTGAGCAGAATGGGCGTTGCAACGGTATTGTCGACGATCAATGGCACGCCATGCGCATGGGCAATCTTCGCCAGCGCTTCGATGTCGCAGACATTGCCGGCGGGATTGCCGATGGTTTCCGCGAACACGGCGCGGGTATTCTCGTCGATCAGCTTTTCGATTGCTTCGGGCTTGTCGCTCTCGGCGAAGCGGCCGGTGATGCCCTGCCGCGGCAGGATGTGCGAGAGCAGCGTATGCGTGGTGCCGTAGAGCTGCGGCACGGAAACGATGTTGCCGCCGTGATCGGCGACGTTGACGAAGGCGAAATGCAGCGCGGCCTGCCCGGTCGCGACCGCAAGCGCGCCGACGCCGCCCTCGAGCTCGGCGATACGTTTTTCCAGCACCGCGCTGGTCGGATTGGCGATGCGGCTGTAGCGATAGCCTTCGGTCTCGAGATTGAAGAGCGCTGCGCCGTGATCGGCGCTGTCGAAGGCGTAGGCCGCGGTCTGGTAGATCGGCACGGCAACCGCGTGCGTGGTGGCTTCGGGCTCGTAGCCGGCGTGAATAGCGATCGTCTCGTTGCGCATCGTGCCACCTCCGCGTGGAGCGGGCCGCACTTATTGGCCTGTATGAGGCATGTGCGTTGTCCGCCGTCCCTCTGTTAGAGGCGGGTGGTAAAGCGGACAATAATTCGTCTAGAGATCGAGGAAGTAACCCTAACGGTTATTGGGGAATTGGCTAAAATTCGAGTCAATTTGGATGAATGAAATTTTGCGGTTCGCGGCAGCGACCACGCTGCACTCCCTTCTCCCCTTGTGGGAGAAGGTGGCGCGAAGCGCCGGATGAGGGGTCTCTATCCATACGGCCAAGCTTGCGTGAGCGGAGAGAGACCCCCCACCCGTCTCGCCGCTGCTCGGCGAGCCACCCTCTCTCACAAGGGGAGAGGGAAACACCCTCCGCTCCCTATCAGTCCATCTGTTCCCACAGTCGATGGGCGAGCACGCCGGCGCGCTTCTCGATCGCGGCCGCCGCATCGAGCGCGAGGTCCTCGCGATAGCGCCCGGCGATGAGCTGCACGCCGATCGGCTTGCCATCGTGCACCGTCACCGGCACCACGGCGCCGGGAAGCCCCAGCACGTTGATCGCGGAGATGAAACGGATCTCGCCCCAGAAAATCTCGCGCACGCGCTCGGGGCTGACCGTGTCCTCGCGCGGCCCCGGAATCGGCTTCACCGTGGTCGGTGCCAGCACCACCGGATACTCCTCGAAGAACAATTGCCAGGCGCGGATATGGCCGTTGCGCGCGGCGGTCGCCTGCATCCAGGCCTTGAGGTCGAGCAAATTGGCCTTCGCTTTCATGCCGCCCCACGCCTTGTGGAAGTCTTCGGACGTCACCTTCAGCATGCCGGCTTCCTGCAACACCATCGTCTCGTTGGTGATGATGTCGCACCAGGTCTGCCAGACGCCGTCGATGTCGGGCACGTCGACCTCGCTGACGCGATAGCCCGAACGCTCCAGATGATCGGCGGCCTGACGCAACGCCGCCGCGACGGACGGATCGACGTCCATGTCTTCAGGAATCCTGGCGAGTGCGACCTTGATCGGCCCCTTCGGCTTCGGCCCCACCAGCGGCGCCGGCACCCACCAGGGATCGCGCGGATCGCGCTGGCTCATCACCTCCAGCGCGAGCCTGACGTCGGCGACGTGGCGAGCGAGCGGCCCCTGCGCCGACATCAAATGCGCGAGCATCGGCCGCTCGGCCGTTGCGCTTGCGTTGAACGCGGGAATACGTCCCTGCGTCGGCTTGATAGTCGTAACGCCGTTGCAATGCGCCGGCCAGCGCAGCGAGCCGCCGATGTCGTTGCCGTGCGCGATGGTGCCGATGCCGGCGGCGACCGCCGAACCCGCACCGCCCGAGGAGCCACCGCAAGTGATATCCGGATCCCAGGGATTGAGCGTCAGCCCGTGCAGGGGATTGTCGGTGAAGCCGCGGAATGAGAATTCCGGCGTGTTGGTGAGGCCGATGACGATCGCGCCGGCCTTCTTCAGGTTGCGCACCACGGGCGAATCCGACGGCGCGATGAGATCCTTGTTGGCGGGAACGCCGTTGAAATTCGGACGGCCCTCGTAGTCGACATTCTCTTTGATCGTGATCGGGACGCCGTGCAGAAGGCCGAGTTCGCCGCCCTTCGCGCGCCGCTTGTCGGCCGCATGCGCCGCAGCCAGCGCCTCCTCCGAGAGATCGACGACGACGGCGTTCAGCCTCGGATTGACGGCGCGCATCCGCTCCAGATGCGCCTCGACGGTCTCGACCGCGGAGATGGCGCCGGAGCGGATTGCGGCCGCGGTCTCGACCGCCGACCATTGCCAGGCCGGACCCTTCGGGCGGCGTGGTGCCGATGATTTGCGCAGCGCGGCCTTCTTCAGCGGCTTCGTTGCAGCCTTCGCAACCTTGCCCTTGCGCACGGCGCTTTTCTTGCTGGAGGTCTTCGCTGCTTTCTTCGCAGCACTTCTCTTCCTGGTCGCCGTCTTCTTCGCCACGTCGCATCTCCTCAAATTGCGCCGTGGAAGTTATGGAGGTCACACGACCGTGTACAGGCGCGTTTCTGCATGGCGCGCCGTCAGGACGCGTTGTGGCGGCCGAAGGCGCGCGAGACGCTCATGAGGTCGTCTCCCGTGACGCATGTATCGGTTGAATGATGGAATGAACTGCCGCCCGATTGCGGCATCGCGAGCGGGTTTTTGACGCGGCCGTTTGGACAGTGACAAATTGGGACGTTTGCCTACAGCCACACAGCATCCCATGTCGGTGGCGATCGCCGATGGAAGGGCGTCGCGGACGTGCGCGAGGTGGTAGCGGGAGTGCTACCACGGACCAATTGCCTTACCAAGAACTGGAGACGGGCAGAAAGTTAGAGAAAGCCCCAATCGAGACCAGAAGGTCAAACGGTCCCGTGCGTCAACACTGGAAATACATCGGAAAACTTCGCCATCAGAGCACTCGTCTCCCCTTCGCGCAAGAAGCAGCCCTCCCCCGGCAGTGACCCTCGACGGACGTAGAGCTTCAGTCGAAGCTCTCAACCGCAAAGCCGGGCAATCTGAACTCCACACGCGCGCATAGGCTCCTGCGATTGCGCCACGCGCGCCTGAATGAGAGCACCTTCAAAGGCCGCCAAGATTACTGGCGCGAGCGTCTCCGCATTCTTCGGGGCCATTCCGCATCGGATCAAGCCATCAGCAATCGTTTGCTGCCAGAGACCGAAAGCGTTCTTGCATGCCTGGGTGAGCGCCTGAGATTGGGGTGCAGTTTCCAGTGCAACGGTGCACACGGGACAGCCAGCGGTGAACCCGGACTTTGCCAACTGTGCCGCGCTCCCCGCAAACAACTTGCGGACACCCTCCGCAGCGCGGCCGCCTTCGGGGAAGCATTGCGCGATGCCCCCAGCGACATTTTGTGCAGCCCATTCGAGAGCGGCGACTCCAACCTGCTCCTTACCGTCCGGAAAATAGTGATAGGCGGAACCCCAGGGCGCTCCCGACTCCTGGACCAGCCGCCGCCATGAGGCCGCGGCATAGCCCTCTCTCTGAAAGAGAGACATGGCGGCCAAAATCATCTGTTCGCGCGGTGAGTGGGCTGTCATGGGCGGTTGACTAGGACGATCGTCTTATCTATAGACGTAGAGAGGTTAGGACAAGTGTCATAGTGGAGGGTGGGGGATCTATGAAGGCGGTATTGTTGCATGCCTACGGCGATGCTGAGGCGCTTCGGGTGGAAGAGGTTTTGAAACCGCAGCCCGGGGCTGACGAAGTGCTCATCCGGATCGAAGCGGCGAGCGTCAACTACGCCGACATCGTGCGTCGGCGCGGTGATCCCTATCCACTGCCGACACCTTTGCCGGCGATCCTCGGCAGCGAAGCCGCCGGTGTCGTCGACGCCGTTGGCGAGGGTGTCACAACGCTGCATCCCGGTGATCGGGTGTTCGCGTTTTTCGGCGGAGACGGTCTTGGCGGCTACGCTGAGTACGCCCTCGCCGGCGTCGACAATGTCATCAAACTGGACCCAAGACTCGATTTTGACGTCGCTTCCACGCTTGTCGTTGCCGGCGTGACTGCTTTTCAAATGCTCAAGGACGCTGGACGGCTCAAGCCCGGCGAATCTGTCTTCATTCCCGGCGGCGCCGGCGGCGTTGGCAACTACGCAATTCAGCTCGCCAAGATTTTGGGCGCCGGCTGCGTCATTGCCGGCGCCAGCACACCCGAACGCCGGCAGCAAGCCTTGGCGCGGGGCGCCGACCACGCCATCGACTCTACCGCCGATGATTGGCCGCGCGAGGTGAAGCGGCTCACCGGCGGACGCGGGGCCGATGTGGTTCTCGATATGGTCGGAGGCGCATTTTTCGACCAGGCTCTGGCCGCGCTCGCACCATTCGGGCGCCTCGTCGTCTATGGGACCGCCAGCAGGAAGCCCTCTTCTTTCATCGCCCAACGCCTGATGCCGATGAACCAAGCCGTGATTGGCTACTACGTCAGCCACTGGTTCAAGGCTCGGCCGGATGAAGCGCAGAAGGCCTTCGATACCGTTGCAGGATTCGTGACCGAACAGCGCCTTCATGTGGAGGTTGCCGGGCGGCTGCCACTCGAAGGAGCCACCGAAGCTCACCGCATCATGGAAGCGCGGCAGGCGACGGGAAAATACGTGCTCAAGCCATCGCTGACCGCCCCTTGAGCTAAGCAGCGCCATGTATGAACGGCGGCATGCAGCACGCCGCCGATTTTCGGAACCGAAGATGGCAGGCCGGCTGATCTTGAAAAGGGAGGAAACCATGACGATGAGCGACGAGCGTCCCGCGTCGCGAGAGAATGGAGGGCTAGCGTTCTTCCGCGAGCTATTGCGCACAGGCGCGCCAGCCGCTCCCATCTGCACGCCACTGAATTTCCAGTTGTCCGCGGCAGAGCACGGTAGCACAGAGTTTACCGGTTGGCCCGGACCACAGTTCGCAAACCCAGGAGGGGTTGTGCACGGTGGTTACCTCGCCGTGATTTTGAGCTCGGCGATGTCCTGTGCCGTCCATACGACACTTGATGAAGGCGAGCGTTATACGACAACGAACTTCAATGTGAATCTCGCCCGTCCACTGAAGCCGGGACCGGGCCCTGTTATCGCCTCGGGCGTCGTAGTTCATCGCGGCAGACAAGGCGCTACTGCCGAGGGTCGCATCGTCGATGACACGGGCAAGCTTCTTGCGCACGGCACAACGACTTGCGTGATTTTCGCTCCGCGAAAACAAGACTAGCAGTCGCGTATTTACCAAATTGCTGCCTTCAAAGGACCTTACGAGGTTTCGCATCACCGGGACGACCGATCGTCCACTCGCGGGTGTCAAGGTGATCGATATTGGCCACTACGTCGCAGCACCGCTGGCAGCGATGATACTGGCGGGTCAAAGGGGCGGACGTCATACGCGTCAAGCGACCAGGACATCGAGCGGTAACGCCGCTCGCGGAGGCGCTCGATTGCGGCAAATCCGTCATCAGCCTCGATTTGAAGGATCCAGCAGACAACGCCAAGGCGACGCTTTTGTCGTCTACGAAAGACGGCGAGAAATTACATAGCCGTTGTTGTCATCACCGCAAATCTGCGCCGGCTAATGTAATTGTCAGCTACTCTGGGCGCCTGACCTGGGCAACAGCGCACGATGGTGCGCAGAAAAGTCCAATATCGAAGATTGGCGTACAAAATTGAGCGGCCTGAGACATAGGTGACAAAACGTACCGGACACATGGGTTACACTTTCCGCTTTTGTTCTGCGGGAGGTGTGGATGCCGTGGAAAGCGAGTTCGGTCATGGAAGAACGCCTTCGCTTTGTGGCCAGGCTTCTGGATGGGGAAGCCATGACGGATGTGTGCCGGGAGTTCGGTGTATCCCGAAAGACCGGCTACAAGATTTTCGATCGCTACAAAGAGTATGGGCTGGCCGCCCTGAGCGATCGGTCCAGGCGGCCGGTACGCTATGCCAATCAGCTCCCAGAGCAAATCGAGGGCCTGATTGTCCGCCTCAAGGCCGAGAAACCGCACTGGGGCGCGCGCAAGATCCGCGAATTGCTGGTCCGGCGGCTCGATGGCGATGTCAGGATTCCGGCCAAAAGCACCATCCATGCGGTGCTCGATCGCCATGGCCTGGTCAAGCGTGGCGGCGGGCCGCGCCACCGCGCGCGCGGCACGCCGCTGTCCACGGGTATCGGACCCAATGATTTGTGGTGCACCGACTTCAAGGGCGAGTTCAGGCTCGGCAATGGCCGCTACTGCTATCCGCTCACCGTTACCGATCATGCCTCGCGCTTCCTGTTGTTGTGCGAAGCGCTCGATTCAACGCGTGAAGACCCCGTAATTACTGCCTTCGAGCGTTTGTTCCTCGAGCGCGGCCTGCCGCTCGCCATTCGCTCCGACAACGGCGTGCCCTTCGCCAGTCCCAACGCCTTGTTCAACCTCTCCAAGC